>NZ_JACVWJ010000020.1:0-10188 GCF_020676075.1 Clostridioides sp. ES-S-0001-03 | reverse complement strand
AAAAGATTTTAAAGGAACCCTAAAGGATATTGAGGTAATGAAACTAGTTGGATTAGCTAGAAATACATATTACAAATACAAAAAAGAATTAATAAAAGAACTTAGAGTTAAAAAATAATGATTCAAAAAACTATGGTAAAAAAACTATTAAAAGAAGCTTTAAAGGAATGCATAATGATTCTTGAAAGAAATGATTTAAGCTATACAGAAGCTAAGGGACAGGTACAAACATATTAAAGTGTATTGGATATTAATAGTAGATATTTAGATATTAGTAAAGCTAAAGTGTTGCTAGAAAACATAGGTTAGTAGGAACACTAGTCTATTATTATGCTATAATTTGAAGTATACAAATGGGTTGGGAGCATTGCAATTGCTTTTATATCCATTTTTTTAATTTCCAAAAATATAATAGGGTTCTATAGTCCCATTGTGTAAAAATTTTAATTTACTCAAGAAAAAAAGATATTTTAGCAACACTTTAGCAACACTTTGTCAACTTTTTGCTTATATAAATGTATTAAGATATTTACATAAGATGTTATAAAAATATGAAAGGAGCTAAAAGAAGTTATAGAAAAAGACTAAAACTAGATTTAAGGAAAGTAAATTTATCAGATGTATTTGCAAAGAATAAATCGGGAGTTTTTAGAGTTGATGAAGCTGACGAATAACTTTTACATGATTGCTTAGCTGAAACTAAAAGTATAAGAAAAGCATCTTGCTTGGCAAATACAATCCAAAGGGAAAAGTGTATATTGTGTTTTTTATGAACACCAATTTTGGCATTTATAAATAGGAGTGATTTAAATGAGAGTAGAGCCTATTGAAAATAAAAAAGATATAGAGAAGCTTAAAAGATATTTTAGAAATAAAGGTAAAATAAGAGATTTAACTCTAATAACTTTAGGGTTAAATACTGGCTTTAGAATAGAGGATATTTTAAAACTAAGAGTCAAAGATGTGTACAAGAAAAGAGAAATAAATATAAGAGAAAGCAAGACAGGGAAAAGAATAAGAAAGCCTATAAATGATAGTTTGAAAGAAATATTAGATATATATTGCAAAAATAAACCAACTAATGAATACCTATTTAAAAGTCAAAAGGGAGAGAATGAAGCAATAAGTACTACACAAGCATATAGAATTATTAAAAAAGCTTCAAAAGCCTGTAGGATAAGATTAAATATAGGTACTCATAGTATGAGGAAAACACATGGTTTACATATATTTAAGGATAAAGGAATTGAAGTAGCGCAAAGAGCTTTAAACCATGCTAATCAAATAGATACGCTAACATATATTGGGATAGTACAAAAACAAACTGATAATGCCATTATGAAACTTAATTTATAGTTAAAAATGTACGATTTTCTTTGCTATTTTTACATTTTATAGTTAATGATTAATTAAATAGGCGTATGTGTAAGTAATTGCAATGGATAAAGACAACTAAAATAAATGTAATAGTTTATAGTAATCGTACATTTTTTTATATACTTGTATGTATTACTATTACTTGCATAGATATTGTTTTTATCTTGTTTAGAAAAAATAACCATTATTAATTGATTATTAAATGATAGTGAAGGAATATTGAAGCTTAATATTATAATATTTCAAAATCGCTAAACTAAAGGAAAAAACAACTCGAATATTTAAAATACAAACTTAATTACAAGGCTATAAGGTAGTGATACCAATATGTGTATAGCTTTATATCATTTAATAGAATTACTGAATTATATGTTTATTTGAAAGGGTATTATTATGCTTTTGAAATAAAGTTGCAACCTATATATTTTGATTGATTAAAACTCACTTAATTTAGATTGAAACAACTCAATTAAGTACTTCAAATGAAGCTATACCAATACATATAAGGCTTTGATTTGCCATAAAAAAGTGCAACAATTAGCCCCCCCTTGATAAAAATAACCATTTAAAATTAAAAAATGTGAACCGAGGTAGGTATATGGCTTCGGAGATAGGCGTTGTTTTGTGTAAGGTGTGGGGGTGGGGTGTTGCAACTTAAAATCATGGTTGCAGATGCAAAAATACATTAGTAAAGCTATGTAAAATATTACTACTAAAGATAGTCGGAGTTGTTTAAAATACTATGTTTGACTAATAAAGGATATAAATATTTACATATGGTTAAATGTCGGGAAATAAAGATTTTGCATATGCAACTGCACCCGTAAAAAGTATATAAGTTGCAATGTCTATATAGCACTTATAGCACCTTTAAAAAGGAATGATTTGAATATTAATATTAAAACTAAAGAAGTAAGTAATTACAATGTATTGAGGGATAAATTATATATAAAAGCTTAGAGCAAATAGAAATATAATAATCAAACTAATGCTATGTTTTGATGAGTATATGCTCGATAGAAATATATATAATACGCCCCCCATCACATTTAATAAGTAAATAAAGATAGAGAACTGGAAGGAGTACATATTTTTCACAGAAAACCAAAAAATGAGATTTTCATGGAAAAGTTTTTAGAATGTCAGAAAGTAGGTAAACTATTTATATTTATCCATAAAATCTTTAAGAGCTTGACTAATAATATCTTGTACCCTGTACTTTTTATTAGCTTCACAGAAGGCTACAAACTCTTTTTGAATATCTTCATAGACCTTATAGCTTCTAGTGACTATATTGCCTTCAAAATCATCTATATTTAGTTTATCAGCCCCAACTACTTTATTACTACTTTGTGATTCGTACCAGCTATATACTTCATTTAGTTTATTATTCATATCATTGAATTTAGATAAAATATTATTAAAATCAATGTTAGTTGTATCAATTAAAGTATTATCATTGCTAGTGTCGCCCGTAACTACTTTTGAACTACTTTCTAATTCAACAACCTCAACAATAGATATGTATAGCTTCTTAGCTTGATTAAATTCATATCCATGTTGCTTAAATCTATTTCTTATAGTTGTACGACCAATACCAATATCTTTACATGTATTAGTTAGTGTATCGCCCTCTAGGAGCTTATTATTAATATATTGTATTTGCTCCTTAACAGGTAAGTTATCAAATGTATATCTATCCATGTTTAGACCTCCAAAATAAAATAACTACTAAAGTAGCTTTCTAGTAGTTATAAATAAACCCTTTAGAATTAATATTTTTATTTGTCCCAACCTAACAATTCATTAGGTGAACATTTAAGAGCCATACAAATTTTTTCTAAAGAATCGAATTTAATAGATGTGGTTTGATTTGAAGCTAATCGACCAATGTTTTGAGGTGTCATTCCCGTTTGCTTTGATAACCAGTATTTACTTTTACCCCTAGACATTAATAATTCATTTAATTGTATATACATATTAACCCCCTTATAATCATTAGTTATATAAATACATATTACACAAGATATGTATTGTACGCAATTTAACTATTGACAACCATTATCGTACATAGTTAATATTATAGTATAAGTGTAAAATACTGGGAGTGATTAAAAATAGAAAATATATTAAAAACCTAACGAAACTTAACTAAAAATATAAGATTACAAAACAAATAATTCTAGGGTACAAAAGGTTTAAATGTAGATAAAAAGGAGAGTTGAAAGTGATAAAAGATGATTTGTTAAGGGCTGGATTTGATACATATAGTATAAATGTAGAAGAAGAACTATTGGAAAATGACGAAATATATTTAAGTGACAAAAAAGAATCTGAAAGAATCATGAGCAGGTTATTAGAAATATTAGAAGAAAAAGAATATAAAAAAATGCTAATTGATTTTGAGGAAAAAGTATTTGGTAACAGTGTAATTGAAAAAGAATACGCATACCGAATGGGCGTTTTAGATGGTTTTGGGTTAGCTGAATTTATAGACTTGGCAGAAAAACTATGCTTAAAAAGGAACTGAAAATATATATTAAAACCGTCAATTATAATTTTATTAATGATATAATATTAATTAACAAAAAATAACAAAAGGCGAGTGCCTGTGTGACGGCATACACTCACCTTTTCAACTAGAGTCAATCATACTACTAGAGTCTAATCAACATATATAAGTTAATTATACGAGATTTACAAAAGAATGTAAATACATAGCTTGTTAGAACTTGATTGACTCCTAAAATAAGGGGGAAATATGACTTGTTCAAATGCAAAGAATATACTGTTAAATGATATAAATAACTTAGAAGTAATACATAGTAAGTCAAAAGGATACATAACATTAGCAAGTAAAAAAGAGCAAAAATTCACTCAATGGCACTATAAAATAAATGAATTAGAAGAGAGATATTCGGAGCTTATAGATAATAAAGTAAATGTTTATATAAGTCATAATACCTTTTATAAGCCACAGAGAAGAATTGAAAATATAAAAGAATTAAATGCGATATTTATAGATATAGATTGTTACAATACAAATTATACAAAAGAAGCAGTCAGATTTTTTATAGAAAAAGATTTAAATGGCATAATACCAAACCCAACTATGCTAGTCGATAGTGGAAGGGGACTATATTATGTATTAAAACTTGAACCAGTACCAAGTAAAGCCTTGCCACTTTGGTATGCAATACAAAGATATATATATAATCAATTAGAAGAATTTGGAGCAGATGCGAAAGCATTAGACCCTACACGTGTGTTACGAGCCACAGGAACAATTAACTCCAAGACACAAACAGAAGTTAAGATAATTGATTATGATGGATATACATATACACTAAAAGAGATACAAGAAAATTATTTACCAGAGTTAAAAGAAAAAAAGAAAAAAGTTAAAGGTAGACCTAAAAAAGTCGTTAGCTTATTTAATGAATATAGTTTATATCATGCAAGACTTAACGACTTGATAAAAATATGTGAGTTAAGAGATTACGATATGGAAGGGTGCAGAGAAGTAACTTTATTTTTATATAGATATTTTACTTGTTGCTTCATGGAAGATGAGGGACAAGCTTTAGAATGTACCTTAGAGCTAAATAAACAGTTTGTAAAACCATTAAAGGATAATGAAGTAGTAAAACATACAAAGAGTGCAGAAACGGCTTATAAGGGCAAGAAATATAAATTTAAGAATAGTACATTGATAGATTTATTGGGAATAACAGAAGAAGAACAAAAATATCTTAAATCAATAATTGGCACAAATGAAAAATATAGAAGAAAAAATATAAAAAGAAATGAAAATAGAAGAAATGAGAACGGGTTAACAAGTAGGGAGCAGGAAAAGCAAGATAGAATAAATGAGCTATTAGAACTAAAAAGTAAAGGACTGAATCAAAGTGAAATAGCAAGAAATCTTGGAATAAGTAGACAAGCAGTAAGCAAACTTTTAAAGTCTTTATAATTTGTCAACTGAAAAGGGTCTTTGTATTAAGGGGGACGTAGTCCTGTTCCCTCTTTAGGATACGAGTTTGTGTTTTTAGGACACCCGAAATACTTTAAGAAGGCATAAAGTTAGCTTGAAGAAATGAAAATGGATTAACAAAAAAACAACAGGAGCTTTTAGATTTAAAAAATGAGCTATTAAAACTTAAAGAAAAGGGATTAAGTAATAGAAGTATAGCAAAACAATTAAATATAAGTGAATCTAAGGTAAGAACAACGTTAAAAAAATAGGTGCGTTAAAAAAGGGGTCTTTGTATTAAGGGGTACGTAGTACTGTCCCCTTTTTAGGGTAAAAGTTTATTGTGTGTATTTATGAAATAATAGTCCTCTAGATATAAAGAGCGTTGACTAATAAAATTGAGATAGTAGAAACAGAAAAAGAAGCTGAAAAGGTAGAAGAAGAAATCAGCAATAGAGCAACTAGAAGGACATAAAAAATATTTGGTAGGCTATAGTGAGATTAAGAAGTCAATGACCAGTAATAGTTTACTAAAATATCACTATGATATGAGAATAGATAGTAATATTTGTTTAAAACATTATATGGAACATGATTTATATAGCCTAATAATTAATAATAATTGCAGAAAAACAATAGACTTATTCAGTGATTTTGTATTAGATAATAGTTATAGTATTGACCTATCTTGGAAACTTGCGACAATGTCAGACGAGAAAAGAAATCTATTTTTTGAACAGATAAATACAACAATTTATCGAAAAATTAATGGAAAATACGCAAATTCTTTGATAAATGATGATAATATTGGTACTTATACTTACAACTATATCAATTTCAATTTTGGAGTTGGTACAAGTTATACAAAAGAACACCTAGAAGCCCTAATCGTTGATTTACAGACGTTTCTAGCGACTAAAAAGAAGTTAACTATTAAAAAAATAAGCCTAATTTTACAATCAATTTTTGTTATTGAGTGCAAAAGATTTAGAGGTGTGACAGGGTTGCCCTATAAATACTATAAAAATATACTTCCAAACCCTGTCACAGATAAAAAAATGATTAGAGTTTATACTATTAAGAAACATATAGAAATAGAGGACATCAAAAAAGAATTAGGATTAATGGATAGTGATTTAAGTATAGAGCATTTAGTTGAAACTAGAATAAATAAGCTATTAAATACAGTTGATGAAGCAGACAAAGAGGTTCTTTTAGAAGGATTAATCTAATAGCTAATCTTAAATACTAATAATACTAAAAAATGTTGCTTTGTATTAAGGGGGTTTATATGAAAAGAAACTTTTTACCTAACTTAGCATTGGTAATTTCAGTAATTTCAATGGTATTAGTAATTTTAAAATTATTAGGTGTAATTAAAATACCAATAGTAATTATAAATTTATTATTTATAACTCTTTTAAGTGTTATGACATGGATAAATTATAGGAACAATAAAAAAGTACAAATGTTTATAGGTGTTTTAGTTCTCTTGGTATTTATAGGGTTAATTCTTTTATAAAGTTTATAGAAATAGTGGTTTATAATCACATAATTAAACGATTTAGAATAGGTATAAGTTATAAAAAAATATATTTACAAGAGTTATGTAACAATTTGAAAACTATCAACATAAGTATTTACATAAGTTTAAAAGATAATTAAGTGAGTAACATATAAAAAAAGTACACTTGTATAAGTTATATTATTTATACTGGTGTACTATTTTTTATGTTTAATATTATCTTTCAAAGAAGCTAAAAGGCTTTCTAATGAATTTGAATGTATGTCATTTAAGAATCTTTTTGTTTCAGATACTTTATAATCCTTTTTGGTTATAAGTATTGTGTAATGTGTAATTCTGCCTATTCGTTCAGATGCTAAAAAGCGTTTAACAACAAGTCTTGATAAAAGTGTTAGTGTTGTTGTTGGTTTCCAATCACATTCAATTTGCATTGCCTTTATGACTTCCTTAGAAGTGACTATATCGTTTTTACTCCATACAAATTTCATGACTTTAAATTCAGCTTCGGGTATCTTTAGTATATCCATTATATTCTCACTTTCTTGAACTATTGCAAATTATACTTTCAATAGTTCATTATTATGTAGCATAGGCAATAAAACTTTTGTTAGTTCATTATAATATAATTATGAACAGGTTACAATATGTGTGAATACTTAGGAAAGGTGAATACATGTATATGGAACTTGATTTTAAGGCTATTGGACAGAGAATCAAAATTGCTAGAATAAGAAAAAAGCTTACACAAGACACTGTATCAGAAATAATAAACATAACTCCTTCCCACATGAGCAACATCGAAACGGGTAAATCTTCTGTAAGTTTGCAAACTCTAATCGCAATCGCTAACGTGTTAGGGGTATCAATAGATGAATTATTGTGTGATACAATCTTAGACTCCAAAGTTGTTTTTGAAAAAGAATTAAGCGAAGTTTTAAAAGATTGTAATGAATATGAGATAAGGGTTCTTGTTGATATAGTAAAAGCTTCAAAAGAATCTATCCGAAATGTCAAAATGTTTCAATCAAATATAAATAATAGATATTAGATAAAGATAAGCTTTGATAGTTTGATTACTATTGAAGCTTTTTATTATATGTAAATTAGCATATTTTACCAGTAAGGAAAAAATAGGAAAATGTAGAAAAAACACAAAGTATCTGCTATTATCTAAGTATAAACCCTATATACAGAATAGAAGAACTTATGTGATAATTATACAATTATCATCCCCTTACCTCTCATGAGGTTTTTAAATGGTATATCAGTAAGAGTTATATTGTATAGAAATATAATCCTTATTGATGTATCATTTTTTTGTTTTAAAAATTTGGTAGCTTAGTAAATATAAAAAAGATTTTGGCGATTTTATATAAAATATTTAAGGAATAGTTGATATAAAAAAGGTGATATGTTCGTGTTCGGAAAAACCAAAATTTGACCATACTGTAGTATTTTATAGATATTTGAAATAAAAGTATTTTAAATAAGTATTAAAATATATTTGATATTGAAGTTATGAAAAATATAGTTTTGCTGAACTGAAAATATATTGCATAATCATTATAAATGAGATGAACTGAGGTAGTGTTATGATAATAGTGTATGAAAGAGTAGGTATAAATTTTAATAATTTAATTGATATTATAGATACATTAATATAAGGGTTTTACTGTAAAAAATAATTCTGTTAAGTAAAAAATCAAATGACTTGAATCTTAAAAATAAGCTATACTTTAAAAAGGAACAAGAAAATAAAACAAGAATTACAAAATTAAATGAAGTAAGATTTATTTTTAATAGTATGAGATTAGTTTTGTTTAATTAACAAATAACTTGAAAATTGGTTTTCTAAATAATGAGAAATCTAAAAACTAGTTAAATAATTTTGTGGAAAGGGGAAAGTTAATATAAAAATAAAATCGAAAAAAACAACAAAAGTATTTTCTTTAATTGGAGTAGCTTCTGTGATAATATGTATTTCATATTTATTCCCAAGATTTTTGTTGTTCTATTTAGATGAATTTTTTATTCACTTTTTTCAATATAGTTTATTTGAAAAAAATGAGCATTATATAATTGTTGCAAATTTTATAACATTTTTATTGATATTGGTAGCACTAATTGCTGTAATTATATTCTATAAAAAACAAGTCTTCATAAGGAATAATTTTAAATAAAAACAGTATAAACCTAATTTTTATACTGTTTTTATTTTCATGTACGAAACTCATTTCTACATAATCTATTTATTATATAAATTAAGATATAAAATCTCAAATTATATAGAAAACAACTAATAGATTAAGTCAAAAACAAATAAGTTATATAAATTAGTAATACTATTCAACAACTAAATCTGTTTCTAGAGTTTTTTGAAATAGGTGATTACTGTTCACCGAGTTTTTAAATAGGAAATTACAAATAGACAGGTAAAGAGGTAGATAGAAATCGAATATTAATAGCTCAATCAAGAGTATCAAAAGTAATGTATGCTATCAAAGTATCAAAAGTCATTGATTTATAGAAAAATAGATGCTAATATTAGAGTATCAAAATAAATGAACGTTAAAATTGATACTTTAACATTAAATAAAGGATGGATTAACTAATGATATATGGATACACAAGGATTTCTACAAAGCAACAATCAATGGATAGACAGGTAAGAAATATAAAAGACATTTATGCTAATGCTGTAATAGTTGAGGAAGTATTTACAGGAACAAAAGTAGAGGGGAGAAAAGAATTTGATAAGCTTCTTAAGAAAGTAAAAGCTGATGATACAATAGTATTTGATAGTGTTAGTAGAATGTCTAGGAATGCCGAGGAAGGTTTTCAGTTATATGAAGAGTTGTATAATAAAGGGATTGAGTTAATATTCATTAAAGAAGCTCATATAAACACAACGACATACAAGCAGGCATTAACAAGTAATATACAAATGACAGGCACAATGGTAGATATGATACTAGAAGGTATTAACAAATACCTTCTTGCACTAGCTAAAGAACAAATCAAGCTAGCGTTTATCCAAAGCGAAAAAGAAGTCACAGACTTACAGCAAAGAACTAAAGAGGGTATACAGACAGCAAGATTAAATGGTAAGCAGATAGGGCAAATCAAAGGAACAAAGCTAACAACAAAAAAATCAATAGAAGCTAAGGAACAAATACAAAAATATTCAAAAGATTTTAAAGGAACCCTAAAGGATATTGAGGTAATGAAACTAGTTGGATTAGCTAGAAATACATATTACAAATACAAAAAAGAATTAATAAAAGAACTTAGAGTTAAAAAATAATGATTCAAA
>NZ_JACVWJ010000019.1:0-13030 GCF_020676075.1 Clostridioides sp. ES-S-0001-03 | reverse complement strand
ATAAATTTAATCAAAGTTCATTTTATCTCAGAAAAAGATTTTGATATTGAAGAAAAAGAAGTACTCGAACACGTTGGAGTAAGCTTAGTAGAATTTAAAAATAATACTAGTACTTTATTCTATATACATAAAAACAAAGACATCAAAAGATTTTTAAACATGTATGATGAAAATCCATTTAAATTATATAATGAATTGTTACAAGTTACAGAATTAAAGCCTAATGTCTTAAATTTTAAAATTAACTCTTTAAGTAATCTATATCAAGAGTAAATATAAATTTAAATAATTACAGAAGGAAATGATTAAAAATGGAAGATAAAAATATGTATTTAAAAGTTAATTTAATATTAATAGTATTAGGTTTTATAATATTACTTTTTAATAATGACTTAGCATTATCATTGAAAGTAAGATACTTAGCTGATAAAGGCTTTGGAGACATAATTGAAAATCAAATATTTAAAAACTATTCTTATATGTTTTTAATAATAGGCGGAATATTATTTTCCAAGGGAGTTCATAATTTAACTAAACCTGATATAATCAAATTAATTTTAAATAAAAAATAATAATACATCAAACATGTGTAATATCTGCCAGTGTTTCTGATAGATAAAGAAATATAAAAAGACATAATGATTATTATGTCTTTTTTAAATTAATTGATTCCCCAAAGAATCAAAAAAATTAATAGTTATTGATAAGTGATTTTTCTTCTTTAATAAATCATCTTTAAATATAAACTTCATTTTTAGACATTCTAAGAAAGAATTTCAATTACTTTTTTACATTTCTATTTCCTAAAAAAGATTCCTTTAAAACAATATATATAACTATGTCAAAATAATTAAAAATATAAAATTAAATAAATCAACGCACTTGACTAAACTGCCTAGATAGAGGCTAAAATTGGACATAGTTACCCTACAAACAAGTGTAGGATAACTTTCCTTGCCCAGTATATCGGCATTTTATAGGACTAGTACAGTTATAACATCTATTCTTTTGCAACTTAATGCTCTCTATCGTTTCCCCCAATAGTAAGATATATAGATGCTCCACAAAGAAACTCCCCCCTCGCTTTTATTTATTGTAGTATCGAGTCACTACTTTCTGCCCGTCCATATAGTACTAGATATATGTATATGCAGTTGGCTATCCCAAACGTTTTGTCGGCTACCCCTGTGCTTTGTCAAGCCTACGGTTTGCACTTGGTCAAACGTCCTTCCACTATAAAACCATTTAAAAAAAGCCTTGTCCAACTATCTTGAACAAAGCTTGTAATTTCTATCTTTTATCGTTATCATCTTGATTTTTTTTCTTTCATCTCTTATAATTTATGTATATCTAAGAAGATAACAGCTATATTTTATATACTCTATGTTCTGTCAAAACATTTAGTATTTTAAACTATAGTTAAAAGATTACTGTTACTTAACTATGTCGGTAGTTGGTATTAACTCGTTAGAAGGTCTGTCAAACCTAATACGAGCAGTAGTCTTTTTTTGTATTCAATTTTTTAATATAAATTAATTATAATTCTACTTATTAAATTTTACTAGCAAAATTTTCCGTATTTATATATTTTTTTTAATATTTTTATTTTCTATACCTCTCAATAAATTCCTTTAATGCTTGTCCCATTAAGTCATGCTTATCATAGGGTTTATTTTCTTCAACTAAAATATTAAATTCATCCCATATTTTTTCATTAATTCTAATAGTAGTTCTTTTAATTGGCGCTTCAGGTAAATCTATATTTATTCCTTCTCTTAATTCAATAACTTCTGAATTTGATTTACCAGTTTTATTGATTTTAAACCACTCTATCATTTCTTTTAAAGTTTCTGATTCTTGTGATATATAGAGCATATTTTCTTTTAATTTTGGAGTTGATATTACACCTGTATTACTTATATCATCTTGATTACCAATTGAAGATTTTTCTTTATTTTCAACTGTATTACTTCGGGGATTACATGTATATTCTAAAAGTACGAATTTATTTTCCTTTCTTCTGTATCCCTTGCTATTTAAATATTTTCTTATCGTACTTTCATTAATCTCTAATTTATCTGAAACCTTTTTAAGACTTTTATATTCAATCAATTTTTCATTTACATACCCTACAATGTCACTAATATCGCATTTTTTTAAATCATTCCAATTCATAATATTTCACCTCTTAAATATATCTGAATACATATGTATTACAGTTATATTCTTATTCTATCTATGAACATCCTTTAAATCAAATAATTTATTATCTAGTAATTTAATTGGACTCTCTAATTTTTTAACATCATATCTAGTCGGAATGATTGCAGGAGCTATATTTAACAACTCTAACATCTTAAAATATTTCTTCAATTCTTCTTTAGAATACTTTTTCTTTTTTGCATATCTCAATTCTAAGTATTGTAGTAACTTCTTCTTACTATTTCTTTTTAATTTGTTTGTTTTGGTAATTATATCTTTAGCTTCATAGTAGTTATAAAAGTCTAGTCTAGTATTACATATAAACCTTTTGTACTTTGTTAGAACTATATCTCTACATAAGTATATATCCTCAAAGTAGGCTTTAAATGTACGACTATACTTTCTTATTTCATAGTTTGCACATTTTATCTCAAGTCTTAAAACATTCTTTGCTAGTTCTAAATCATTGTCTGTTATATTTATCTTATTACCCTGTAATTCCTCAGCTTTCTTTTTCAGATTACAAAGTTGATTATACTTATTATAAAAGTTTATAGCATAAGTCTTATTTATATTATTATCATAGTTGTACTTGGATTTTAAATATACACTTGTATTGGTAGGTAAGTTATTTTCATGCGTATAACTTATATATCTATTGTCTTGTCTATCCTCAACTATTTTATTAAACAATTCTATATATAAACTTGCATTTACATTAAATATATTAAAATTAATTTCTACAGTAGCAACATTAAAATCTAGTATATCTATATCGCAATTAAACAGCTCTCTAAGCTTACTGTTAACCTTGTACCTTATTTCTTCCTTTTGTATATAGACATCATCTAAATTATAAACGTGATTTGCATTTCTAAGTAACATTATTAATCTACCTTGTACAATCAGCTTCTTTGATTTTACAACATATAAAAACTTAACTCCATTCATCATATACATGTATAAAGATATATTTTCTATTACCTCACCAGTTAATATATCTATTTCTTTTTCATAATATTTTTTTAACTTTAAACTGAATTTGTTACTGTCTAACTCTATATTTTTATATAAGTTAACTCTGTCTATCATCCCCATACCCCTCTTAGCGAAATTGAATTCAAATAAATAATTAGCACTATATTTATAGGCTAAAACATGATTACAAAATTAAAAAATTAAAGTTATAACACCCTTATTAAGGGGTATCAAACTTACAGTCTTTCAATACTTTTTTATGATGTGGAAATGAAAGGACTACACTGAAAGAAAATTTTTCCTCAACCTTCATCTCCTGCATACACCCCCCTACTCTTAAACCTTGTTTATTAAGCTATTAAACATACTATCTAAAATATAATTTACATACAAATAACTCTATAAATACAGAACATTTGTACGTATTACTATAGCTATTTTTACATGCAGACGAAAATTTTTTTTTCATGGAAATAGATGCCTTTTTTTATGATAATTCATATCAGTTAATAATTATTTTTATAAATTTTAGTGACCTTTTTTACAAAACGACAATTCTTCATATAAAACCTGTACAAACTAGTAATTCCAATACTTACAAGACTTTTTTATATGTCGGTAATATACGGCATAAAAATAAGTATTTTATGCCATTTTTGTATAGATTATAGTAATTTCAATATATACACTTATTTTATCAACTCTTATTTTTGTTGATTTGTCAGTTACATGTCAGTAAGTATTAATTTTTTGTATCTTTTAAGTTGATTTACTCTTATATTCGAATATATAATTCAATTAAAAAAATTAAGAAATTTGATAAAAATACTCTACGCACGTAAAACTTTTCAAGTGATACACTTCTTTTAATTTACTCTACACATGTAAATCATTCATCAAAAAACAATTGACTGTCTTACTCTATTTTAATAGAATAAAGTTACATTTATTAATTTTTTTAACATTAGGATGGAGGAACATATTATGATAGAAAAAATACCACGTGCTGAACTTAAAGTAATGATGCTATTTTGGGATACTGACAAGGTATTGACATCAAGAGATATTGTAAATATAATGAGTGAAGAATGGAAACAAACGACAACACTTACACTATTATCTAGGCTTTCTAAAAGAGGGTTTTTAGAGCCTACAAAAAAACCTGCATACACTACTTATAAAATTTTGATTAATAAAAAGAGCTACTTAGAGTTTGCAACATCTGATTTTATAAAGAATGTACATAATGATTCTATTGTAAGTTTAGTTGATTCAGTTAATAAAGAAAAGATAGGAAAAGATGAATTGGCGTCTTTGAGAGCTTTTATTAAAAAACTTAAGAAATAATAGGTACTATATATGTGTAATTTAATTCTAAAAGATATTTTAAGAACCAGTATCACAAGTAGTCTAGTTATTTGTTTTCTGCTACTTTTAAGGACAACTATATTCAGAATTTTCAATAAGAGTTTTAATTATTATATTTGGCTAATTGTAATAGTTAGATTACTTTTTCCATTCTCTTATTTTACTTATACTATTTCTGATTCTAAATTTCAATACAAACCTATTTTAAATGAAGTTGATTATTCAAATACAGTATTAATAATATATCTAACAATTGTTATTTTACTTGCAACTTATAGGTTTATAAAATATTTAAAGTTTAAGAGTTTGGTTATTGACTTATCATATGACATTGAAAATCTTGAAATAAACAATCTTTATAATAATTTATTAAAAGAATTAAATATAGAAAAGCACATTAAACTAAAATATACTTATGAAATCAATACACCTTCATTTTTTGGATTATTTGATAATTATATACTTTTACCACCATATAATTACAATTTAAATGAACTATATTGGATTCTAAAACATGAATTAATTCATTACAAAAGTAAAGATTTGTACATTAGATATTTGGTTTTATTTTTAAAGTGTGTTTATTTCTTTAATCCTTTTATTTATCTACTTGATAGAATTATATATCATAACTGTGAATTACATTGTGATGAAGTTGTATTAAAAGGTTGTTCCCTTGAAAATATAAAAAGTTATGCTAACACAATTTTAGATTCAATTGAAAGAAGTTCAAGAGATTCAAATAGCTACACTACTGGATTACACAGAAAATCAAATTTTGAAAAAAGAGTTTATAATATGTTTAAAAATAATGGTAAGAGTGGTATTTTAATAGCATTGATTTTATGCTTATTGTCATCATTTACATATTTTAAATTTGATTCAATTATATCAAAGCCAATTAATCACTCCTTAGATGCACCATTGCCAGTTAATACAGGCAAAGAAAAATCTTTTACTATAACAATAGATTAAATATTTGCTAGTATTAAAATATATTCAAAATTATAGGGAGGAATTATGTTAAAAAAATTAAAAAAAATATTGCTAATTACTTGTTGTTTCCTTATGATGGGTAGCACAGTTTTTGCAGAAACACAAAATAGTGAAGGAAAAAGCTTTACTATATCTGGTTATACATTTATGTATGAAAATGCACCACAAGAAATAAAAGATAAATATGAGGAAAATTGTTTGGATATAGGCGTAGAGCCACAACCTAATGATGAAATTTTTATTACACCTAGTGAATTAAAAACTTATAGCAACATAGACTTGTATTCAGCTAGAGCAAGTTCATTTACAGTAACTTATCATTATTCATATTATAAGGTTACTGGAGATAAAAACTATACTGTTAACACTTCTACGATTGTAAAATACGGAAATTCAGGAAATCCTGTTCATTTAGTACAATTGTTATTAAAAAAAGTTGGATATTCTTTAGAAGCAGACAGTCAATTTGGAAGCACTACACTTAGTAAAGTTAAAAGCTTTCAAAGCAGTTATGGCTTAACTGCTGATGGAATTGTTGGTAGTGCAACATGGCAAAAATTTGCCTCTGCTACAAACCTTGATTAGAATTTTTATATATGGCTATGTTTTAAAACAATGTTGATAATAAGACTATTTTAACAGCAAAAAAGTAGGGTCATGCTGATATGTCCTACTTTTTTTCGTATAATATTAAAATTATGAATCTTATATTTTAATAAGGAAAACTCCATTTTTATTTATTGAGCAATCCCTTATTAAGTTAACCTTGTTTATAATAATGAAATTTAAATAGAATAGATATACAAAATAATATATGTTTTTAAACATTAGTTACTTTATTTTTTATCTTTCATATAAGAAACCAATGCGGTTATAAATGATACTGCAAATATTAGAAATAATCCTATATTTAAAGCATTAAACGAACTTTTACCATTAGTTGCAAATACATAAAAAGATATTAAAATTGCTATTCCACTTAATATCAATTTTAATTTACTTGAAATCATATATCCCACTCCCTTTTATTTGTATTTAATTCATGTCTCAATTATAGTCTAACTCACTAAAAAAAATACACTATGTATATCTAATATAACTATAAAAAATACTATCCATTACATAGCAATTGTGTCCTATTTTCATTATAGCATTATTTCAAATTAAGAACTCCAGAGTTTATGTAATTGGTAATATATTGGTAAAATATGCTATAATAAAAACAAGACGCAATTGTTATATATTACGAAGTAAAAGAGTATCAATATAGGATGCTCTTTTTTAGTATTAAATTATATAATTTATTTAAAATATAGTCATAACTCAATAAAATAGTTGTATTTTTTTAAGAAGCTTAATATAATATAAATATAGATATTTAACTAATTAGTTAAATATCTATAAAAAGATTGAAAGGAGTTATTATATGAGTAAGGCATTTAAAGCTTTAAGTGATAAAACAAGAAGAGAAATATTAAAGTTGCTTAACAATAGAGATATGAGTGCTGGTGAAATAGCCGAACATTTTGATATGTCAAAACCGTCAATATCAAAGCATTTAGATATTTTAAGGGAAGCAGAACTTGTGAGCTCTGAGAAGAAAGGTCAATTTATAATTTATTCTATTAATACTTCTGTAATTCAAGAAGTTCTTGGTAACTTCTTGGAAATATTCAAAAAATAAAGAGAGGAAAATATTATGAAAAAAAATGATTTAACAAGAATTATATTATTAATTACATCACTCTTAATGCTTGTAATAGGATTTGTGATGTCAAAAGCAAATATAGAGATATTAATATTAGGTATTTTAGCTATTATCTCTTTAGTAGTATTAGATAGACAAGCAAGTGATATAGTAAAGCTATCGAAAAATAATCCTAAAGTTAAAACTTTTAGATTTTTAAATATGTTTACATTACTTATCGTTGTACTTTGTTTTATACTTGCTTCATCATCATCTGATAATCAAATATCTATTACAGAAGATAACAAAATATTAATTATTGGTTTAATGTCAGCTTTTATGATGATTTTCGGAAATGCATCACCTAAGATACCTTTTAATAGGTATTTGGGATTAAGATTACCTTGGACGATAAGAGATGAAGAAACTTGGAAAATTGCACATAGATTGGTAGGGTATTTATCTTTTCCGATTGCAATAGTA
This sequence comes from Clostridioides sp. ES-S-0001-03, assembly GCF_020676075.1. NCBI lineage: Bacteria > Bacillati > Bacillota > Clostridia > Peptostreptococcales > Peptostreptococcaceae > Clostridioides > Clostridioides sp. ES-S-0001-03. The sequence continues at coordinate 5,316 of NZ_JACVWJ010000019.1, read as the reverse complement.
ATGTTTATTATGTCATTTTTCTTTGATGGAAATATAGTAGGTATTGTTGGAATTTTAACTTGGGTTATAATACCAAGCATACACTCTTATATATTTTATTATAAGAGATTAAAAGGTTTGAATTAATAAACCGATATTCTAAATAAATTTTAAACTATATATTATAGTTACTGAACAATTTTAATATAATGTGAACAAAAAGTAGAGGTATGTCAGTCGATATCCCCCTACTTTTTTTGTTATTCAAAATGATTCTAATATCAACACTGTATTAAAACATAGCCTTATATATAAATAGTTCAACAAAAGACATGATAAGTTTATTATCATGTCTTTTTATAATTCGTAGCCTAATTTTTTATAATAAAACTTTATAAAATTGAGTATGATAAAGCGAGTATTTTAATTAAATATTTTTCCAGTTAAGAATATATATTTAAGGTTCTGTGCGACTCTCGAGTATGATTATATAAATATAAACTTAGTGTTAAAGTTATTGTTTTCTCAGTAGTTTAGTATTATTATATAGTAAATAGTTTAGTTCATTTAGGATATAATATATTAAACAATAATGTCTTCTTAGACTATTTTTTTAAACGCTAGCGTCTATTTTGTGATATAATAAAAGCAAGGAAATAATGAGTTACTTTATACAAGAGTAGCTATTTCCATCAAAATTGATTTAAAGAACTATTTTTTTAAACCACTCTTATTGGCGTTTGAGTGGTTTTTTATTTTATCATACATGAAAGCTGATATAACACCAGCTAGTATACTCAATAAAAAATTTATCACCATACTGTTCCACCTCCTTCCGTTATGGAATTTGGCGTTTAAATATGGAAATAGCCACTCTTACACTTTTCAACCATTATTTTCCTTGCATTAATATTATAGCACATATCGCAACAATTAAAATCAATGTTTTAATCACATTAAGGACAAGTCTACAATCATCATATAACGCGTTTAATTGCCTGTTAAATAAGTTTTTATTCTTTTGTAAGGTAATTATCCTTATCTGTTTAGAATTGATTTTAGGAGCCAATTTTTTGGTTTTAAGTTTTTACTTTTAAGTTAAATTTTTTCTTAATTTATTGATTTTTAATTACGACAATTTTAAATTTTGTCATTTATCTATATAGTATATCCCTATTAATAGTAATAAACCTATAAATAGTATTTAATAGTATTTAATAATAGTATTTAGACCTAGCTGAAATTATTGTAAATACTACCTTTTGATAATTTAAATGCGACACTTTGATAATTTAAATGCGACACTTTGATAATCTAATACGACACTTTGATAATCTAATACGACACTTTGATAATTAAATGCGATATAATTTATAATTGACGTATTATTAATAATTAAGCTATAATTATCAAAAATAGATACTTTAGGAGAACTAATTTATGAGAAACATTAAAGAGCAAAAAACTAATGTTTTAATGAAGTCTAATAAGTTTATAATGGCAAAATATGATTTACAAACTATAGAAAATAGATTATTTGTTAGATTATTATATGAATTTCAAAAAAATAAAAATTTAGAAATAACAATATCTATTGAAGAAATTAAGGAACTTATGAAAAGTCCTAATTATACAACATCCCAAGCTATAAGTAAAATATTTACTAAATTGAGAACAGGAACTATTTATATTAGGAGTGGTAAAAATTGGGGAGAATGTAGTTTTATATATTATTGGCTATATAACGAAGATGAAAGAACTTTTACTGTAAGGACATCTAATGAATTACTGGATTTAATAGAAAACTATATCCAAGTTGGTTATACTCCAATAAACCTACAAATATTTTTTAGTTTAAGGAATTCATATGCTCAACGTTTTTATGATTTGCTTAGATTATGGACAATGACAAAAGGTGCAATTACATACAAAATAGATGTTTTAAAAGAATTGTTAATGCTAGAAAATAAATATGATAAATATAACGATTTTAAAAGACGAGTCATTATTCCAGCAATAGAGGAACTCATTTCAACAAATTATTTTAATATTGAATTTATTGAAAATAAGAAGGGTAGAAAAGTAGAGTCAATAACTTTTCTTGTAAAAGATTTTGATGATAGGAAGTATTTTTCTAAAAGAGAGAATATAGTTTCTTCAGATACTAAACAAAATAAAACTAATAAAAAAATTAGTGAGATGCCTAGACAGAAAACTAAATTTCATAATTTCAATGAAACATTTACTAAGTATACTACTGATGAATTAGATGACATAATTGCTAAAAGTCAAAAGGAAAAGTTTAAATGATTTTATTTTTGAATTGCCAAAAACAATAAGAAGTTTATGCCCCAAAACATAAATAAAACTAAGCAAAGCCTAATAAATTTATGGGGGCATAAAAATCTAATAGTAACATTTTTAAACCACAAAAAAATTCTTAAATTTTTAATATTTTTGAGATGTACTTATTAGTGTTTTAGATTCATTTCCGGCTGTAATGATTGCAACACCTCTATATGTATGACCCTTTGTAGCAGAGTATGAATTTGTAACAGAACAAGTTTTGCCTCCAGTTTTCTTTGCAGATGTCTTTAAATCTACCCAACGCCCAGATTTTAATTCTTGTAATTTTGTTATAACAGATGTCTTAGTTACTCCAGATTTTCCAACAACAGAAGCACTTATATTAATCTTTCCATTAGAGAATGATATATTGCATCTTCCATTTAATATATTCACTGAAAAGGGTATTACCTCTTCTTGCACATCTTCCATAAAAATAATATCAGATGAATTAAATTCGTCAGCAAAACTAACAACATTTACTGAAATCATCATAATTAACACACATACAAATATTGATATTACGTTTTTTATTTTCATTAAAAAACCTCCTTGTAAAATTTTATATATTCAACATAACAAACAAAGGACGTTTTTTTAGACAAATTTTTACTCAATATTTTTTGCAACTTTAATAAACTCTGATTTATCTTTTCTAGTTATTTTTTTTGTAGGTAATTCTTTAGATAACATATAGATATTATTTTTATCATGCCATAATAATTGCTGAGTATTTTCTTTTTCAACATACTGTGCATAATGATTATTAAATTTTATATTTTCAACAAACGCATCCTCTGTGTCTAATACTACAACATCTCTAGAGTATGGCATCATTTGATAAATTATGTAATTATCTGATTTATCTTTGTATGATATTGATAGATAATTTTTTTCTTCAATTCTTTCAACTTCTTTATATCCAGTAGAAATATACTTAGGTTCTATATATTTGAATGATACATTTGATTTATGAGGGTTTATAAAATTATAATCTGTAAATTCTTTGTATACCTTCTTCATTATTCTCATTAAGCTTTCAGGAAAAGCTTCTGTTTTTATAGTAGTTATAGTGACTATACTTGATAAAATTATTATAAAAATAATAGCAATTCTTTTAAAATTTTTATAATAGTTCTTTTTTACTTTTTTTTCATTTTCTTTTATAAGTTTATCCATTTTGCTTTCAAATTCTATAGAAAAGTCATGGTCAATATCTTCATCACAAGGTAATTCATACAACATTTTTTCTTCTATTTTTGGAAGCTGTTCATATAATAATTTTTCTATATCTAATTTATCTTCATTCATTTGACAACGCCTCCATTTCAATTAAAATTTTTTTTAATTTTTCTAATGCTCTTTTATTTTTCTTATACAAATTAACCTCTTTTATATTCAATATCTTAGAAATCTCTTTAGTAGAAAAACCATGGCTATACTTTAATAGGATTACTTGCAAATCTGTTTCAGATAGTTTCTTTAAAGCATCTCCTAAGTGGCTGTAATTGCCTAATTTTTCAATCGATAAATCTAAAGAATTAAATTTATAACTCTCATCATTAATATCATTTATTTCCTCTCTCTTTCTCTTATTATATATATTTATTGAAATTCTCTTTACTATAATAACAACGAATCCTTTAGTTTTTGGACTGTTTACATCATTTATTTTATCGAGATTATCAATTATTTTTAGAAATGCATTGTGAACAGCATCTTCTGATAATGCTTCATCTTTCAAAATTTGATTAGCAACATAAAACATTAGTTTCTTGTATTTAATATATATATCTTCAAATTTATTCCTTTCTTCTTCTGAATTTATAATAGTCAAATATAACAACATAAGTTAATCTCCCTCACAACATATATTCTTTATAAATAAAATTATATAGAATTTAAAGAATTGTAGATATATATGTCTAAAAATAATTTTTATATTTGTTATATCTTTAAATAAAATAAATTGGAGGATATTTATTATGAAAAAATTAAAATCGAAAGCAATAATATCAATACTATCGCTATTATTGATATTAAGTTACACAATGCCGACTTATGCAAGTACATATTCTTTTGAACAAAATAAGAAAGAGTTAAATGAAGTACTTGAAGAAGTTTATAAAGAAAGAAGCTTAGGAACAGTTTCTAAAGAAAAAATAGATAAATTAGAAGAAATTCTTAGCAGGTTTAATGTATCTCCTGATGAAATAAATGCTACAGGAGAAATGCAAACATTTGGATTTAACCAGTGGACAGACTTAGGAAAAGGTTGGAAAATGACAGTACATAGACCTCATGGAAGTGATGCAACTAAATACCATACACACGTTAAAAAAGGAGGAGTAGAAGCTAAAGAAGCACTTGATGGAACTTCAACTCATGGAAAAGGAAATACTATGAATAACAAAGGTGTTCCTAAAGATATTCAAAACAAAGTAAGAAATCATAAAGATGTTAAGAAAGCTAGAGATGAAGAAGCAAAAGCTAAACAAGCTAAGCGCAAAATGAATTCACAAGGATTAAAATTAAAAATTCGTAATGATTTAATTATCGCAATAAGTATATTTGTTTCAATTGTTGGAGTAACTTTATTTGCACTTACAGAATATGCTTCATGGTTAGCTGTATTATTAATATTATAAAAGGAGATATAGTTAATGGAAAAACCAAATATATATTTAGTTGGAGAATTTAGAATGAAAGACTTCGAAATTTTCAAGCTTATGCAAACAGAGGATTGTTTAAATGAATCATTAGGCTTTTATGTAATCGAAGATTGCAAAAGAAAGGCAGAACTAAAAGATTATCCATACTTAATTGATGTTTATAAAGATAATCCTAATGAATTTGATGCTGGGATAAATTTAATCAAAGTTCATTTTATCTCAGAAAAAGATTTTGATATTGAAGAAAAAGAAGTACTCGAACACGTTGGAGTAAGCTTAGTAGAATTTAAAAATAATACTAGTACTTTATTCTATATAC
>NZ_JACVWJ010000018.1:0-24510 GCF_020676075.1 Clostridioides sp. ES-S-0001-03 | reverse complement strand
CCAGTATATATTTTTTACAATTTATTAGAATAAAATTCATATATTGGGAAATATTAATAGTAAATAAATAATTGTTGCTATAAAGTAGAAATTATCTTTAAAAGCACAAATTAATTTACAGTCTCTTTATAAGATAAGTACTTAAACTAAAATTATCACCCATCTTAATGATAGAATATGGAAAACATATAATCATCGAAATTATTACAGATACTATAGTTGATACAAGAATAGAAATCACTCTAGCTAAATTTAAACTTTTAGCATCCATAACAGTTTCTATGATACCATTGGTTTTGTTTCTATAAATACTATCCATCTCATATATTGTAAACATTGAGAATAAAACTGTACCTATTAAAGCCCCTAACTTTGCTGGATTAAGTAAAACAGGTATACTCAAACTAAGTGATTGTCCTGAACTACCTTGGGGCAATAATCCAGGATTTTCATACATTATTATTGATAGACCTGGTATCAGTGCTATTACTACTATGAAAGTCCATGTAATCTTTGAGCTAAAAATCCTCTTTATCTCATCTTTGATAAATTTAATTGATTGCATTACTTTATCTCCTCCTCAGATATTAAAAACATATACGCATCCTCTAATGATGGTTCTACAGGTATCGCAAATTCTGGAAGCTTATGACTTACAATACGATATGAAGTCCCTGTTGTAGTAAGAATACTTGATGTAACTTTAAATTTGCTTGTTTTATTGCTATGTATTTTTCCATTTTTATCTTCATAAACTCCAACATGTCCCTCCGCTTTTTTAATTAACTCTTCAGAACTTCCATCAAAGAGCACATTTCCTTTATTTATTACTATTAATCTATTACATACAGACTGAACATCTTCTATAATATGTGTGGACAATATTACAATCTTATCTCTTGAGTTTTTTGAAAATAAATTACGGAAGTTTATTCTCTCCTCAGGGTCTAGTCCGACTGTAGGTTCATCTAGTATTAATAACTCTGGATTTCCCATTATTGCTTGAGCTATTCCAACTCTCTGTTTTTGACCACCTGATAGGGTCTTAATCTTTGAATTTATCTTTTCTAATAAATTAGTTTGGCTAATAACTTCTTCTATTATCTTTTTTGTGTTCTTATTAATACCTTTTAAAACTGACATGTACTCAAGAAATTGATACACTGTCAACTCATCATACAAACCAAATTCTTGTGGTAAATATCCTAATTTACTTTTTAAATCTGTTTCATTCTGTTTAAGGGGTTTACCATTTACTAAAATCTTACCTGAAGTTTGAAGTATTCTTGAAGTCAAAAGTTTCATTAAAGTACTTTTACCTGCTCCATTAGGATATTATGATTTAGTCCGAATAAGTAAAACATCTATAACAATTGAAATAAGTGGTATCCAATCAAATGGACACCACTTATTTTATTCATCAATATCATCTTCTTCTAAATTTTTAAAATACTCTTCTAACTTATCTAAGCTTTTACTATCTAAAACTTCATCATCATGTAAGGCTGAAATTAAACTCTTAAATGAATTATTGTGCATGAAACTAAAGAAACTCTTTGTCTCGACCTTTAAATAATCTGTTTCCTTTATAGCTATAGTATAATATGTACATCTATCTACCTTATCAGTAGTTAAAAATCCTTTATCTACTAAATTTTTTAGAAATGTTAGTGTTGTACTCTTCTTCCAGTCATACTTCAACTTCATGGCTTCTATGATATCTCTTGAGGGTAATACATCATCTACTCCCCAAATATACTTCATTAGTTTACACCTCTTACCAATTTATGTATAACTAAATTTTATAACAATAAGAGTATGTAATCAATTGAATTAGAATATCTATATTTATTCCAATTTATTCCATATAAAAATAATTAATAAAAAATATACAATTATAACATGTCTTATGTTCTAGTATGATAATTTTTGTTCGTTTTATTGTTACAACTTCTACTATAGTTTTATGTATTTCTTTTTAAATAATAAAAAACTACTTATTTTATTAATAATATAGATAAGTAATATTTATAAAATATTTTTTTATATTAAATTTATTTTTTATATTGCATGACAACCATAAAATGTTATATATTCTTAACAAGAAGTTAAAAATACATCACATTACATAGTATGGGAGGAATTATTAATGAAAAATTTTAAAGAACTAAATAAGCTTGGATTTTTAGGTTTCTTAGGTTTTCTAGGGCTAATTGGTATATTATATAATGGTGAAATACATACAATTAGCTTCTGTGCGTTTTTTGTTTTCTTTAGATACTTTAATATAATGCCAGATGAATTATTTAAAGAAAATTTAAGAAAAGCAGCAACACCAGCATTTTTCTTAACACTTACATCATTATCAGCATCTATGGTTATATCTATTATTTCAGATAAAACTTCTAATATAGAAAATGGACTAGGAATTAGCTTTTCTATAGCAATGATTAGTTTTATAGGAATTTTCGCATATCTACAACATAAAGAAGGAAAAGGACTAGAGTAATGATGATTCGTTCAAGAACTAAAGAATATAGAGCAAGGTACAATATGAATCAAGAAGAACTTGCATCATTGGTAGGTGTAAGAAGAGAAACTATTGGCAACCTAGAAAACGGAAAATATAATCCTTCATTGAAACTAGCATTTGATATTGCTAATGTATTTAATGTAAGCATAGAAGAAATTTTTGAATATATAAAGGATTAACAACTTAAAGCAAGAGAATTGTAATAATAAAAATATAGTTCTCTTGTTTTTATGTTATAAAAAATGATATTTCTAGTTTTATGTATCCTGTTAATATTTGTAATATTTTATATACTCTTTATACTTATTATTGATATACTTTAATTAAGAAGATTAAATATAATATAAGTTGGTGGTTATTTATGAAAAAGAATCTAAATACTTTTTTATGGTATATATTAGGTATATTTCTTTCGGGCTTTATACTATCATTGATATTTGGAAAATGGATATACTTAGTTTCTTATATACCTACGCTTTAAAAGGTAGCAACTAACGCTAGTTGCTACCTTTTAATCTATCTATTAAATAAAAATTTCTAATTTGGCTTTTAAACATTCTTTCATGTAATTATTTCATACAAGCAATCCCTAGACAATCTAAATATCTTTTGCTATACTCTGAACTAAATTTATATACTGAGTATGAACCCTGAAGGGCAAATATTTGTTTACCAGATTCTGGTTCTAGAGTAAAGTTTCCATATTTCTTAAATGCTCTTTCTTCTCCTGCTGTTATAGTTTTTCCTTTTTTAGTTAAAAAAGTTATTTTACCTATTGTTCTAGCTGGTATAGGTAAACCAGTAAACCATCCTATAGAACCACTTATTTTAATTATGTAATCATCTGCATCTAAATCCATAGATACTATGCTACCTCCAAAAGGTTCTCCATGTAGTTGAGTTTTATATTTTCCATCATACACAAACTGTATAGCATCAACTATAAAAGCTCCTCTAAGTATAATCTTTGTTAATTTATTTCTATTTTTAGCAAATTGGTTGTCATCAAAAGTCTTGAATTCACAATATTCACTACACATTTCTTCTAACTTTAACACCTTTTCTTCTAAGAAATTACTTACATAATCCACATGTTTCTTGGCTACTATATTAAAATAATAATAGTTAGTTTTTTTCTTATTAGAAGATTTTTCAAATTCATTTTTCCATTTGTTTTTATCAAAGTTATCTAAAGAACTATATCCTAAAGCTTTTATTGCTTTTTTCCATGCATCTGACTGGTCATCTTTTCTAGTTGTTATTACTTTTGTAACTTCTATTTTCTGATTTTCTGTTAAACTCTCATATTGATTTAGGCTAAAATCAGTACCATTCTTAATACACTTTAGTGCATATACCATTTGACAAAATGCTTTAAAGAAATTATCTTGATTATTTTTTTGTATCTTCACTTTATCATCAGTACAACTCCAATTTGGAACATATCTGTAATTAAGATATCCATAGTCTGGTATATGACCCATTCTTCCATGTCCAAGATATGCAATTCCTTCATATCCACCAACCTCAGGAGTACCAGAAACATTAATAGCATGCCAGCTACCATTACGATATTCTTCTGCTTTAGTCCATTTAGTTTCTTCTATGTATTTACTTTCTTCTGCTATAAATTCTTTAACATCATTAATATACCATTCAGGTCTTCCAATAAAATACATGTGTGCCCATGTATCTGCAAGTACATGCATTCTCATTCCAATAAATTGTAATTTATATTCTTCGGTACTATGAAAATAGATAAGGTCATTTATAATAGAAGAAACAGTTTCACTATTTGGTAAACACATTAATCTAAATCTTCTCTCATCTCCATCTTTAAATTTCCAGTTTGTTGTAAGTCCTGTACTTTCTTTAACTCCATTATATTCATATTGGTTGTTCAAATTTCCAGGTAAAAAATGAAATGGTATCCATACTTTTCTTATTTCATTCAAACTATCAAGATTCCATTTATAGCCCCATGAAGTAAAATCTGCATAATATTTTTCAAATTCTAAAGTTGTCTGTACTGTAGGTAGTGTAAAATTTACATCTTCAAGAATCATACTCTTAGTTGATTCATCCACATATTGAGCAGCATAAGCTATTGTATTTGCATCAGAATCATTATAACCAGCTATTTTAGCTGCAAGATATGTACCATAATAGTGAAAATCTAAATTCATAAAATCACCTCTTAATTTTATTTTAATAAATTAAATATTCAAAATATTCAACACTTGCTGTCTAACTAGTCATCAAAAACGCATAAATAGTCAAAAAACATATTTTTTCTAGAAATATATGTTTTTATAAATTTAATAAATATATTTATAAGAAAAAATAGATAAGAAAAACTTTGATATAAATTTTTCTTATCTATATACTTGTTTAAATAAAACTTTAAAACTTATAATTTTTCTTTTACAAATTCTCTAGCCTTATCCATTGTTGACCACACATCATCAGCATATATCTGAGTAAACTTTTCTCCTGTGGTCTTACTCATTTCTTTCATCTTATTACAGGTTACTCCACCAATTACATACAGATTTTGCGTTTGGTGTGGCTTATAGTCTTTTATATCTGTAACTAAATAACTTTCTTTTAATCTCTTGTAATATAGTCCTAAAATGTCTGCTGATACCTTATCATCACCACTGTACACTATTGTGTGTTTATACATTTTGCCCACCTCTACATTATTTATAGTTTTATTCAATACGCCTTCTACGATTAACTTAGCCACACCCTCATATCCAAGTTTTTCTGCCTTCTCATAATCTTCTTTATTGTCGCAGAAGAAACTTTCAATTAATATTGCTGTAGGCTTTGAACTATTTAAGATATACAAACTTTTATCTAATTTAGCACCTCTATTTTTAAATACTGTGCCTAGTTTCTTACATATTCTAGTTGCATACTCTAAACCTTTATTACTATAATATAGCACCTCTGAACCTTTTCCTTGACCATCACTTGCATTTAAATGTAACTCTATGAGTAAGTCATATCCCCCACCATTAACTCTAGGTATTTTATATGACTTTTCTTCATTCTTAGTTTTAAACTGCTTTTCGGGGCATATTATTACGTCCGCCTTATGACCTTCTTTTCTGAATGTATCTGCTAATACTGGTGCAAGAGATTTATTATATTGATACTCGTTAACTACTCCATCAGCAGAAGTACATGCACCACTTTTTAAAATACTGTGTCCTACTGTTATACATATTTTCATTACTTTTCACCATCCTTTAACTGTTTGTAAGTTTGATTTATACCTATTGATATACCCCAGCAAATCACGCCTTGTAAGACTGCGTCAGCATTTAACCCTAACATCCATACTGAAAAACCTACTCCAAGTGCTAATAACACTACTGGAATATACTTGTTATCTAACTGTTTATACTTCTTACATCCTGCTCCTATAACATAAAGAGCAGCAACTAAAATTAGCAACTGCTCTGGTATGAAACTTATTAAATTATCCATTTATTTTCCTCCTAATTTAAAATATTCCTCTTTGTATGGCAAATATAAAGAACCCTACAAGTGTTGTAATCATTGTTCCAATTAGCCACTTGAGCATACTGGTAAGTGAGTTTAAATTCTCACACAATGCTTTTAATTCTGCTTTAGATTCTATATTCGCTATCTTTAATTCGTCTATTTCTTCTTCATGCTTATTTATTCTTGTTTCATGTCGTTTTAAATCTGCGTCGAAAAGTTCTTCATTCATGTAAGCCTCCTAATTTTTTGTATTGAAAAAGAACTATGCTACATAGTCCTCTCCTGTTATTTCTTTATATTCACTTGCTGTTATCTTATTCTTTGTAACTGCTGTTTTAACTTGTTCTTTAGTCCAGTTATCATTCTTATAGAAATCTGTAATTATTTTATACCAATTCATTATATCACCCCATTTGACATTAGTTGAAATGTTAAATCTGCTATTGTTTGTTCTGTAGAATTTACTTTATCTTCTATGCTACTTTTAATATCTGTATATCTATAGAAAACCTCTTTAGTATTTATATTTATAAATAACTTTGCTTCTTTATTTTCTATATATTTTTGAGTTGGTAAATTCTCAACTAAAATACCCTCTTTTAAATCTTCCTCTGATAATACGCTTGGTTCATAGTGTATCATCCCAATATATTTTATATTTTCTTCTTCTGTATCCATTAAATTTCCTAAATAAATCATAATTCTTCTCCTTTTTCATCTGAATAAACCTTTTTTGATAATACATTTCTGTAAATACCATAATTAATAAAAAAAACTAAATTATTTATTATAATCATATCTTTCCCTGGAGATGCATCATAAAGTGCACCACAACTTTTAACTGTCGTAAAAGCATTTAAGTCCTTTTTTTGGAAAGGATTACTAGAATTTGGATATATAACATATATATAACCGTTATATATATCGAAATTTGTGCAATGACTAGCACCATCAGAAATAATCAAATTTAAATTTGCATCATATTTGACTAAACCGCCTTTGTTACTACTATCAACTTCAATACTTGCATATCTATCAGATACAAAAACAAAATCGTTTAAAAACTTAATATTTTTTTCATACAAATATCCACCTATCCTAAAATCTTTAGCTATAGTAAAATCAAAATTTATTTTAGATAAATGACAGTCTGTAATACTACTTGTGTTTGAATGTTCTGTTGTTGCATAAATACCATTTTTGTTGCAAACAAACTTGCCTCTATTAAAATTGTAAATTTCATTTGATGATAAATTCTTAGTTAGCATTATATACATATCAGATATTCTTATTTTATGGAGTATTGAAGAAGTTTCATTTCCGTATACTCCATAAATATAATCTCCATATGCACACAATTTATAATAAGCACCTTCTATAGATTGTATCTCTCTCCCTGTTGTTTTATTTATTTTATATAATTTGGTATTATCAGATATAAATAAATATTCTTGAGTAATGCAAATACATGAGAAGTTAGCACTAGCTAAAGTAATATCAAAAGCTACAGATTCATCAATTGCATTAATTTTAATTAAATGTGTACCTACAATAACATAAAAGTAAGGTTTCTCACATTCAAAAGCTTTTAAATCTCCTGAATATTTATCAATATATTTAAAAGAACCATTTGATATTAAATATGAAGTATAGCCAGATAATTTCGTTTCTTTTAAATCCAATCTACCTTCTTTACTATTAACTTTATTCTTTATTTCTTCCCATGTATCACTTGTAGTAACATCTGCACCTTTTGAAGTTAATGCTGTTACTACATTATTCTTAGCATTAACTCCACTTTGAAAAACCTCTTTTAAAGCATCTTCTACATTATTACTAGTAAATAGATTATCTGTATCTTTTATACTTGTTTTCTCTGCTGTTGTTTCTATGCTATCTACGCTAGTTTTTACTTCATTTATTGCACTAACTATATTTGTTTTATCTGTTGTTTCAAGTAATGTTGTATCTCCTATTTTTCCATTTAAATCCGTCTTAGCAGTTTCTATGTTGGTTGTTAACTCTGTTTTAGTTGTATCTATTTTAGTGTCTAACTTATTGATATTTGTTAATATTTTTTCTTCATCTTTTTTAGTTAAAAATATCGCAGTTGGGTCAACAACTAAGGTCACTTTCTCTACATTAGATACCTCTATGATAAATTTCAAATACAAATCTTTCATAGCTCCATTACCAACTTTTGGCTTATATGTTTCAGGACTTTTACAAATTGCAATCATGTCGCCTTCAATATCTATAAGAGCCATTTCTCTAACTGTAAATCCACCTATTGAACCAGGCACACATGCTGTTGCAATAATCCAATTAGGATTATTTTCATCCTTGTCAAAAGAATTTATATTTCCTTCCCAAACTTTATTTTTTAATGATGTTTGGTCTTCTGTCGGATTGTAATAGCTTCCTCCTCCATCGCCTGCTTGAATCTTCTCTAGTACTACTGATTTGCCTAGCATTCCTGCGTTAGCAATCTTAGCTTTACCTATATTTGTAAGTATAGTGTAAAATTGTTCATCAGCCATTTATACCACCTCCTTTTGGATATACTGTCAATATTTCTGAACTCATGTTATGAGCTAATGCAAACTTAGCTTTAACATTAGCTTTTACTTCTTTACTTGAATAAGGATATACTGTTATTTCTTCACTCATAATTGTTGTTTGTGCAAAATAAGTTTTACTTTTTAATAAAGATACTAACTTATAACTTACAGATAGATGAGAAGGTTTTATAACATTTACTCTCTTATATAAATCTTCTAAATCTCTAGGAAAACCTTGAGTACTGGTTAATTCAAAACCAAAAGTATATGGAGATATGTTTTCATTTATTTTTATATTTGCACCTGTATAAGATTGAAGTATCATAGACATTCTTTTAGGCGTCATAATATATTTGCTTTGGAGCTTAGCAATGACTTTTCTTCTTCTAGTTTCTATAGGTTCATCTAAGTTAGTAGATAAACCTACTCTATTTTCCCAAAAACTTAAACCCCATGTTGCACTTTGAGGAAATAACTGTAATTCTATTTCTTTATTTAATAACTCTAGATTATCAAATTCGCTTCCTATAGCTTCATATATAGAGTTCATAATTAAACTTTGCTCATATATTGGTGACAATGTAAGAAGCATTTCTCTACCTTTTTTAGAAGCTATCATCCAACCACCTCGTTAACTATTTCCCCTACTCCGACCACTTGGTCCTGCAATTTTATATTTTCTTTTACATCATTTATAGTAAGATTAGAAAAGTCCTGTATACCTTCGTCTGTCAACATCATAGAACCTACTATTGCCTGTATAGCATTGTATGAGACTATTCCACCTAAATCAATCTTATCTAAATATTTGTCTATCTTAGCTTTTAGATTGTTCAATACTGTTTCTTCACTAAAACTGTTACTAAATATAAAACTAGCTTTTACATTAATAAGTAGTGTTTCGGGTGTTACAACTGTTACTAAAGCCCCAATAGGAGCTTTCCCGTCTCTATTTTCTTCTTCTGATATATTTAATGGATATATATATTCTTGGACCTTATCTATTAATTCTTGTGTTGCTGCTTTCCTATTTTTATCTAGTATTAATACTTTTACTGTCCCTGCTCCATTCCATTCGGGAACTACATAAGCATACCCAACTCCAGCTACTTCTTTAGCCCATCTTATATAATCTGAACTGGCTCCACTTAATCGGTCCTCTTGTTCTGACACAAGGACTCTTTCTCTAAAATGTTCTTCGTCTTCTACATCTGTTCCACCTTTGAAATCTTCTTTATTATTAACAGATTTAACACCACTAATAGAACCTAATAAAACAGTTACAGTATTTTGAGATACATCTCCTATAGTTCCTGTAATCCTACATTCTGCTTTAATATCTACTATTTCATTTTCTTCTATAATTTTAGTTTCAAGAAGCTCAAACTCTATACTCTGCTTTTCATCAGTTGCAACAGTAGTTACTACAGTCCCTTTTGCAATGATAGTTCCTTGTACACCTGTAAATGTAACCATGCCAACCGATTTAGTTGGTTGATTTTTAAATACTCCCTTACATTCACCAAGCCACTCTAAATAAGTTCCATAGCTAGTTTGAGGAAATGCAATCTTTAAATTATTTTGTAGTCCTAGTTGTTTTAACTGTGCAGCTTCTTCTGCTGTAGGTCTTGTTGCATCATAAATAAAGTCCCCTTCTAGTGTGCTCACATCTTGAAAGTTGCTTAACATTCTTTCATGTATAGTGTCTTCGTCTTCTGTTAAAAACACTGGTATAGATAGTTCTCTTTCCATATAATCACCTACCTTTTTATGTTTCCATCTATAGTTATATTTTCATCATCTATTGTTAACACGTCAAATTCATATTCTACTAACCTGCTATTCTCCAACCAATTAAAACTAAATTCTCCTACTTCTTTTGTGTAAGGATGAACTAAAACAGTTTCTTTTATTAACCTAGATATTTCAAGTTCTTTAGCACTTTGAGACAGGTTACTAGCAATTAAATCTTTTATTTCACTTCCATATACACTAGAATAAGCTGACCGTTTGTATCTAGGTGTTAATATAGCTTTTTGACACCATTGTTTATATGCTTGAACTTTATCACATTTTTTTAATGTTCCATCTGCATTTTTGACAAATTCACCTTTTATAAAATCAAATAAAAAAGACCCCTTTAGGTCCAGTTCATTTTCATTATTATTTTTTAATTCTACAGTTTCAAAAGTTTCATTTTGTGGAAATAGGTTTGGCATTTACAACCCTCCCAATTACTACAAATTCAGCCCCCATAATAGCTACTAATACATTATCACCTATATCTAGTGGCTTTAATTCTTCTGGAGTTTCTATTTTATGTTTATGTCTATATTCTGCACCTAACATTTCATCTGAAAGAGTAAAATAATCTTCTTTCAATGTTAAATTCTCTAATACTAAATAATCTTGTATTTCATCTTTATAACCACTTACTTTAAGACCATTTGTTGTTATTTCTGCAAGTGAACAACCCATTCCAAAGACTCCATCATTAACACTTTTATTCATTTTTTCTTTTAATATTCTAGCAACTCCATTAAATCTAGCATCAGTCATTGTTATAAAATTTCCTCCTTATATATTCTAAGGTTCCTATATTTAGTTTCATTTTTGGTGTAGAGTCTAATGTATGAGTGGCATCTATAACATAGTACTCTTTTCCTTTTAAACTTACTTTGTCACCTGCTCTTATTCTATTTATATCTACTACGCAATCAACACTTATTGTTTCTTCGCCCGAATTAAACATTGCTTCTGCTACTTTCTTAGCTTCTTTTGCATTAGTTATCTTTTCATCTTGTTTAATCTTTTGTAGTGTTCCATACTTATCTGAGTCCTTCTTATATGTGCCAATGATAGGTGCTTTTGTATTTTCATCTTTACTCTTACCTAGCACTTTTACGGAAGTTACTGCATCATTAAAACTACTTATAAAGTTTGCATCTTCTAATATACTATCTAATTTATATACATTTGCATTGGTCCCAAGCTTAAATAATTTCAATTTATTATCCATTCTTACTCTAAATAAATCTCCACCCTTACTAGCTGTTTCCTTTAAATCTTTTTTAATCATATCTAGTATATTAGTCTTATGTATTACTTTAGCAAGTTTCTTCCCTGTATTAGCTAGATTGTAGTAAGGTATATTCCATTGTTTGCAGTAATATTCGATTCTCTGTGTTGCTGTATTTTCTTTAAAACTATATTGTTCTTCTGATTCTTCCATATAGACTGTTCTTTCTCTGCAAGACAATGTCAGTTTCTTACTTTTTTCACTTCTTCTAGTTTCCCATATGACTCCATCGAAGATTGTTTCTTCTTTTTTACTCTCATACGCAATGTCAATTAGAACTATTTTATCACCTTTTTTAATCCCTATATCTTGCAAAGTTTTAGTTTCTATTAAGGATACATCCATTTTATATGCAACTCCATCTATAGCTTCTGAAAGAGTTATTCCTTCATTAAAATTTGCAATGTCATATTTATTATTTAGTATTATTTTCATTTAGAAGGTATCACCAACTTTTGTCCTTTTTTAATAATATTTGGATTTTTACCAATAACTTTTTTATTTTCAGGTATATTATAAATTTCTTGCCACCTTGAACCTTTACCTAGAAATTTCTTTGCAATACTCCATAAAGTGTCTTTAGATGTAACTGTATATATTTTTGCTGATGATTGAGTATTAGGTCTATTATCTTTTAAATCTGTTTTAGTATTACTTTTAGTTTCTTTTTTTAATGTCTCTATTTTTAGTTCTCTGTAAGTTCTAAATGTTATCTCAATGTCTCTGTCTTCTTCTCTTCCTGCTGTTTGAGTATTGCTAAAACTAGATATTGTAACTAATCCATTGTAACCAAAACCAGTCATTATAAGTCTTAGAGGTTCGGCTTGGTCTACCCATTTTTCAAGCATTGCAACTATTTCAGTAGGATTTTTTAACTCGCCATATCTGCAATAAGAAGCATCATATAAGTTAGGTAAGAATGTCTTGAATGATATTTCTCTTATCTTCTCTCCTTCTTTTTTAATGTCAAATTCACCTAGATTTACTATATCTACAGTTTCAAATCTTTTTTCTTTTTTTATAGATAAAGAATCTTGTGGATTTACTGGAAAATGAAAATCTATTTTTTCTTTTTCATTTTTTAGGTATATGTCTATTACCAAGTTATCACCTCTTTTTTACAATAAAAAAGCACTTACTCTTAATAAGTAAATGCTTTTCTCTTATTCATATTCTTTTTCTAAAGCTTCATCAATAAGTTGTTGCACGAAAATGTTGTCTATTTCTTCGTCTTTACTGTTTGTTTCCCATTCCCAACCACTTATGCACCTAATTATATAGTCATCATACACTCCCAAATCGTATACACTAGATAGATTATTTATACTTACTTCTCCTAGGCCTTCTACAAAATCAGCAAACTTCTTCAATTTATATATTTTCTCATTGAGCATAACTAAGTAATCTTGATGCAATTCCTCGTTATATGTCTTGCATGTCAACCATTCTATATCAATGCTAAAAAGAGTTGGTTCAACTAAAGTTTCTTTTATACACTTTTTTATATAGCTAGTTTTTATATTATCATCTAATATATATAATACCTCTTGTTTTTTCATATATGCACTCCTTAAAAATGTCTATATTATTAGTTATTAAATGCTGGATGTAACCATACATTTTCTGCCATGTTCATAAATTCATCAGTTGTTGTAGCAATCCAATTTATGCCCTGTAGCGTACTTCTACTATACTCAAATGACAAAACTTTTTGTTGGTCTTTATTACCCGAGCTATCAATTAAATTCGCTACAAACCAAAACTGATATTGCGTGATACTACTTGAATATTTTTCAGCTGTAGCTTTTATTATATTTTTTGCAGATAGAAAACCACTTTTTAACATATCCTTAGGACTAAAGTTATCCAATAGTTGCATTTTTATAACTGCAATTTTATTGTTTTCGTCTAATTGTGTGTATTGAACATCCAATACGCTACCTTTTTCCATAGACTTTATTTCGTTTTTTATATTAGTCCCTACATCATTTTTATTATTATTATCTTCTGCATTATTTTCTTGGCTATTTTTATCTTCTTCTTCTTTTTTCTTGACCTCCTCTTGTGCTTTCTCTTCGTTTTCTTCATTCATTTTATTTTTAGACTTATTATTGTCTGTATATGAAACTTGTTTAACTGGTGTAGAATCCTTATCATCTAAACCTCTTGTAAGATAAATTGACCTAGCACAACTCATTGTTAATAAAGCTAAAAAACATCCCAAGACAATTTTACCCTTATTTTTATTTCCAACAGCTTTCACTAAAAATTCGATTGAAAAAACCACAAGTGTAATCGGAAAAAAACATATAGCCATAAGAGCTATAATAATTCTCATAACAATATTTAGTTTTTTAAATTTCTGCCACATAAAATTTCCCCCTCATAAATTTGCATATTTTAACAATATTATATCATTTATAAGGAGGATTTTTTTTAACAACAATTCGACATTATCCAATGTCTTGTAATGCTTCTCTTATTTCACTTTCTACTTGAGATAATATTTCTTGTATCATATCTTCCTTGTTATTACTCTCTTGAATATTGATAGATATTCCACCTAAATTTATTGTATTCCCATTATTTGAAATTAAATTCTGTGGTTGAGCTTCTCTATATTCTTTATTATCTGTATCCAAATCATTTGTAAAAGGAAATTGTCTAACATTATTTACAATATTAGAATAACTTCCTCCAATTTTTTGTGATGGAGTTGAGCCTAATCCTAACATTTTACCTGTTTGTTCATACAAGCCTATCGCTCGATTTCTTCTATTGTTAGAAAGAGGAATTACCATTTCAGCTCCATCTTCTCCGCATATAGAAGTTCTTGTTGCGACTCCACCATCAGCAAATCGACCAAATATATTACTTAGTATTCCGCCTCCTTCATTTACTGTTCTTTTGACAGTTGTTTGAGTAGTCTTAACATTAAAAGATGCAGAGATTGGTGCTGAAACTGTTGCTCTTACACTATTCCAATAGCTAATAACTTGACTCGACATAGCACTAACTTGACTTACTACAGAACTACACATAGCAGAAATAGCACTTATAGCTGAACTACTTAAACTTGTAAAAGATATTCTAGCACCATTGTACATACTACTACACGCTACTCTAACATTTGTTGCTAACATATTAAAAGAAGTTGTAGCACCATTATATAAACTCGAACCTGCTTCTCTTCCAACTTGAGCTAATTGGCTAAAGCTTTGCTTAGCCCCATTATACATATTTGTAGCTCCTTGTTGGACTGTTGCAGTAGCTTGGTTAAATGCTGTATCTATGCCAGTTGTAAGATTAGAACTGTTAACTTGAGGTGTAGCATTATTTAAAGCATCTGTAACACCTTGTTGAGTTGCTACTCCTAATTCATTACCTTTTTGTTGTACTACTGGCACTCCTGCTTGAACTCCACTAACAACACCATTTGTTATATCTGTTCCGAGTTGTTGTCCTGCCTGTTGTACAGTTGGATTTCCTTGCGTTAGAGCATCTACAACCTGTTGGTTTGCTTGCTGTGCTGTTTGAGAAGCTGAACCTTGTATTTGTGAAGATGCTTGAGTAAAGATACTCCTTACAGTTTCTAGAGCCTTTGGTCCTTCTATTCCTAGATTATTCAAATTTTCTAGAACCTTACTAGCTTGTGTTTCTATTGGAGTGCTAAAGTCTACATTAGCAAATACTTGCCCCATATTTCCATCCATTTTCCCTAGGGCTTCTTGCATTTGTGGTCCTATTTGGTTTACAGTTCCAAGCATGTTACTTATTGCTCCATTTATTCCCTCTTGATTAAATCCAATTTTGAATGAATTAAATGTGTCGCTTAAACCTTGTTTTAGATTTGTAGTATCTAGTACAGTAGAGGCTTGCGAGAAAATAGTTCTTAATGTGTCTATAGCTTGTGTTCCTTCCAATCCTAGACTATTTAGATTCTGTAATACTTTAGTTTTTTGCGTGTCTATAGAAGAATTAAAATCCACTCCCTTAAAAATCTCTGATGCTTTACCACCTAGACTTTTCAATGTTTCTAGAGCCTGTGGTCCTGTTGATTTCAGCGAATTTAGCATTCCAGTAACTCCGTCTTTCAACCCACCTACATTAGTTCCTTCTTTAAATGCATTGAAAGCGTCGCTCATACCTTGTTTAATACGGTTAGAAGAACCAGCTCCATATTTATTTATAAAATTCATTGTTTCTTGTATGCTATTTCTGTAGTCTTCTGCATTCAATTTTCCTGCCTTAAAGGCATCATCTAAGTTTTTAGTAATTTTGTCAACTTTTTCATCAGGTCTCATATTAGCACTTACACCCGACAAAATTATAGCCATGTTATCGTCCAAACCTCTCATCATAGTAAGAGAACCTTCACCCATACCATTTAAGCTACTACTTAATGCTTTTGCAATTTCTCCTGACTTTCTCTCAGTTATATTTTTAGATTGTTCAAAAGCTGTTGAAAAAGCTTTTGTCACTCCTTGTAATTGTTTTTGGCTAGCAGTCTTCAACATAGCTGTTGCATTTGAAGTTTCTCCTGCTATATCACTCAAAGCTTCCTTTGTATTTGTTTTTATCTCTGACATAGTTTTGCCAAAGAGATTTTTTAATGAAGAAGCTTTCTCTCCCCAACTTTTATTTGATAGTAATATTCCTATAGCTTGACCTATAGCACCTATAATTATAAGAAGATTTCCTCCTATAAGTTTTATTGTTCCTCCAACTCTTTCCATGAGTCCTGTTACAAAATCACCAAAGACACCAAACCTCTCTTGCAAAGACATTATTGCCACTTTATTATTAGAGATAGCAACAGACATTCCTGCAAAAGACACAACTATAGCTCCTATAGCAATTGGTAATAACATTGCACTTATGCTTGTAGCTCCTATAGCTGCCTTAAGTATTCTTAGCGACTTTATTGCACTACCAAAAGCAAATGCTACTTTTAATAATGTAATTGCACCAATTAATGCTCCGATTCCAGGTAACAAAACTTGGAATCCTGCCTTTATCTTATCAAAATTATTAACAAATTTTTCTGTCACTCCAACTATAGAATCACCTATCTTCGGCATATCTTTTATAAGTTTTTCTACAAATCCTCTTGTCATAGGTCCTAGTCTTTGCCCTACGCTTATTCTTACATCATCTATAGCACTTTTTAAAATAGTAAATTGACCTGACAATGTATCAAGTTTCATGTCTGCTATCCTCTTAGCTTCTCCTTCACTTTCATTTATAGCTGTTGTTAGTTTATTAAAGTCACTTTCACTAGCATTTACAACAGCTGCCCAACCTGCCATTGCTGTTCTTCCAAAGATAGATTGTATAGCAGCTCCTTTTTGTACTCCTTCAAGTCCACCTAATTTTTCTCTAAGACCAACGATTGTTCTAGCTAAATCTAAATTTCCATCTTTTGTTTTCTTTATTTCTATTCCATATTTATTCATTGCTTTTTTGGCTTCGGCTGGTGGTTTTATTAATCTAACTAATCCGCCCCTTAGAGCAGTACCTGCCATACTTCCCTTGACACTTGCACTAGCCATTAGACCTGTTGCAAGAGATAAATCCTTCATTGAGACACCTAAAGCTCCTCCAACAGAACCCATATATTTAAATGTTTCACCCATTCTCTCAATATCTGTATTTGAGTTTGTAACTGTTGCTGCCATAACATCAACAAACATTCCTGTATCTTTTGCAGTTAGCCCTAAAGCAGTTAAACCATCAGTCACAATATCTGCTGTTAGTGCTAAATCTGTCTGACCTGTTGCTGCCAAATTCAAGATACCTGGTAAACCAGCAATCATTTCTTTACTTTTCCATCCAGCCATTCCCATATAATACATTGCATCAGCTGAATCTTTAGCTGTAAAGCTAGTTGTACGACCCATTTCCCTTGCCATTGCAGTCATTTCTTCCATTTCAGATGAAGTTGCACTCGAAACAGCCTGAGCATTTTTCATTGATTGCTCAAAGTCTGCAAATCCTTTTACAGCAGAACCTACACCAATTCCACCTATCAAAGCACCTGCCGCAGTAGCCAATTGAGCAAATTTACTAATAGCTCCACTCACAAAAGAGTTTATCTTTCCTGTAATTCCTCCAAGTGCTGAACTAGCTTCATCTCGAATTTTGACTGCTGCTTCATATCTCTTACTCACAAATTCCTGTAATTTATTTTTAGTTCGAGAAATAGTATTTATAGCTTCATCAGCTTGAGACTTTATTTTTATAATAGTATCAGCTTTTAAGTTCTGCATCTTAGCTTTCACTTTATCTATTATAGAACTAGATTCGTCTTGACCTCTGATTATTATAGGAGGTACAGGCTTAGCAACTTCTTTTATCTTATTATTAACTTTGTTAACAGTAGAACTCGCGTTATCTGTAGCTTTTATCCTTGCTGTTACTGTCTTTCTAGCCTTATTAACATTGTTGCTAGCCCTATTAGCAACATTACTTGCATTATCTGTAGCTTTTATCCTTGCTGTAACAGTTTTTTTTGCTTTATTCATGTTATTATTAACTTTATTTACAACACTTGAAGCTTTATCTGTAGCTTTTATAGCAGGATTAACCTTTATTCTATTAAGTGTTTGCATCCTTTTTTCAGTTTGCTTCATGTATTTTTCCATTGCACTTAGTTTGGATTTTGTTTCTCCATCACCTTTTGCATTTATGACAACGTCAATATGGTACATTTCCTTTTTAGCTATTTCCCTCACCTACCTTTCTAAAAATATTTATTTTTTCATAGCTTTATTTTCTTGCTCTATTTCATTTTGAGTAAATACTTTCATTAAGCGTTGAGACATTAAATTTTTCTTGACATAAATATCTGGGGGAACATGATGCTTAACAAAGATGTTATTTAAAACAGTCAGTCGTCCCCCCATTTTTATTAGTTTTTTATATCATCGTCACTTATTTCATCATAAAAACCGGATAATTCTAATATTTGGTCACTTATTTTACTCAATTCTCCTGCTAGGAATTTTCTTTTTATAAATTCTCTAGCATTTGTTACTTTCATAGCATCAAGTAATTTTTGATTAGAAAAGTTAGGTTTCACAGTCCCTTTTTCTATCAATGCTAGATTAAACTCATCATCATTTAATTTTTCTTCTCTTCGCCCTTGGACTTTTACAATTTTAGTGCAATCTTTTCTTATTTTACTAATCTCTTTTTCTGTTAATGCTTTCAATGTGATTGGTATTCCTAATCTTTCTAAAAACACAGTTCTTTCGGGTACTGGTGAATCCTCCAATAGTTTTGCTATTATTTCATCCTCTTTCATCTTCAACCTATCTTCATTCGTTTCTTCTATTTCTTCATCTAAATCATAATCTTCTTTTTCTATTTCCTCATTTTCTAACTCTCTTTTATACATCTCTGACATACTATTCCTCCAATATTTTTAATTTTAAAAAGCTACAAACAAAGTTAATTGTTTATAGCTTTAAAGTACAACACTATTTTGTTTTAAAGTTCATTTAACAAATCATATCCTCTAAAACTTCCCTCTACTTCTATTTTTACAATCTCACCAGCTTTAGAATTTATAAGAGGTAATTTTTTCAATCTACAGTTCTTTAATCTAATACTTTCATATCCTAATGTCTCAGGATTAGATAATTTATATATTATTTCAAAAGACCTAAATCCTAATTTTGCAAATCTTGAATCTGTCTTATATCCATTTAAGGAGAATGAACCCTTAGTAGTCCCAACTCTTGATATTTCATTTTGACAACCTAACAGTTTGATACTTTGCTCATCTTGCTCAAAATCAGCTTTTATTTCTTCCATGTATAGTTCTTCTACACCATCAATAAGTATAACTACATCAGAACCATTCAGAAAACTGGCTTCTTCTATATAATCATCATTGTACATAATCTATAACCTCCTTTATCCTAAATAACCAGTACCATATATTTTTTTCATCACATCAACCTTAATCGCATCCCATTTCCAGTAAAATTCATCTGCTTTGGCAGTTGCTTGAAGTTCTGTATCTATATCAACATTGAATTCTGATATAATACCTTGTGACATTAATTCTTCAAAATATTTCTTTAATGCACATATAACAGTTGTCTGCCCTGTTGAATCGTTGAATATCTTACCTACAAACTCTTTTCTTTTCAATGAAGTATCTTTATTTATAGTGTTAATAAACATAATATTAGAGATATATCCCATAGCTTCATTCTTATCATCTACATACTTTTTAAATGTATTTACATCATCAACAACTATTACGTCTCCATCATCAAAATCTAAAACTAAAGTACCACTCTTTAAACACTCTTTAACTTCTGATTGGCTTAGTCTTGGTTCTACTTCTTCAAATATAGTCTTAGCATTACATATACTACCTGTTATGCCTTTGCTTACTGCTAATGCTCCTATATAAACAGCTACTTCGCTAGGTGTATATTTTATTCCCTCATAATAAGCTGAGCTTCCAGTGTTAATTATATTTTCATCATTAAAACTTTTTGATTTATCATTAATTTGTTTTATATTATCCTCTGTTTTTCCCCCTAGAAATAACAGTATGTCTTTTCCTAATTCTTTATTTTTAGCCACCCAAGCCTTCGTAGTTTCTTGCAAAGCTTCCTCAGCTACACCATCAAGTACAAAGCTATCAAAACTATATCTCTCAAATTCTTCTAATGCTTTTAGATAAGATTCATTAGTGATAGAAGTACAACCATCATTACCACCCTCAAGTGCTACATTTACTAAGTTTGCTAATGTTGTATCACTATCAGCTACTTTAGTTGCAATTACATACTCATTATCTAAATTAGAGTTTATTTCTAGCACTATTTCATCTATAGTACCTTTAACACTTGAACTAAATAACTGTTTAGTTCCTTCAAAGAATATAAAATCCTTTTTATCTGAATCTACTAAATTAGATTTTATTGTTACATTAAAGTTTCTAGCTGTTGGATACTTAGTTTCTAGTTTAATTACATCTTTTGCAGTATTTTCTGTAGTATCTTTAAGTATTAATGTACCATTTTTTTGTTTTCCATCTACGAGCCTATATAGTAACAGTTCTTTTACATTCCCTAGTAAAGCTAGTTTTCCTAACTTGTAAGCTGAATAGTTAATATCATCACCAAGTAAAGTTTTAAGTTGTCTCAAATCATTTTTTATTGTTATTACCTTACCTACATCTCCCCAATTAGCTTTAACTGGCATTGCTAATCTACCCTTTAAACCTGTGTTTGTAGACTTTTCTGCTTGTGTTTTAAAGCGATTATAAAAACCAGGTATTTCTTTTTTTTCTTTTTCATTCCATGTTCCAGTTGCCAATTTACTTCACCTCTCTTTCTAAGAAATCTTTTATTAATTTTTCAAACTCTGCCTTTGTAAGTTCTTCTTTCTTGCAATTAAATAAAGCACCTGCAACTACTTCCTTCTTGTAGCCAAGTGCTTCACTATTTTTTAAGAAATCATTTTTCAAATATTTTTCTTCTTGCTTACTTGCACTAGTCTTTTTATTAATTGTTTCAGCCAACCCATGCACCTCCTATCTTAAATTTCCATTGCTATAAATTTTATCAATAGTATGACCTTCTCTTTTTATCTTGCCTATCATTTTGAACACAACTGTTAATTGACCACTAGAAAACATATCTGATTCTCTATCCTCAACTACGCTAACAAGAGTTAAATACATGTTTTTATCTTCTCTAAGTCTTACTCTCTTATCTATCATTAACTTAGTCTCTAATTCTTCAAGAAGCTTAACTATTTCATCTTTATTTTTGCTAACAACATGACATTTCATAGTTTTGGTAATCTCAATCAGATGATAATTTATTCTTTTGTTTTCAACATTTGTAGTTCGCCACAAACAGCTTGGAGCTATAAAGTTTTTCTTCCAATTATCTTTGTAACTCTCTATTTCCAATAAATCTTTTGTGTACTTAGATAGAGCTTCTACCCATCTATCATTAGTTATATCCTCTTTATCATGTAAAGCTATTACACTAAACCTTATACCTCTTGCTATAGCATCCCATTCCTCAACAACAATATCATTTTCACTTGTACCTTTATAAATGCAAGTAAAAGCTTCATTTTCAGATTCATCAACTATAGTATTCATGTCTAAGATTTCAATAACTTGTTTAGTTAATTTATCTAACTTCTTAAATGTAGTTCTACCTTCATAAATCCATACTTCTATACTTCTTTCAAAACCTATTGTTTCTCCATTGTCATTGTCTTGCCCTTGCACAACTACCATATAAGGTTTTTTAGTATCCTTGTTTGGTACATTAGGTTCATAACAACCTTTCAATTCTTTTATATTATCTATTAAAGCTTTTCTTATTCCTGCTCTCATTTATTTACACCAACGATTGAACATTTCACTAATTAATTTCTTTTCTGTAGACTTATCAATATCTTTTTTTACTATAAAGTCGCCATTTAATTTTATTTCATCACAAACAAGTTCCACTTTTACTGTTGGTATACTGCAACCTTTAAAGTCTAAATGTACAGAAGTAGCCTTATTAGAAAAGTCTACGCCATCAATAATAAGCTTTCCTATTCTTTTTTCTTCACAATAATCAAGAGTAACATTTGTTAGTTTCATATCATCTAAAGTATCTTTCAATTTTAATCACTCCAATATCTAAAAATTATATTCCCTATTTTCCCTATATTTTTATCAATGGTTGGTTTTATAATAGGCATTGCTTTTGTACCAGGATGTTGAACTGATTTTACAGGATGTGAAGCACCTCTCCAGTATAAAGCTTGAGCTGATTTTGGAGTAATAACATGTGGTTTTGAACCTTCTTCAAGTATACCTCCATATTCTGCACCATGCGATAATCTAATAATGAAATTATTTCCTCCTCCAAGAGTTTTAGCATTTAAACTTTGTCTTGCGTGTGATGTTCTGTCTGTCCAACTTGCATTTGCTTTAGCTTCACCTTCTAGCGTTGCACTTGCACTCATGCAAAGTACAAACATACCTGCTTTTTTTCTATTTATATCATTTATTGCATTTGTGAAAGCACTCATTTTAATCAATCCTTTCAAGTGAACATTGATACCCACAAAGTTCTCCTTTTACAATTTGAGGATATATATTAACTATTTTCATTCTCCCATATATGCACTCAAACTCTAAAAAATCTCTACTGTTAACCTCTAAGACAACATCACTACTTACTAACATTCCATAAGTTCTAATAGAACTAAAAGTACCTTGCTTTTCACTTGATATTTGTTTCTCTGCTGTCTTTTCATTAAATATTCTAACAGTACATTTTATCTCTGTTTCAATTTCTTCAAAAGCTCCTTCTATTTCAGTTTTTTTAATACTAGTTATAGTAATATTGGTGGGGTTCATATTAATAGTTCTTATTATGTCTTTTCTTCTTCTATCAATATTTATCATATTTCAAATTCTGTGCTAATACCTAACATAAAACTTCCCTTTTCTTTTTTGTTAGTACACATATCCTTGAATTTATCTGCATTTTGATAAGCTACAGATACTAAGTCTTTTATACTAGAGCTTTTATATGTTTCTTGACCCACTTTATACTCATACATTTCCCCTACTGTATTTTCATATTGTAAAGATTTTAATACCCATCCTTGGGAAGCTGCACAGTAAATACAGTCTGCTTCTTCTAAAAACAAGTTTAATTCTTCATCTGTGAATGATTTTTTATCTTTATCATTTAATAATAGTCTTAATTTTTCTATTAAATTACTAGTTGGTGTCATATATTATCACCTCATAAAAATAACACTCTTATGAGTGTTTTATCTAAAACTTATTTCTTGTACATTTTCTTCTACTGCTGCAAAAGCACCTCTATAACAATGACCTACAATTTGGTTTTCTACTAACTTACTTAAATCAGCATTTCCAACCTCTGTTGTTAAATCTCTTTTTATTAATTCTTTAAATCCTCGCTTAGGTCTTACCAAATATCCTTTGCCTGGTGTAACACCTTTGTAAGAATATGTTTTTTTACCAACAGTAACCTCCCACCCATCATAATAAATTACTGTTGATATATTTTTTATAGATGGATACATGCTTCCGTTTAATAAATGTCCTCCATTTAACGCCATTTCTATTTCAATTTGGTCAGCACTAGAAGCTATTAATATATTACCTTGTCTTTTTGCTATAACTGTATCTTTTTGTGCTTGTGTTAATGTTCTCCAAATTCCTAGCCATATTGGGTCATTAGCTTCACCTTTAAAAGCTGTCTTATTAGAAGCTTTATAATTAAAATTTATTATTGGGCTTAGATGTATATGGTTCAACAATGCATTGTAACTCTCACCAATTGATTTATTTAATATTTCAACACTAAATGTTTGGTTAAAATCCTTCATTTCTTTTGTATACTCAAAACCAGTTGTATAAGTTTGTATCCTTGCAACTGGACCATTTTCTGCATTTATTGTACCGAATTTAATTTCTTCACCTTCTATATGCTCTAGAAATACACAGTTACCTTGTAAAGCCCACTTAGCATCCATAACTTGTGGTAAATTAGAATCTGCTATACTGTCATATATTGGTTTATATAATAGTTGTACTTGCTCTCTGCCCAGTTCAACATCTAATACAACTTTTCTTAATAACTCTTTTAAATTTGAAGTCGAGCTAAAGGTCATAATTTCACCAAGTGGCTTATTCAACTCCAAAGTTTCCATTTCTCCATTGGATATTTTCTTTGTTACATATTCCATTTCTCCATTTACTATAAATGGTATATCTTCTTGTAAAGTTTCTTTTCTTTTTT
>NZ_JACVWJ010000017.1:0-36210 GCF_020676075.1 Clostridioides sp. ES-S-0001-03 | reverse complement strand
TTGATGTAGAGGTATTTAGTAATCTATTTAGTTTTACACTTAGTTTTATAACAAATAATTGTAGTTATAACACTATCTTGGAGTTAGATAAGAAAATAGAAGAAATAAAACCATGTCATCTTGAACATAAATTTGAGATGATTTTATTTAATCAAAATGGACTTTACACAGGAGCAATGGCTAGTACAGGAGAAACAGTTACAATCTACCCTTATACTCCTAAAGATATAACATGTTTTGGAGAAATGGTATTTGCTAGTGGAAACAATAAAAGTGCAGAAAGGGTAACATTATACCCTAAGGAGGTGATATAGTTGGCACAAGCACAATATTATACATTACTTACAGAAATAGGGAAAGCGGCTATAGCGAATGCTACAGCACTCGGGACTAGAGTTGATTTCGCAAAAATAAAAGTCGGGGATGGTGGTGGAAGTGCATATATTCCAACGGAAACTCAGACAGCACTTAAAAATGTAGTGTGGGAAAGCACATTAGAGCATGTTCAAGCAGATGAAAAAAATCCTAATTGGGTAGTTATCCAAAAAACTATAACTGGAGATACTGGAAGCTTTACAATTAGAGAAGTAGGGGTATTTGACTCTAAAGACCAACTTTTAGCAGTATCTAGTTATCCCGAGACTTATAAACCTGCTCCGGATTCGGGAACAGTAAAAGAAATATTAATTAAGATTATATTAGCTGTGTCTAATACAGCAAGTATAAATTTAAAAATAGACCCAACCGTTGTTTTAGCTACACTTAAAGATATACAAGATGTAAACACTAAAATAGATAAAACTAAAACGGAGTTAACAAGCAACATAGAAACTGCTAAAACGGAGATTAACACTAAAATAGGTGATACAACACTACTTGAAACAACAGATAAAACAAATATAGTTAGTGCATTAAATGAGGTAAAAACTAGTGTAGATAGTATAGAAACAACAGCAGAGAAAACAAGTATAAAAGATACAGATAACTTATTTGAAAGTGACAATGTAGAGGAAGCATTAAATCAACTAGCAAAAAATTATAATACATTATCAGAAAAACAGAATAACTTAGAAACAGAAGTAAATGGACAGAGAATCAAAGGTATTACTATAGCAAATAATCTGATAGACATGATATAAGTGAGGTGAAAATATGACAGAAAAATTAACTGAAAATGCTAGTTTAGG
This sequence comes from Clostridioides sp. ES-S-0001-03, assembly GCF_020676075.1. NCBI lineage: Bacteria > Bacillati > Bacillota > Clostridia > Peptostreptococcales > Peptostreptococcaceae > Clostridioides > Clostridioides sp. ES-S-0001-03. The sequence goes on along the minus strand of NZ_JACVWJ010000017.1, from coordinate 35,023 downwards.
GGAACTTATGACAACACTACAAAGTATACAAACTGATTTCCAAACTGGCAAAAATAATATATCTAGTGCATTGGGTAGCCCTTTTGTTGGAACAGATAAATCGGGAACAACTAGAACAAAAATAGTAACATTAAAAAATGCCTTTGCAACGAATTTGATAAATAAAAATGTTTCTGCTGCCGGAAGCGAGAGTATGCAAAATTTAATTAATAAAGTGTCAAGCATAAAAAATATAATAAAAACAGCAAAGAGCGAAAGCAATTATATTACAATGAAGTCAAGCTATGTCTTGCCATATGGTCAAACGGATTCAGTGAGACGTGTCTCTCTTGAGATTAATTCGTTATCTTTTAGACCTAATTTAGTTTTCATGATTGCAGAGGGTTACTATAGTAACTACACAACAATCGCTTTTGACGCTACTATGAATTTAATGCCTAATTTAATATTATGTATTAGTGAAGAGTACAGGTCTAGTAATAGACAAAATATTGCTAGATTTCAAAATCGCATATTTGACACAGATACTTATTCTAATTCTATCAGTGCCGGATTTTTTATAAATGGTTTTAGAACACCGATTTATTTAAGTGACACCGAACTAAATGCAACAGTTAGTTGGTTCGCTATAAAGTACGAATAAAAAAGGAGAGCTAAAAATGGAAATAGGAAGAAGAATAATCTTTGACCAAGACGGAGAAATAATTGCAATATATGGAGAAATGGAAGGAGATATTATACCAAGAAAGACTATAACAAAAATAGATTATATTGACATTCCTTTTAAATCAATAGCTGATAATTGTTATATAGAAAAGATAGATGTAGTTAATAATGTACCAATCATAAAAGAGATAAAAAGAGAATTAACAGAAGAACAAAAGAGAATACAAGAATTAGAAAATCAGATTTTATTAAATGAAAATGAAAAAGTAGGAGGATTATTATAATGAATATAAACAATGTTGTAGTAAGGATATTGGCAGAGAGAATACTAAACAAAGGATTAAATCCTTTAAAAAACAGACCTTTTGAACTAGATGATGTAACTAACACGGAGTACAGAAAAGCAGTAGAGGATTATATAATTGAACATAGCGGAGTAGTAGAAGGAGCAGAACCAACGTTATAGAAGGTTCTTTTTTATTTCAATTAAATAGGAGGTTTTCATGAATGAAGAACTTTTCAACGCAGATTTAAAAAGACATGAAACAAGAATAAATAAGCATGGTGAAGAAATAGACGAATTAAAGATAGCAAATATAGAGTCTAAAGCAGAGTTAAAAGCATTATGTGAGAACTTAAACTCACTTACAAGTATGTTAAAGTGGTTGATTGGGACAATGATTACAACACTTGTAGGGTTCTTTATATTTGCTATTCAGCGAGGAATATTTTAAATTAGGAGGAAAATAAATGGATAATTTAATAAGTTTTATACCAGAGCAGTTACTAATTTTAGTTGCTGCTCTTTATGTTATAGGAGCAGGATGCAAGAAGTATAAACAGTTAGATAACAAGTATATTCCAGTAGTGTTATTGATACTTGGAGTGGGTTTTTCAGTATGGATGTTAGGACTAAATGCTGATGCAGTCTTACAAGGTGTAATTTGTTGGGGTATATCAATAGGTATAAATCAAACTTACAAACAGTTGAAGGAGGAAAATAAATAATGAAAATATGTATTACAGTAGGACACAGTATTTTAAAAAGTGGAGCATGTACTTCTGCTGATGGAGTAGTTAACGAGTATCAATACAATAAGTCACTTGCACCAGTATTAGCAGATACATTCAGAAAAGAAGGACATAAGGTGGATGTAATAATATGCCCCGAAAAGCAGTTTAAAACTAAGAATGAAGAAAAGTCATATAAAATACCTAGAGTTAACGGTGGAGGTTATGACTTACTTATAGAGTTACATTTAAATGCAAGTGATGGTCAAGGAAAAGGCTCAGAGGTGATATATTATAGTAATAAAGGTCTAGAATATGCAACTAGAATATGTAAGAAACTAGGCACAGTATTCAAAAATAGAGGTGCTAAATTAGATAAAAGTTTATATATTTTAAATAGTTCTAAACCTACAGCAATACTAATTGAAAGTTTCTTTTGTGACAATAAAGAAGATTATGATAAGGCTAAGAAACTTGGATATGAAGGAATGGCTAGGTTAATTGTAGAAGGTGTATTGAATAAAACTATAAATAATGTAGAGGTGGGTAAAATGTATAAACACACAATAGTTTATGATGGAGAAGTTGACAAGATACCTGCAACTGTAGTTGGTTGGGGGTATAATGATGGAAAGATACTAATATGTGATATAAAAGATTATGTGCCAGGTCAGACGGAGAACTTATATGTTGTAGGTGGAGGAGCATGTAATAAGATAAGTTCTATAACTAAAGAGAAGTATACTGCAATAAAAGGAAATGATAGATTTGAGACACTTTACAAAGCATTAGATTTTATTAATAAATAGATTAGAGGGTAACAACTAATTTACTAGTTGCTACCCTCTTTTTTTATTTATTTTTATCTTCTTTATTGCAAATATATTTTGTTGGAATTAATATGACTTGTAACAAAGATAGTTCACCAACAGATGCTATAATGAAAATATAACATCTTTCAAAATAATTTAATCGAAGAAGGGAGTTTTTTTGTATGGGAAAAATAGATAACGCTTTTAAGATTATAATGCCTTTAAAAGAAAATAAAATATTAAAAGCAAGTGAAATATCTAATAAATTAAATATATCAGAACGACAAGTAAAGGAATACGCTCATCAATTGAGACTAGCAGGAATTGATATAAAATCTAGACCCGGAGTCACAGGAGGCTATTATATAGAGCGATGCCCATTTTGCGATAGAGCAAATAATTAATTTCAAAAATATGAAGAATGCATGCTTCAATAAAAGAGCAGTAAATTTAACAAAATATACTGCTCTTTTATTACATTTTATAAGATCTTAATGACTCTTTTTATCTATTCTTATACTTCAAACTTTCAATCAAAAGATGGCTTAACAAATCATGTTTATTTTCATGGGCAAATTCATTAGATATTACGCTCTATTTTTTTATGGAATAACTTACCTGCACCATTTTGAGCAAAAAGATGCTACTATATTATAAACATTTATAAGGAGTACATCATGTTGAAACAAAATTTAAAACGTGGCGAATTAAGCATAATGAAAATCTTTTGGAAAAGAAGTTCAAGCATATCAAATCAAGAAATTATTCGCCTCTGCAATGAAAAATACAAGTGGCGGAAATCCACAACAAAAATTCTACTTAAAAGACTTGTTAAAAAAAGAGTTCTGCTTAAGAGAATTAAAATTTTCCACATATATTACATACCTATAGTTACAGAAAAGGAATATTTTGAATGTAAGATGGATAATTTAGAACCAAATTATCTGGATGGATACTTTGTACGATTAATGTCCACTGCACATAAATTCAAAAAGATAGATGAAGAAGATTAAATATCTCCTTCACCTATCTTTGCTATATTTCAATAAACTTTCAAGTAAAAGTTGACTCAGCAAATCATGTTTATCATAATGTTTATTTTTATCTGCAAATTCATTAAACATATCCCACACCGCATTATTTATTCTAATTGTAGTTCTTTTTATAGATTGATCTGGAAGATCTATAGATATATCATTTTCTTTAATGACATCCATATGATAACTATCATCTTTAGTTTTAAACCATTCCAGCACACTTTTTATATTATCAATTTCACTAGATAAATACTTAATATCATCATCAATCTTATTATTAATGACATTTATATGATATTTATCATCATCATTTTTATTATCTTCTACAAACCTGTTTCCAATTCTTTTATATCCTTTTTTATTAAGCCATTTCCTTATAGTGCTTTCATTTACTTCTAACTCATCACCAATTTTTTTAAGACTTTCAAATTCATTTAATTTATTATTAATATAATCAACAACTTCATTAATATTTTTTTCTTTTAAATCACTCCAAGTCATATATAAACCTCCCTCAAAAAAATAATAGATTACAAATATCATATACTTGTAATCTATTATACATACTATAAACTAAATCCTTTTTTATTTCATCATTTTTTTGTATCCTTTTGCATTTGCAAAAACATGTTTATCTACATCACTCATGACTATTATACCAGATATATTCTTTTTAAATGCTTCACCTAACAATTTAGCACCTCCACCCATAACGACAACCGCAGCTGTACTGATTGGATAATTTAATTTTAACTCGTTATAAATTTGCTTAAACAATGAAACAGATGCATCTATATTTTTCTTTATATCTTGTTTTTCACCATTTAAGTAAAACCCTTTGTCTATATAGTCTTGTATTTTTTCTCTTTTTATCTCAACTTTGCCTAAAAACCTTTCATCCATTTCAAGAGATTTTTTTATTGCATCATATATATTTATCGTCCCTATATTTATAGAATATGGATCAGTTGCTTTATTTCCTTGCACAAGTGCAATATCTGTTGTCTTTCCACCAATGTCAATTAGCACAACATCTCTTCCTGCAACTTGGTCAACTATATCTTTTGCATAGTGCAGATAACCAGTTATACCTTCTGGGAATACTTGCACAGATCTTATTGTTATATCTCTTTTAGTAGTCTCATTTCCTCTTGTAAACTCAACATGATATTCTTTTCCTTGTAATTTTTCAATAAGATTTTTTCTTAATCCAGCAAATTGTTTCACTGGCAGACCTAGTCCTAAATCAACAGTTTCATCGTCTGTATTTCTGCATATAGCCCCAAGTAAAAGTGGCAAGAAGTTTTCTTTCTCATATTTAACTATATTTATTTCCTCATCGCCTTCGCCTAAATAATATGTTTTATTGCCTATTTTAATGCTATCTGAATCTGAACCAAAGTTTTTTACCTCTGTAACTTTACTTTCAAAAATATCATCTGAACTTGTTTTAACTGCATAATTTCCAGTATCTATACCTAATTTACTCATTTGTATTATTTCCCCCTTATTCTAAACTTCCAAAATCAAAATTATTTGCTGGATCCTCTACTTCTTTTTTCTGTTCAACTACATCATTATCCTTTTTTTCATTCATCTTTTCCCAAACTAACTCTTTTAAGTACGCTGTAGCCGATATTTTGTCCTCTAAAAACTTCTCTATAGCCTTTTCTTTTTCATTATTTTTAAATGTCAAAAGTATTTTAGCCATACACTCACTTCCTTTTTATATAAATATTATAAAATTTATTAATATTTATATATATTTTATAATATTTTATATAATAATTCAATAGTTTTATGGAAAGTTTTATTATAAAAATACATAAATTTATTAATATTTATATACATTTATATATTTTTATATATTTTCACAAGATACTTATTTTATTTTGCACAAAAAAGAGTGTTTCACTTATTTCTAAACACTCTTTTCATAGATAATTATTTCTTTTTCAAATTTATAGTTTCCTCAGACCCATCTCCTTGGTATTTCCCATTTTTTTGACCTTTTATTATTTTTTCTTGGCCAACCTCTATATCTTCATTCACAGTTCTAATTACTTCTTTGCCAGCTAAAAACTTATATGAGTATTCAAATTTTTGCTTAAGCCCTTCCTTTTCATCTTTGTACTTTATTTCTAATGACGATTCTTTTTCAGAAGTCGAAAGTTTAATTTTTACAATTTTCTAAATATTTTTACTTTTTCTATTCTATTGCAATAGAATATATGATATAATTTAAAAAAGGAGGATTCAATAGCAGTTTTGACTGGTAATATTTAACCAGACAAATTAATAAGAAAGGGTGATTTTATGAAAAAATTTTCTAAATTATTTATTTATCTATCTTTAATGTTTTCTCTAATACTATTGATAACAGGCAGAAGTTATGCAAGTGACTCAAGCAACGAAATAATACATAAAGTTAAAGTTACAATTACAAACGATCAAACAGGAGAAATCACTACTTTAAATCCAATTGCATATAATAATAAATCAACAAATACAGGATGTGAAGTTTTTATTCCAATAGGAGAATTGATTACTCCTTTTGAATCTACAGGTGGAACACACACATCAGGAGGAGTAACCGCTAAGTTGAATGTTGATTATGATGTTAATTCTACCAATGAAAAAGTCAGATTAAATAGAGTTTATGGTAGTTGGACTCCAAACTCTAGTTTATATACTTTATCAAATAGGTCAGTTAATGCACATTCTGGTGTTATTACTGGTAAAAAATTAACTAAGAGCCCAACATCAAATACTTTCTCATATACTACTGGATGGGGATACAACGATAGAGCTTGGGGCAATAATGCACCAAGAGCTTGGAGCAGTGCTAAAATTCATGTTCAGGGGATGACTGCAACACATACGATTAATGTCGAGTTCACATACTCTTAAAATTTTGAAAGTAGTTGGTGATTATGAATAAAGAAAATATATTAAATAATATATTTCTTATTATTTATCCTTTTCTAGTATTAATAGCTATGTTTTTTAACTCATCATTATATGAACAAATAATAAGATTTAATATTAATAAACTTCAATTCCTAATTTTTATATTAGTTTATTTTTTAATATTTGCATTATTTATATATAAATTTTTCATAAAAAAAGAAAGTTTTCATATAATATCTTTGATTATAGGCATAATTTGTATAATAATAATGCAAATTCCACAAGTCTTATTAAAGATTTCACACAATTTATTCAATATTGTTTATAATCAACTTCAATTAGAGATATTTATGTTTGGAACAATTTTAACTCTATATATAATAATGATTATTATGTATTATAAAAAAAATAATAAAAAAACAAGAGATTAATACCTCTTGTTTTTTTATTATTTTAAAGTTTATCTAAAAATTTTTTATATTTACTATTTAACAATTCCATAAAAGAGATTTTTGACAATCCAATTTTAACAATTCAATATAAGATTGTATCATTTTGAAGATTTTATGATATAATAAAAGCAAGAAGAACTACAATCTATTTTGCGTTAGAGTGGAGTTCATCATAAACATAGTTTATTTTTTGAATTTAAACATAAATTTAAATTCAACCTGTAAGTCACTCTTTGCGCGAGAGTGGCTTTTTGCTTTTTTGAATAGTTTACTAATTAAGTAAACTACCACGCTAGCAGTTAAACTAGCTAAAACGTTAAACAAAAAGTTATCCATGAACTCACCTCCCCTCGAATCGTTGGGAGGATAATCTTTTGTACATGAACTCCACTCTATAGATTGTATATTACGCTCTTCTTGCTAGATTTAATTATACCATATTTTGCAATATCTGGTTAATAACTTGTACTACAATATTCAGAAAGCTTATCCCATTCGCAATTAATATCAATTATCTTAAGAATGTCATTAACTTGACTATTCAAATCTATAATATCTGCTTTAGACATCAAAGGATCTTTCATGATTTCATTTAGAAAAATATTATCAATGACTAAACATACATTTTCTGATAAATATTCACGTTTTACTGAGATTACTGTTCCAACTGTACTTTCTTTTAGTGTCTTATATGCTACACTCAATATACATGGCTCTAAATCAATTCCTTCTAGTGTTGTTTCAAAAGAATATTTTATTTTTATATTTTCATTTCCAATAAATATTTCTTCATTGTTGCTTATCTTCTTTAATTTTCTCATTATGTGTAACATCTTAGCATTTACTTCATAGTTTATTCCATATCTCTTTGATGCCAAACTCGACATCAAGTCTCTTTCTGAATAAATTACCCATTGTCCATCATAGAAAAATTTTGTTTTTTCAATATCCATTTCTCCTTTTGCAATATTGAATTTAGGTTCTAATTTATTTATTAAGTATATCTCATAAAAATCCATAGTATATTTATTATCTAATTCCATATACTCAAGTCTTAAATTCTTATTACACCAATTTTCTTTTTTATTACTTAAATGACTAGTATGTCTATCACAAATGTTCTCCGTTTTCCCAACATACAAGCATTCTTCTGTAGCTGGATCAATATATTTATAAACATAATACATTTTTATTTTCTCCAATTCTTATTTATAGTAATATCCTTCTTCATTTACTAGACCTTGATCAAACAAATTTCTCCTAATAGTTTCAAGTCTGACAGGATCTTTGCTATAATCAATTTCTCTTTCTTCTTTTTTAACATCTTTATCATCCCAATATTTGTTTAATTCCTCTTTAAACTTTAAATCATCTTTTTGATGAATTATAACTTCACTTATTTTATTTGAAAGTGTTGATTTGAAAAAATCATAATTCTTTGTATTTATAATGTCAGTATTATCTCTTTCAAGTGCTATGGCAATAGATTTATTAAAAGCATTCAGATAAACATCACTCTTGAAATCAAACTCTTTAAAATCTTCTTTAAATAGTTTAATTGTTCCTGTTGTAAAAATATTTTCATTTGGTATATAAAAACCAAAAGATACTTCATTATCCTGTTTCTTTTTAGGTATATAATCTTCAACCAATATATCTTTATCGAAATATTTTCTAGGTTCATAATCTATCACAGAAAAAATTATCTCATCTATTTTTCTATTTTTTCTTTTTTCTTCTTTTATTGAAACAACCATGTTGCCTTTTTTATTTATTTCATTCATTGCTCTTTTTAGAACATTTTGCTTAAAATATTTATACTCTGGATATACATTATCTTTTAATTTCAAATAAAATCTTAATTCATCTAATTTATATTTTATCTCCACTTCCTTATTTTCTCTGCTCCATAGTCTAAATAAAGTGTATAATCTCTGAGTATATGCACCTCTAAAATTAAATAAAACTGATAAATTAATAGCTGTATATCCATTTTTCTTTTTCTGCATTTTTACAAAATCAGTTATATGATTGTATAGAACTTCATGCATCATAATTGTATAAATTTGGTCTGTATGATCCAATTCATATGTATTAATTAAACCACTTCCAAAAGTTTTTAACTTGCCAGTTGTCTCTTCTATGTAATCAAATTCCAGGACACTCTGTTGAAACATGTTCAAAATTTCTTTTATATTTTTATGTTCGTAATCATTATTATTTTTCATAAATACTTTTAGTTCTTCTTTTGATATAGTTGTAACATAAGAGGAATTTTGTTGTTTCTGAGCATTAAAAAGTATTTTGTAAAATAATTTATTTTCCACATTTGTAAAATCATATTTACTTTTTATTAAATTATTTGGTTGCATTAAAATTTCTTTTTTTTCCAAAATCTATCACCTCATATAAATTATAATACCTAATTTACAAAAAGGTCAACTATTTTTAAAATACACTCACCTTTGACCCTTAAAATGATGACCTTTGACCCTTAAAATGATGACCTTTGACCCTTAAAATGATGACCTTTGACCCTTAAAATGATGACCTTTGACCCTTAAAATGATGACCTTTGACCCTTAAAATGATGACCTTTCATCTCTGAAACCTAGATATACCAATTATTATAGCTTGTCTAAAAACTATTAAAGACTTTAAAAACTGTTTTAAAAACTATTAAAGACTAGAAAAGATGTCTGAACTATTCTTTTTTTAATATAAAAAACTTTATTAATTATTTTTCTAATATACTTACTAAATGCTATTGAATTTAATTTTACTTAAAAAGATTGGAGATAACGAACTTGCAATTTTGATGATTGGGAAAAATAAACTGTTAAAAATAAAGTTGATTAAATATAGTTTTAAGACATTTAAAGGCTTGTCTGACCTATTTTAATTATAAGTTTGATGTTATTTACCTAAAAAGATGTAAATTTGCTTAAAAATGGAAATAGAAGGTCGTATACAAAAATAGAGAACCAAATAAATTACATTGGCTCTCTATTTATCTTCTTCCCAGTCCTCAATAAATTTCTCTAAACTTTTTAATTTATTTTCAGATACTTCTTCATCATCATGTAAAGCACTTAATAAACTTTCAAATGAATTTTTATGAAAGAAACTAAAGAAACTTTTAGTCTCAACTTTCAAATATTCTTCTTTTTCTATCAATGCTTTATAATATGTAAATCTATCTTTCTTAACAACTTCTAAAAAACCCCTACCAGTTAATCTTCTCAAAAAAGTTAACATAGTTGACTTTTTCCATTCATATTTTTCGCCTAATGTTTTCAAAATTTCAGTAGATGCAACTTCTTCATCTTCACTGTCCCAAATGTACATCATTACCAAAAGTTCTGACTCTGGAATCTTTTTTATCTTCATAAATTACACCTCATTTTCAAAAGTATATCTAAAATACTATTACAATAGAGTTGACTACACAATACTAAATGTCTAAAAATGTTATTCCAATTTTTACCAATTAATTTTAATTATAAAAAATACTTTATAATACTACTAATAAAAAATATTTCAAAGTAAAATCAAGAATTTATTTAATGCTATAGCCTAAAAAACAGTTCAATAGAAATGTATGCAATTAAGTGCAAGCCTTTATAAATACCTTTAATACAACAAAATATTTGGGACATACCTAAAAAAAATTCTATAATCCCATGATACTACAGTTTTAGACAGAGGGGATATACTATAATATTGTTGAGGAATAATACAATAATTTGAGGGGGATTAAAAATGTCAAAAATGATTCAATGTAAATCATGTTCAAAGGAAATAGCATCTAATGCTAAATCATGCCCTAACTGTGGGGCTAAAAACAAAAAACCATTTTATAAAAGAGGTTGGTTTATAGTTGTAGTAGTTTTCGTTTTATTATATGCTATTGGCACTAGCGGAAGTGATGATACTGGAACTGATGATGGGGCAAGCCAAACAGCTAGTGTAGATAAGCCTAAAGAAGAGGTGAAAAAGGAAAAATATGAGATAGTTGGAGAAGTAACATCAGAAACAGACAGTATGGCTACTTATATAAAAGGTGTTATTAAAAATAATAGTGGTCATGATATATCATATGCACAAGTAACATTTACTTTATATGATAAGGATGGAAATCAATTAGGCACTGCAATGGACAATATAAACGATCTTAAAAAAGATGGTACTTGGAAGTTTAAGGCTATGGGAATGAATACAGATGGAGAAATCGCATCTTATGAGTTGTCAGAGATAACTGGATTCTAAAAAAAACAAAATTATGAAAGGTTATGGATTGTAGACGTAAAATTCTATTTTCCATAGCCTTTTTTTATTTTACATTATTATTGATATATAAACTCTATTTATGTAAAATTAAATTTTAAAAAATAATCAAAAATGGTAAATTTTGACATTTGATTAATGTTGAACGAGGTGTTACAATTGTAACATAAGGAAGATATATATCGAAATAATACATATAAAACTACGTACGTAAAACACTTTTAAAATAATCACAATTTTACTTTCAGATTTTAAACTCATCTTAGGACATGACATACACAATCAAAAATATAGATTATATCAATTTAAAAAACTTAAAAATTGAAGAAAGGAGTCTGTTGTTTTTTCAAAAGTGGGGGTAATTGCAAGAATATAAATCAGAATATTTTGAAAATATGGGGGCAAGATTATGAGAGATTTAGAAAAAGAGAAATATGAAATAATTGAAATGATAAAAAAATTAGATATTGATAAAGATAAGAGAAATTTATTAATGATAAAAAATTACATTTTTGGTCTTTTGAAAAAAATAGAAGAATAGCAATTGCTATTCTTCTATTTCTAATAGGGAATCTATCATTTTGTCAAATACAGTTAGATATTTCTTATTTAGCTTGAACATTTTAGTTATAATCTCTCTTTCTACTTCATTTTCTGTTTTACTTAACTCTCCAACCAAATGCGCAAATTGTTCGTCTAGCTCTTTAATAAAAAACATTTCTCCAACTCCGTTTTTAAGCCAATCTTCTGATATGCTCCAAGTCTTACAGATATCATTTAAAGTTCTTTCACTTACATTTCTTTTACCATTTTCAACTAAAGATATAGTATTTCTTTTTAGATTTAGTTTGCTAGCGAACTCTTCTTGACTTAGATTCAAATTTAGTCGCAATTCCCTTATTCTTTTATTTTCTTCCCTTATTTCATTCATATCTGACATATTATCCCTCCATAAAAATATTATAACCTGTAGATGCTTACAAGTCAACAAAAAATAAATAAAAAAGTATTACATAGTAGTTGACTTGTAAGCTTTTTAGGTTTATAATTGTATTACACAATCAACAAAAAGAGAGGTGATTAAAATGACAGATATAAATGAAATAAGAGAAGAAGTATGCAGAAAAATAGAGATGCTTGATCATGAGAAACTTAAATTAGCTTTACGCAGAATAGATATATTAAAAGAAATACAAGACATTGAAGAAGGGAAAGATCTACAAAGTTAAAAGAGGTGAAAATATTGAGAATTTCAGATTTTAATAGAAATCACATAGGTAAAGCAATTCAACTTCAAGAAACAAGATTTGATACAAGCACAGATTGCATTATCACAGAAGTGGAAACAGGAGAAATAGTTGCAATGTACTACATGCAAGAAAATGATGATGTAGGATACAAGGTAATAACATATGAAGATTTAGAAAATGGTGATTGCAAATTAAAGCTATTAAATTAAATGAATAATTTTAGAAGGGAGGTGATACAGTGAAATTATTAAGAGATATAAGAGAAAGAGACTGGTTTTGGATAGAAAATATTTTAATTGACAGAGAAGATTTAACAATTTATGAAAAAATGATTTATATAGTCCTTGCAAGGCATTCAAACGAAGAAAGTTTTTGCTTTCCAAGTTATAAAACTATATCAGCAAAATGTGGATGTAGTGAAAGACAAGCAAAAAATGTAATAAAAAGCCTAGAAGAAAAGGGCTTGATTAAGAAAGAAAATAGAACAAGAGATAATTCAAATGAGAAAGAAAGTAACATATATTTTATCTTAACAGCTAAAGTAGGTTGTGCATGTGATGCACAACAGGTAGTGAATGTGATGCACAACCCTAGTGCACCTCATGCACAACAGGTGGTGCATGAGGTGCACAGTAACAATACTAATATTAACAATACTAATATAAGTAATAATACACAATCAAAAAAATCACTTAAAAATAATAGTAATTTATATTGTGCTACAAGTACAAAGAGTATATCACGAGATGACATACCTATAGCAGGAGATGATAGAGGGGTATATCACCAGGTGATAGGTAACAATACTAATATTAACAATACTAATATAAGTAATGATGGTGAAGTTGCAGACTCGGTAAAAATACCAGATGGGTGCAGTAAAAATACCGTACCCCATCCAATAAAAATATCGGAACCCATCCAATATAAAAATGGGAACAAAGATTATTCTATTAAAGATAATATACCACTAAATAAAAAAACAAATAACAAACCTAAAACTGATTATTTAGATCTATCATTCTTGGATTTAGATATAGAAAAAGTAAAACTAACTAAAGATGAATATGACAAACTTATAAACAAATTTGGGAAGAAATACATACATGATAAAATTGTTAGTTTAGAAAACTATATCGTAAATGGAAAAGGAAGTAGGTATAAGAGCCACTACAGGGCTTTGTTAACTTGGGGAAATGAAGATGTTAGCAAAGGTATAGTGTCAGAGGTTACAAAGGCTAAGAATCCACTTGCTGGCTTCAAAGAACTTTAAAAATTAAATAGACAGGAGAATTGATTATGAAAGATGAAAAGTTAGAACTTACTGAAAAAGATTTGCACTGCATTGCAAGACATTTGCAAAATGAAGTGATGCAAATAGCATTTCGAGGAAATAGAGAAGCCCCTACATCATGCGAAGTTTGTGATTACTTTCAAGAATGCAAGGACTATTTCACCCATATAGACACTTTTATAAAATTAAGTGAAATGACAGGTGTAGATATTTTTACTAAATAAATTTAGTAAATTAAAATTTTAGTATTGTAATTGACGTGCTTTTTTAAAAAGAGGACAGTTGCTATTAGCAGTCATTATTTGAATTTTGCAAATGTAATTTTTATTACATTCGCATTCTAAAAGTTTTGATCCAGTGAATCCAGGAAAAGTTTTATATTCACCAGAAAATTCAACTCTATCGTCAATAAGAGAGCATTTTTCTCTTAAGGTTTTAATTTTGCACATATTCATCACCACCTTATAATTAATTTGAACATACTGTCAATATGCTTAAATTAATTATAGCATGTAAATTATCATGGCGTAGAATCAAAACACAGGTCAATTAAATTTAGTTACAAAATCAATGAAACAGATAAAGAATTAAATGTTAAATAAACTAGGAGCCTGCTCATGAAAGATGAAAAGTTAGAACTTACTGAAAAAGAATTACATTGCATAGCAAGACCTTTGCAAAATGAAGTTATGGAGATGGTGTTTAGAGGGAATAGAGAAGCCCCCACATCATGTGAAGTTTGCGATTACCTGCAAGAATGTGAGGGAAATTTTACTTGTATGTATCATTCTTTTACTAAATTAAGCAAAATAACAGGTGTAAAAGTGACTGCATTTAAGTATTGTTTTCCAGATGAAAATCCCAAAGCTACTATCTAAGAAGTTTTTTTAGAATAGGACATTCTTTGCTTATAACTCGATATTGGCTCATACTCTCACCACCTTTCTAATTAATTTAAACATATTGGAAGTATGTTCAAATTAATTATAGCATGTTAATTATCATAATGTAGAATAGTTTCAAATCATGAAAGAAGTAACTAAATAGTTAAAGACAGGAGGTATGCTAAGTGGAAAGAAAAAAGCATGAACTTACAGATCAAGATTTACAAAGACTTATTGAAGGATTAAGAACTGATCCAAAAATAAGAGAAATGATATTTGAAAGTAAAAAGGATGTAGTTGATATAGATGAGATTTGCGAGAAAGTTAATGATAAGCTTGCTAGAAAACCTAAATCTTTTAAAATTCAGCGTAGTAAACCTATGAAAATAATAGATTTTGATGGAAATTATATAGAGATAAAGTCAAACAAAGATTGTGAAACTAGAACAAGTACAAGAAATAAATGTGAACAATTTGTTGAAGAAAAACTTGCTTATAGAAGTTATGGATTTGAAACTCCAAAATACTATGCAAAACTTATTGCTGACATAATTGATATTTTAGTTTACAAAAATGTTCCAAAGGATCGTATTTGTGGGGTATTGTATGACGTTGAAAGGGTAATTCCTTTAGTTGTGACATTTTAATAATAAGTTAGGGGTGATTAAATGAATTACTCTTTGGAAGCAGAACAAAACATCTTAGGCAGTTTTCTTATAAATGACTCAATAGCATACAAAATAAGAGAACTAAAAGAAAATGATTTTTACTTTAAGTCACATAAAATTATTTTATCTTGCATGAAGAAAATAATTGACTCAAATAAACCACTAGATCTTTTGCTTTTAAAAAATGAATTAGAAAAAATAGATAGATTAGTAGATATTGGAGGAGTTAGCTACATTACAAATTTAACAACTATAGTCATAACTACTTCAAACATAGATCACTATATAAAAATCATAAAAGAGAAGTTACTTAAAAGACAAATTTCAGAGTTAGCAAATGAATTAATTGATAATTCAAATTCAGATACAAGTATAGACGAATTGATTGTTGATATAAACGATTTAAAAGCACTTGTGACGACGAGTAGTAGCATAAACGATAATTACATTGACGCATCAAAAATAAAGCGTGAAAAAGGCGTACACAAGTCCGTAGATACAGGTTTTAATAAATTAAATAATGCTTTAGATGGATTTAGATATGGAACTCTTACAATCTTGACTGGTAAACCTGCATCTGGAAAATCGACTATAGTTAACCAGTTTATAGCAGAAGCAATTTTAACTGGAGAAAAAGCCTTTTTGTATTCTGGAGAATTACCTAGCTTTATGGCCATGGATTGGTTTAGAAAAACTGTGGCTAATGATTATCATATAAAAGAATATCAAAGCCCTTATGGTGGAACATATACAGATATTCCAAACTATGCAGTTGATTTGGTTTCAGATTGGATAAAAGATAAATTTTTTCTCTATGATGAAGATGCAATAAGTGATGAGGTAAACCTACTAAATACTATAGAACATTTATATTTAAAAAAAGGGGTTAGGCTCTTTGTTCTTGACAATCTAATGACGATAAAAACTGGGAATAAGGCAGATAAATATGAGAGACAAGAGCAAATAGTAAGCAACTTAAAAAATCTCGCTAAAAAATACAACTTAGTAATAATTTTAGTTGCACATCCTCGCAAAAATATGGGTGACATGAAGCCAACCATGTATGATGTATCTGGAGCAAGTGAGATTGTCAATTATGCAGATTATATTTTATCAACCTACAGAGTGATAGATGAAGAAGAAGAGACAGATGATACTTATTTATTAATCTTGAAAAATCGAATAACTGGGAAGCAGAATATAAGTTTTAAAATGAATTTTTCAGAAAGAAGAAAAAGACTTTACACAACCAGTGAGGAGTTAAATAGAGATTACAAATATGATTTAGATAAACAATATGTCCAAGCAGAAATTCCAGAAGATTTATTTTAAAAAGAAAAAAATTAAGGAGAAAAAATAGGAAATTTAATGAAGCAATAAATTTGAGTAAAATTCAATGTTGAAAAATATACAAATTCAATATTGAAAAAAATTACTTTTCAATATTGAGAATTTAGTTTTGAAAAAGTATTGAACTTCAATACCGAAAAAAGTTTGAATGTATAGTAATTGCAAAGGTTATAATGATTGATTTCCTGACACAATCAGTACAGGTTTAGATATGCTAGCAAAAAAACTTAAAAAGAATGTAAGGATAAAAAGGTTATATGCATTTAGAAAAAGCTTTAAAAGTATTATTAAATTATAGCCAAAGTTTATTAATTAATTTCCTAGTAGAAAAATATTATTTCAAATAAATAAAGGAGTGATTTTTATGATAGCATTAGAAAAATTTGCAGGTGGAGTTCTAAAAGAAAAGTTTAATACAGAGTTGCAAAAAGTTTTAGATAATATTGCAGATCCAAATACAGATTTTAAAAAAACAAGAAAGATTAGTTTAGAAATAGTGTTTAAAGCAAATGAAGATAGAGATCTTGCAGAAGTAGATATAAAATCCAAGGCGACTATAGTAGAGGCAAAAGCAACGACAACTAAAGTTTTAATAGGAAAAGACTTGGAAACTGGTAAAGTGGAAGCATCTGAGTTTAAAAACCAGTTAGCTGGTCAATTATCTATGGATGTTTCAGACAGTAATGAAACTGAAGAAACAGAAGAAAATAGTGCTGGCGTAATTGATTTTAGAAATGCAAGTTCAAAGTAGATTAAGAAAGTAAGTAAAATATAAATTTAAATAAAAAAAAGGAGAATAAAAAAATGATAAAAAATGCAATGGAATATTTAGTTAAGTTAGGAAAAAGAGAAACAGTATGTGTAGATGGATTTAACTACACAACAGATAGATTAGAGATAATAGAAGAGCCAAGGGCTAATGATTTAGAAATAGCTACATTAAGTGGTTTAGTAGATTATATAAAAAGCGGTATAGATCATAAGGAAGATAAATTGCTATTAATACAAATTGTAAGTCCCAAAAGAGTACTTTTAAAATCTGCTTTAAGAAAAAATAGAGATAGAGAAACATACATTGAGTGTGATGCATGGCTCCCAGATGTAAGATTTGATAGAACTTTAGATTTAGAACCATTTAACATAATGCTACAATCAGCATTTATAAAGAATAATGATAGAGATATTCTTTTAAGAATAGCGGGGAATGTACAAGAATCAACAGTAAAAACAGTTATTGATGATGGGGTATCTCAAGTTGTAAGCATGAAAACAGGAATAGCAACTGTATCTGATGTTATAATTCCAAATACTGTGAAATTGAAGCCTTTCCGTACTTTTTCAGAAGTCGAGCAACCAGAAAGTGAGTTTGTATTTAGGCTAATACAAGGCGAAATGAAGGCGATGTTGTGTGAAGCAGATGGCGGAGCGTGGAAAAATCAAGCAATGTTGAATATTAAGTCATACTTACAAGAAGAATTAAAAGATTTTAAAAATGTAAATATAATTGCTTAATTGAAAGTCTAAGAGGGCTTATTGTAAGCCCTCTTAGTAAACAAGGAGGGGATTAGATGAAAAGGATTTGTCATATGAGTATTTTAGAAAGGGCTGAATTTACAGATAAAATAGCTAATGCAATCATGTCCTCAAATAAAGAAATTAAAAAAGGTGATGCCTTTATTGAGGCAGTTGAGGTTGTAAAGCAAATGGAAAATAGAGAAAATAAATACAATGAAGGAGATATTGCAATATGAATAATGTAGTTTTAGTTGGAAGATTAACAAGAGATCCAGAACTAAGATATATTCCAGGCTATGGTACTCCAGTGGCCACTTTTTCATTAGCCATTGATAGGGATTATGTAAAAAAAGATGGGACTAAAGAGGTAGATTTTATACCAGTAGAAGTTATGGGAGGATCAGCAGAATTTTGTGCTAATTATCTTACAAAAGGAAGATTGGTTTCGCTCCAAGGAAGAATAAGAGTAGAAAAATATGAAGAAAATGGAGAGAAAAAAACTTTTACAAAAGTTAGAACTAAAGCTGTTAATGCACTTGATCACAAGCCAAAAGAAAAAGAAGAAGAAAAAAATAAAGATAAAGAAATTGGTTTTCAAGTTCTAGATGATGATGATATACCATTTTAAAAAGGGAAGGTGAGTTTAAAAATGATTAAACTAGAAAAATGTGAAGTCTGCAAGTATATAAAACTACTTACTCCAGTCAGTGGGAGAAGAAAAGGCAAAGATATAATAATTTATTTGTGTGAACAGTGCTTAGATGAAATTGTAGATAGGATAAATAATGGAGTAAATGAATGGAAATGTAATTCAAAATAGAGAAAATGATAAGCCTAAATAAGTTGGTGGTGATTATATGAGAAGTTTAGAAGAAAGAAATAAATTATTTGAAGATAATATAAATCTGGTACATTTTATTATAAGTAGATATTTCAACTACTTTTTAAGAAAATATCCATATTTGAAAGAAGACTTATTTCAAGAAGGTTGTATAGGATTATACAAAGCAACATGTTGCTTTGATGAAAGAAAAGGAAAATTTTCTACAATAGCATTTCCATATGCATTAGGTTATTTAATGAAATTTACAACTAGATATGTTAAAAAGCATTATAGAAGTGATATAGATAGTTTTGAAAAATGTGTCTATAGAAATGCTTCTGATGAAGAGATAAGAATAGAAGATAGATTGGCTAGTAATGAAAATATAGATGTAGAAAATATTCATGCTATTAGATCTTGTATAAAAAGAAGTGAGATAAAAGACATACAGAAAATAGTCTGTCTAAGAGAAAAAGGTTATACTCAGCAAGAAATAAGTAAAGTGCTTAGAACTAATCAAGCAGCAATCTCTAGGAGACTTGGAAAATTAAAAGCTGAAATTGATATACTAGGAAAATAATATAATGATTTAAGTTTATTGGAGTTAATCAAATAACAATAAGTAGACCGCTTAAGATGTTAAGAAAAATTTAATGAATTGATGGAAGGTTTTAAATGAAAATAGAGTATGGAAAAATCTTTATAGAGCGTGATGGTAAAAGATTTGAATTTGTAAATTATCCACCAAAATATGTGAAATTTGAAAAAGATAAAAAATCAGATAATCCATATAAACCACTGACAGGGATGGGGAGAATGAAAGTAAAGCTTAATTGGAGTTTTATAAGAAGAGAAATATTGTGGGCTAAGGTATTGTATTTATCTTCAATTATAGCAAATCAAATATTTATGGAAAAATTAGGTATATTAATTGATTAAGGAGGGGTAAAAATGAATAAAAGAATAAAGTTGAAAAAAGGGATACTTCATAAAAAATGTGATATGAAATGCCCAATGCACCAATTTATAGTAAAGAGAAAAGCTATAACTTGTAATGGGTGTATAGGATGCAAGTTTAGGGATGATGTAGCTGAAAAAATGTGCAAAGAAAATGAAAAATTCTATTGTGAGGAGAGTTATTAATTGGATAAATTAAAAATAATTGGTGGTAGGGAAAATGAATGTCCAGTATGTGGTGGAAGTATATTTAAGCTTAAAACAAATATAGGAATTGTATGGCAGTGTAAAGATTGTGGTTGTATGTATCAAGATATGAACTGCAAAGAAAGTAAAAGGGAGGATTAAAAATGGCTTGTGTTATAAAGTGCGATTTTTGTGATGAAACAATTACAGAAGTTAAAACAATAAAAGTATTCAAAGTTAATAGTAGAGGTGGAATAATAAGTTTCGGAAAAGATATGTGTGTAAAATGTTATGACAGATTGCTTGGAGATAATTTGAATAATAAGATGACTAATTATGAAAAGATAAAAAATATGAGCAAAATAGAAATGGCTGAGTTTTTTGTGAGTGGTGGAAGTGGATGTACTAGTTGCACTTATGATTTCCAAGATTGTCTAGGGGGATGTTTAGAGGGCAGAAAAAAATGGCTTGAAAGTGAGGCAGCGAAGTAATGAAAAAGACATTAATAATAATAGGAGTAGTTATTTCAATATTGATTATGTTTGCTTGTTTATTCCTTGTAACTAAAAATAAAGCAATTGATTTAGAAGAGCAGGTCCAATCAGCAACTGCATCTGTAGAGGTACAAGGAAAAAGGAGAATTGATTTAATTAAGAACCTAGTAGACTGTGTAAAGGACTATGCTAAATATGAAAATAAGACATTAAAAGAAGTAACTGACATGAGAGTAAGTGCAAATGATAAATCTATTAAGGAAGCAAAATTAAATATACAAGCAGTAGCAGAGAAGTATCCAGATTTAAAAGCAAATGAAAACTATAAACAGTTGATGAGTGAGTTAAGTATAACAGAAAATATGATTGCTCAGCATAGAGAAAATTATAATATACAGATTCGTAATTACAATAAATATATAAGAAAATTTCCAGCAAATATAATTTTAAGTAGCATGGGATATGAAAAAATAGAATCTAAATATACTGAATATAAAGCACAAGAGGACGCGCCTCAAAATTTATTTGATTAAGAGGTGAAAATATGAAATTTAAAACTTTTGAAATAACCAAGAGAGAGTTTTTAGTAAGCATAATAATTGCTTGCACAATGATTGTACTTGGATTTTTTATTGATGATAAAGTTCAGTCGAAACTTTTGGAAGATAGTGAAAGATATTACAAAGCAACTAAAATAAATAATGATAAAGATCTCTTTGATTATGCTATGAAAACAAGTGTGGGAGATTCTTTGATAAGTGGTAGATTTAAAAGTGTAGATTCTGTATCTATAGAAGAATTAAAAGGGGACTATTGGCTTATAGAAAGAACAGAAGAAAAATACACTATGCATACTAGAGTAGTTACTACTACAGATAGTAAGGGTAATTCGCATAAACATACTGAAACATATTGGACTTGGGATTACTATGACTCAGTAGAGAAAAAATGTAAGAAATTTAATTTCCTGGGCAAGGAGTTTGATGCAAAAGTAATTACTAATTTATCTAAAGAGAGATTGTTATTAAAGAAAGATATATTTAAAAATAATAATCTTAAAATAGAAGGTAATTATGCTTACATTAATAACAAGAGAAGGTACTACTATGAAGTTATACCTAAAGAATTCGATGGGACCATGTATGCTAATTTAAAAAATAATACTATAGTGAATCCAAACAATAAAAATATAGAAGTTTTTAAGAATGAGTCCATGCAAAATATTTTAGAAAATAACAGTTTTAATGCAGACTTTTTAAAAGTAGCATTTTGGATCATATGGATATTAATAACTACAATCATTATATATGTATTTTATTATCTAAAAAATGATTGGCTTGAAGATAAATAAAAGAGAAAGAGGAGAAGATCAGACATGAAATGTAAAGTGTATCATGCTATTGAAGATATAAAAGATGCAAATGAGTTAATTGATAGATTTGAGACAGAAAATATATTCTTTGAATTAAATGACATAGATAATGAAAATATTCTAAATGGAGAAATGGATTTAACTGATATAGAAGATATTGCATCATTACAATTTATATTAGATGGAGACTTATTTATATTTAGTAGTTGTGATGAAATGATATTTATGAATAAATATACTCAAAAAGAGTTGGGGCTTCAATAAATAACAGAGGAGAGATATTAAAGATGGATTTAAAATTAATTAGCAGTATACCTAATTGGAAAGTAGAAGATCAGTTGGCAAAAATTGATGAAGAAGTAACTGAGTTTAAAGAGGCTATAGATGTAGGAATGACTAAAGATATAATTGCAGAAGGATTAGATGTTTGTCAAACTATTTTAACAATGTTTCAAGTCTTAGAAATAGAAAATTATATTACTGAAGGAGTCGAGATACATAATAAAAAATTAGAGAGAAGAGGATGGGGACTTATGGAAATAGAGGATGATCTATTGAATCTTATTAAAGATTCAATGATTAATGAATTAGTTGATATAAATAAGAAATTAAAATGCATTCATGAAAAAGAGTTTAATAAAAAGATAAAATTATTAAGTATAGATAAATTGCATGGGTTATATGTGCCTATGGTTAATTTATACTGTTTAAGACAAGGAAATAGAGATATTGATGAAGTGAAAATGGAAGAGTTTTTAAAAGAAACTGGCATAGATATAGATGCTGATTAATTTCAATCAAAAAAGAAAAAAAGGAGCATTATCTTACGCTCCTGCTTGTCAAAAATCTAAAACTGTCATCACAATATTATTATAACATAATTAGGAGCGTGAAGTAATGCAGGATAGCAAAAAGGACAATTTGTTTAGTAGTGCAGAAGGGAAGTTATATAATTATAAAAAAATAAAAGCAGAGATAGAAAAAATAGACATTGATATTCAGATGATAAAAAATGATTACAGAGGATGCAGTGGAGTTGAAATTAAAGAAAAAACAGGCAAGACATATGATATTAAAAGTGTAGTTGAGATAGAGACTGAAGAAAAAGAAAAGAAAATTGCTTTAAAAGAAAAAGAGAAGAGACATAAAGAGTTGATAATAGGAAAAATAGATAATGCAATGAAAATATTAAGTGAAGAAGAAAAAAAGATAGTACAGTATAAATACTTTTCAAGTAGCAGGACATCTTGGGAATATGTTGGTAAGATGATTGGTTTTTCAGCAAGTAAG
Organism: Clostridioides sp. ES-S-0001-03; assembly: GCF_020676075.1. Classification (NCBI taxonomy): domain Bacteria; kingdom Bacillati; phylum Bacillota; class Clostridia; order Peptostreptococcales; family Peptostreptococcaceae; genus Clostridioides; species Clostridioides sp. ES-S-0001-03. The sequence goes on along the minus strand of NZ_JACVWJ010000017.1, from coordinate 11,765 downwards.
TGTAAGCAAATGAGATTTGATATTATAGATAAGATAAAAGGATTGCTATAAAAATGTCCGATTTGTGACGATTTTAAACCGATTTATGTCTGTTTTATGTCTAAAAAATGTCCGATTTGTGACCGATTTATGTCTGTTTTGTGTCTTTTAGTCATGATAAGATTGTATTGTGAGAAAAATATATTTAATGAAAATGGCTTGGAATTTACGTTCTAAGTCTTTTTTATTGTCTAGAGAGGTGTTGAAGATTAAACGTGATATAACAGAAGAAATTTCAAGTGCTGCATATGTACCAGATGATCTAAAGTATTATGACAATGTAATGAAAGAAACTCCTAGTATGTATGGAAGAGAATGTTCTTTAGATTTTATAAAGAAAAAGAAAGAAAAACTCTTAAAACTAAAAAAGAAGGTTAAAAAAAATTATGATTCTAATATCAATAAGATAGACTTATATCTAAAAATTTTAGAGGAAAGTATAATTGATGAGTCTGATCGCGTTGAGTTGGTTGTCTTTAAATTATATTTGCAGTTAGAAAATGTAGTAAAAGTAACTGAAACTGTAAATGATTTAGGATTTAGAATAATGACCAGTACTTATGCAGGAGAAAGAAAATATAACACAAATGATGTAACCTCTATAATTACAGACCCTTTTGCCAATGTGGATGAAGATTTAAAAATGTTAGTTCAAGAGAGGCAAAGAAAAAATTATCATGGTAATAAGGAGTGTTTTTAATGAATGGAAGCACATAAAGGACAAAAAGTTAATCCTATAAAAGATATTGAAGATGTATTTAGACTTTTAAATTTTTTAGAGGAATGGAATGAAAGAAATTACTTATTAGCTCTATTTGGAATGTGTACTGGACTTAGAATAGGGGATATATTAGCACTTAAAGTTGCAGATGTAACAGACATAAAGTTAGATAAAAAAGGGAAGAAGATAAGAGTATCTAAGGATTGGATTAGAGTTATAGAGGAAAAAAGAGATTATGACAGAGAAGTTTTCTTATCTGAAGTAATAAGAAGTGCTATAGAAAATTATACTCAAGATAGACCTGGAGAAGAGTTCTTATTTAAAAGTAATAAGAGACAGAAATTTAATAGACCCATCCAAACAAGACAAGCAGGAAGAATAATAAAAGGAGCAGCAGAAAAGGTAGGAATAAAAGAAAATGTTGCAACACACTCTTTAAGAAAGACATTTGCAAGACATATTTATGATGAGGAAGAAAATAAGACTTATGCATTAGAACTTATAAGAAAGATTTTAGGGCATAAGACAATAGAAATGACTAGAAGGTATATAGGAATAGATAAGGATGAAGAAGTAAAAGCAATAACTAAATTTACTAATAAGTTAAAGAAAAGAAAAAGAAATTAAAATATCTTGTATTTTATCTGAAATTTAGTATGTTACGTTTTTCAGCAACAGGACATTATTAGAATGTAAATGGGCTTAACAATAGAATTTGCAAAGGATAATATATGTTTATTAATATGTCTGAAAATCTATATTAGAGGTCATTTATACGAGGAATCTAAGATAATGTATAAACATAAAAATTGAAGTAAAGGAGTGATTGCTTGAATGACAAAGATGTTGAAATAGTTAATGATAGCTATAAGAGATTAAGAGAATTATCAGAAGATGAGTCTAATGCAGTATATCTATTGATTTCAGGGCTGACAGTAACAGAGGTTGCTAAAGCAATTGGTGTTACTAGGCAAACTATTTATAACTGGATGAACAGAGAGCACATTAGGAAAGAAATTGACAGACGTAAACAAGAGCTAACGAACCAAGGAAACTTATTGATATTAAAGGATTTAGAAACTTATATCAATAACATTAAGGAATTAGCTAGTGATAAGAGTGATAAGAGGGTTATGTTGGCAGCCAATCAGTATCTTATAAATCGTATCTATGGTACTCCTGCAAGTACAGTTATACAAGCAGAAGATGATAGTGGTGGTATGGGCATGGATACAACGGAGATAGAGGCAGCTATAGCTAAGATAAGAATAAGAACAGGCAAGAAGTAATTAGATATGAAATAAATCTTGCAAGAACATTGTTTAATCACTTCTGAAATCAATTAAAGTAAAACATATATTATATGTGTATTAACTTTAATAATTAAGATATAGATTGAATTTGAGTTTAATTATATTGAATTTAATAAAATTTAGTTAGACTTAATAATTAAAGTTTAACGCAGTGAAGTGTTGAGGTTTATTAGAATATATGTGAACCTATTGGAAATGCTAGGTTCTTTTTAACTATGCCGAAAATACATATTTAAGGAATAGTTGAAAGATAATTAATAATTCTAACCAAAAAAATATTTCTTGCAAGAAAATAATTCAAAACAAATTAATATTTATTTATTTTTTATTTATAGGGGGTATCCTTCTATTTTGAAAAAAGTATTTTTTATAGAAAATGAGTTCTGGAAATTTTCTAGCAAAATTTAAAAACCAGAGATACATCTTGAAGAAGGTGATTTTATTATAGAGAAAATTATATTGTTCATTTTATTAATTATATTATTAACTGAACCTAACAAGAAAATAGAAAATATAAAAGGATGTAAATACGAGTGGATAATTTAGAAAGAAATATACAACTTATATTTAGTTATCTAGCAAAGACTTTTATAAGAAATGGAGCAACTATAAAGGATGCTGAAAAAGAATCAAATGAGATCATAAAAGCAAATGCAAGTAATCTTTTTGGTGTTAATCGCCTTGCCTATCAACTTGGGAAAATAAATTTAGAATTTTTCTGTATGTACTTTATGCAAGATACCTATCTACCAAAAGAAGATAATGCTGCTGCACCTATAGCTAAAGTTCATCATGAGTTATGGGAAGATATACAAGAATCTATAATTGGAGATGGATCACAACAATTAGGAAGAATTTATCCAAGAGGAACAGGTAAAAGTGCATTTGGAGATTTAGCAACAACTGTATGGTCGCATTGCTATAAACATAAGACATATACTTTGATTTGCTCTGATATAGGCTCTACAGCAGAAAAATTCGTAAAAGATATAAAAAATGCACTACTTGAAAATGAGTATATTAAAAAAGCATTTGGTGTTCTTTTAAATGATAATGATAGGAAATATATTTGTAATAGCACTCAATTAGAGCTAACAAATAAAACCTTTATTGAAGCAATATCATCTTCATCACCAATGAGAGGAAGAAAATACAATAATAATCGTCCTGATCTTATCATACTTGATGACTATCAGTCAGAGGAAAATGTTAGAACAGAAGATGCTAGAGAAAAAAAGTTTAAAAGATTTTCTGATGACGTAAAATATGCTGCACAAAAACCAGTTATAAGAAATGGTAAAACTATAAAAAGAGGAACAACTTTTATAGCATTGGGCACTTTGCAACATAAAGAATGTTTCTATAGTAGGCTAAAGAATTTACCAACATGGAAGTTTAAATGTGAAAAAGGAGTTTTAGTTGATAATGTAGATGAATTATTTAACTCTGGATTATGGCTAAAATTCAAAAAACTATTATTTGATTTTAAAAATACAAATCATCTTGAAGATGCTAAAGAGTTTTACTGGGATAATGAAAAAGAAATGAAGTTTCCTATATTGTGGCCAAGTTTTTGGGATTGTTTAGATATGGCTTTAAGTTATTATGAAAACCCAACCTCTTTTAAACAGGAAGTACAAAATGATGTAAATTCAATAGGTGAAAAATGGTTTAAAACAGTAAGAACTGAATCTAGGGAATGTATTGAAACACATAACTTCAAAAAGACAATGCTATTATGTGATCCAGCATCTGCTGGTGGGTCTAAACATGACTATAGTGCTTTTCTTGTTGGGAGTGAGTCAGATAATGGTTTACTATATGGGAGATTAGCAGAACTAGCTAAAATAAATGCTAGAACTGACTTTGATAAGTATATAGGACACATGATTTATTTATTAAAAATATATCCAGATATAACACATGTTTATATAGAGAAAAATACATTTAATGGCGCAGATGCTAACCAATTAGAGTTTAAAATAAAAAATGATAATATTCTTAGTTATAGAGATATAGAAATCATTAATGAGCACCAAAAGAAAAATAAAGATGATAAAATATCTACTTTAATACCAGTTTTAAATAAAGGTCAAATGATTTTTGCAGAAGAAGATAGGGAATTTATACAGCAAATCCTTGATTTTACAGGACAAAAGTACTCTCTACATGATGATGCTCCAGATATATCAGCAGAATTCATAAATAGAATTTTCAAAATAGAAGTTATCGAAAAAGTAAGTTTTCTAGATAGAAGAAAGTTAGGTGTTTAAGTTGTGAAGTTAAATGAACTAATAAAAAATATTTTTAATAAGAATGATGTATTGGATTTAAATAAAGCAGAGCATTTAGATTTAGTAAAAAAAATCTATGGTCAACATTATAGTAAAAAATATATTTATGAAAAAATGTATCGCTATTATAAAGGTGATACTGATGCTATGAGAAAATATAAATTTGTGACAGAGAGGTCTAATCTAAAAACAAATGTAAATTATATAAAGAAATTTATAAAAGAAGAAGTATCTTATACTGTAGGAAATCCAATAACATATGAATCTAGAAGTGGAAATATAGATTTTGTAAATGATATTGAATATTATACAACACATTGGGATGAATTGCATGACAGTGATCTAATGAAATATCTGTTAATTTTTACAAAAGTATATGAGATTTATTATCTAAATAAAGAAATGGAGTTTTGTTCTGAAATAATAAAACCAACAAATGGTTATGCTTACAAAAGAGATGGGAAGATTTTATTTTTTATACATTCGTTTAAAGATACTCTTGATTGTACTATAAACTATATAGATATTTATACGTCAAATAAAGTATATCATTTCAATGATAGTTTTAAGCAAATATCAGCACCAAGTACACATATATTTAAAGAAGTTCCCGTTACTATTGGTAAATTAACATTGGAAAATGAAAATGATAGCTTGTATAAAGATTTAAAAGGCTTGCAGGATGGGTTTGAAACAAACTTTAGTGATATTGGAAACGAAATAAGTGATTTTAGAAATGCATATTTGACTTTTACAGGTTGTAAAGTTGATGAGAACGATTTATCTAAAATGAAAGAAAAAGGAATAATGCAAACCTCTAATGGGAAAATTGACTGGCTTATAAAAAATATAAATGACACATTTGTTCAAAATACTTTAGATAGATATGTAGATAGTATGTATCAAATATCCTGTCATATAAACCATAATGAAGGTTTAGTTAGCAATTTAAGCGGCGTTGCTTTAAGATCTAGATTAATTGCTCTTGAGAATAAATGTAAATTAGAGGAATTATCTCATAAGAACATTGTAAAAAACAGAATAAGATTTTTATGTAAGTATCTAGATACTATCAAAAGTAAAGATTATGATTATAAAGATATTAAAGTTATGTATACGCCTAATATACCAATGGACGATTTAGGAACAGCTCAAATGCTTTCTCAAGCACCAGAAGGAACTATTTCTAAAGACACGGCAAGGAGTTTATTTAGTTTTATACACAACACGTCAAATGAAGCAGATAAAGTTAAAAAAGAATTTGAAGAAGAGTATGGTGTGAGTGAAAATGAAGGTAACTAGAAGCCAAGAAAAAATAGTTAATTTAACTTTAAAATTTTCATCTAAACTATATGGCGATGGAGAAAAAGAAATTGAAAAACTTGTAAAAAAATATAACAAAGATAAAGATAAATTATTAAATGAAATTGCCATGATCTTATTAAAATATAAAGTAATTAATTCTATGATGGACTTAAAAAGGATTGAAAGAATAAACTTATATAAGACTTTAGTTCATCAAATAGATGAATTTACTAAAATGAATAAAAAAACTGAAAAAGAGGTGTTAACAGCACTATTACTTAGTACTGCTTATCATAAATTTAATACAAATAGCTATGTTTTTATTTTGGGAAGCAAATTAAATCTAAAAAATATAACTGACAAAGAGATAAAAAAAATACTAGATGTAAAAATAGATGGTAAGCTGTATTCAGACAGAATTTATAAAAACAAAAATGAAGTTTCTGCAAAATTAAAAAAAGATATAGATAACCTTTTAAAAGGCAAAACAAGCATAAATGATATAGAAAAAAGTATTAGTAAAAGATTTGGAACTTTAGAAGAGGATACAAAAAGATTAATTGAGAATGAAGTTTCAAGAGTTCAAAATCAAGTCAATGAACTTTGGATGCAGAAAAATAATATACAATATGTCATTTATAGTTCTGCACTAGATCGTAGAGTATGTGAATATTGCTCACAGTATGAAGGTCAAGTATTTTTTATAAATGAACGACCTGTAGAATTACCTCAACATGTAAGATGCAGATGTATATATATTCCAATAACCAATACATGGGAATATCAAAGTGAAATAGATAATATAACATGGGATAGCTATTTAAATAGTATTGAATAGCTTATTTTTATGCAAAAAAATAGGAAGGATTGATTAAATGTTAAAAAAAGATTTATTAAATTTGATTAAAAATGCTAGTGAGGAACAGGACATTGACGATTTATTAAAAGATTCTGACTTAGCCAGAAAATTTACAACAGAAGGATTGACATTAGATAACTTTAAAGAATTATGTTCTAAAGATGAAATATTTAAATCATTTTTGGAAGGCGAAAAAAGTAATAATTTCGAAAATAAACTTTCTGAGTGGAAAAAAGAAAATTTAGAAAAAGAACTAAGTCCTTTTATAAAAGAGAAGTATCCAGAATTGATAAAAGATCCTGTTCAAAAACAACTTCTAGAACAACAAAAAGAAATCGAAAGAATGAAAGCTGAAAATGCAAAAAAAGATTTATTAAATTTAAGTATCAAATATATAAGTGAGAATAAAAAGGCTGTTCCAGGTGATTGGGTTGAAAAATTTTTAGGTGAAGATTTTGAAACAACAAAGACTAAATTGGATGAAGTCTCTAAAATGATAGAAGATAGAGCGAGTTTGATGTTTGAATCTAAAATAAAAGATACTACCTATATACCAGGTATGGGAGGAGATGGAGAAACATCTAGCATAGGACAAATATTGGCAGATAATGCAAATAAAAATAGTAAGCTTGAGTCCGATCCATGGGCTAACGAATAAAAGAGGAGGAGTAAATATGTTTTTTATAAAAAAGCCTTACATTAATGATTTAGAAGTGTTAGCCAATTCAGCTAATTTAGTTACTATTAGCAGTACAATAAATTCAGAAAATGTAAGTTTAAATTCTGAAGGTAAAAAATATGTGGTTTCTGGGAGTTTAATTGATTCGGATGGAAACATTGTAACAGAAATAAAATCTGGATCAGAAGGTTCTTTTACTTATTCATTATCTTCAACTCCTATTGGGATATTGTATAAAACTACTAATGTAACAAATGGTAATATGCCTGGAGCATTAATAATTGAAGGTTATGTAAGAGAAGATAGAGTTTTAGAGAGCTTTGCAAATACAAAAGATGAGGTAAGAAGTGCCTTGCCAGAAATAAAATTTATGTAGGAGGTTTATATGGCTAGAATTGATGAGGTCTTTAATACAAAAGAATTAATAAATTATTTTAAAAAGAGGGAATTCCCAGAAATGCTGGGTGCAAAATTATTTCCAGAAAGAAAAATACAAGATATAAGATTTGATATGATTTTAGGAAAAAGCGGATTGCCAGTATCTGCTGAAATACATGCTATGGATACAGAAACAACAATAGCATCTAGAGAGGCAATAGACAAAGGCGCAGCTGAACTTGCTTTAGTCAAAAGAAAAATAGCATTAAGAGGTGAGGATTTGATAAGAATTCAGTCACCTAGAAACGACGCTGAATTTAAATTAGCACTACAAGAAATTTACAATGATGCTGAGAAAATGTATAAAGCAGTTTTAGTTAAAGCAGAAGCTATGAGAATGGAAGTTTTGGCGACAGGTAAGTTAAAGATAGAAGAAAATAATATAAAAGTTACCCTAAATTATGGAATACCAAACTCTAATGTTAAGAAATTTAATTGGAAAGATGTAAATGTTAAACCTTTAGAAGATATAGAGGTTCTTGTAGATGCTGTTGAGGATGCAGGTGGAAATAGGCCAAGTAAGATGCTAACTTCTAGAAAAATATTAAGAAGTATATGTTCTAAAGAATCTGTTAAAAAAGCAGTATTTGGAACAAATTCAGATAGAATAGTTACGCAAGCACAATTAAATGATCTTTTAAGTCAAATGAATCTTCCAACTATAGTTACAAATGAGGAAAAGTATAGAGTTGAAACTGCGAAAGGATATGAAACAAGAAGATATTATCCAGATAATGCTCTAACTGTGTTTGGGGATGGCCTTCTAGGAGAAACAATATATGGCTTAACTCCAGAAGAAATTAAATTAATTGGAGATGGCAAAATGGATGTAGCTCAAATGATTGACAATATATTTGTAGGAAGTTATTCAACAATAGATCCAGTTGCAACATATACAAAGGCTGCTGCTACAGTTCTTCCATCTATGCCTCAGGCAGAAGAAATTGGAATAGCTACTGTTGAGTTATAGGAGGAATTATGTTTGAAAATATAAAGATTATTTTAAATATACAAAACGACAAATATGACAAGATAATTAATTTATATATAAAAAAAATAACAAATATGGTACTCAACTACTGCAATAGAAAAAAACTTAATGAAGCATTAGAGGGGTTTGTAGAAGAAAAAGTTATAACAATTCTAACTTCAAGATTTGATGATTTGAAGAAAGCTGGTGGTTTGGAAAATGAGAAGAGCATAAAAGCAATTACAAGAGGTGATACAAAGATAGAGTATAATTCATCTGCGACATACGACATAAGCACTAGTATAAGTTCATCATCTTTTTTAAGTGATGTAGATAAGGAGTTTTTAAGTTCATTTTGTATTGTCAGTATGTATTAAGGAGTGATTAAATGACTGAAGCAGATATATTAGAAATGACATATCTTGATAAAATGACTATCATCAGAAAATCAAAAGGTTGGAATGAAGAAACATGTTCTAATGATTTTAGTAGTGTTGTTATAGCTGAAAATATCCATTGTTCAGTCTCAAGAAAAGAAGAGGCTATTGTAATTGGTGATATTGGAACTATAGTGGTAAATAGAAAACTATTTTGCAGACCAGAAGTAGATATAAGAGCAGGTGATACTATAAATGTAACTTATAGTCATGGAGAAGAAGCCGTATTTAAGGTTTCTAAGGCAAATATATACACAAGCCATATGGAAATACCTATTGTAGAAATGGAGAGGATATAATGGGAATAGATAATTTAGGAGTTTTTGAAGCATTAGCCTTAGATTTAAAGTTAAATGCATCAAATTTTAATAGAAAAATCAAGAAGTTTACAAAAGAAACTGGGCAAGAACTAGCAGAAAACATAAGAGATGAAACACCTGTGAGAACTGAAAAGTTAAAAAATGGATGGGAAGAAAATCAGCCTGAATATGATACTTATATTGTTGAAGATAAGGTTGAATATGCTACTTTAGTAAACGATGGTCATGCGACTAAAAATGGTGGAGTTGTTCCTGGTGTATTTATGGTTGAAAAGGGAATTGAAAAAACAAAGGAAAATATGACAAGTGCAAAAGCAAATTTATTTGATTGGTAGGTGATTAATTGCTTACAAACAGAGATATTATAATAGCAGTTAATAAAAGGTTAAAAAATGAGTTCATGGATATAGATATTTTTATTAATGAAGATAATACACAAGGCTTTAAAGAGGCTTGTTTTTTTGTGCAACTTTTACCTGTGTCTAATAATATTGGAAATAAAGTTTTGGATATAAAGAAGATATTCATAGATATTGAATATTATCAAAGAGCTAGAAAAAATAAATTAAATCTATATGACATACAAAGTAGATTAGAAAAAATATTTAATAGAAGCATTAGAGTTAAAGATAGAAGTTTAACTATAGAAAATATATCTCCATCAATTGTAAAAGATTCTGTAGGGTATAAACTAACTTTTCTAATGACTGTATCTTATTTTGAAGAGATTTACTTTAGTAAAGAAACATATGAAACTATGGAAAGTGTAGATTTAAAGATAGGAAGTGATTAAATGGGTTTACCAGAAATTAATATATCCTTTATTCAAGCTGGAAAAACTTTTGTTAAACGTTCTGGTGGTATTGTAGCACTTATTTTAAAAGATACAAAGAATACAGGATTGGTTGAAATACAGGAAATAGAAGATATTCCAAATGGCTATTCTGCTGACAATTTAAACTATATAAAGATGGCAATGAGAGGAAATATATATCCTCCAAATAAGATATTAGTCTACGCATTAGATGTAGATGAATCAATAGATTATGCACTAGACTTTCTTGAAACTTGTGAATTTAATTACCTTTGTATGCCAGAGGAAACAGAGCAAGAGTTGCCTAAAATTAAGGCCTGGATTAATAAGATGAGAGAAGATAATAAAATAAAGGTTAAGGCTATAACTGCAAATAATGTAGCAGATTATGAAGGTATAATAAACTTTACAACAACTGATATTGAAATTGATGGTAAGAAATATACTTCAAATGAATTTCTACCAAGGTTAGCAGGTTTTATCTCAGGAACTCCATCAACTCAGTCTATAACATATGCAAATATACCAGAAATAACTAACATACCAAAACTAACAAGGGTTGAAGCAAATACAAAAATAAATAATGGAGAGTTAATTTTAATAAAAGAAAGTGGCTCTATAGTTGTTGCTAGAGGGGTAACATCCTTTACAACAACCACAGATTCAAAAGGTGACATATTTAAAAAAATTAAATTAGTAGATACCTTAGACCAAATTCATAATGATCTTAAAAAGATAATTGTAAAAAACTATACAGGAAAAGTTCCAAATACTTATGATAATAAGTGCTTACTTATAGTTGCAATACAATTATATCTTCAAGAATTAGAAAAAGATGGTTTAATTGACCCAGGTTCAACAATAGAAATTAATTTAGATGCTCAAAGAGCATGGTTAAAAGAAAATCATATTGATGTATCTAATATGGAAGAACAACAAATAAAAGAATGTAACACAGATACAATTGTATTTTTAAAAGCAAAGATTAAATTAATAGATGCTATGGAAGATGTGTATTTAGACATCTCTATGTAGTTTGGAGGTTAAAATTTGAAAGCTAAAATAGATCCAAGTAGAATAATATCTGGCACATTCGGAGAATGTTGGATAGATAACAGGCAAATGACAGCTGTAAAAGGCTTAGAAGCAAAAGTTGAGTTAGAAAAAGAAGAAGTTAAAGTTTGTGGCCAATTAATGGTTGGACAAAAACTAATTGGAGCATCTGGAAAGGGATCCGTAACTTTATTTAAAGTGAGTTCTCTATTTGGAGAATATATTGAAGGTATGCTAAATGAAGGAAAAGCATTCAAATTTACTATAGTAAGTAAATTGAATGATCCAGACTCATATGGAGCTGAAAGAATTGCACTTTATGGGTGTATGTTTGATGACTTAACTTTAGCTGATTGGGAAGCAGGAAAAATGGGAGAGATAGAGGTTCCATTTACATTTGAAGGCTTTAAATACTTAGATAAAATTACAGAAAAATAGGAGGATTTTTATTATATGAATACAGTAGAAAAATTATTAAATATGGATGCAGGTAAATTAAAAATGCCATCTAGTATATATGAAT
>NZ_JACVWJ010000016.1:0-37088 GCF_020676075.1 Clostridioides sp. ES-S-0001-03 | reverse complement strand
AGAAAACAATTAACTATACATTAGAAGATAATGCACTACACACACTTAAAATAGTTGTTACAGATAGTGCTAATGCTACAGTAGAAAAGGTATTGAGTATAAGTAAAGGAATTGCACCTCTTCCAAGCGGTTCTACAACAGATGAAGTTACAAATAAATGGATAGAAATTAAAGAGACATTTAAAAGCGGAAAAACAAGTATTATAAATACTTTAGCATTAAAGAATATAGAAGCAAGTTTAAATAATACACTAGTTGAACTATCAGAGAAGATTAAAACCTCTTTTGACAGTTCAGATGCTAGTGTGCAGGAATTGCAAAATAGGATAACAGAATTGAATAATCAACTTAGTCAAAGGAAAAGAAAAGCAAAAGGAACATTTTTTTTTAATGAAGAAACTAGGATTAATTTCAGACTAATAGATGGGGATAGTCTTTCTGCCGTTAAAAAATTGATTGTGCCTATTAATTTAGACTTCACTCCAAGTATCATCATAATTAATGAAATGCTTTTAGGTAGTTATGTACCAGCTCAAGATGTAAAATTTACTTGTATAACAAACTTAAGCGATTTTGTTATTGGTCGTAAATGCACTAACGAACAATATAGTTGTACATCTTCTATAAAATTAAATTCAGTTACACAGAATAGTTTTACTCTTTCATTACAAAAAGTTGCTGGTTTTGACAAAGTTAGTAGTGCTATTTTTTCAATTGCTAACACACATTTTGATTGGGTAGCGTACGAATAATAAAAAATGAGGTGGTTATATGAACAGAAATAATAGAATAATTTACGACCAAACAGGCAATATATGGCTTCAAACTGGAGAAGCAACAGGAGATATACAAGAGTGGTCAGAAATAAAAGAATTGCATTATTTAGATTTGGAGTTTGGAAGTATAGACTATAGTAAACAGTATATAGAGTCGATAAATCCATTAACAAAAGAACCTATTATCAAAGATATAGAAATTGTTTTGACAGATGAACAAAAGAGATTAAAAGCATTAGAAGAAGAATTAAGTATGTTAAAAGAAGAAAATAAAAATAGAGATAGTGAGATAGTAAACACAGCATTTGAAGTAGAAAATATCAAATTAAATAACAATTTATAGGAGGAATCAATATGTATAATTTATTAAAATTAATGATAGAACAAAAGAACTATAGTACTAAAGAGGATTTACAACATAAGATGGACGTATTTTATGCAGTAAACAGAATTACAGAGGAACAATATTTAGAGTTAACAGGTTTATTAAATAAAGAAGAAACACCAGTAGAACCAACGATATAGGTTCTTTTTTATTTCAATTAATTAGGAGGCTTACATGAATGAAGAACTTTTTGAATCAGATTTAAAAAGACATGAAACAAGAATAAATAAGCATGAAGAAGAAATAGATGAATTAAAGATAGCAAATATAGAGTCTAAAGCAGAGTTAAAAGCACTATGCGAGAACTTAAACTCACTTACAAGTATGTTAAAGTGGTTGATTGGAACAATGATTACAACACTTGTAGGGTTCTTTATATTTGCAATACAGAGAGGAATATTTTAAATTAGGAGGAAAATAAATGGATAATTTAATAAGTTTCATACCAGAGCAGTTGCTAATTTTAGTTGCTGCTCTTTATGTTATAGGAGCAGGTTGTAAGAATTATAAACAATTAGATAACAAGTATATTCCAGTAGTGTTATTAGCACTTGGGATAGGTTTTTCAGTATGGATGCTGGGATTAAATCCTAGTGCAGTCTTACAAGGAGTGATTTGTTGGGGTATATCAATAGGTATAAATCAAACTTACAAACAACTAAAGGATGGTGAAAAATAATGAAAATATGTATAACAGTAGGACACAGTATTTTAAAAAGTGGTGCATGTACTTCTGCTGATGGAGTAGTTAACGAGTATCAATACAATAAATCTCTTGCACCAGTATTAGCAGATACATTCAGAAAAGAAGGTCATAAGGTAGATGTAATAATATGCCCCGAAAAGCAGTTTAAAACTAAGAATGAAGAAAAGTCATATAAAATACCTAGAGTTAATGGTGGGGGATATGACTTACTCATAGAGTTACATCTAAATGCAAGTGATGGTCAAGGAAAAGGTTCAGAGGTGCTATATTATAGCAATAAAGGTTTAGAGTATGCAACTAGAATATGTAAGAAACTAGGCACAGTATTTAAAAATAGAGGTGCTAAATTAGACAAAGGATTATATATTTTAAATAGTTCCAAGCCTGCAGCCATATTAATTGAAAGTTTCTTCTGTGATAATAAAGAAGATTATGATAAGGCTAAGAAACTTGGATATGAAGGAATGGCTAGGTTAATTGTAGAAGGTGTATTGAATAAAACTATAAATAATGTAGAGGTGGGTAAAATGTATAAACACACAATAGTTTATGATGGAGAAGTTGACAAGATACCTGCAACAGTAGTCGGCTGGGGCTATAATGATGGAAAAATATTAATATGTGATATAAAAGATTATGTACCAGGTCAGACAGAGAACTTATATGTTGTTGGTGGTGGAGCATGTAATAAGATAGGTTCTATAACTAAAGAAAGATACACTATGATAAAGGGAAACGATAGGTTTGATACACTTTATAAGGCGTTAGATTTTATTGATAGATAGATTAAGATATTTATTTACACTTTACTTACAATTTCAATACAAAAGGAACTTAAATATATGATATAACTAAGATAAGACATATTTATGTTAATTTGATTTTAAATATACAAAATATACAGATGAATAGGTATATAAAATAAATAAATGAACAAAATTATATATAACTAATAAAATGTAGTTACATATTTTTATTAAATTGTTTTTGAAAAATTAACTTTAAGAATGTATTAATATCATAATGAATATAAATTGTATTAAATAAAGAGTTATTCTATAGATTGCAAATGTAGGTTATATCTAATATAATTAGTGTATACCATAATTTGTAATCCGAAAAGGAGGAATTTATGGTAGAAAAGTTAAAGGGGGGGAAATTTATGTATAAAATGGAACTATTAAATAACATTAATTATAGTGTTAAGTATATACAAGAGATTCCTCAGAGTAGTATCGCTGAGTATGAACAATTTTGTGAGTGGTTAAATGATAAATATAAAGATGATAAGAGAAAGATAAACGAAAATAATCTAGAGTATTTTGATAGTTCTTTAAATAAGATTAAGATTTTACTGGAGGGAATTAATAAAAATATAAAGTCTATAGAAAAGATTATAAATCTAAATAAGATAGATTTTGATAATAAAGAACATTTTATAGAACTTTTGGAGGATATGAAGGATGAGTATGAATTTTTGACTGATACTGATTCTACTGACTATGAACATTTTAACCGAATCATGTCTTGGTATAGATTGACACCAGATTATTTGGATTCATCAATAAAACATTTAGCAAACAATAAAGTTGATTTGAAAGGTATAGATTTTGATGAGGTATTAACTTCAGAACAATATAGTGTAAAAATAATTGAAGATGAACTTTAAGGGGGATTTAAAGGAAAAATGATGCTTAATTGTAGCGTGTGTAAGAATATAGAAGACTATAAGATTATATTGACATCTTTGAACATAAGTAATAAGTTGGTAGAACTGCCAGAAAAATTATCAGTTGGCATTAAATTTGAATTTTTAGATTTAGAATTTGAAAAAGATAAAATAAAAGTACCTTTTAATTTAGACATAATAGGTATGGATAAAGAGGTAGATGAAGATTTTATAGACAAAAGTGACGATGATGTATTATTTAAAATAAATTTAGTTTATAATAATGTATTATACCTAGAAAATGAGATTGAGAATAAGACAGATTTAAATAAAGAATTAGAAAAGTATGTTTATTTTTTACTTGAACCAACTTTAAATGAAACTATATCTTCAATCGGAAATAAAATTGGAATCCCAAGCTTAAGGATTCCAAAAAGGATAAAGTAGTATGAAGATAACTATAAGCTATAATCAAATCATTTATCAAGAAGAACATATTGTATTTGAATTGTCTAATTTAATATTAGATAATCCAAAATTATTAACAGTTTTAGCTAACATATATATATTGATTGGAGAATTAAAACAAAAGAAAAATTTAGACAAAGAGAAGCAAACTAAAAATATTGTAAGACGTGTTACAAAAAAAGCTCTTTTTTCTGGTTGGATAAGCGAAGAAATAGGGCAAGATTTTATTAGATGTTGGAATGAAATAAGTAGTGAAAATTTAGGAAAAGTATTAGAACAAATAATATCAAGAATTGGACCTTATGATGTAGAAAAATTTGAAGATTTTCATAAATCGATGGAAGTAAAAGTTACTCAGACAGGTATGAAAAATGATTTTGATGTAGTTTTTTTTGAAAGAGAATCAAATCATTGTTATAAAAAAGGAGAGTATATAGATATATCTGGTTATGGTGAGTTCCATGAATGTAAAAAAAATATCTGTACATATATACCTAAAGACCCGAAGAGTGATTTAGATAAGAGAGTATCAAATAAATTAAAATTTATAAAAGCCACATATGAATTAAAAAAAGATAATAAGTTTTATATCCCAACTTTTTTTCCTATGGTTAAGTCACAAAGAGAATTTTTAAAAGATTATTTAAATGGAGAATACAATTTTATAGAAATATTGGATATATATCAACTTGAAAATAAAATTATGCTTAGTTAAATTAAAGCTATTTCTCAGCTTGGTAAAATGTGAGCTTACAAAGCACAACAAAATTACATAATATTATATTAAGTAAAAGGTGGTAGGAAAATCCTATCACCTTTTTTGATTATTAATTATATCATGGTTTTATTATAAATAATTTATATAGTTATATATTTCTTTCTAATTAGATAATATAATGCTGTTGTTATAATGGCTACTAATATTATTGCTAATATTGTAATATCTAATCTTCTTGTAAATAAGCCTATTGCTATATACTCAAGACCTGTTACATAGCGATAAAGTACTTCTAGTTTAACAGTTTTTTTCTTATCTATATTTCCATACATTGATTCTAATTTATTAAAATATTTTTCACTGCAAAAACTAGTTTTAGGTTTAATTAAAGATATTATTGTAGTTAATACTATAATTCCCACTCCAATAAGTATAAGATTGATATTCCCAAAATTCATAGTAGGATACCTCCTTCATAATTTAGCAAAATAGAGTTAATTTTCTTAATCAAAGTATATCAGCAATATAAGTATAAAGAGTATCTAAAATATTACAAATATTAACATGATACATAAAACTATAGTATAAGTGGTAACAATAAAACGAATGAAAATTATCATACTAAAACATAAGACATGTTATAATTGTATTAGATATATACATTAACATACACCAAAGCACTCTTTTTATAGGAGTGCTTATTTTTTTTGAAATATATTAATATAAACTATCAAGAACATTACTCAATACACCTTAAAATTGATTTAAATAGTTCTTTTTAACAACCTAAATTATGTGATATAATAAAAAAATAGAAGTGTACTACGAATACACTTCTATAGTTGCAATTAAGCATTCTCATGGACGGGAGTGCTTTTTTTATTTTTCCAAATAATTTTGTTTTTTTCATCTGTAATTATTAAATCAATCTCATTTTCTTCTAATATTTCTTTTGCAGTACAAATAAGATTATCTAAATCAAAACTTCTTGTAACTTCTAGTTGCTTATTATTTATAATTCTCTTTAGTATGGAAATTTTAAAAGCACACATATTATAATCCTTTCTTTTAGCAACAGTTTATTTTAAATTGTAGATAAAACTAAAAAGGGTTATTCTAGAAAACAAATTCCATTTAATTATACCTACTTATCAATATCATCACTTGATGTAGGCAAGATTCTACCACATTTTCTCCGTACTTTAGTATAAAATCATTTAACTGTGTATCTATAAAATCACAATAATCATACGAATCACCTATATAAGCGGTTAATATGTGTGTACACATATCCATTTTTCCCATATACATTGTTCACCTCCCTAAAAACAAAAAGAATATATCTTTTTGGCAACTGGCTGACATAACTTATAATTAATTTTATAAGTTTTAGTCCCTATAGCTTTACGTCACTAAATTTCTCTAGTTTTGCTGATTTAGTTTTATTCTACAATTACAATGATACATTAGAATTAATTATTATTCAACATACCTGTCAGAAAATTAAAAATTTTAATAGTTATCTTAATAATATGAAAATTATTTCGCCTTAAAGAACAAAACAAATGGGTTGAATATATGGTAAATTTTACCTGTAGTTTTTGTATAAAAAAGCTCCTATTATTAATTTAAGCTAGATTGAATTTGAGGAAGTGACATAAAAATGGAGCAACAAGAGGTAATAGACAAACTACGTAGAGGAGAATTGATATTGATGGAATATGTGTGGAGGAAAAAGTCTATTCTATCTAAAAAAGAAATAATATTAGCAATGCAGGAGAGGTATAAATGGAGGAAAAGCACTACAGAAATTTTACTTAAAAGATTAGTAAAGATGAAAGTATTAAATAAGAAAAGAACAGGTTTTAAATTAAATTATAAGGTACTAGTAACTAAAAAAGAATATTTAAGTGCTAGAAAAGAAGAAAGAAATACAAGTAGAGATAATAACTTTTTTATAAGAATATTTACAACGATACATAAAATAAATAATGTTATAGAAGAAAAATTAAAAAGATTTATAAAAAATATGCAAAATATAGTAAAAAGATAATTTTATGTTTATATAGAAAGAAGGGAAATATTATGTTGAATAAAAAATTACCAGATGCAGAATTGAAACTCATGAAATTTATTTGGAATTCTGGTTATAAAACTGTAATATCAAAAGATGTTGCAGATGAGACAGAAAAAACGTATGGCTGGAAACATACAACTACAATTACACTTTTATCAAGATTAACTAAAAAAGGTTTTTTAATATCTCAGCGAATTGGAAAACATGTACACTATACAGTATTAGTAAAAGAAAAAGAATATCTAAAATTGGAAGGTAAAAGAATTTTTGGAGGTTTACATAACAATCCTCTATCAGAACTGATTTCAAAATTACATGATGGAGAAGAAATAACAGAAGACAAAATAACAGAAATAGGGGACTGGATAAAAAGTTGGAAGGATGAAGATTAATAGATACAAAAAGGTAGCATCTATATAAATAGTTGCTACCTTTTTTATTGCTGTGGATAGTTGTGTTGATAAGTTGTGGAAAACTTATATAAAAATTGTGGATAAAATATTTTACTGACATCTAACTGACAAAAGTTAAAAAAATAAATAGTCTGAACATTAAAAAATATTGAAAAATAGCCATATATAAAAAATAAAATAAATAAAAGTAACACTTTATAAGTGTTATTCTTTTTATTATTAACAAAAAATGGTTAAAATGTTGACGGAGAGATAAAACTCTATTATCATAAGAAGTGGGGGGATTCAATGATTGACAAAGTATTCAATGTACAAGAATACTTAATCTAAAAAAATTTATGGAGGGAAAAATTATGAGTAAGAAAAAGATAGGTTTAGTGCCTAAACTAATCATCGGTATCATAGTCGGTATTTTAATCGGAAGTTATGCACCAGAAATAATAGTTCAAATATTAGTAACAGTTAGTACTTTATTCTCAGCATTCTTAAAGTTTGTCATACCATTTATAATTATAGGATTTGTAACAGCAGGGATAGCTGATTTAGCAACAGGAGCAGGAAAGTTATTAGGAATAACTACAGGAATAGCATATGGTTCTACTTTAATTGCAGGAGTATTGTCATTTGCAGTATCTATGTTAATATTTCCAAATTTTATTGATGCAAGTGTAGCAAGTCAAATTGGAGACCCAGAAGCAGGAATGTTAGCACCAATATTTACAATTCCACTAGAGCCTATGGTAGATGTAACAGCAGCAATAGTGTTTGCATTTGTAATGGGACTTGGAATATCAGCTTTAAGAAATCATGGAAAAGGAGAAGTTCTATTTAATTTCTTCCAAGAATTCCAAGAAATAGTAACGAAAACGTTGTCAACAGTAATTATACCCTTATTACCATTATATATAGCAGGAACTTTTGCAAATATAACTATAGCAGGACAAGTATGGACAATATTAGGAGTATTCTGGAAAGTTTATTTAGTTGTAATACCATTACACTTTGTATACATGGCATGTCAATTCACAGCAGCAGGAGCATTCTCAGGAAAGAATCCAATCAAAATGTTAAAAAATCAAATACCTGGATATTTAACAGCTATAGGTACTCAATCTTCAGCAGCAACTATACCAGTTAACGTTGGTTGTGCAGAAAACAATGGTGTAAGTAAACAAATAAGAGAATTCGTTGTACCTCTTTGTGCAACAATACATCTATCAGGTAGTATGATATCTATAACTGGATTTACAACAGCAGTTTTAATGATGAATGGTATGCCTCATGGAATCAATGTATTATTCCCTTACATTGCAATGTTGGGGATAGCAATGGTTGCAGCACCAGGAGCACCAGGAGGAGCTATAATGAGTGCACTTCCTTTCTTACCAATGGTTGGAATACCATCAGATGGTGGTCTTGCGAGCTTAATGATAGCTTTATACTTAACTCAAGATAGTTTTGGTACAGCATGTAATGTATCAGGAGATAATGCAATAGCAGTAGTTGTCGATAAAATAAATGATGGAATGAGTAAAAAAGGAAATAAAGAAAAGCAAAGTGCTTAATTTCTTAATAAATAAAAATGAGTTATCTCAAAAAGAGATGGCTCATTTTTTTATAATTATAAGTCTTTCGTAATTATATATTTTTGTATTCTTTATGCTAATCTGTATCTAGTATTTTTCTATCTAAAAACTGTTTTAAGAGATGATATTAATAATTTATTTTCATCAGGCTTTAATATACATACTCTAAAAAAGTATTCATCTAAACCTTCAAATGAATAACAATCTCTTATTATTATCTTTTGAGGAATTAGTTTCTCACGAAGAGCTTTAGCAGTAAATTCCTTTGTTTTAATTTTACATAATATAAAATTACCTTGAGTATCATATACATCTAGGCTGTCTATGCTTTTAAGCTCCCCAAGTAAGTAATTTCTTTCAGTATTCATTAAGGAAATAGTACTAGAGATAAAGTTTAAATCTCTAAACATTATTTCTCCCATCTTAGAGGCTATTATGTTGATATTCCATAAATCTAAGTTGTTATTTATTTTATTCTTAACAGCATTATCAGATATAAGTCCATATCCAAGTCTTATGCCTGGTGTTGAAAAAAATTTTGATGTTCCTCTTATAACAAATAAATTAGAATAATCATCGACTAATTGAGTAGAAGAGTATATATTTGTATCAGTAAACTCTACATAAGTTTCATCAATCATTAAAAATTTATTTGTGTTTTTTAATATTTCTTTTATTTCTATTTTGTTAAATGCAAATCCAGTTGGATTGTTAGGATTGCACATTACAACTAAATCATAGTCTTTAGAATTAATAGTCTTTATAAGATTTTCTAATTTTATATGAAAATTATCTTCTTCATTAGCAAAATATTTATCTATAGAACAATTAATTTTAGATAGTTCTTTTTCATACTCTGAATAAGCAGGAGAAAGTAAAAGAGCTTGTTTAGGGTTAATTGTATGTATAAAAGATGAAATTAATTCTGTAGCTCCACTACCAAGTACTATATTATCTATAGAACACTTACAGTAGTTAGATATAGAAGTTTTTAAGTCTATGTAATCAGGGTCAGGATACATAGATACTATATCTATATTGTTTACAATGTATTGTTTGGCTAAAACTGATGTACCAAAAGGGTTTATATTAGAACTAAAATCCATAAATTCTTCTTTTGAAAAGCCATACTTACTAGATAAACTATATAAATTAGCTCCATGATTTGTGCTCATAAAAGTACCTCCCAAAATAAAATTATATAATTAATAAAAATAACTGATTAATATATTTACATATAGATTATAATACAAAGGAATATTTATTCCAAATTTTTAAGAGAAAAAGCAAAAAAGTATGGATAAGCTGTTAATTTAGGTTTAAAAATGATGAAAAAGATTTTAATTGATATTTCAGTATGCTATAATATATAGGTTAATAGATGGAAAGCGGGAGGATTCAAGATGTACAAAGTTACAGGAAAAATGTTGACAGAAGAACAGATAAAAGCAAAAGTTTATGAATTAGGTAAAAAAATAGAAGAAGATTTTAAAGGTGAAGATTTACTAGTAGTAGGTATACTTAAAGGAGCTAGTGTATTTGTTTCAGATTTAATAAGATGTATAGATTTAGATGTAAATATAGATTTTATGAGTGTTACAAGTTATGGAAATTCAACAGAATCTTCTGGTACAGTTAAAATATTAAAAGATTTAGATGTAGATATTGAAGGAAAGAATGTGTTAATTGTAGAGGATATAATAGATTCTGGTTTAACATTAAGTAATCTAGTTGCAGCTTTAAAAACTAGAAATCCAAAATCTCTAAAATTATGCACTCTACTTGATAAGCCTCAAAGAAGAAAAGCTAATATACCTGTAGACTATGTTGGATTTGTTATAGAAGATAAATTCATTGTTGGTTATGGAATAGATTATGCTGAAAAATACAGAAATTTACCTTATATAGGTATAGTTGAGGATGTAGAATAGACTTAAATGTGAATTAAAAGCACTAATCTCTGTAGGAGTTAGTGCTTTTTAATTAAGTATATAAAATTTTAGTAAAGGAGACATCGGTATGGATATTCAATTGAGTATATTATTATTTTTCCAGAGTTTAAGAAATCCAATTTTAAATTTTATATTTCTTGTATTTACAGTAAGTACAGAAGCACCATTATTGATATTAATTACAGCAGTTATATATTGGTGTATAAATAAAAAATGTGGACAAAAAATGTTGTTCGCGATAGTTGGAAATTTTATTGTGAACCTAGGTATTAAAGAATTTATAAAAGCTCCTAGACCAATAGGTATAAAAGGTCTTGAATCACTGAGAGTTTCTACCGCTGGAGGATACTCTTTTCCAAGTGCACATACTCAAACTGCAACTACATTTTGGGTTAGTATTATGACTATATTTAAAAGAAACTATATACGTTTGTTGGGTGCAGTGATGGTTTTAGGAGTAGGATTATCTCGACTATATTTGGCTGTTCATTGGCCTATAGATGTAATTGCTGGTTGGATACTTGGCATATTTTTTACCATTGTATTTGTAAAAGTATTTGACTATATCGATGATAATAAAAAATATATTTTTCTTGTAGCATTACTCATCCCATTTATATTAATAGCAATATTTCTAAAAAGCCCTGAATATTTTGAAAAATTTGGTATTCTAGTAGGATTTATATTTGGGTATATAGTTGAAGATAAGTTTGTTAAATTTACTACAGAAAATAATAATAAAAAGATTAATTTTAGTAATAAAAATAAAAAGAGCAAAAACATAGTATTTTCGAGAATATGTAGGTTTTTGATTGGAATAGTCACAATAGGAATTTTATATGTTGCTATTAAAGTGTTGATTTCAATATTAATAACGACTTTAAATATAAGTGACTCTAGTATGAGTATAATTTTCATGAATTTTATTAAGTATACATTGGTTGTTTTTTATGGAATAGCAGGAGCTCCTGCATTATTTAAAATTTTGAAATTAAATTAATTTAATTTGTACTATTGTATAGAGACTAATTTAATTTTAAGAAAATTTAAGGGTAGAAAAGAGTGATTATTTGAAGAAAATAGTAGTAATAGGCGGTGGACCAGCAGGGATGATAGCAGCCTCAACTGCATCTGAAAGAGGGTTTGATGTAACTTTAATTGAAAAAAATCATAAGTTAGGCAAGAAGCTTGCAATAACAGGAAAAGGTAGATGCAATATAACTAATGATTGTGATATAGAAGAATTAATAGAAAATGTTCCTACAAATGGTAAATTCTTATATAGTGCTTTTTACACTTTTACAAATGATGATGTAATAAGTATGTTTAATAATCTTGGAGTAAAAACTAAAACAGAAAGAGGAAAAAGAGTTTTTCCAGAAAGCGATAAAGCGTTTGATGTTGTAAAAGCTCTTGAAAAACAAGTAAGAAGCAAAAAAGTAAATATATTATTAAACTCTAAGGTAGAAAAAATAATATCTAAAAATAATAAAATTGAAAAAGTAGTTCTAAGCAATAAAAAAGAAATCAAGTGTGATTCTGTCATAATAGCAACGGGTGGATTAAGTTATCCACTTACTGGTTCTACTGGTGATGGATATAAATTTGCTATTTCGCAGGGTCATACTATTGTAGATACAAAACCATCTTTGATTGGTATGGAAGTTCAAGAAGGTTTTGTAAAAGATTTAGAAAAATTATCATTAAGAAATGTTGAAATAAGTGTGTTTAATAGTAAAAAAAAGAAAGTGTATAATGATTTTGGAGAACTTGAATTTACTAAATTTGGTTTAGATGGACCTATAATAAAGTCTGCAAGCTGTAGGATGAAAGATACAACTAAAGAAAATTATACTATACTGTTGGATTTAAAACCTGCATTAGATGAAGAAAAATTAGATAAAAGAGTTCAAAAAGATTTTCAAAAATATACAAATAAAAAATTTGAAAAAGCATTGGATGACTTGCTTCCTAAAAAACTTATACCTATAATAATAAATTTAAGTGAGATTTCTCCAGATACAGTTGTTCATCAAGTTTCTAGAGAACAAAGAAAAAATTTAGTTCATTTACTAAAAAATTTGAAATTTACAGTAAAAAGATATAGACCTATTGACGAAGCCATAATAACTTCTGGTGGAGTAAAAGTGAATGAGATAAACTCAAGTACAATGGAATCAAAATTGATAGAAGGTTTATTTTTTGCTGGTGAAGTAATAGATATAGATGCGTACACAGGAGGATTTAATTTGCAAATAGCTTTTTCGACTGGATATTTGGCAGGTTTTAATTGCTAAAAATTACCTGAATTAAAAATGTTTAAAATCACATAATATTATCAGCAACACAAAATAAATTAAACAGAAGGAAGGTAATCAACATGGCAAGTAACAATAACAACAACAAAACAGTAGTACCAGGAGCAAAAGAAGCTTTAAACCAAATGAAATTAGAAATAGCTAATGAACTTGGTATGAGTAATTATCAACAAGTTGATAAAGGAAACCTTACTGCAAGAGAAAATGGTTATGTAGGTGGATACATGACTAAAAAATTAGTTGAAATGGCTGAACAACAAATGGCTGGAAAAAACAACAGATAGTTAATAAATAATTATTTATAACTATTAGGCTATTGTTATAGCTAGAGCTATCTCAAATATAGAAAGTAATTTCTAAATTGAGATAGCTTTTTTTTATTAAGTTTTATATGTCGATATTTTTATGTAATAAATTTTAGAAATCTGGATAAAATAGTACAAATGAATATATTACATAAGGAGTGATGTAAAATGAGTAGTGTAAACTTTGAAGATTTAAAAAATAAATTTATTAATAGTGATTTAGATGAAAAAATAAGAATATATACGACAACAGAAGGATTATCAGTAGAACAGTTTAAAGAACTATTAAAATATTATCCAATACAACACTTATCTAAATTAGAAAAAGCTCTTGGATAATATCATATAGAAATAAAAATTAAAAAGGCAATTTGTTTAATATAAAAAAATAGATTTTATATTAAATAAATTGCCTTTTTATAATAAATTTATTTTATTATGCTTTTGATATATAATTATATATTCTCTCATTTCCAAGTTCAATAGACCCAGTATTGATAAGTGTAATAATACCTTCTATATCCTTAGGAGTCAGGTACTTGTATGGAATTGATAGATTATAACCAGTATCATGTAATAAATTTTTCAATTGAATTATTTGAGTGATATTAAAACTTTTTATAGACTTAGTAGATTTTTTTCTTGAATTAGACAAATTTTCATTTTGTATTTTTATTAAAGTTTCAATATAGTCTATATAAGATAACTTAAATTCATATTCACTTATTATTTTTTCATCAAGTATACTATTTATAAAATCTTGAGATAATATATTATCTGCAAATTTATCTGCTGTTAATTTTCCAGATATAATACCTTTTTGGTATTTTCTAAGAATTTTTTTTGTATAGCAGTATATTTTATTTCTTGTTTCTAAATCGAGTTGTTCTATTTGCACAAAAACACTTCCTTTTAATTGTAAGAATATTTATTTTGAAAAGTTTATACTTAGTCTATAAAGTTTTAATAATTTATTTACAATAAATACTAAATTATAAAATATTTGTTATTTTTTATTATTACCAAGTATAAAAAATATTATAATTGTAAAACTTACAAATATATGTAAAATATTTAGGAGTGATGAAAATGCTAAATGGGATAATAAAACTTTTTTATTCTGAAATTGTAAAAACAAAGATTAATAACTTAGATTCAAGTGGATATTCATTAAGGGATGAATGTAAAGAAATCAGAAATATAACTTTAAAGATAGACAGTGTGTTTTTTAAACTTTTAAAGTTAGTTTTTGGTTCAATACTGCTTATTGTAGCATTTAATCTAAATTGGATATTAGGTATAGGAGTATTTTTAGTTGGAGTGGTATACATTCTTTATAAGAGAAATATGGAAGAACAAGTGAAGGAACATATAAACAATGTAAAAAATAATATCGACATCTCTAAGATAACTTTTATGGATGAAAAGGGAAGAACAGGTCTAAATGCATTGATTACATTACTTCTTATAGGAATATTGACAGGATTTAACTGGATATTAGTTCTTAGTTTTGTCGTTGTTTTTGTTTTTACTATAAAGAATGTATGTTAAAATACTAATAAATAGTTTAATATATAGGGGGAGAAATTGAGTATGACTAATGGCAATTATAAAATGAAGAATTTAGTGGAAATATCTGCTATGGTGACTGAATCTACAGATTTTTTTAATATAAAAGATAAAATAATAGAAAAAATGTTAGAGGTTGTTCACCCTACAAAGGCATGTGTAAATCTATTTTATAAAAATGATTCTAAATATGCCTATTTAGTATGTTCACAAACTTTAGAATATGTACCTCAAATTTTTCCAATCAATAGTCTTAAAGGTGCAAAAATTGATTTTGACACATATCCAGAATATATACATGAAGCTGTAAATGAGAAAAAGATAATATATGTAAAAAATGTATTTGAAGATTCTAGAGCAGAAGGGGAACGAGATTTAGCAAAATCTGAAGGTTACATTGGTAGAATAGTTTTTCCTTTTATCATAAATAATGAAGTAGTTGGATTTATGACTTGCTTTTTGACAGAAGAAGATTTTCTAACAGAACAAGATATAGACTTTATATCTTCTGTTGCATCTCTCTTAAGTTTATCAATAGAAATAACTAATAAAAATAATAATGTACAAATTTTGGTTGATAAATTAAGAGGTTCAATAAGTGCTATAAATGAAGCTACTAAAAAATTATATCTCAATAAAAGTATAGATGGATTTTTAGAAAACTTAAGTAAACAGGCGTGTAATATCACTAATAGTAAAGAAGCTTTGATAATTATAACAGGTCATGATAATAAAGATAAGATATTTAGCTGTTATAATACAGAGCATAAGAAGAAAACAAATTTATATCCTATGTTGGACAAGTTTGTAAATAAAGAATCCTTAGGAGGATATTTAAATAATTTAAAACCATGTTCACAAAAAGGGATAAACTTGGAAAGTTATATATATTACAAACTCCAAGATAAAAATGAGACTATAGGATGCATTGTTTGTGCAAACAGCAAAAACTACACTAGTGATGATTTAAATATTCTTAGTATATTATCTAAACAGGTTTTGGTTGGTATGCAGTTATATGAGCACAATGAAAAAGAAGTAAAGCACAAGGTTCTTGAGAATGAGTTAAATGTATTAAATAAACAGCAACAACTTATTATGGACAAAGGTAAAATGGATTGTAATGATGAAAAAGAACTTTATTTTTATCATAAACCAGCAAGAGTAGTAGGTGGAGATTTTTACTATGCTACAAAAGTAGATTCTGAACACATAGTTTATATTGTTGCTGATGTAATGGGTCATGGAATGGTTTCGAATTATGTTGTTGCAATGATAAAAGGTGCTTTTAAAGTGTTATGTAATCAGTATAAGACACCACAAGAAATAATGACAAATTTAAATAGTATGTTATATGATGAATTTGACAAGATGGGAGTATTTACAACTTGTTTGATTGGACTTATAGATATTAAAGAAAATATGATTACAGTATCTAATGCAGGACACTATAGCCCTGTAGTTGTAAAAAAAGATGGAACAATAGAAACTAACTTAAATTGTAAAAAGGGAATACCTATTGGGGTAATGGAAGATGCAACATATGAAAACAATACTCTTTCAATGGAAGATTATGCAATGGTATGTATGTATACTGATGGAATTTTAGAAATAAAAAATAAATCAAAAGAAGAATATGGTATAGATAGATTAGAAAACTTTTTAAAAGAAAATTTTAGATTAAATCACCAGTTGATAGTAGAAAATTTAAAATTAGATTTAAGAAACTTTTCATCAAAAGATAATTATGATGATGATATTTTAATTGTTATGTTAAAGGATAGGTAGATTGATTATGGATTTAAATAATAAAATAGAACTTGAAAGTCCAGAAATTATAATAATAAATGGAAGTCCGAGAAATAATAGAAACTGTAGTTTTATAGCAAATGAAATAAAACTTAAATTAGAAGAGAGTGGACTTAGTAGTAAAATATTCAATATATATGATATGTATATTGAATATTGTACAGCATGTGGGTTTTGTAATAAGACAGGGTATTGCAAATTTAATGATGATATGAAACCTTTATATAAAATGTTTGATAAATCAAAAGGAACTATAGTAATAAGTCCTGTACATTTTGATTCAATATCAGCTAAAGTAAAAACTGTTGTTGATAGAACTCAAGCTATCTATGCGAGTAAGTATATATTAAATAAGCCTTCAATTGATAGGAATAAAAAGCGTATAGGTATGTACATTGCAGTAGGAGGTAGTAAACCTTATGATTCACAATTTAAAGGTGGGCAAATAGTTATGGACTTTTTCTTTAAGAGTATAAATACTAAACTTTTACACAATATATATTTAAACAATACAGATAATATACCCTACAGAGATAATCAAGAGTTTAAAGACACTCTGTCGAAGAGTCTAAAAGTTTATATTGAATCAATATAATTTGATTTTGTAAGTAATATTATGTATAATTGTATTGCAATAATTTAAAAATAATTAAAGGAGGGAATTTCAATGAAATTACCAATAGCATTATCTAATAAACATGTTCATTTGAGTCAAGCTGATATAGACGTATTATTTGGAGCAGGTCATGAATTAACTAAATTTAAACCATTATCTCAACCAGGACAATTTGCCTGTGAAGAAAAAGTTGATTTAGTCGGTCCAAAGGGGACTCTAAAAGGAGTTAGAGTTTTAGGACCAGCTAGACCTCAAACTCAAGTTGAGATTTCTTTAGCAGATGGATTCCCATTAGGAGTAAAAGCTCCAATAAAAGAATCTGGTGATATAGCTGGAACTCCTGGTGTTAAATTAGTAGGACCAGCTGGAGAAGTTGAAATGAAAGAAGGAGTTATAGTTGCTTCTAGACATATACATATGAGCAATGAAGATGCTGCTAAATTTGGTGTAACTGATAAACAAATAGTAAAAGTTAAAACATCTGGACCAAGAGCATTAGTATTTGAAAATGTATTAGTAAGAGCTAGTGATAGCTTTAATTTAGAAATGCATGTTGACATGGAAGAAGGAAATGCAGCAGGTGTTAAAAATGGAGATTTAGTAGAATTAATAGTTGATTAGTTTTATGTATGAAATTTATGCTAGTGAATATTTTATTTACTAGCATATTTTTTAATGTAATAAATTTCTATATTATAAATTTAATCTATCAGATTAATTTATAATATAAAGGGGTATTATGAAAATTATAATAAAAACTTACAAAAATATGATATAATATGGTAAAATTAGATATATAAAATTTATATATGATAAAGAAGGCTCTTTTACTCCTAATACCAATATATGCAAATAGATAAAAAAGTTTGAAAAATCTAACTTAATTTATTATATATTGTATACAAAATTATGAAAAAAACTTAACATATTTAATTTAAAAAAAAATCTACTTAAATATGTAATTAATTTACAATTTTCAAAGGAATTTTATCAAATCTGTAGTATTATATTAGAAGATAGAGTATTTGCGCGACTATGTGTGTTTATATTTTTGTTGTGTAAATTATATGTAAATATAAAAAAATAGACTTGTTATAAACAAGTACAATTGTAGCTATCAAGGAGGATACATATTATGGCTAAGTTTATGAAAACACTTGATGGGAATACAGCTGCAGCTCACGTTGCCTATGCATTTACAGATGTAGCAGCTATATACCCAATCACACCATCTTCAACTATGGCTGAAGTAGTTGATGAATGGGCGTCACAAGGAAGAAAAAATATATTTGGACAAAAAGTTAATGTTGTTGAAATGCAATCAGAAGCAGGAGCAGCAGGAGCATTCCACGGTTCTTTACAAGGTGGAGCTTTAACTTCTACTTTTACAGCATCTCAAGGTTTATTATTAATGATACCTAACATGTATAAAGTTGCAGGGGAGTTATTACCAGGAGTATTCCATGTAAGTGCTCGTGCTTTAGCATCTCAAGCTTTATCAATATTTGGGGATCATCAAGACGTTATGGCTGCTAGACAAACTGGATGTGTATTATTAGCTTCTGGTTCAGTTCAAGAAGTAGCTGATATAGCACCTGTTGCACATTTAGCTGCAATAGAAGGTAAATTACCATTTATACATTTCTTTGATGGATTCAGAACTTCACATGAAATCCAAAAAGTGGAATTATTAGAAAATGAAGATTATGCAAGTTTATTAAACTTTGAAGCAGTTCAAGCATTTAGAGATAATGCTTTATCTCCAAATCACCCAGTTACTCGTGGTACTGCTCAAAACCCAGATATATATTTCCAAACTAGAGAAGCTTCTAACAAATACTATCAAAATATAGTAGGTATAGTTGAAAAATACATGGAAAAAATGAGCGATTTAACAGGTAGAAAACATAGTTTATTTGATTACTATGGAGCAGAAGATGCTAAATCTATATTAATTGCTATGGGTTCTGTAACAGAAACAATAGAAGAAACTATAGATTACTTAAATGCTAAGGGAGAAAAATATGGTTTAGTTAAAGTTCATTTATATAGACCATTCTCAATGAAACATTTCTTAGATGCTGTGCCATCTACTGTTGAAAGAATATGTGTACTTGATAGAACTAAAGAGCCAGGTTCAACTGGTGAACCATTATACTTAGATGTACGTGATGTATTCTATGGAAAAGAAAATGCTCCTATGATAATAGGTGGAAGATACGGATTAGGTTCAAAAGACACTACTCCTTCAGATATAAAAACTGTTTTTGATAACTTAGTTTCAGAACAACCTAAGAATGGATTTACAGTAGGTATAGTTGATGATGTAACTAATACTTCTTTAGCTCCATCTGAATCAATTAAAATAGCTTCTAAAGGAACTATAAGATGTAAGTTCTGGGGATTAGGTTCTGACGGTACTGTTGGAGCTAACAAACAAGCTATAAAAATAATCGGTGACCACACTGAAAAATATGCTCAAGCTTACTTTGATTATGACTCTAAAAAATCTGGTGGTATAACTATGTCTCACTTAAGATTTGGTGATACTCCAATAAGAGCTACTTATTTAATAGATGAGGCTGACTATATTGCCTGTCATAAACAATCATATGTTTATCAATATGATTTATTAAAAGGTCTTAAAAAAGGTGGTACATTTGTACTTAACACTATATGGGACCAAGCAGGAATTGAAGAAAACTTACCAGCTCATATGAAACAATATATAGCTAAAAATGATATAAAATTCTATACAGTTAATGCTGTTAAACTAGGACAAGAAATAGGTCTTGGAAATAGAATAAACATGATAATGCAATCTGCATTCTTTAAATTAGCTGAAATAATACCAGAAGAAGATGCTGTTAAATACTTAAAAAATTCTATAGTTAAAGCTTATGGTAAAAAAGGTGAAAAGATAGTTAACATGAACTATGCTGCTGTTGATGCAGGAATAAATGCTTTAGTTAAAGTTGAAGTTCCAGCTTCTTGGGCAAATGCTGTTGATGCAGATAAAGAAGAAGTTAAAGAACCAGAATTTATAAGAAATATATTAAGACCAATGACTGCACAAGAAGGTAATAACTTACCAGTAAGTACATTCAATGGTATAGAAGATGGAACATTCCCTTGTGGTACTTCAGCTTATGAAAAACGTGGTATAGCTGTTGATGTTCCTGAGTGGGTAATGGATAACTGTATCCAATGTAACCAATGTTCTTTTATATGCCCTCATGCATGTATAAGACCAGTTTTAGTTACAGAAGAAGAATTAGCTAATGCTCCAAAAGGATTTGAAGCTAAAAAAGCATTAGGTAAAGGATTAGAAGGATTAAAATATAGAATCCAAGTTAGTCCACTAGATTGTACAGGATGTGGAAACTGTGCTGACATATGTCCAGCTAAAGAAAAAGCTTTAGTTATGAAACCAATAGATACTCAACTTGATACAGAGTTAGATAACTGGGCATTTGCAGTAAATCCTGAAGAGGTAGCTCCAAAAGTTGATGTTATGCCTGCAAACACTGTTAAAGGAAGTCAATTTAGACAACCATTAATGGAATTCTCAGGAGCATGTGCTGGATGTGGAGAAACTGCATACATCAAGTTAGTTACACAATTATATGGAGATAGAATGATGATATCTAATGCTACTGGATGTTCTTCTATATGGGGAGCTTCTGCACCTTCAACTCCTTATACTTGTAACCATGAAGGCAAAGGTCCATCTTGGGCAAACTCTTTATTTGAAGACAATGCTGAATACGGATTTGGTATGTACACAGCTGTTAAACAAATAAGAGGAAAAATAGTAGATGCTATGACAGAATTAGTTTCTATGGATATCTGTGAAGATGCTAAAGCAGTATTTACAGAATGGTTAGATTCTAGAAATGATGGAGAAGCATCTAAAGTAGCAAGTGCTAAAGTTGTTGAATTATTAGAAAAACCAGCTTGTGATTGCACAGATGAAAAAGCTAAAGAATTAGTAAAAGCTATAAGAGATAGAAAAGATTATCTAGTTAAGAGATCTCAATGGATACTAGGTGGAGACGGTTGGGCATATGACATCGGTTACGGTGGATTAGACCATGTTCTTGCATCTGGCGAAAATGTAAATGTACTTGTATTTGATACAGAAGTATATTCAAATACAGGAGGTCAAGCTTCTAAAGCTACTCCAGCTGCTGCTATGGCTAAATTTGCTGCAGCAGGTAAACAATCTAGAAAGAAAGACCTAGGTATGATGGCTATGACTTACGGAAACGTATATGTAGCTCAAGTTGCTATGGGTGCTGATAAAAACCAATTTATCAAAGCTGTTCTAGAAGCTGAAAAACATGATGGACCATCTTTAATAATAGCTTACGCTCCATGTATAAACCATGGATTAAAAGAAGGTATGGGAAGAACTGTAGCTAACGAAGCACAAGCTGTTGCTTGCGGATACTGGCATTTATACAGATTCAATCCAGAAGTAAAAGCTGAAGGTAAAAACCCATTCACTTTAGATTCTAAGGAACCAACTGCAAGCTTCAGAGATTTCATACTTGCACAAGTAAGATACTCTGCTATAGCTAAACAATTCCCAGAAGAAGCTGATGGATTATTTGCAAAAGCTGAAGCTGATGCTAAAGAAAGATACGAAGGATACAAAAAATTAGCTGAATAATAATTAAAATATTATAATGCTTATTTAAGATATGATTTGATAATAATTAGGGATACTATTAAAAAATAGTATCCCTTTTTTATTTATATCAAACTGTGAGAATTAAGATTTTGTTTCGGTATATTGTCTATGTTTTTTAGGAGTATTTTAGGAAGAAACATACCTGTTTTGTTGCGATAAATAATATAATTGTTTCCAAATTCATTTATCATGTCTTTTTCTTCTTTTTTTGTTAATCTATAATATACAATTACTAGTATAGGCCACATAATTTTTCAAAACTGATGTTATTATTTCAAAGTTATATAACATCAACAGTTGAATCTTCAATTGATGAATATCTTCATCAACAATTTAATGCTTCAATCCATGAAAAATCTCTTGCAGAAATACTTACTTCACTTTCTACTATTGTTGCAGAAATATTTCAACAAGGAGTGGAAGAAGGCATATTTAAATGTGAATATACTTTAGAAGTATCAGAGATAATTTTATCTGTTTTTACTTTTTTACTTGACCCAGGTATTTTTTCTTGGAATAAAGAGGAGAAAAAACGCAAATTAGAAGCATTAAGTTTGATTTTAGAAAGAAGTCTAATGGCACTAAAAGGAAGGTTTTATTTTTTTTTAATGGATTTTTAAATTATTTAATTATTAAATAATATTTATAATATAGGAATTTATATTTTATATTCAAATATAAGTATTCAGTTTTGTGATTTAGCTTTAAATCTATCATTTTAAAAGAATCTATATTTAGTATAAAAAATATATTAAAGATAAAACACTATATAATAGTATAGATACAAAAGAGTATCCCATTTATGATTTTTAAAAATCATCTTGAGATACTCTTTTTGTATATATAGAAAAAGAGTATTTTATCCTACAAAGATTTGTGTCCAGTAAATTGAACCACCACTTTTTTGTGCTACTCCAACACCTATTTTACTGTAATTTGGATTTAATATATTTTTTCTATGACCTTCAGAATTCATCCAAGCATTTACAACTTCTTTTGGTGTTTTTTGTCCCATTGCTATATTTTCACCAGCTGTTTTATAGCTTATCCCAAACTTTTTCAACATGTCAAATGGAGAACCATAAGTTGGAGAATTATGTGCAAAGTAGTTGTTGTCAATCATGTCTTGAGATTTTTTTGTAGCGACATTTGATACATCAGCATCAAGAGTAAGTGGATTTAATCCAGCTTTAGATCTCTCTACATTTACTAAATCAACAACTTCTTTTTGGTAAGCTGAAAAATTTCCAGTTGTAGAGCCTGAATTGTTATTATCTTCAGGTTTATTAGATTCTGAGTTATTATTATCTTCAGGCTTATTAGTAGAGTCTGAATTGTTGTTGTCCTCAGGTTTATTAGATTCTGAGTTATTATTGTCTTCAGGCTTATTAGTAGAGTCTGAATTGTTGTTGTCCTCAGGTTTATTGTCCTCTGGTTTATTACTATCTTCAGGCTTATTAGAGTCTGAGTTATTATTATCCTCAGGTTTATTAGTAGAACCTGAATTATTGTTGCCATTAGGCTTGTTAGTAATATTACAATTCTTGTCATTGTGATTCTTATCTTTACAAGAATTATCTTTGTCAGGTTTAAGTTCTGGTTTTACAGAACAATTTGGTTTTGCTGAAAACTTAAATTTAGCATTAGTATATACTAAATTTTTATTACTTATATTCATATTATTTTCAAGTGACGAAGCACTTGCAGTAACAGCACTGGAAGCTGTTGCTAAGGTTAACACTCCTAAAGCTAGTATAGTTTTTAATTTTGTTGGTATATTTTTTCTCATTATAAACACCTCTCAATCTAAAAATTCTAAAAATGTTACTAAATTGTAACCTTTAGTGTAGGGGGTACCCGTGCATTTATACTAACATAGAATCAAGTGTTTTTTTACTGTAAAGATATGTAAATAAAATATACCTGGAATAAATAGGTATATTTTATGATGTTTGATAATTTTCATCATTAATCTGCATAGTATGGCATAACTGCTTTAGAAGAAATAGTGTTTTTATAATAATTCTATGATGTAAAATTCTGGTTGTGGTAAATTTTTTTTATAGTTAGTGATATTTATTTAATATATACTTTGAAAATCAGTAAAAAAAGTATCTTTAATTAGATTCTTGAAAATAGAAAAGCCATCTATCATAAATAGATGACTTTTTATATAATAAATTGTAGTTTGATTTAGTTTAATACATTAGTAATCCTAATGTAATTACAATGATTTCTGCTATTAATGAACCAACTGCAACCACAATAAAAGTTTCTTTAAAACCAGTTTTATGTGTTAATTTAGATAAACTCAAGAATGTAAGAAACACACCACTTTGAGGTACTATTGTTAATATATTTGAAGCAATTGTAGCAACACGATGGATTAACTCTGGGTTCATACCAGTACTTAGATAATAATCTGCAAAGTTCGGCATTACTATTCCCAAAGCCCCAGAAGAGGAGCCTGTTATTGCTGACATTGTTGAAGTTAAAACAGTAAGACTTATAAGTGGACTTCCTGGTATTGACATGATAAGTTTACTGAATATATCAAAGCCTGGTGCAGCCATTATTACAGCTCCAAATGCAACAGCAGAAGATGTTGCAAAAATAGGTCCTATAGAACCACTAGCACCAATACTCAATGTTTGTATTTTTGATGATAAAAATTTACGGAATAGAAAAGCAGATAAAACAATTGCAACTATTAAAGCTATGTAAATTACATTTTTTTTCATAAACTCTGAACCAAAAGTGCTTCCAGATATTGCTATGACTACAAGTGACAATAGAGGAAAAATACTTGCAAAAAATCCTGGTAACTCTCTATCTAAAGATTCTTCTTCTACATCTGAAGTGTAAGTTGCATAAGTTTCTCCTTTCCTAAGACTCTTGTTTAAAGTATATTTCATGTATACTAGACCAAATACAGCACAACCTATACTTCCTGCAATACTTGGTATAGCTGCTGTAGTAAGAGATGTGTTTAGGTACTGAATAGGAATAACATTTTGAATAGCTGGTGTACCAGGAATCATAGTCATAGTAATTGTTGCAATTCCAAGCCAAAGAGGTATCTGAATAAGATTCCAAGAAATATCAAGTTTTTTAAATAGAGTTCTTGCAAGTGGAATAACTGCAAACATAACTACAAATAAACTTATTCCACCATATGTTAATATAAAACTTACTATAAATATAGCCACTAAAACTCTATAAGGGTGATTAGAACCAAATTTATTTAGAATAAAATCAGCTATAGATACAGTAGCTCCACTTTCCTCCATAAACTTGGCAAGTATAGAACCTAACAAGAATATTGCAAAGTAACTCATTATATAGTTTCCAAGTGCTCCCATATAATTATTTTTGTCAGCACCCAGCATTGATGTCACAACATCCATTTTATTTAAGAGAACAACTATCAAAGTTGCTATTGGAGCAGCTATAGTTATATGAATTTCTTTAACTGAAAAATATATAATAGCTATAATACCAATAATTATACCAATTGGTGCGATAATACTCATAAATATCCCTCCTTAGTAGAAGGACCTGAAGAATAAATTCCTCAAGTCCTAAATATGTAATAATTATTGTGCAGTATATCCTCCATCTAGTAGGCAAGCTTGTCCTGTAATTCCTTTAGCCTTATCACTAGCTAAGAACATTGCATAATCAGCAATTTCTTGAACATCTAGTAGACGTTTTTGAGGTACAAGTGGATATAGAACTTCTTCTAATACATTTTCTAGTGGTACATTACGAGTTTTTGATAGGTCATTAAATTGACCTCTAACAAGTGGAGTATCTACATATCCAGGGCATATAGCATTAACTGTTATACCTGAGTCAGCAGCTTCAAGTGCAGCAACTTTTGTTAGACCTATAAGTCCATGTTTAGCTGAATTGTAAGCAGCTTTACCAGCAAATCCAATTACACCATTGATTGAAGCCATGTTTATTATACGACCAAATCCTTGTTTTTTCATTATAGGGAATACTTTTTTAGTAGCTATAAAAGGTGCTGTTAACATTATTTTTATCATAAATTCAAATTTATCAGTTGGGAAATCTTCTATCATAGCAACATGTTGAAGACCAGCATTATTTATTAGTATGTCCAATCTTCCATATTTTTCTATAGTTTTATCTATTGCATGGTTAATTTCTTCTTCTTTAGTTACATCACACTTTACATTTGCACAATCATAACCTTCTTTTTGTAATTCTGATGTAACTTTATCTAGCGCTTCTTGATTTATATCAGAGAATACTACCTTAGAACCATTCTTCAAGAATGATTCAGCTATTTGTTTACCTATTCCACTTGCAGCTCCTGTTACGAATACAACTTTGTCTTTAACCATTTTTATTTCCTCCAATTTAATTTTATTTTTATATTAATTTTTTGTATTAATATTTTACATCTTTTAAATTTATTTTCTGATGTAATTTTGATTAATTTTAAATAATCGATGCCTCTTTATTTAATGAATCTGACAATATTAAAGGTGCTTCAGTAGCAGAAAGAACTTCGTCTAATGTGAAGATAGGATTTATTTCTATAAGAAGGAGTCCATCTGTAGTTACTTCTATAACTCCCATCTCAGTTACAATTAAATCTACAGCATTGGTTGCAGTAAGTGGGAGAGTACAGTTATTTAATATTTTTGCTGAACCTTTTGAAGTGTGTTCCATTGCTACAATGACTTTTTTTGCTCCAGTTACTAAATCCATAGCTCCACCCATCCCAGGAACCATTTTACCTGGAATCATATAATTTGCTATGTTACCATATTTGTCAACTTGGAGTGCTCCAAGAACAGTTATATCTACATGACCTCCTCTAATTATTCCAAAAGAAGTGGCACTATCGAAAAAACAACCTCCAGGAAGGATAGTAACTAGCTGACCACCAGCATTTACAATAGTTTCATCACTTGAATTTCCACTTTCAGCTGGTCCTAGACCTAGAAATCCATTTTCAGATTGTAAAATAACGTTTACCTCATCTGGAATATAATTGGCTACTTTGGTTGGTAAGCCTATACCAAGGTTTACAACAGCTCCATCCTTTAATTCCTTAGAGACTCTGTTTGCAATATATTCTTGTATTTCTAATTTATCCATTATAAATTACCTCCTTCAACGATGTAATTCACAAAAATACCTGGTGTAGTAACTTCATTTGGGTCGATATCACCTATTTCAACAATTTCGCCTGCTTCGACTATTGTAATATTAGCAGCTGAAGCCATTAAATTATTAAAGTTATTCATAGAACCTTTGTAAACTAAGTTACCTGCTTTATCTACCTTTGAAGCAAATAAAAGAGCAACATCAGCATGAATTGGTTTTTCAAGAAGATATTCTTTACCATCGACAACAATCTTTTGCTTTCCTTCTTCTATAAGAGTACCAATGCCAGTTGGTGTTAGTATTCCACCTAAGCCATAACCAGCTGCACGAATTTGTTCAGCAAGAGTTCCTTGAGGAACTAATTCGACACATGTTTCATTATCATTCATCTGTCTTCCTGTTTCTTTGTTTAATCCTATGTGAGAGGCAATTATCTTTTTGAACTGCTTATTAACAACCATCTTTCCAACACCCTTGTCAATAAAACCAGTATCATTACAAACTAATGTTAAATCTTTTATACCTTTATCACATAAATAATCAATTAAATTTTCTGGGGAACCATTGGCCATGAATCCACCAACCATTACTGTATCTCCATCTTTGATGTGAGATAGAGCCTCATCAATGCTAACTATTTTATTCATATTTCCTCCTATCGTGAAACTATCATCGCTATTCCTTGACCACCACCAATACAAAGTGTTGCAAGGCCAGTTTCTACTTTACGTTTTTGCATTTCATAAATAAGGGTTACAAGTACTCTAGCTCCACTTGCTCCTATTGGATGTCCTAGTGCTATTGCACCACCATTTACATTTAGTTTAGACGAATCTATTTGAAGTTCATTTTTAACTGCAAGTGCTTGTGCTGCAAATGCTTCATTCGCCTCTATCAAGTCTATATCGTTAATATTAAGACCCACTTTTTCTAGTGCTTTTTTAGTTGCAGGAATTGGACCAGTTCCCATTATTTCAGGTTCTACACCAGATGATGCATATGATTTTATTGTAGCAAGCGGCTTAAGCCCAAGTTCATCTGCTTTTTGTTGACTCATTAGTATCATCATTGCTGCACCATCATTAATTCCTGATGCATTTCCAGCTGTTACAGTACCATCTTTTTTAAAGGCAGGTTTAAGCTTGGATAGTATTTCAGATGTCATGCTTAATTTAGGATATTCGTCTGTATCAATAGTTTTAATTTCTCTATGATTTATCGCAGCTTCTACTGGAACAATTTCGTCTTTAAAACGATTGTTTTTTATAGCTTCTTCAGCTTTATTTTGGCTTTCTAGTGCTATTTTATCTTGCATTTCCCTTGTAATTCCAAATTTATCAGCAACATTTTCGGCAGTAATTCCCATATGATATTGATTGAAAGCATCTATAAGACCATCTGTTAGCATACTATCTACCATAGTAACATTGCCCATTTTACTACCAAAACGAGCAGTAGGAATAATGTAAGGTGATTGACTCATATTTTCAGTACCACCTGCAATTACTACATCATTTTCACCAGCTATAATTGATTGAGCTGCTAGTTGAATGCTTTTAAGTCCTGAGCCACATAATTTATTTACTGTGTAACTTGGTACAGAACTTGGTATACCTGAGTTTATGGCAATTTGCCTAGCAACATTTTGTCCAAGACCTGCTTGTAGAACATTTCCAATTATCACTTCATCTATCTCAGATAAATCAAGTTTTATACGTGATATAGCTTCCTTAACAGCTACAACTCCAAGTTGAACAGCAGAAGTATTTTTAAATACGCCACCAAAGTTTCCTATAGGTGTTCTTACTGCTGATACAATTACTACATCTTTCATATTTAATAGTTCCTCCTTGAATGATTATTTGAAATTTTCTGAATAAAAAACTTTGAAGAACACTATAATAAATTACTTATAATACAAACTTGTTTTTAAGTAGTTTAATTATTTTTATTCCTAATGCCTTAGGTTTTCCTCTTTCTAACTATAGATTACGGCTAAAAATGTGTTTTGTCTAAGTCTAATTTTTTATACAACATATAAGGAAAATTTATAGGATAAAAATTTAGAATATATATATAGGAATATTTTGTTAAAATATTAATGAAATTATTTCGCTTTTCTTATAAAATGTTCTTATAAGAAAAAATATTAATATCAACTATACTTGTAAGAAAGGTGGTTTGAAATGGATATAAAACAGTTAAAATATTTTGTTGAAATAGTGAAATCTGGTTTTAATTTATCAATTGCATCAAAAACTCTTCACATATCTCAACCAGCCTTAAGTCAAATTATAAAAACCTTTGAAGAAAATGAAAATGTGTATTTATTTGAGAGATATAAAGGCAGGTTAAATGGCTTAACTCCAGCAGGAGAAAGATTTTATGTAAATGCAGAAAATATTATAAATGAATATAAAAATATGATGGAGGATTTGCGAGAAGATTCTGTTCAGTTTAAAGGGAAAGTTAGAATAGGAATACCACCACTTATACTTGGAATAGCTTTTTCTGATGTAGTTGCACAATTAGTTGCAAACAATCCAGACATAGAATTTGATATAGTAGAGAAGGGGGCATACGATTTAAGTAGAATGCTTATTTTGCAGGAATTAGATTATGCAGTTCTTTTACATCCACATAAAATTGATAGGAGTGTAGTAACAGAACATGTACTTCAAGAAGACGAACTTACAGCATTTTTAAATATAAATCATCATCTCGCAAAGAAAAATAAAATAGATTGGAATGATTTAAATGAAGAACTGCTTGCAATATTTAATCCTACATTTATGATACATCATAAATTAATGCAAAAATTTACTGATGAAAAAGTTAAACTTAAGAGGTATATTATGTCTGGTTCTTGGGATTTCTTGTTGTTGTCAACTACAAATTCTGACTTTATAACTATTTTACCATCACCAGTACACGATTTTTTTGAAAATAGTCAAATTATAGAAAAACCATTTAATGACCCTATCACATGGAAGGTTGTGTTATGTAGACCTAAAAAAGAGCGTTATAGTCATGTAGATGAACATGTATTTAAATTTATTATAGATTTCTTTAGTAAAAAGAATCTATGATTTGTTATTTTAATAACAAATCATAGATAAAATAATTAAGTTCAATTACAATAAACTATTAGTTTTTCAACTACATATTAATTAAGGGAAAATAAATTTTATATAATATATAAATAATTTAGAAGGTTATTAAAGTTACTTAATATATAACTTCATTAAATTCTATAATATATAAAATTTTTATTTTGAAATATATAAAAAGCAGTGAGTGTATTTATACACTCACTGTAAAATATTTTGTATTTTTATTTTAAAGTATTGATATTATCAAGTGTTATTAGAGAACTTTTTACTTATTATAGTTAAACTCATAACTGTTAAGAAGATAAGTAAGCCAGGAAATACAGCTAAATATAACTTATCAAAAATATGTCTTTGAGCATCTTGAAACATGTTACCCCATGATGCAAGAGGTAACTGTATACCAAGTCCTAAAAAACTAAGTGCAGATTCAGTTAAGATAGCATTTGCAATATTTAATGAACCAGCAACTGTGATAGTTTCTTTATAGAAGCCTTAGGAGCTAGATAAGTATTTAATACAATTAAAACTAAAAAACTTGGAATACTCATAAGCATGTCTACTAATCTCATCAAGAACTGGTCTAGTTTCCCACCAATATAGCCACTAATAACACCTACAGCAGTACCAAATACTATAGAAATAAGCATTGATAAGATACCAACACTAAGTGAAATTCGTCCACCATAAAGTGCTCTAGCAAAGTAATCTCTTCCTAGTTCATCTGTACCAAAAATATGTTTTAACCTAGGTTCTTGAAGTTTAGTAGTAGTATCATAGAGAGATATTCCATCTCCAACAAACCCACCATCTGGATGTAAGTTCCATACAAGATGTCCTTATTGTAAGGAAATATGTAAAATATAAGTACCAGCTTTAAAGGAAATCTCAAAAAATCATATGGTTGCATGTCACTTAATGTAGAGGTTTTCAAAACTAAATTTGGCGTATATAATAAGAATAATAGATTAAAGTAAATATTTTATAATTACATGTAAAGTGTAATACTATCAATATTAAGATAGTTAATATATAAGTCTAATCTATAAATTATATATTGAAAAGAGAGGTAGCTATGTCAATTTTAGTAACTTTATTAGGTTTGTTGGTCTGTACAATAATTTCAACTATACTTAGTAAAAAATGGAGCAATATTCCTCTTGCAATTTATCAAATTGTATTAGGTGTTTTATTGTCTATTTTACCATTTAAATTTTCCTTTTCGTTTAGTCCAGATATATTCGTAATATGTGTCATAGCTCCACTATTATTTAGTGAAGGTCAAAATGTATCAAGAAGAGAATTATTAGAACTTAGAAGACCAATTTTACTTCTTGCATTTGGACTGGTTTTAACAACAGTATTTGCAGGTGGGATTTTTATACATTTTCTTATTCCTGAAATGCCACTATCAGTTTCATTCGCTTTGGCAGCAGTAATATCTCCAACTGATTTAGTAGCAGTAAAATCAATTACACAAGGTTTAGATTTTCCTAAAAATATGATGAATATACTTGAAGGAGAATCGCTATTAAATGATGCTGCAGGGGTAGTGGCATTTAAAGTTGCAGTACTTGCTACCGTTACAGGCTTTTTTTCAATAAAAGAAGCAAGTATTCAATTTTTGATTACTGCATTTGGAGGAATAATAGTAGGAAGTATTTTAGGATATATAATCATAAAAATAAGACTTAATTTGCACAAGTGGAATTTAGAAGAAATACCAATGGTAATAGTAATACAGATAACGACTCCACTTTTTGTGTATTTTGTGTCAGAAGAGCTAGGAGTATCCGGAATTTTAGCAGTTGTAATGGCAGGTATAGCCCATGGAATCGAAAAAGAACATTTACAAAATACAACGACTAAATTGAGAATAATATCAGATAATACATGGTATGTTTTGGAGTATGTACTGAATGGGTTTGTCTTTACATTACTTGGTTTTTTGTTGCCAGGTATATATCAAGGAATTATCACTAACAACGAAGATATAGCATTAAATTTAACTTTTATTGCTATTTTAATTGTAGTTATATTATTTATTATAAGATTTATATGGGTGTATTTATGGCACAGTTCTTTTATAAAAATCAAGAAAAATCCTTTAAATAATTTCTTTACAGGTTTTTTAGGATTTAAGAATGAAGAATTTGAAAAAGATGATACTTCTAGATGGAAATATTCATTAATAGTTGCTACTTGTGGTGTTCATGGTACATTTACACTTGCAACTGCTCTATCTATACCATTTTACCTAGACAATAAAGATATGTTTCCAATGAGAGATATTGTTTTGTTTATATCATCAGAAGTCATACTTATAAGTTTATTACTCGCAACAGTTTTATTGCCAGTACTATTAAAAAAGAATGTACAAAAGTCAGAAGACTTATTGTCTGATAGAGAGGCATATAAATTAATTTTAAAAGAAGCTATTTTAAAACTTAGCAATGAAAAAGCGCAAGAGGTACAGCCAGTAATACATGATTTAAATGAGCAGCTAGTAGATTTAGAAAAGGGTATATTAAATATTCCAGATAACAAAATTATAAATATGATGATTGCAGAGGCAGATAATCAAGGCTTAATAGCTGTTCATAAATTATTGAATGATGGAAAAATTTCTGGTAGAGCATTTGAGTTATATAGATTTTATATTACAAAATCGAGAAAATCTGTCCAAAAATCAATATTTAAGATTGTAAAATTAAAAATAAGTATGTGGATTATAGATAGAAAG
Source organism: Clostridioides sp. ES-S-0001-03 (assembly GCF_020676075.1). Classification (NCBI taxonomy): domain Bacteria; kingdom Bacillati; phylum Bacillota; class Clostridia; order Peptostreptococcales; family Peptostreptococcaceae; genus Clostridioides; species Clostridioides sp. ES-S-0001-03. The sequence continues at coordinate 4,027 of NZ_JACVWJ010000016.1, read as the reverse complement.
GTAAAAACAGAAGTAAAAGAAAAGATTACAAAAATAATATCTGAAAATAAGGAACTAATTAAAGAGTTTCACCATGCATATGCACTTTCTACAAAGACAGCTATATCATTTATAAATAAAAATATTAATGAAGATAATAGGCATGAATCATTAATAGTAATTAGATTTTATAATCGTTATCTAAATTGGCTAACTAGAAAAATTCATAATGATGAGAAATTTGAAGCAAAAGTAGTATACTATAGATTAATGGCAATACAAAGTGAAAGAGATAGTATTCAACAACTAGTTGAAACCAAACAAATATCAAGAGACGTAGCTAAAGAACTATTGGAAAATATTCTCTATGATGAAATGATGATGATAGAATGAAAAAAATAAACTGTATAGGATTTAAATTTTATTGGTACTAAAAAATAGGAAACAGTTTTCAATAATTGCTTGACATAGATATCCATTTATAATAGAATAAAGCTATAAATTGAATACAATATTTATGAGCGTTAACAAATTGGATTGTTACTGGGAAGCAGGCAATACCTAAGTTAGGATATACAGGTGAATTGTATCTTAATTTAGGTGTTTTTTTATGAATAAGGGAAATTGTATTTTGGGAGAGATATTGATTATGATTATTCAACAAATTTACAATAATAATGTTGTGTTAGTTTTAGATGAAAACCAAAAAAAAGAATTAATACTAACAGGATGTGGAATAGGATTTCAAAAAAAGAAAGGTCAAGAAGTAGATAAAAGTAAAATTGAAAGAACCTTTGTAACACAAGATGAAAGTTTTATAGATAAAATTGGAAAATTAGCAAGCCAGGTTGATGAGAAGTTTTTTGAAGTGAGTACAGAGGTAATTGCTCATGCAGAAGGCATTTTAAATACTGAACTTTATGAGTACATATATGTAGCACTTACTGACCATATTGCATTTGCAATTAAAAGATATCATGAAAATATAAATATAAAAAATGATTTACTACATGAAATAAAAAGAATTCACAAAAAAGAATACGAGATTGGAAAATGGGCTGTAGATTATATAAATAAAGAATTTAATGTAGAGTTTCCTTTAGATGAGGCAGGATTTATAGCTATGCACATAGTAAATTCAAATTATAAAGGCAGTTCAAAGGAATCCCTGTTAATTACTAAAATTGTAAAAGACATACTAAATATTATAAGATATTATTATAGAGTTGAGTTTAAAGAAGATGATATAAATTATGATAGACTTCTTACACACTTAAAATTTTTTGCAAATAGATTAGTAAAAAGAGAGGAACTCAATGATACTAATAATGATATTGTAGATATAATCAAGATAAAGTATGAAAAAGACTATAATTGTGCATATAAAATAAAGACACATGTAGAGAAAAACTATGAGTACTATGTAAGTCAAGATGAATTATTATATTTAACACTACATATTAAAAGAGTCATATCTGTGTTGAATTCATGATAAACATACTAAATAAATATAAATTCAATATCGGTGTTTAAGATATTATGTAAAATTTAATAGCAATATAATAATTTTAAAACATTAAGATTGTTACTGATAATGCAGGCAAGACTTAGGTTTATAAGAAAATTATAACAGTTTATTTTTAATTCTAAAATTAGGTTGATATAGGTTTATTTATATTAACATGAGGTTTATTTTTAGGATTAAAGTTACTAGTGTAATTTTTTATAAACTTAAGTCTTTTTTATTTAAAAAATATAAAATAATAAGGAGATAGAAGTAAATGAAAAAAATATTTGGTGTTTTACAAAAAGTAGGAAAATCTTTAATGTTACCAGTTGCATTACTTCCAGCAGCAGGTATATTGCTTGGTGTAAGTAATGCTTTAGCAGGAGATGCGTTACTTGCTCATTTTCCAGCACTAGCAAATCCTACATTCCAACTTATAATAAGTATAATGGAAAGTTCAGGGCAAATCATATTCAATAACTTGCCACTTATATTTGCAGTTGGTGTAGCCGTGGGTCTAACCGAAGGCGAAGGTGTAGCAGCATTGGCAGCTATAGTAGGTTTTTTAATCCTTAATACGTCTATGGGTGTTATGGCAGGTGTCACAGAAGATATGATAGATAACTCTATGTATGCAAGTATTGTTGGAATACCAACAATTCAAACAGGTGTATTTGGTGGTATTATAATAGGCATAGTGGCTGCTTATCTTTATAAAAAATTTTATAAAATTGAACTACCTCAATATTTAGGTTTTTTTGCAGGTAAAAGATTTGTGCCTATTGTTACATCATTAACAGCAATAGTAATAGGAATTATATTATCATTTATTTGGCCACCAATACAAGAAGGATTACTTAGTTTTTCAAAAAATGTTATAGAAGCAAATCAAACATTAGCAGCATTTATGGAAGGGTCTTTAGAAAGGTTATTAATACCATTTGGTTTACATCATGTTTTCCATAATCCATTCTGGTATCAATTTGGAGAATATGTAAACAAAGCAGGTGAACTTGTAATGGGTGACCAAAAGATATTCTTTGCTCAACTTAAAGATGGAGTAAATTTCACAGCAGGTACTTTTATGACAGGGGCGTTTCCGTTTATGATGTTTGGTCTTCCAGCAGCAGCACTTGCTATGGTACATGAAGCAAAGCCAGAAAAGAGAAAATTTGTAGCAGGAATAATGGTATCAGCTGCACTTACATCTTTTTTAACAGGAATAACTGAACCAATAGAGTTTGCATTTTTATTTGTTGCACCAGCATTATTTGTAGTACATTGTTTGTTTTCAGGTTTATCATATGCAGTAATGCAACTATTAGGAGTTAAAATCGGATTCACATTTTCAGGAGGATTAATAGATTTCTTACTATTTGGTGTACTTCCTAATAGAACTACATGGTATCTAGCTATTTTAGTAGGTATTGGATTTGCAGTATTATATTATAGTGTGTTTAGATTTATGATAAGAAAGTTTAACCTAAAGACGCCAGGAAGAGAAGATGAATCAGAGTCTAATGTGGAGACTAGTGAGATTTCAAAAGATAAGTTAGCATCAGAAATACTAATAGCTTTAGGAAATAAAGAAAATTTAAAAAGTTTAGATGCTTGTATAACAAGACTTAGATTAGTTGTAAATGATATAGATAAAGTGGATAAAGAAAAGTTGAAATCACTTGGAGCAGCAGGTGTAATGGTTATTGGAAACAATGTCCAAGCTATATTTGGTCCAAAATCAGATGCAATAAAATCTAATATAAAAGATATAATAGAGGGAAAAGTAAAGATTGAAAATACTGATATTAAAAATATAGATAAAAAGAAAATGGAAAAAAATAATAACACAGAAAACACTAATATAGGTAATACTTTGGTGGAAGAAGAAATTTATTCATTGACAAATGGAGAAATCTTAGGTATAGAAGAAGTTCCAGACTCTGTATTTTCAAGTAAATTAATGGGCGATGGTTTTGCAATTAAATCTGATGATGGATTAATTTATTCACCAGTAGATGGAACTATTGGAGTTGTATTTCCAACTAAACATGCAATAATAATCAAATCTAAAAAAACTGGAGTAGAAGTACTTATACATTTAGGTATAGAGACTGTAAACTTAGAAGGAAATGGGTTTGATGTATTTGTAAATGTAGGAGATGAAGTTAAATCGGGTGATAAACTGGTTAATATGGATTTAGAATATATTGAAAAAAATGGTTTATCAACAATAAGCCCAGTAGTATTTACTAATTTAGAACAAAATCAAAAACTAAACATTAAAAAGGGAAAAGTCACAGCAAAAGAAAGTAATCGTGTAAGTATATTAAAAGAGAGTATTGAAAAAATAGGATAGACACATCAGTATGTATACTTAAAACTTGTATGAGTTTTAGTAATTATATAAGATATAAGGTAATGTAAAATAATTTGTGCTTCAAGGTTAATAAAAATCTTCTTTATGGCAATGATTTAAATATAATCAAATGTCGTAAAGGAGATTTTTTATGAATACTTTAAGAAAACAATTAGTCAAAGAAA
>NZ_JACVWJ010000015.1:0-37638 GCF_020676075.1 Clostridioides sp. ES-S-0001-03 | reverse complement strand
TTATAACAGGAGATGGAAGCGGAAATGGAAGCGGAGGTGGAGGTGGCTGGTTTGGTGGCTCTGCTATAATAGGAGTTGGTGGAGCAGGAGGTGGAAGTGGTTATGTGTTAACTAAAGATAGCTATAAACCATCTGGATATACGCCTACATCTAAATATTATCTTAGTGATGTTATTATGATTGTTGGTGGTAATACTACTAAAGCAGATGGTTATGCCAAGATAACATTATTACAGGCATTACCATTTTTAACTATATCCTCTTATAACTCCACACAAGCAACATTTAAAGCAGACCATACAGACCCTACATTATTAACTAAAATAGAGTGGTTTATTGATGATGCATTAAAAGAAACAATAACAACAGATTTAACATCAGAGAAAACAATTAACTATACATTAGAAGATAATGCACTGCACACACTTAAAATAGTTGTTACAGATAGTGCCAATGCTACAGCAGAAAAGGTATTGAGTATAAGTAAAGGAATTGCACCTCTTCCAAGTGGTTCTACAACTGAGGAGGTTACAAGCAAATGGATAGAAATTAAAGATACATTTAAAAGTGGTAAAACAAGTATTGTAAATACTTTAGCATTAAAGAATATAGAAGCAAGTTTAAATAATACACTTGTTGAACTATCAGAGAAGATTAAAACGAGTTTTGATAGTTCAGATGCTAGTGTACAAGATTTAATAAATCAGTTAACACAAGCTAATAACACTATAACACAGTTAAATACAAAATATAAATATGCAACAGGGAGTGCAGCAACAAAAATGAATGCAGCAGATACTGCTTATTTATATGATGCTGGTGTGTACAACCCCGATTATCCACAAAAACCTATTGACTGGCTTAATATTAAAGGTCTTAATTTTATTCCAAATGTATTTTTTGCTGAATGTGAATGTAAACTTAATAGCCCAACTAAATTTCTTAAATATCTTGTTTTTGCTGTTTGTTCGTTACCATCAATTTCTAGTGATAAAGATTTTACAGTTACAGTTTTATTAGACAAAACATATGGGAATCAAAAATATTCTGCTAACGGTCAAGTCTATATAAATAATAAGGGCAATGTTTATATGAATAATGAAGGCATTTACATTCCTGCATATAATCCTTCTTTGCCTTATACTTTGTACAATTGGCACGCTATAAAATTTATATAAATGAGGTGATAAAAATGAATAGAGCAAATAGAATTATATTTGACCAAACAGGTAAAATACTTCTGCAAACAGGAGAAGCGACAGGTGATGTATTGGAGCATGATACAATAACAGAATTACATTGCATTGATATTCCATATGGAAGTGTAGATTATAATAAAAACAGAATTATTGGTATAAACATAGAGACTAAACAGCCTGTTTTGGAAGAAATGCCAATATATGTGAGTGAAGAAGAAAAGAGAATACAAGAGTTAGAAAATCAAATATTATTAAATGAAAATGAAAAAGTAGGAGGAATTTTATAATGAATATAAATAATGTTGTAGTAAGAATACTAGCAGAGAGAATATTAAACAAAGGATTGAACCCTTTAAAAAATCGAGAGTTTGAGTTAGATGATGTAACTAACACAGAGTACAGAAAAGCAGTAGAAGATTATATTATAGAGCATAGTGGAGTAGTAGAAGGAACAGAACCAACGATATAGAAGGTTCTTTTTTATTTCAATTAATTAGGAGGTTTTCATGAATGAAGAACTTTTCGAAGCAGATTTAAAAAGACATGAAACAAGAATAGATAAGCATGGAGAAGAAATAGACGAATTAAAGATAGCAAATATAGAGTCTAAAGCAGAGTTAAAAGCACTATGCGAGAATTTAAACTCACTTACAAGCATGTTAAAGTGGCTAATTGGAACAATGATTACAACACTTGTAGGGTTCTTTATATTTGCCATACAAAGAGGAATATTTTAAATTAGGAGGAAAATAAATGGATAATTTAATAAGTTTTATACCCGAGCAGTTGCTAATTTTAGTAGCTGCTCTTTATGTTATAGGAGCAGGTTGTAAGAAGTATAAACAGTTAGATAACAAGTATATTCCAGTAGTGCTATTGATACTTGGCATAGGTTTTTCAGTATGGATGCTAGGATTAAATGCTGATGCAGTCTTACAAGGTGTAATTTGCTGGGGTATATCAATAGGTATAAATCAAACTTATAAACAATTAAAGGAGGAAAATAAATAATGAAAATATGTATAACAGTAGGACACAGTATTTTAAAAAGTGGTGCATGTACTTCTGCTGATGGAGTAGTTAACGAGTATCAATATAATAAATCTCTTGCACCAGTATTAGCAGATACATTCAGAAAAGAAGGTCATAAGGTGGACGTAATAATATGCCCCGAAAAGCAGTTTAAAACTAAGAATGAAGAAAAGTCGTACAAAATACCTAGAGTTAACGGTGGAGGTTATGACCTACTTATAGAGTTACATCTAAATGCAAGTGATGGTCAAGGAAAAGGTTCAGAGGTGCTATATTATAGTAATAAAGGTTTAGAGTATGCAACTAGAATATGTAAGAAACTAGACACAGTATTTAAAAATAGAGGTGCTAAATTAGATAAAAGTTTGTATATCTTAAATAGTTCAAAGCCTACAGCCATATTAATTGAAAGTTTCTTCTGTGACAATAAAGAAGATTATGAGAAAGCTAAGAAACTTGGATATAAAGGACTGGCTAGGTTAATTGTAGAAGGTGTATTGAATAAAACTATAAATAATGTAGAGGTAGGTAAAATGTATAAACACACAATAGTTTTTGAAGGTGAAGTCGATAGAATACCAGCAACGATTATTGGTTGGAAATATGAAAAAGAAAAATGTTTGATATGTGATATAAAAGATTATGTAGCAGGAAAAACAGAAAATTTATACGTTGTAGGAGCAGGAGCGTGCAATAAAATAAAATCTATAACTAAAGAAAAATTTACTGAGATAAAGGGAAATGATAGATTTGAAACTACTAAAAAAGCATTAGAATTTATAAAAAGATAGTTTTTAAGAGGGTAGCAACTAATTTACTAGTTGCTACCCCTTTTTTATTTTATCCTTTTATGTAAATTAATTATTATATTTAATTTTAGCGATTAAGTCATCTATTATTTCAAAAGCTAACTCGTTAGAAACAAATACGTCGAAATTTTGAGAACAATACTCTTTTACATAAGTTTCGTATGTATCAGATGTGACATTGCTTAAATAAAAATCTACTTCGCTTTCGTAATCCTCAATATAGTCCTCGTGACACCCTTCATTAGTTTCTATTTCGTATAATTCGTTAACCACAACTTCCTTAGAAAATTTTTCCATATAAATACACTCCTTTTTTTATTTTTATTTTTTGCAATAAATCTTTTGTTTTATTCTTTACTCTCTTTATTATTATACTTTTCTTCAAGTACAGAAACTTTAAAAATCCAATCCCTTCCAATTTTTTTGCAGTCCTCACCATCCTTGAAAGCCCCTCTTTTTATCGCACTTAATAGTGTAGGCTGAGGAATATTATATCTTTCGCTTGCATCAGCTAGAGAAATAAAACTACTAAAAGTTGCGTTTTCTTTTGCATTACCAGCGATTAGACCCAGTTGGTATGCTAACATAAATTCGATATTTTCCAAGTTCTCGAAAATTTCTTCGGGAAATTTCACTCCAGCGCTAATATAAGCTGGTAACAAAATTCCCATTATTGTATTTCTATCTTGCACTCTACAAGCAGTATTAAGTTGCAGTAGCTTACTAACACTTAAAACTTTAGTTCTTCCTATTTTAAAACCCATTTCGTATATTTCTTCGTTGCTAATCACTTTAAAACCTCCTTGCGTGTCTATACATATATAATAACGTATTAACATTTAAAAGTCAATACTAAAATGCTTTAAAATATATTTATCAATTTTTAACATTATTTTATTGACATTATCACGTTTAAACGTTACAATATAATTAACAAATAAAATAAAAGGAGATAGGCAGAGATGAAAAACTTATTTAAAGAAGCACATAAAATAACAAGAGAAATAAAAAGAAAATACAATGATGTTGATTACAAAGTACAGTTTAGTCTTTGCTTATCTTTCTTAAATAAGGAAGGGGATGCAGAAATGAAAGAATTGAAAGGCTCAGAAAAACAAATCAAATGGGCTAATGAAATAAGAATAGACATTTTAAATTTAACCAATGAACTAGAAAAGATTAAAATAGAAAGAATAAAAAACGGAGACTACAAAGTTAAAGATATGAGTATAGAAGAAATGAAAGAAAGATGTAAAAGAAAATTTGAAAGAATAAGAGAAGCAATAAGAAATATAGAGCATGCTAAGTTCTTTATAGATAATTTTAGAAATGTTTTAGAATATAATTCTTTAAACAAAAAATCATTTTGCATAAATCAAATTTTTAGAGACACACAATTTACAGAAGAAATTGGGAATCTAAATTTTTTAAGAGGAGAAACGCAAGCATCTTATAAACTTAAAAAAGTTAAAGATTATAGCATGAACTATGAAGAAGCTAAAAAAATAGCTAAAGAAATAAAATTTGATGATGATTGGTCTAATAAAATAAAAGAAAATGTACTTGAAATCGTAGAAATATTTGACGATGCAGTAAAGCAAGCACCGAATTCAAGTGATATAGAAAAAGCTATAGAATACATTACAGAAACATTAATACAAAAAAATAAACAATTTTACAGAAATGGCTTTGCAGACATAAAAAATAAGCAAATTGAAAAATACAAAAAAATAGAAAGCGCTGAAAGAAAAATAGAAATTGCATACCAATTATTTAGAGATGGTGTAGAGTGTTAAAAACTTTAACTTAATACAGATATAGTTCACTAATAAATGCTATAATTTAAATATATAAAATTTGGAGGTTTAAAATGTACTTTACATATGGGATAGGAGAAATATCAAGAGAAAGATTTAAAAAACCTTATACAGTAAGTAAACAAAATAAAATACAAGGCGGGCTATGGTGTTGCCCTAAAAATGAAGTTTATTCCGACTGGTTTGTATTGACTCTAGCTTGTCCGCAACTAGTGCGTGACCCAGTTCCGTACGATGTAGAAATAGAAAATAGCGCAAAAATATTAAAACTTACAACAGACAATATTAACTTATATACAGACTCTAATAAACAGATTGACTTTGAGAAAATTAAAGAGTTTGACGCTTTACACTTTACAAAAGATTTAGTAGAAAATGTCAAAGAATTTGAAGCTTACTATGTTGAATCTATTCAAATATTGAACTTTGATATTATGACTTTTAAAGAATCTTACATTGATGAAGAAGTTGTTTTATCTAATGAATTTAGAGAAAAGATGAATCCTCTTATAGAAAAAATTCTTAATGCAATATTAAAAACTGACGCATTCAAAAAAATAGAAAATCAAATTAATCAAAAATAATATAAAAGGCTATATACTAAAATAAAAGTATGTAGCCTTTTAGATTGTAATAATATTATATTCACATTGTAATAACATTATTAATACAAGATATATTACATTATAAAAACATTGCTTAAATATTATTAATACAATATTCAAACAATGTTTTTATAATGTGCTATTTATTTCTTTGATTTTCTTCTTTCATTGTAAGCAATTAAATTATCTTCTTTTATATTTACATCAAACAAAAGCTTTGTTAGCATATCGCTTAGTATTTTACTTACATCGCTGTCTAAATCTATAGCAAGAGACTTTAATTTGTCTACAAGTTCTTTATCTAGTGTTGCGCTCATAGTAACTTTTTTACTTTTCTTATTGACTAGATTATATATACTTAATGCTTTATTATTATCCGTAGAAACAATATTTTCCTGCCCAACTGTACCAGCCTTTAAAACTGGCTTTTCTTTATTAGATAAAAGTTCTCCATCAAATTTTGGCATCTATAAAACTCCCTTCTCTTTTAGTTCTTCTAACATAGCAGTAAATTCCTGTCTGCTAAAATGGTCTTTAGTGTCTTTTAAAAAGTCTGTTAGAGATAGTTTTTTTAACAATGCTTTCTCTACAAACTCATTTTTTCTTATATATGTATTTAACATCATGCTCCTTAAATCCTCAAAACTTTCTAAGTAAGAATCAAACGCTTCGCTTACTTGCGTCTTTTTCTTTTCAAATCCAACCAGCATAATATTTTTAATATTATCCTCTTTATCGAAATAAGTTCTGTCTACATCCCAAAGTTGTTTAAATAAGTCAGCCCCTCTAAGGCTGGACACATTTTTATCTTGCACGAGAATAACTACACTATCAGCTAAAAGAAGTATATTTTTAGCCGTCAAATCGTAACGAGGAGATAAGTCGCAAATGATATAATCATACTCATTTAGAGTATTAAAATTTTCCATGTACCAGCGATATAAAAACTTTTCCCTAGCTGGCAAAGGAGATAACTCCTGTTCAAAACGCGCCATTTGAATGTCAGAAGCAATTAAATCAATGTTAGCATAATTTGCATTAGGTGCTTTTATAATAACATCTTTAGCGTCAACATCCTTTAAAATATCTAATGTAGTCATTCTGTCGTGATTTACTTTGTAAACATATTGTGTTAAATTTGCTTGTACATCTAAATCCCATAAAAGAATTTTTTTATCTTTATCTTTTGCAAGTTCGTAAGCGGTCATAATAGATGTTGTTGTTTTATATATACCACCTTTTATATTAAAATATGTAAGTAGTTTTGTATCAGCCATTTTTAGACACCTCATTTTTCGTATTATTATAATGTTATTGTAGTATTATTTCTACAATATTGCAATAATATTTTAATATTATATATAATAATATATAAATATTTTGAAGATAATATTATTACAATATAAATACAATATTTAAATCATGTATCATACATTATGATTAACAATATATAAATATTGTATTTACAATATTGCAAAATTTTAAAAAGAAGGCTAAGAAAATTTTAACCCTCTTTTTAGAAAAAAGTTATTTATTCTTAGCCTTTTTAATTATTATTTCCTCGCCTCTTAAAGTCACTTCAACGCTTCTGTCGTTTTCAGTTACTCCTAACTCTCTAAAAAATGTGATTGGAATACTTAGTTTAGTACTCATAGAGCCACTACCACCTAGATTAAAAATCACATTCAAAAATCTTGTTTCTTCCACATTACCATTCCCCTTTTTTGCGTTGCCATCTGAAAAATGCTAATAGTAAAAAACTTATAAGTAAGCCAACGATATTACTTAGATTAAAACTTTTTACTAAAAGAATTACGTCTAAAAGTATAGTAAAGACAATTAAAGCAACACATATTTTATACACTTTTTTACTCATATGTTTCAAGAAAATGTGTTATAATTTAAGAAAGAAGTCACTAAGAAGGAAGTGCAATTCCTTCTTAGCTTAAAACTTACAAGTCTTTTAGTAGTTTAATAAGTCTATCTATTAAGCTTACTAAAATACTCAAGATAGAGAGAATAACTTTAACTTTGCTGAGTCTTTTCTCTCTATTTTTTTGCCTTCTTTCAAGTCTACTCATTTCCTTGTTTTCACCTCCTTTCTATAATAATATTATATCATGACGTTACGTCAAAATCAATAGTTTTTCCCTATTTTTTTAGAAAAATTTGGTATATTGAAATGATATAAATTCGTATCTTTTTTAAGAAAATGTGATATAATAAAAGCAAGAGAACTGTATTCTAGTTGTGAGAGTGCAGTTTTAGTCTAAAGTAAAAAATTATTTAAACTTTTTGAATTTGATTTTTAAATCAAATTCCCAACCGCCCTTTCGCACAAAAGAGCGGTTTTTTACTTGTCTAAATAATTTACTAATTAAATAGAATACATAACTAGCTACAACACCAGCTAATATGTTAAGTAAAAAATTATCCATACTATCACCTCCCCTCGTAGCGTTGGGAGGATAATCTTTCGTGTATAGACTCCACTCTTTTAAAATATAGATTGCTTCTCTTGCTAAAATTATTATAACATATATTTACATATAAAAAAGACTTAGTAAATACACTAAGTCTTTTAAAATACAGTTTTAAGAAAAATATATTTTTAAAAAATAATTTATTTTTAAAATCAATATATTTTTTTAATTATTATTTATGCTATAATTAATATTAACTTATTGCAGATTACAAAAAATAAAAAAGGAATAAGCGTTAGTTTGGCGACTTTGGACTTATTCCTTACCACGGAGCTTAAAGCTCATATAGGATATAATTATATCCTTTTTTAACTAATTTATAAGTTATATTATAGATTAAAACTACTTATAAATCAATGTTTTAAAGTCAAAAATAATTTGAAATTTTTAACTTAATTAGTTAAAAGTGTTTTAAGCCCTGTTAAAGAGGGGGAAAATAAATTGTCTTTAGGAGAAACAAAAGAAAAAAATTACAAATTACCAATGCCAACATTTTGCTTAGATGCAAAAAATTATTGTGCAAGAGAGTATGGAGCATTAATGCTTATAAGTAAAGGGAGTATGGGGATTATGCATACAGAAAAAAATAGATATTTATATCAAAATAGCTTTAATACAAGTGAACTCGCTGAAAAACTTGGAATTGTAGAAACAACACTTAATAGAAATATAAAAAAATTACAAAGTCTTGATTATAATATTTTAGAAATAGAGAATACAAAAAACGGTGTAGTTTATAGACTTAGATATGGATTAGAAACAGGTTACAATGATGAGGTACATAAATTTGTTACAATCCATCATGAAATGCTTGAAGAACTTATTATTTGCTTCAAAACACTTGCTATAAAACTATATTGTTTGTTGTGTTATATGACTAACGAAAAAGAATTTACTTTAATAGATGAAAAATTTCTTTGTGAAAGAGTGGGGCTTTGTGGCGATAGCGAAAACAATAAAAGTAAGATTAGAAAAATTATACAAGTATTTAAAAAGTGCAGATATGTAGACACTAGAAAGGAAAATAGAGTGTTTTGGGATAAAGAAAAAAAGAAAAAAATAAATAAAACCGTAAAATTATATAGACTTTGTAGTTTTGAGGAATGGAAAAAATTAGATGAAGAAATAGGCAAATAGACCTTTACATTTTAGAAAGGTCTATTTTTATGCTTATTTTTATTTTGTGGATAAGTTGTTGATAATATTGTGGATAACCCTTTTAATTTAATTAGAAATCTAATAGAATGCAAAAAGTGGTGGTCGCTAATGCAAAAAGTGGTGGTCGCTAATGCAAAAAGTGGTGGTCATAATATATAGAGAACTTAATAAATAGAAAACATGAATATGTTTTCTATTTATTTCTTTATTTAAGAAAAACGCAAAGCTAATTAAAATTCCACTAATATTTTTTTCAGAAGTAAAGAAACAACTAGAATATATTTTTAGATAAAAAGAAAATGATTATTTAATTAATAAATTAAAATACCATTCAGAAGTGATACAAGACATCAGAAACGTTTTTATTAAATACTATAGATATTTATGTTAGATACTATAGAAACATTCTTAAAATGGAAATAAATAGGTATTATTCAATTAAATTATTTTTATACTACTGGAATAGAAAATAAAAGGAATATTAAGTTTTCGTGTTGAAATATATAACAAAATAAAAAAATATGGAGGATTTGAGGATGAAAAAGACATTATTATTAATTGCAGTATGTTTATTAAGTATAGGTTTAGTTGCTTGCTCATCAACTAGTTATAACAAAAATGCTAATGATGCAACTAAAAAAGAAAAGAAAGCTAATGAAAACGAAGTTGATGGAATTAAAATAACTGTAAAAGATGTTACAAAAGAAGATGTAAAAGGCGATATAAATGAAGATGGAAGTTTCAATGAAAGTGGAGAATATTTCAGTGATGGAATTGAAAAGAAAAAAGCATCTGAATATGTATACGAAGTTGTAAATGTAGAGGTTGAAAATAAAACAGGTAAAGCAGTAAAATTATTTCAAACTGGGTGGAATGCAGTCGGTACAGATGGTTACGAGTTTAAAGATATAAAAGTAACTGACAAATTAGACAACCAGCAAGTGCCAGCTAATTATAAGTTCGATGCGCAAGTTAAAATATTAGTTGAAAAGAATATGAATGTAAAAGAAATAGTTTTAAAATATAACTTAAAAGATTATTCAAGATTGTTTGAGGCAATGGAATTTGCAAACCAAGGAGCATCAAAATCAGATGTAGAGAAAAAATTTCCAGAATTATATAAAGATAATTGGATTGAGTTAGGTGAAATTAAAGTAGAGCAGTAGAAAAAAGGGACTAGGTAAAAATAATTACCTAGTCCTTATTTTTACATTCTTTTAAAAAATCCCTACTAAGTGTTTTAACTGCTTTTTTATTATATTTTTTAGTATTTTTTAAATGCTTCCTTTCCTTTTCTAAAAAAAATTCAGACAAAACTAATTGGTCAATTTCTAATATATCAGCTAATAATATGATTTGTGTTAGGGTTGGACTGTGTTTAAATTTGCTATTTTCCATTTTCGAAATGTAACTTTGACTTATGCCTGTTAACTCACTTAATCGACGTTGGGTGAGTTTTTTCTTTTTTCTATGCGTTTTTAATAAAGACTCCATGTCGAAATTAAACTATAATATTAAAAAATATTAAAATCAATAGAAATTTTTTACAATTTAGAAAATAGATAAATTAATTGGTAAATATTGTAAATATAGGTCGGAATATTCGTCGTACGAATATTTTTGAAATGGTTTTCCGTGCTAATATTAAAGTGTAGAACAAAAAAAATAAAAGTCTATTAAGACTTTTATTTTGAAAGTTATTCCTCTTTTTCGTTTTCGTACATGTTTTTGTAAATCATTGCATTTATTACTTCTTCAACGATTTTTCTTTCAGAAAGTGGCAAAGTATTATATTTTTCAATTAAATCAAGTTCGAAAGGCGTTAAATCTTTATGTTTTATTACAAACATTTCGCCATCGCCATTTTTTAACCAATCTATATTTACATTAAATTCTCTTTTTATAGATTCGTAAAAACGTGTACTTGGACTTTGCTTTGTGCCAGTTAAAATCATTGAAATATACCCTTGGGAAAAATTTATTTTTTCCGCGAAGTCACCTTTTTTAATCCCAAGAGTGTCTATTAAATCTTTTAATCTTTCGCTTAACATGTTATCACCTCAGTTAAATATTATCATTTAATTTTAACTGAGTCAATAAAAATTTAACTGAGCAAAAATATGTTGACTTATTTAACTGAGCGATATATAATTTAACTAGGTTAAAAAGGAGGGAGGTATTACCTTGAAAGATAATACTAAATTCAAAAAAGAAATAAAAGAATTAACAATTGAAGAAAAAATAAAACTAATTTCGGATATTGATAAAAGTTATGTTATGGGTTACATAGATAAGGCTATTAATGACCGAAAAAGGAAAAGAGGTGCATAGTTTTGATTTTGAACAAAAAGCATCTAGGGAAAGTGGTTCAGCTGAAAAATTCGAGACTTAATACAAAAATTGATTGTATTATAACTGAAATAAAAGTAAATGAAGTATCGGTTGTGTATTACGAAAAAGAAATAGAAGAATTGATATATAAAACTTTAACTGAAGAAGATTTGATATTTAATGACTATGAACTTAAATTGTTATCTTAATGAATAATTCGTAAACGAAAGGGGGTGAGATTTTGGAACTTTTAAAAGATTTGAGAAAAAATGATTGGTTTTGGATAGAAAACGATTTAATCGATAGAGAGGATTTGACTATTTACGAAAAAATGATTTATATGACCTTAGTTAGACATTCAAACGAAAATAGTTTTTGTTTTCCAAGCCATAAAACTATTTCTAAAAAAAGTGGGTGCAGCGAAAGCCAAGTTAAAAAAGTTATAAAAAGCCTAGAAAATAAAGGTCTTATAAAAAAAGAAAATAGAAACAAATTAAATTCTAAAGAAAAAGATAGCAATGTTTATTTTGTACTAACAGCAAAAGTATGTAAGTCATGTGGTGACCTACCCCTAGGTCATGAGGTAACCTACCCTAAGTCATGTGGTGACCTACCCCTAGGTCATGGGGTGACTAGTAACAAGACTAATATTAACAAGACTAATTTAACTAATAATATATATAGTCCTGCAGAGCAAAAAGAAGAAAAGACAAACGACAAAGAAATATATAAAAGAATTATTGACTATTTGAATAAAGCAGCAGATAAATCTTTTAAGAGTACAACAAAGAAAACTATGTCTTTAATTGATGCAAGACTCAAAGAGGGCTTTGCAGAAGAAGAATTTTACAAAGTAATAGACAATAAAGTGTTAAACTGGCTTGAAGATGATAAAATGAACGCTTATTTACGCCCTGAGACGCTTTTTGGAAATAAATTCGAGTCTTACTTAAACGAGATACCTAAAAAGGCTATAAAAGGCAATGAGAGCGTCAAAGAAAAAACAAAGACAAATAATAATAAATTTGCCAATTTTAAACAAACATTCAACCAATACACAGAGAACGAATTGGATGCAATTATAAAGAAAAGTCAAGATTTTAAATTTAATAAAAAAGGATAGGGTGAAAAAATGATAAAAATGGAATTTGAAAATGTAAAAGAATTTAAAGAGTTTGTTGAGGTGTTTTCAATTGTAGAAACAAGTAATAACAATGTTGTTTGTTTTGGAGAAGTTGAAAGTTTAGATTCTTGCACAGAAAAAAACGCAAAAAATGCTTTAGATATAATAAAAAAGCATAAGCATAGCGACAGAAAAGAAAAAGCATACAAAACTTATTTAGGATTAGAAAATGCAGATATAGAAGAAATTTATAAAATTCATTATGGAGATAAAGAAAATTCTGAAACTGTTGCAAGTTGTGAAAAAATTAGTTCATCAAAAATAAATGAAATATCTTGCAATCATGACAGTGTTTCAAAAGATAAAGAAACTAATGAGTCAGAATGTACTTGTTTTATTTGTTCTAAAAAAATAGAAAATAAAAAAGATGTATTTAAAATGCCTTTTCTAAAGCGAAATTGTTTGTTTTATGAAGAAGAAATAGAGAATATTAAAATTTGTAAAAATTGTTTAGTTATGAATTCAAAAAAAATTATGAAGAAAAAAATGTTGTTAAATAGTATCCTAACATGTGAAACAGGAGATGAAAAGAAATGATAAAAAGTAATGATTTAAGATATGAAGAAAAAATAAAAGCATTAAAAAAGTGTGGCTATAGTGATTTTACTAAGAAGTATATTTTAGAGGAATTTGGTAAGGAACATGCATTTTACAAATCATTTTTAAGAGCAATAGGAAAAGAAGACAGTAAAAAAGGTGTACTAATTAAAAAAATTGGAAAAGGTCAACATCAATTCTCAAAAGGTTTTATAGAAAGACACACTATGAGCGAAATACTGAAAGAAGAAGAATGTATTAGAAAAATATTAGAATAAGGCTTAGAAGTATCTATAATCTAAACCTTATATTTAAAACTATTAAAATTTACCTAATATGTACTCCGTTGTGATAGGTAGAGACATATTAAGAAAACTTGAGGCGGAGAGTGAAAAGAAATGATAAAAAGTAATGATTTAAGTTATGAAGAAAAAATAAAAGTATTAAAAAAGCGTGGTTTTAATGATTTAACTAAGGAATATGTTTTGAAAGAATTTGGAGAGGAACATATATATTTTAGAATATTTTTAGATGCGATAGAAGAAAAAGGTGGTAAAAAGAGTGTACTAATTAAAGAGCTTTCAAAAGGTATACATCGTTTTACAAAAGGTTTTATAGAAAAACACACTATCAGCGAAATACTGAAAGAAGAAGAACGTATTAGAAAAATATTAGAATAAGGCTTAGAAGTATATATAATCTAAACCTTATATTTAAAACTATTAAGATTTGACATATTAGAAAATTGATTAGTAAAAAACACATATAGCAACAAGGAGCAGAGCAAATGCAAAAGAGAATTTCGGAAATGAGTATACTGGAAAAAGTAGATTTAATTGGTAAGAAACAAAAGAAACTACAAGAAAAGTATAAGAATCTAAGCAAAGGAGAACTATTTCTTATCGCTTGTAATGAAGTTAAAAAAGCAGAAGAAATGGAGGGAAAATATTTTGAATATAGGTAGCTATACATTAGTAAAGAAACAAATTGTAGAAGAGCTTGAAGAAGAAAATAAGAAAAAAGAAAAGCAAATAAAAGACTTAGAACAAAAATTAAAAAATCACAAAAAATATGTTGTTATATTAGAAAGCTGCATTAAGAGAAACACAGAAACTCTAAGGGAACGTTCTAAGGTGTTGTATGACTATGATTTATTTATAAATTGTATTTTAAATGAAGAAACGAGAAAAGCAATTTCGATTTATAACAAGACTAAAAGTACTAGAATTAGACAGAAAAAACTTAATTCTATATCTAAAAGATTTGACCGAATAAAATAAATAATTTCCTTGTAGAAATAAAAAGTTTAAAAAGGGGTGTGAAAAAATGAATATAGAAGAATACGAAGAATTGAGCAAAGTACAAAATAATCTGTATGCACAAGTAGCAGAAAATGAGAGAAAAATTGAAAAGTTCGACGTTTTAAAAGGAGAGGAGAAAGAAATTGATTTGGTGTTAGAAAAACTTTATCATAGCTTAAAACTTGAAAGAGTTGAAATATGTGTTAAAGAAAGCAATGTTTATGGTGGTACTTGTTGTAATGTTCGAGTAGATGAGGATATGAGAGAGTTGCTTAAATATCTTTTGCAAAAGTTAAGAGAAAAAAATGTTCAAAAAATGGAAGAAATATAAGGAGGTATATTCATGAATAAAAATTCTGATGGATGGAAATTAAAGGCTGTAATACAAATAGATGAAGCTATAAAAATAGCGCAAAATGATGTAAAAGAGTCAAATAAATATTTAGATGAAATAAAGAATTGTAAAAAAATAAAAGTTGAAATTATTGGAAAAAATGGTACTAAAATTCCTGTTAATTTCTCTAATGAAGGAATGCGTAATCTTTTAAAAGAGGGTTTGGAAATAAGTTTAAAGTCTATGCAAGAAAGTGCTTTAGAAATTGAGAAAAGTTTACTAGAATTAAAAAAAGAAGGTGAAAAAAGTGAGCAACCTTATACAATGCGATTTTTGTAAAAAGATAATTAGTATTGGAAAAGAAAAACACTTTATTATTAAGGAGCAAGGCAATACAGGACTAATTAGGGTTGTAGATAGACATATTTGTGAGAGTTGTTTAACTCTTGTAATAGATGCTTATTGCAATATTAGAGAAAAAAAAGGTGTTGCAGATGAATAAAATTAGCGTTATACAAGCAATGGAGAAATTTGATAATTTGTTAGATAATTGGAACGACCTTCCGAATTATGTTTATACGCTTGAATATAGGAGTAAATTTTATGAATGGATAAAATCACTTGAAAGAAAAAATGATTTACAAAATTATAAGATAGTTGAAGTTTTACATGCTGAAAGAAATGGAGAAGAAGCACCGTTTTGGAATTGATAGGAGGGAATAGTATGCAAGAAAATAAAGAAATTTGGTTATATAGTTGGGATGATGAATACTTCGAAAGTGATGAATATGAAAGTAAAGAGAAAGCTGTTGAAGCTGCTAAGGAAGAACTTGAAAGGATTGGAGATTTTGAAGAAAATGTTTACGTTGGGAAAAGAGAAGATGTTAGCCTTCCAAGGATAGATATAGAAGATACAGTAGAACGTGTCCAAGAACTGATTGACGACGAATTTGGAGAGTGTGGAGAAGGTTGGATTACAAGGATAGAAGATGAAGATATAAAAATACTTGATAATGAATTGAATGAGGTCTTTTCTAAATGGATAGATGAATTTGGATATAAGCCAACATGGTTTAAAATTACAGATGTAGAAGAAATAAAGTTATCAAAGGGTGTGAGGGAAAATGAATAATGCTTGTTTAGTTGGAAGATTAACAAAAGACCCAGAACTTAAATACATACCCGTAACAGGCACAGCTGTAGCAACCTTTACGCTTGCGATTGATAGAGATTATAAAAATAAAGATGGAGAGAAAGAAACGGATTTTATACCTGTTGAAGCGTTTGGGAAGTTAGCGGAAGTATGTTCTAATAACTTAGAAAAAGGAAGGCTTATAGCTGTGCAAGGTTCAATTAGAGTTGAAACAAGTGAGAAAGACGGAGAGAAAAAAACTTATACGAAAGTTCATATAAATAAAATGAATTTTTTAGATAGTAAAAAACAAACAAGTAACAAAGAACCGAGTTATAAGGCTATATATGACGACCCAGATATACCATTTTAAAGAGGTGGAACAAAAATGAATAGAAAAGGAAAAATACTTAAAATTTGTGGTTGGTGTGGAAGGACATTTCTTTCTGATAATAATAGGAAAATAGATTATTGTTGTGAAGAATGCAAGAGCAGGAGAGAAAAAGACTTAGAAGAAAAAAGAAGGTGGAATGATTGAAATATATAGCAAGTTTTAGTGGGGGGAAAGATTCAGCTGCAATGCTCCTTCTAATAAAAGAAAGAGGTCTTCCGTTAGACGAGATTGTTTTCATAGACACAGGACTAGAATTTAAAGAAATCTATGATATAATAGATGATTTTGAAAAAAGAATAAACTTTAAAATAACAAGAATTAAAACAGAAAAAACTTTTGAAGAATACTTTTATACAGTAAATGAAAAAGGAAAACGTAAAGGACAAATATGGGGTTTTCCATATACTCTAGGAGCATGGTGTAATAGTAGATTAAAACTTGCTCCTGCTAACAAATATTTCAATTCGGTTGGAGAACATAAAAGGTACATTGGAATTGCCTTTGATGAACCTAATAGATATAAAAGACTAGAAAAAAACTGTATAGCTCCATTATTTGAAGCAAAAATGACTGAAAAAGATTGCTTAAAGTATTTAGAAGAAAAAGGTTTTTACTATGAGATTCATCACAGATTCAAGAGAACTGGTTGTTACTTATGTCCTAAACAAAGCTTAGATAGCCTCAGAACTTTAAGAAAATATTATCCCGATTTGTGGGGGGGTATGCTTAAATTGGATAAAGATAGTCCAACTACTTTTAAAGCTAATGGAACTACAGTGCATGACCTAGAAAAGCGATTCAAAAATGAAGCAATTAAGGAAGAAAGGCAAATAAATTTTTTTAATAGAGAGGTAACTTTAAATGAAAGAATATAGAATTGGAATTGAAGAAACGATATTTTTAGAACATAAAGTTATTATTGAAGTTCCAGAGGAAATATGCGCACTTGACATATTTGAATATATAGAAAATGAATGTCAAAACAAAAGTGAAATATCTGAATATATAGAAAAACTTGGTGGCAGACAATTAAATTTCATAGAGGGCGATATTGGAGACAGTGAGTTAATAGTTGGAAGTTGCAAAAAAATAAAAAAAGGAGAAAAAGAGAATGGAAAATAATTTTTGGTGGAGTTTTATGGGTTTAGAAGAAGCTGGAAAAGTTGTTATAAAGGAAAGTATAAAAGACTTAGAAAAAACTATAAATGAAATTGAGAACGAAGTAGAGGAAGTTGAAATTTTAATCATTAAGAAAAATAGTGATGAAAGAAAAATTAATTTTAAACATGATGGATATATGCAAAAAGTTGTAAAAGACATGGTAATTAGAGGTTTTAAAGAAGTAAAAATAATGCATGAAGAAATTTTAGGAGAAATATAAAAAGGGGGAATATAAAAAATGAATTTTAAAATGATTGCTAATATCCCGAATTGGACAGTACAAGAACAATTTGAAAAAGTGCTTGAAGAGATTTTAGAACTTAAAGAAGCTGTCCATTTAAAAGATAACAAAAAAATAATGGAAGAAGGTTTAGACGTTATTCAAGCAATTTTTACGCTGTTTAAAATATTAAAAATTGATAAAGAACTATCAGAAGGATTAAAGCTACATAACAAAAAATTAAGAAAAAGAAAGTGGAAATTGGAGAAATTAAAATAACATGGGAAAAGTTGAATATATTGTTTTTTATTATAATTGCGAAACATTCGAAATATGTAAAGAAAGTTTTAGTACACTAATAGATGCTAAAGTTTTTAGAAATGAAATGATGAAAGAATATGAAAGTGTTGATATTATAAAAAGAACAGTTTTTGAAGAATTAATTTTGTAATTAACATTCAAAAATAACAAAAATATAAATTAAAGCGTGAAAGAAAAATAGATTGAGTTTGCATTAATTATTAAAGTGTTATTCATGAAAATATTTATATAAATAGATTTTGTTTAAACTTAAAAAAGTGAAGTCTTATAACAAAAAAACAAAATAAAAATACAGAATATTTTGAATAATACGTAAGGGTTGAAAATGCTAAAAAGTATCTAACTAGTCCCCAAACCTTAATTTAGAGAATAGTTAGGTATTTATAACAAAAAGTGCAAGGAGTGGAAAATGAAAATAAAAAAAGAATATATTGAGAAAGTAAAAAATGAACTTAAAATGTTAGGAGACAAACAAAGAAAAGTAAAAATTTTAAAAAAAGAAATAGCGATACTTAAAAATAAAGAAGTTTACAAAGAAATTAATTTCGAAGAACTTGGATTTAAAGTCAAAAAAAGTACAAAAGGGATAGACGATATAGTTGTAACTATAGAGTCAGCTATTTATAACAAAGAAACAGAGATTGAAATTATTGAACAGAAGATGAAGCTATTTAATGTATACTTAGAAGAATTATCAGAAGATGAACAAAAAATCATAAAAGAATTATATTTTTATAATTGGAGCGGGAAAAACTCTATTACTAAACTTTCAGTAGATATGAATTATTGTCGCACTAAAATATATAATATACATGATAGTGCTGTAAAAAAGATAGCACTTATGAAGTATAAAAATGATGATGTTTTAGTATGAACTTAAAATGAACAAACAAAAAACAAAACGTGGATATTAATAATAAAAATTCGTGTTAGAATTGTATCATAGAAAAAAGTGTACATTGACAACTAAATATCCCCCAAAACCTAAGTCTAAAACAATGCTCGAAAGTTTTAGACTTTTTTTATTGCAAAAAAAGAAGGGGGTGATTAAATGAACTTTGTAGAACCAATTAGAGACTTAGAGAAGCTAGAAAGTATATGTGCTTACTTAGAAGAAACTAATATGAGAAACAATGTATTATTTTCGATGGGCATATACACAGGGCTTAGAGTTGGTGACATATTAAAACTTAGAATAAAAGATGTCCACGACAAGCGGTTTATAACTCTTAAAGAAAGTAAGACGGGCAAGACTAAGCCTATAGAAGTTAACCCTATTCTAAAACGAATATTAAAGGAATATACAAAAGACAAGAATCAGAATGAATTTCTCATTAAGAGTAGAGAGCAGACTAATAAAGCTATCAGCAGAGTGATGGCTTATAAAATAATAAGAGAAACAGGCGAAATGTTTGGTATAGATAGCCTAGGCACACACACAATGCGAAAGACATTTGGTTATCATTACTATAAAAGAACACATGATGTTGTGACCTTACAGAAGCTTTTTAATCATAGTTCAGCAACGATTACATTGAGGTATATCGGGATTGAGCAAGATGATTTAAACAAAGCGTATAGGAATATTAAATATTTTTAGCTTATTAATTTAACATAAAAAGGTCACGTTAAACTGAATAAAATATAGTCTAATAATAAAGTCTTGAATGTATTGTCGATACTAAGGTGTAAGGCTATTTGATAATACTTAAATGAGTTTAACAGAATATATCTTATGTTAAACTCAACTAGGAAATTAAAGGAGTATCACTATGAATAAGTATGATAAGTTTAAATGCAATAACTGTGGTAAGAAGATTACAGTAAGTAACAAGGAGTTAAAGACTAAGCTTATTGATAATACAACAGTCACATACTTTGTATGTCGTAGATGTAATGCTAAGTTTGTTGTGTCTTGTATGGATGATTATATTAAACATAAGCAAGAAGAATATAAGAAGCTTAAAGATAGTGAAGCTAAGCTATTGCAAGACATGAAAGAGTATAGCGATGGTCTAGGAGAGTTGTATATTAATGAGTTGTAAGCGTATGACACTAGATAGAATAAAAGAATTAATTTCTATTGATAGACTTGATATATTCTATAGAAGTACAGAATGGCGGAAATTAAGAAAAAAAGCTATTGAAAGAGATAATAATGAATGTCAAGTTTGTAAGGAAAAAAAGAAGGTATCTAAGGCAGAATGTGTACATCATATTAGAGAAGTAAAAGAACATCCAAGCGAAGCTTTGAAGCTTGATAATTTAAAAAGCTTGTGCAACCTTTGTCATAACGAAATTCACGAAAAAATACTAAAAATTAATCAAGAAAAAAATAAAAAGTTTTTGAACGAAGAACGATGGTAAATAGCCCCCCTATTGAAAAAACTGGCTTTCAAAGCGAAAATTTGTGAACCGAGGTAGGTATATGGCTCCGCAAGGAGACACCAATTTAACAAAAGGTGTGGGGGGTGGGGGTATTGCAACCAAAATTCATGGTTGCGGGTGCAGAAAAAAACATAAAAATGAGGTGGTGAAAATGGATGAAAATGAGGAACTAGAAATTAGGCGAGATGTACAAAATGACTATGTTTTAGGCATGACTTACAAAGAGATGTCAGCTAAGTACAACATCCCCGAAAACACTTTAAAAAGTTGGAGAAAAAGAGGGGGTTGGACTCGCAACTGCACCCCAAAAAAGGGTTGCACAAAAAATGGGTTGCAAGAGTTGGGAAATAATTTAAAAAACTCTATAAGAAAAGATTTATTAAGACAGATAAAAGAAAATAATATGACAGAAGAATACTTTAAGGATTTAGTTGAAGATTATTTAAAAATGTGGGATATAAAAAATGAATTAATAGAAGATGTAAAAACTAGAGGTGTTCAAGTTAAATACAAGAATGGTCAAAATCAATGGGGCTATAAAAAAAATGATAGTGTATCAGAACTTATTAAATATAATGCACAAATGCTAAGTTTGCTTGATAAGCTAGGAATAAAAGCAACACCAAAAGTTTTAGGTGATGATGATATTGAATTATAAGTATAATAAATATATAGATGAATATTTCGACTTGATTGATAAGGGCGAAATTGTTCTATGTAAAGAAATGAAACTTGCGGTTAAGAAAATAAAAAAAGATTTGAAAGAGCCTAACATATATATCGACCACGAAAAAATCGAAAAAGCTATTGAATACATGGAAAAGTATTTTTACAAAATGTATCTTTGGGAAAAATTTGTTGTTGCATTAGTTGTTGGTTGTTTTAAAAATAATGAACTTTTATACGATGAAATTTTTATTATGATGGGACGTGGAAATGGTAAAAACGGCTTTATATCTCAATTAGCTAATTATTTACAAACACATCTACATGGTGTGAAAAATTATGGAATTGATATTGTTGCAATGTCAGAAGAGCAAGCAAAAACGAGTTTTGATGATGTCTACAATATGTTATCTGAACATCCTGCTATATGTAAAAAGTTTTTTAACAGAACTAAAGAAGTAATAACATTTAAAAAAACTAATAGTTATTTAAAGTTCCGTACAAATAATGCTAAATCGAAAGATGGATTAAGACCCGGTTGCATCATTTTCGATGAAGTTCATGCATACGAAAATTACGATAATATAAAAGTTTTTACTTCCGCACTTGGAAAAACAAAAAATCCTCGCATTTTCTATATTACAACCGATGGAAATGTAAGAGGGGGAGTATTAGATGATTTCAAAGAAGAAGCTAAACAAATTTTAAATGAAGAAATTAAAAACTCTAAAATGCTGCCTCTTATTTTTAAACTTGATAATATAGAAGAAATGGAAGATGTTAATTTATTAGAAAAAGCAAATCCAAGCATAAATTATAATTCAGATTTAAGAACACAAATTTTAAAAGATATTAATACGGCTAAAAATAGACCTCAGATGATGATAGAATTATTGACTAAGAGATTTAATTTGCCAGCTGAGGATTTGGCAACTGCTGTTGCTGAATGGGATGACATAGTTGCAACAAACGAAGAATTGCCGGACTTGAAAGGATTTTCGTGTATTGGAGGATTAGATTTTTCTAGTATAAGAGATTTTACAAGTGTTGTATTATTATTTAAAAAAGATAAAAAACGATATATCATGCATCATACTTTTATATGTTATAAGTCTTTAGAAATAACAAATTTTAAATTCGATGTTGAATTAGCTAAACAAAAAGGACTTTGCACAATAATCTACGATGAAACAATAAAAGCAGAATACATCGCTGATTGGTTCGTTGAAAAAGCAGAGGATTATAATATATTAAAAATCTGCTGCGACTCGTACAGGGCTGCACATGTAAAAGAAGAGTTTGGCAATAGAGGTTTGCCGATTGAAGAAGTTAGGAACGGGTCAATAACTCATGCAAAAATAGCCCCTCTTATAGAACAAATCTTCGCAGAAAGAACAATTAAGTGGGGTGATGATATGATGATGCGCTGGTATACTAATAATGTTTATGTAGATACAGATAAAAAAGGAAATAAAACTTATTTAAAGATAGAGCCAATCAAACGTAAAACTGATGGCTTTTTTGCGTTTTTACATGCTTTATCTAAAGATGATGAACTGATGCAAGAATCAATAATTAAATTTTACGATTGTTATACGTATTAAAAGCAATGAGGTGGTGAATTGAATTTTAAAAACTTTATAACTAATTTTTTATTTAAAGATAAGATGTTAGGTACAGAAGAACAGTATTTTAAAAACTTAGAGTCTACTATATTTTATAAAGAATTTGCATTAAGGTCGTGTATTTCCATGATTGCCAATACTTTGGTTTTAAGTGAATTTCAGACCTTTCAAGATGGTATCTCTATTAAAGATAAAAATTATTACTTGTTTAATATAGAACCTAATCAGAATCAAAACGCAACAGAGTTTTGGCAAGAAGTTATAACAAGGCTTGTGTATGATAATGAATGTTTAGTTATACAAGAAGATGAACGGCTTTTTGTAGCTGAAAGCTTTAATGTAGAGAAGTATGTTTTCTACGAAGATATATACAAAGACATTACAATTAGAAACTATAAATTAGACAGAAGTTTTAGAGAGTCAGACGTTTTATATTTCAAATTAAATGTTGAAAGCATAAAAACGGTAATAGATTATCTCTACAGTGACTACAAAGAGTTATTAGGTAGCGCAATGGAAGGATATAGAAAAAATAATAGTGAAAAAGGTGTACTAGAAATAGATACAAACTATCCCCAAACTCGAGAAGCGCAAGAAAAACTTAACGATTTAATGAATAATAAATTTAAGCGTTATTTTGAGAATAGTAATGCTGTTTTACCACTTTCAAATGGTTTGAAATATAAAGAAAGTAATAGCACTACAAATATAAAAGATAGTAGAGATATAAGGGCGATTATAGATGATGTAATTGACTTTGTTTGTGCGGCTTTTCATATTCCTAGCGGAATTGTAAAGGGGGATGTTGCTGGAGTTGAAGGGATAACAGATAATTTTTTGAATTTCTGTATAAACCCAATAGCGCGACTTGTAACAACAGAAATAACAAGAAAAATGTATAGTAAAGATAAATTTATTAAAAAAAGTTATGTCAAAGTAGATACACAAAAAATCGCTAATATGGGACTTGAAAAAATATCGAAGGCGAGTGATTTATTGTTTAGAATAGGTGTAAATTCTATTAACGATAATTTAGAAATGCTTGGTAGAGAAAAAATAAATGAATCTTGGGCTGATGAACACTATGTAACTAAAAATTATCAGTCGATTTTAAATCCGGATTTGAAAGGAGGGGCTAATAATGGAAATGGAGAAAAGGGCGGTATCATTGGAAATAAGGGAAAGTAATTTAGAGAGTCGTAAAATAAGTGGTTATGCTGCTGTTTTTAATGATGATTATACAAAACTACAAGACAGATGGGGCGATACTTTCTATGAAAAAATTTCAAGAGGCGCATTTTTGAAAACTTTAGCTGATAATTCTAGGGATAAATTTATGCTTATAAATCATGACTGGAATAAGGTCGTAGGTAGAACTAACTCAAATTTAGTTTTAGAAGAAGATGAACATGGGTTAAGGTTTGAACTAGATATACCAGCTACTACACATGGTAATGACTTACTTGAAAATGTAAGGCTTGGACTAATTCAAGGTTGTTCTTTTGGTTTTAATATTGTAAATTCTAAAACTAGATGGGATGATAATTGGACATTTTACAGAGATATAACGGAGGTTGAATTATTTGAAATTACAGCAACCCCGATACCAGCTTACGATGACACCGAAATAAACTGTAGAAGTGATATATCTATAAAAAAGCTTAGAGAATCACAAAAAGAAGAAGTAAATCAAAAAGATAATAAAGATAATATAGAAAAAAGAAATGTCGACCTAGTATCGGCTTTTTTTAATGCATTTAATCAAGGAGGAAAATAAAAATGGCAATGAAAAATTTAGATGAAGCAACTAATGTTGAACTAAGAACAAATTTAATGGAAGCAATAAAGAGTAATGACGAGGAAAAAATAACAACATCATTTTTAAGAATGGCGGAAGATATACAAAGTAATTTACTAAAAGAAGCACGTTCTATTGCTAATATAGAATCAGCTGACAGGGCGATACTTGACAAGAGAGGTATGCCACAACTAACAAGTGAGGAAAGAGCATATTATAACCAAGCAATAGAAAAAAGAGGATTTACCGATTTAGAGATAACTATGCCAAGAACTGTATTTGATAGGGTATTTGATGACTTAGAGCAAAACCATCCTTTGCTTAGCGCTATAACTTTTGAAAATACTACAGGGGTTACAGAATGGATAATAAGAAAAACGAACGCAGAAGCTGCGTGGTGGGGTAAATTAGATGATGTTATTAAAAAAGAGTTAGAACATGGATTTAATAAAATTAATGCAGGGGCTTATAAATTATCTGCATATCTTCCAGTCGCAAAAGCTATGCTTGATTTGGGGGCTGAATGGTTAGACAGATACGTAAGGGCTGTTTTAACAGAAGCTTTAAGTTTAGGACTTGAAATGGGTATTGTAGCAGGGACAGGAAAAGACCAACCAAAAGGTATGTTAAAAGATTTAAAAGGCGCAGTCGTTGAAGGTGTGTATCCGGATAAAACTGCAAAACCGTTGATTGATTTTAAACCAGCTACATTAGGAGTTGAAATTATGGCTCCACTTACGAATGATGGTAAAAGGGCAGTTCCAAGTATTATAATGCTTGTAAATCCAGTTGATTATTGGTCTAAAATTTTCGCTGCTACAACTATGTTGACATCTAATGGCACTTATGTGTATGGAGTTCTACCTATTCCTGGAAACATAATTCAGTCAGTTGCTGTCCCTAAAGGTAAACTAATAGCTGGTATGGCAAAGGATTATTTCATGGGAATTGCTTCAAGCGGAAAAATAGAGTATTCAGACGAATATAAATTTTTGGAGGATGAAAGAACTTATCTAGTAAAACAATATGCAACAGGAGAGCCGAAAGACAACGATTCATTTTTAGTATTTGATATAGAAAACTTAGACACAACTTTAGCGACAGAAATTAATTCAAACACAAAAACCTCAGCTACTAAAACTAAGTAGGTGCAAGGATGAAGAATGAAGATATTAAAAATATAGTTGAAGAAGTGAAAGAATATCTTAATATAACTTGGATGGAAGAAGATGCGAAAATTGAAAAAATGGTTGTAAGAGGGATTGATTATTTCGAGAGTGAAATAGCTGGAATAGCATTAGATTTTAAAGATAATTTTAATAGAGAATTGCTATTTAACTATTGCAGATATGTAAGAAATAATGCACTCGAATATTTCGAGGAAAACTTTAGCAAAGAACTTCTTAGACTTCAAATAAAAAGTGCAGCTAATGAGGTTATACAGATATGAAAAAAATAAAATTTAATAACTTTAATGACGGCATTATTGAGTTTGGAGAATACAAAGAAAGTTATGATACTAAAGGTAATGCGTTAGAAGAAAAAGAGTTTATTATAAACGGCAAACTCTTTTATTCTAATGCATATATAAGAGAGCAAGACAAACTCAAATTTGATAATACAGGGTTAAAAATATCTATTAAGTTAAAAGTACCTTGCATGAGACTGATTAAAACAAGTAATGTTATAAAGTTAAATAATGAATTTTACAGCATAGTAAAACTTGATATTAACAACGATAAAACGAGTATGTATATATATTTGACTGAATTAGTTGACATACTAGATAAGCATATTTCTATTTTTATTAAAGAAAGAAAAAATGTTCTTGAAGATGTAACAATGAAATTTTATAAAAAGATTTGGGCTTGCGTTGAGGATTTAAACAGTAAAGAATTGATAGAAAATAATTCAATTAAAACTTCTACAAATAAAAAGTTTAAAATTAGATATATTAAAGAATTAGATTTAAGCATAAAACAAAATGCTATAACTAATTTTGTTATTAAATACAAAGATAAATTTTATAATATAACTCAAATTTTAAATTTAGAAGAAGAAAATAAAATACTTGAAATAACAGCAGAATCGAAGTAAAAAAGTTAGGTGATAGGATGCACTCAAAAATAGTTAATACTCTTGAAAAATTAAATATTAATATTGGTTTTCAAGAGTATGATAATTTTTTAAACGATGAAGAATATATAATATTTTTTATAGAAAATGAATACGATGCAAATTTTTCTGATAATGAAAATAAGAGTATTGTATATTCGATAAAAATAGAATATTGGTATAAGAGTTTAAAGAATATCAACAAGTATATTGACATAAAAGATATATTTAAAAAAGAAAAATTTATCTTTTTAAATTCTAGTGATTTTATAGAAAATGAACATTATTGTAAAGAATTAAAATTTAAATATGAGGAAGTTGTTTAAATGAGTGTTGAAATAACAACAGAAGGATTTGACGCTATTTTGTCCAAAATAGAAAGTATGGGTAAATCGGGTGACAGGTTGCTAAATGAAGCTGTAAAGGCTGGTGGTAATGTTATTTTGCAAGATGCATTACCAAGAGTCAGCAAAAGAAGCGGAAAGTTAAAAGATGGTTTAAAAGTAAGTGGAGTTAAGAAAAAAGGTGGTACTAAGTATGTTTTAGTTGGTATTACGAAAGAGGATAATTCAGAAATTTTTTATGGAAAGTTTTTAGAGTTTGGAGCATCTGCGCATAAAATACCAATCAAAAAAGGTAAGAAAAAAGGCAGGGTAGTAAATCATCCTGGAGTGACTGCAAAACCGTTTTTAGCACCCGCATATGAGTCAAAAAAAGATGAAGCTAAAAAATGTAATGAAAGAAATATTAAAAAGAGGATTGGGGCTATAATGGTTAATATAAATGATTTAGTAATAGAAACATTAAAGCCTTTGAAAATTCCTGTTTTGTTTCAAAGATTTGATGGAGATGAAGAAACATATATAACTTTTTTTAGTTATTTAGAACAAAATCGCTATGCGGATGATGAAGTAGTAGGAACAGAGCATTATATTCAGATAGATTTGTTTAGTAAGAATAAAATGAGTTATATAAATAAAGAAATTGAAAGATTGCTTAAAGAAAATAATTTTATAAAAAGAAGTATACACGAAATAAAAGAATCTGATTGTAGTTACCATACTGCCTTTAGGTTCTTATTTTTTACAAAAAATGAGGAGGATTAAAAAATGGCTATTATAGGATTAAGAAACTACAGACTTGTTAAGTTACTTGTAGATACAGAAAGCGAACTTGAATATGATACTAAAATAATGCGATTAATAGGTGCCAAAAGTATAAAAATAGCACCGAAAGTTGACAGCGCGGAAAATTATGGCGACGACCAATTGCTAGAGACAGCTTCGGCAATGGGGGGCATAGAGGTGGAATTTGAAGTTGCTAGTTTAACGCTAGAAGAAAAAGCGTTCATCTTGGGATACAAATATAAAGATGGTGTATTAATTGAAGATAAAGACTTTAATCCGCCTAATATTGCGCTCGGTTTTGAATCTCCTAAATCGCAGGGAGGAAATAGAATGGTTTGGCTAACTAAGGGAGTATGCGAACCACTTGAAGAAGAAGCTAAAACAAAAGAGGATAAAGCTGAATTTCAATCTCAAAAAATCAAACTTAAATTTATGCCACGTATAAATGATGGTCGACATAAAATAACAGCTGATACAGATATCGAAAACGCCCCAACTGATGCAGAATTTTTTACAACAGATTTTTTAAAAACAGCAGCAAAACCAACAGCACCAGCTAAAGCGAATTTAAATAAATAAGGAGAAAATAAAAAATGGAAATAAAATTAACTATAAATGAAGAAGAAAAAATATTCAAAGCACCTCCTATCGCACTTAAGAAATTAGATAACGCTTTTGCATTAACTGATAAAATTAACGATGGTCTTAGTATGAGAGAATTATTTCAAGAATTATTAGATTTTACAACAGACATATATGGCGAACAATTTACAAAAGAAGAATTGCTAAATGGATTTTATCCTGCTGGTGATTTTATGTCAAAAGCGTTAGAAGATTTATCAAGAGTAAGCGGAGGTTTTGAGGAAAAAGTAAAAAACTAAGTGCTGGAGAAGATACAGAAAATAATTCTAAAGAAAATAGGTATCTATCTCCAAGAGATTTTATAAAAGATTTATATAGTATGTTTTTGTTTGAAAAAAATTGGAGCATGGTCGATATAGACAACATGGATATATTTTATTATTTAGATATACTTGCATACATGAAGAAAAATAAAAGTGATAAAAATAATCCGAGTGAAAATGATGTCTATATCGACCAATTAAGCTGGTTATAAGGATGTGAGTGTATGTGTAAGTACTGTGAAGTTGAAGAAAGTGAAGCAGCTTTTAAAAGAGGGAACACAAATAGAGGCGAGTTAATAACTCATGATTGTGATATAGAAATGTGGATTGAAAAAGAAGGTAATGAGTATTTTTTAAATTCTGAATGTTGGTGTGGTTACTATGGCGAAAGTTTTGAATCTATTATGTATTGTCCATTTTGCGGAAGAAAATTAATTTAATATAAGTTTTATATAAAATAAATCAAGATAAAAATCTTGGTTTATTTTTTTTCAAGTGAGGTGAGAAAATGGCGGAAGATGTAGGCGAATTGGTTGTTCGGGTCGCTATGGAAAATAGTTCATTTCAGCAAGGAATTAATAATTTAAATAGACAAATGAAGTTAATGAGAAGTGAGTTTAAAAATTCTGGTGCTGGCGTAAAAGATTATGGAACTTCTTTAGACGGCTTGAAATCTAAACAACAAATGTTATCTAGTACTATACAACAGCAATCTAAAGTGGTTACAGCATATAAAAATAAATTAAATGAAAGTAAAGCGACTTTAAGTGAGACAGCACAAAAACAAGTTGAACTTAAAGAAAAAGTTAACCAAGCAAAAAGTGCTTACGAACAGAGCAAGGCGACGCTAGGCGAAAATGCAGAGGAAACAAAAAGATTAAAAACGGAACTTGATGGCTTAGAGCAGGAGTATGCTAAGAACGAAGAAAAAATAAGGTCTAATTCGTCAGCGGTTGATAACTGGTCTATTAGAGTTAATAATGCAGAGTCGAGGCTTTCTGAAATGCGTTCAGAGTTAGATGATACAACAGAAAGAATAAATCAGCAGGAAAATAAATGGAATCAATTAGCGACTAAAATGACTGAAATAGGCAATAAGTTTAGTTCGGTCGGGAAACAAATGCAAGATGTGGGAAAAAAAATGACTATGGGAATTACTGCACCCATTGCTGCTATCGGGGTAGCAGCTAGTAAACTTGGTATGGATTTTGAAGCATCTATGTCAAATGTACAAGGGTTAAGTGGAGCAACAGCTGACGAAATGGTTCAACTTGAAAAAGCAGCTAGAGAAGCAGGAGCATCTACATCCAAAACAGCCAAAGACGCAGCTGATGCGCTTGGCTATATGGCTTTAAAAGTTAGAGCGGTTATAAGGAAACTTATAGCATAAAATAGAACGTGAAAACGGCGAAAACTAAATTTATTTAACGATATTTGATATTGTAAAATTGGTATAATTAAAACAAAGATATTATACAAATATTTAAAATCTGTTAAATAAACATGTCAATACCGTGCCAAGTTTAGAAGGAAACTTCTTTGAAGGTGTAGAGACTAGATAAAGTAAACTAAGTTTAAAGTCCTTTTGAAAGGGCTTTTTATATGTTGAAATATCCACGAGCGCGTTCTACCCTAACAAGTAAAGTTGAGGGTAAAGAGATAGTCCGAACTATATAGAAATATATAGAAGTAGAGAATAAAGAGTCTCTACGATAACAAAATGTAGCTGGATGGGATGCAAAAACCTCTATGGAAGCTTTGATGCCTGTTTTAAGACTTTCGGAAGCTGGAAATTTAGACCTTGCAAGGACTTCTGATTTGGTGACTGACTCCATGTCAAGTCTTGGGATTAGTGTAAAAGAGTTACCAACGTACTTAGACCAAGTTGCCAAAACTGCTGCAAGTTCAAACACTAATATCGACGCGCTTATGGAAGCTATGATAGTAAGTGGAGGTACTTTTAAAAATTTAAATGTACCTTTATCAGAAGCTAACGCACTACTTGGAATACTCGCAAATAGAGGACTAAAAGGCAGCGAGGCAGGAAACTCTTTAAATTCAATCATGATAAATCTGACAAGTGGAGCAGGTCAAGCTGGTGTAGCAATGGAGAAGTTAGGGCTAAGTGCTTTTGACTCTAACGGAAAGTTTAAAGGCATGGCTAATGTTTTGTTAGAACTTAAAGAAAAAACAAAAGACATGACAGAAGAACAACGAACAATGTATTTATCTATGATAGGTGGAAAAACACAAATATCTACTTTACAAGCTTTATTGTCCGGAGTCGGAGAGGAATATTCAGAACTTGAGAAAAAAGTTGGCAATAGCACAGGCGCATTAGATAAAATGGCTAAGACTATGCAAAATAATAATAAAGGTTCTATAACTGCTTTAATGTCAGCTATTGAGGAATTAGGGCTTAAAATATATGATGCCCTAAAACCTAGCATAGCGCAAGCGGTTAGCTGGTTTCAAAATCTTACAAATAAATTAAATGCAATGAAACCTGCTACAGTAGAAACTATAGTTAAAATAGCAGGATTGGCGGCAGCACTCGGACCAGTTCTATTAATTGGTGGAAAAATTGTTAGTATGATTGGTGGAGTTATAGGGGCTTTTGGTACTTTCTCGGCTGCTATGGCAGTTGTAACAACAGGAGCAGCCGCAGCAACACCAGCTGTGGGTGCTTTAGCTACAATATTAGGTGCATTATCAAGCCCCGTCGCTATAGCTGTAGCAGGAATTGCTGCACTAGGTATTTCGGTTGCAGCAGTTGCAAAAGACATGTCGAAAGATGCTATAGAACCAATTAGCCGATTTGGCAAAAGTATATCAGATAACACAAAAGAAGCCGTAGGCGCGTTTATGGATTTAGAGGAAAAAACAACAGTATCTTTAAACCAGCTAATGTGGAGTGGCGAAACTGTTTCAGAGAAAATGAAACAAACAATAGTATCTAACTTTACAGAAATGTCAAATCAAATTGTGGCTAAACTACAAGAAAGTAAAGAGCAAGGTATTCAGTCTTTACAAGAAATGTTTGCGACTTCTAAAAATTTAAGTGACAAAGAAAAAGAAGAGTTAATAAAAAATACAGAAGAAGCGTATTCAAGCAAAGAAGAAAAAATAAAAAAGAGCAATGAAAAAGTAAATCAAATAATGACTAAAGCTAGTCAAGAACACAGAGCATTAACAAAAGAAGAATCAACAGAGATAAATCAAATAAAAACAGATATGTTAAATACTGCTGTTGACACAATGAGTAAAAGCGAAGCAGAGCAAGCAGCGATAATGGAAAGAATGAAAGCAAATCATGTTGATTTATCAGCTAAAGAAGCGGCGGAAGTAGTTAAAAACTCAATAAAGAAAAAAGATGAAAGTATAAAAGCAGCTAACGAAGAATATAACGAAAGATTAAAAATAGCCGCACGGCTTAGAGCAGAGGGTGGCGCAGAAAATGAAAAGTTAGCGGATAAAGTAGTACAAGAAGCAACAAGACAAAAAGACGAATCAATAAATAAAGCTAAAGAAATGCATCAAGGAGTCGTTGCAGAAGCACAGAAACAAGCAGAAAACCAAGCAAGTAAAGTTGATTGGACAACTGGAGAAATAAAATCAAAGTGGCAAGTATTAAACGATACAGTAAAAAGCAAGATGCAAGAATGGGACAGTATAGCTGGCGACTGGGTAGAAGGCTTAAAAGAAAAAATATCTACTGGATGGGCTAATTTGAAAGAAAATACAGCCCTTTTGTGGGATAACATAAAACTTACCGTGATGACTAAATGGACAGAAATAAAAGAGTCTATAAGTTTAAAAATAGAAGAAATAAAACAAAGTATCAGCGAGAAATGGGAGTCTATAAAGTTATTTTTTCAAACAACTTGGGAAAGTATAAAACTTATTTTTAGTAATGCTTGGGATGCAATAAAGCAACAATTAGAAGAGAAATTCGCACCTTTTATTGAAAAATTAAAACTTATTTTTGATGGTATAAAAGAACTTTTTAATAATGTTTGGGAAGTTGTAAAAAATATAGTACTTGGTGCTGTGTTATTAATTTTGGATTTAGTAACAGGGAATTTTGATAAGTTAAAAACAGATGCAATACAAATTTGGGAAAACATAAAACAAGGTTTATCGGATGCATGGGAAGCTATAAAAGAAGTATTTAACAATGCATTAGCTGCAATAGGTGATTTACTTTCTAGCATGTGGGAAAGTATGAAAAGTACTGCAATAACCATATGGGAGTCTATAACACAAACTTTAAGTAGTATATGGGAAAATATAAAGTCGACTTGTTCTAATGCTTGGGAAGGTTTAAAAACGATTTGCTCAAACACATGGACAAATATAAAAACAACACTTGTAACCGCATGGGAAAACATGAAAACAGCTGTTAGTACTAAGTTGACTGAAATTAAAAATAATATTACAACTGTTTGGAATAGTGTTATTACATTCTTTAAAACACTTCCAGCTAAATTAAAACAAGCCGCTATTGACATGTTTACAAGACTAAAAGAAGGAATAGACTCGAAAAAACAGGATGCTGTTAACGCATCCCAAAAAGTCGGAACTGATGTTGTAAACAAAATAAAAGAATTTCCAAGTAAGCTATTAACGGCTGGTCAAGATTTAGTAAACGGTCTAGTAAAAGGGATATCGGGCTTTGCTTATAAAGTAGTAGACGAAGCTAAAAAACTAGGGCAAAAGGCTGCTGATGCAGTTAGAAATGCACTTGGAATACATTCGCCTTCTCGTGTAATGGCTGAAATTGGTAAATTTGTTGATGAAGGTTTAGCGCAAGGTATTGCTAATAATAGTGACTCAGTGAAAAAAGCAACTGAAAAGATAACAAAGATTATAGAAGAAGAAACAAAGAAAGCTACAAAAGCATGCGAAGCAGATATAAAACTGTTTAATAAACAAATAGATGAATTATCTAAACAAGAAAAAGCAGCACTTAAAAAAGTTAAAGGTAGTGCTAAAGATGCATTGCAAGAAGAATATGCAGCTAAAAAAGAAAAAATAAAAGAAGCTATAGAGTTAAGAAAAGAACAAAAAGAAAAAGAAGTTGAACAACTAAAAGAGATAGCAAATTCAGCCAAAGAGCAACTAAATAAAGAATTACAAGACAGACAAGAATTTGTAAAAAAAGTTGATGATTTAACAAAAGCAATAGTTGATGCACTAAAAGAAAAATATAAACAAGAATATGAGGCTCAACAGGCGAGTATAAAAAAAGAATTAGACGCACTAGATAATTGGAAAGAAGAAAGTATAGATAGAATTAACAGTGTCTATGATGCAAAAATTAAAGCGATTGACAACGAGTTAGAAGCTTTTGAAAAAGCTGAAAAGGAAAAAGATAGACAAGAAGAGGACAGAGAAGAACTAAGTAAAATAGAAGAAATAAAAACAGCTATAAAGTTTGAACACGATGACACTAACAAAGAACAATTACAAAAAGAACTAGAGAAGATTTTAGCTGAAAGAAAGAAAAGAATAGAGCAACAAGAAATAGAAGATAAAAAAGAAGCTTTAAAAAAGAGAAAAGAAGAGTTAGAAGAAAAGAAAAAAGATGAAATAGAAAATATAAATCAAATTTACGAAAGTGAAAAAGAATATTACAACAAAAGGCTTGAAGATGCTAAAAAATTCTATGATGAAAGGATAAAAGAATCAAAACTTCAAGCAGAAGCAGAAAAAATGATAATGGATAAAAACCAAAAAGAGATAGTTGCATTATTAAATAGTTATTCAGATGCATATAAAAATGCAGGTCAAACGCTAGGTGAAAAATTACTTGAAGGATTTAAGCCTGCCATAAACGAAATTAAAAATTTAATTGATAGTATTACAAGAGAAATAAATAATGCTAGAAATGAAGCGTTGAGTTTAAATAGTGATATTAGAAAAGGAAATTCAGCAGCTAGTTCAAATCTGGGAAGAAGGGAAGCAACTTATAATAATAATTCAAGAACATCAAATTACAACGTAAATGTTAATAGTACAGACTCAAACACAGCAAGAGAAATCGAAAGAACAATAAGAAGTCTAGCATTTAGCTTATAAAAAAAGGAGTGTGAAACTTGCAAAAATTAATATGTAGAAATTCGAAAGGGCAAGAGATTGTATTAGGAAACTCGCGCCCTTTTTTGTTAGAAAAAATAGAAAATGGAGCAAATACTAGTGCTAATATTTCAACTTCAAATAATCTAGGCGATGGTGTAAGTGTAGACGACATAAGTATAAAAGAGAGGTTGCTTCCGATTTCAGCGGCTATTTATGCAAAGAGCAGGGAGGATTTAGACTTAAAACGTACTTATCTAACATCTTTATTCAATCCTAAATTTGGAGAAATGGAGTTTATATATACAAACAATGCATTAACTAGACGTGTTAAAGGAGTTGTGCAAGATATAACATTTCAAACACCAGTTGGATTAATGCAAAAGTTTCTTATCCAATTTTTAACTCCAAACCCGTTTTGGATGGATGAGTTTATTTTAAAAGAAGAGGTTGCGCTTTGGGTTGGCGACTTCGAATTTGCTTTAGAAATAGGCAATGAAGGAATAGAGATGGGACACAGAGTAAGTAATTTAATTTGCAATGTAGTAAACAACGGAGATGTTGAATGCGGTATGAAAATACAATTTAAAGCACTTGCAACAGTTGATAATCCTAGCTTATTTAATATAAATACAAGAGAATATATTAAAATAAATAGAACTCTTGAAGCTGGCGACTTATTAGAAATAACAACAGAATTTGCAAATAAAAGAATAGAGTTAGTAAAATCTAACTACGAAAGAATAAATGTCTTTAATTGGATTGACTTAGATAGCGAATTTTTACAACTTAGTGTGGGAGATAATTTGTTTCGTTATAACGCAGATGTCGGAATTGATAATTTAGAAATGTCTATATATTATAATCCACTTTATTTGGGGGTGTAATATGCAACAGAGCATAAGAATACTAGATAAAAATATAAACCTAATCGCTGAAATAGATAATTACGAGGAATTACAGATTATCAAAAGATTTCATAAGGTGGGGGAGTTTAGTTTAAAAATAAATGCTAATAAAAATCATGTAGATAAACTAGTTAAAAATAATATAATTTTACTTGGTAAAAATTATAATAAAGTTTGCTTAATACTTCATCGAGAATTTGTGTACACTGAAACAGGAGAAAAAAGCGACATTCTATCTGTTAAAGGTGTAGATTTAAAAGGATTATTAAACAGAAGGCTTATTGTACCAAAAACTGGAGAAGCTTTTGAAAGCCATGAGGGTACACAGGAAGAAATTATAAAAGCTTTTGTTAATAATAATTGTGTAGCCCCTTCAAACTCGAAGCGAATAATTGATAATCTTATCATTTCAGAAAATAAAAACCTTGGAAATGATGACGTGTGGCGAAGTTCTTACGAAAATTTAAGCGATAAAATCCAAGAAATAACAGAGTTTTGTGGGCTTGGTTGGGAGATAACATTAGATACTAAACAAAAGAAATTTATTTTCGATGTGATTGCTGGTAAAGATTTGACTATTAACCAAAAGGTAAATCCGCCAATTATTTTCAGAAGCGATTTTAATAATATAAGAGCAAGACACTTTACAGAAAGTATAATTAATTCTAAAAATGTTGTTTACGCAGGCGGCAGAGAAGATGCAACAAAACTAGTAATTTCAACTGGCGAAGTGGAAGGTTTCGAAAGAAGCGAAGTTTTTGCAGATGTAAGCGAAAACACTATAAGTATACTACAAAAAGAAAGCGAAATTAAACTAAAAGAATATGAAGAATTGAAAAGTTTTGAATTGGAGGTAGACCCTAAAAATACTTTTATATATGAAAAAGATTATAACCTAGGAGACATTGTTACAATACAAGATAGAAAATTAAAAGTAACAATGAATACTAGAATTGTAGAAGTACAAGAAAATTACAATAAAAGTGGAATGAAATTAAAAATTACGTTTGGGAGCAGTATACCAACCTTATTTTCGAAGATAAAAAGGATGGTGAGATAATGGAAAAAAGTTTTGTATTTAATAGTATAAACGGCGATAGGAGATATAAGGCGGAGGACTTTCGAGAATACTTTGCAAGTTTTATAGGCAATGGCGTATTTCCTAATTCGAGTACTAATTTACAAGTTGTAGATAACAACAACATGACTATAACAGTAAAAAAAGGGAAAGGATGGATTAATGGGGCTATCTATATAAACACAAACGATTTAGTAATTAATATAGACCCTGCAGATGGAATTTTAAATAGAATAGACAGAGTAGTTTTAAAATTTGATACTCTAAATAGAAATATTAAATTAGTTGTTAAGAAAGGTACTTTTAATAGTTCACCAGTGCCAGCAGAAATTCAGCGCGATGCAGACGCATACGAACTTGCGTTAGCTGATGTTTTTATTAAAGCTGGTGCTATAAGTATTACACAGAGTTCTATAACAGATTTAAGATTAAATAAAACTTTGTGCGGGATTGTAAAAGGTACAGTAGAAGAAATAGACACAACAACATTGCTTGCGCAGTTGAACTCTTGGAAAGATGAAGAAATAAGTAATTTTAATGTTTGGCGAGAAAATCAAGAGAATGAACAAAATGAATGGTACAATACTACAACAACAAATTTTGTATCCGAGTTTAATGTTTGGTTTGAAAGTATAAAAGATATTTTAAGTGGAGACGCAGCTGGAAACTTATTAAATGAGATAAATAAAGTAAAAGAAGAGTTAGCAAAAATAGAAACAACAGCAGATAAAACAAGTTATAACAATGCAACAAGTAATCTTACTGCTACAAATGTTCAAGGGGCAATAGATGAAGTTGTTGCAAAAATAGAAAGATTTAATGAGGTTAATATATCTATACAAAATGATATGTTACCTATTTAAGAAAGGAGAGTGATAAGGTGCAGACAGTATGGAATTTTAATTATACAGGTTCACCACAAAGTGTAATATT
>NZ_JACVWJ010000014.1:0-57713 GCF_020676075.1 Clostridioides sp. ES-S-0001-03 | reverse complement strand
GATGAAAGAAAAGAAGAAATAAAATCTGGTGCTGGGAGGTTGTTTTAATCTATGAGTTCTAGTACAAAAGTTTTACAAGCAGTAATAAAAATGAGAGATGAAGCAAGTTCAACTTTAAGAAGAGTGGCGGCTAATACTAGGGCTTTGCATGATTCATCCTCTCAAGCATCAAGAGCATTAAATAATGTCCAGAACAATTTAAAAAGTGTTGGTATAAGTGCATTAAAAGCAGGAGGACTTATAACTGCTGGAGTTGGTGGGGCATTTGCTGCTGCAACAAAAGTTGGAACAGAATTTGAAAGTGCCATGTCTCAAGTTAAGGCTACATTTGGAAATTCCTTAAAGCCAGGTGATTTTGAAGCTATGTCAAAGGCTGCTAGAGATGCTGGGAAAGCTACAACTAAAACTGCTGCTGATTCTGCCAATGCACTTCAATATATGGGGCTTGCTGGATGGGATGTTCAAAAATCAATGCATGCCTTAATGCCAGTACTTAACTTATCAGAAGCAGCATCTATGGACCTTGGTTTAGCATCTGATTTAGTAACTGATAGTATGAGTTCTATGTGTTTAGAAGTTGATAAAGTAAGTAAAAGTGGCAAAGTACTAGCTGGTGCTGGATTAAGTGAGTACTTAGATAAGGTTGCAAATGCATCTACTAAATCAAATACAAACATCCAACAGTTAATGGAAGCATTTAATGTTGCAGGGGGTACATTTAGTAACTTAAAAGTTCCATTATCTGAAGCAACTGCTATTATGGGAATACTTGCAAATAGAGGAGTTAAAGGTACAGATGCAGGCCATGCTTTAAACTCAATCATGATAAACCTTACAACAGGTGCAGGCCAAGCAGGTAAGGCAATGAAAAAACTTGGAGTAAGTGCATTTGATAATCAGGGTAAATTTAAAGGTATGTCAAATGTACTT
This sequence comes from Clostridioides sp. ES-S-0001-03, assembly GCF_020676075.1. NCBI lineage: Bacteria > Bacillati > Bacillota > Clostridia > Peptostreptococcales > Peptostreptococcaceae > Clostridioides > Clostridioides sp. ES-S-0001-03. The sequence goes on along the minus strand of NZ_JACVWJ010000014.1, from coordinate 56,783 downwards.
AAAGAAGTTGCAAATAAAACAAAAGATATGACTGATAAACAGAAAAATTATTACTTAGCAGCCATAGGGGGAAAAACTCAATTAAAAACGTTACAAAAGTTACTTGATGGAGTTGGAAATGAGTATGATAGCTTAAAGAAAAAAATAGATAATTCAAAAGGTGCCTTAAAAACAATGTCTGATGTAATGAAAGATAATACTAAGGGTGGACTTGCAACCTTAAAATCAGCCCTTGAAGAAACTGGAATTACTATTTACTATCAACTAAAACCAGCAATAGCCTCTGTAGTTGATAGTTTAACTAAAATGACCGTTTGGTTTAATAATCTAAGTGAACCAATAAAAAGAGTTATAACCAATGTAATGCTTTCAGTTGGAGCATTTGGAGTTCTTTTACTTACTATAGGAGCTGTATCTTTAATCGTTTCAAAAGCTATAGGGATATTCGCTTTCTTTATCCCTATAATATTAAGAACAAAAGTTGCCTTCAGAGCCTTTGTAATTGGTATGAAACCATTAAGTGCAGTATTTTTGGCTGTAATGGGTCCTATAGGATGGACTATAACAGCTGTAATTGCATTGTCAGCGGCATTTACTGTTGCTTATGCTAAATCTGAAGTTTTTAGAAATAAAGTTAATTCATTAGTAAAATCATTTACAGAATTTGCAAAGCCGATAGTAAATTTTTGCATGCCTGCACTTAAACAATTAGGAGAGAAATTTAAAGAGTTATTATCAGCATTTGGGCCACTATTTGCATCTATTTTAAACTTAGGAAGTGTAATAATGAAGGTCCTAGGACCTGTTTTAATTGGTGTAATAGGTTTTCATATAGCAAAGTTAGTTGTAGTTTTGTCTACTCTTGCAATTGCTTTTAAAACTGTGGTTGATACTATAGCTAATGTATTAAATGGTCTAGCATCTATTTTAAGTGGTATTTTTGATTTAATTATAGGTATTGTCACAGGTGATAGTAAAAAAATGATGGATGGAGTTAAACAAATATTTGATGGTGGAGCTAAAATTATAAAATCAATTTGGAAAGGTTTCATAGATTTTATAACTGCTCCAATAGAAGCAGTGGCTGATATTGTAGATAGTTTATTTAAGGATAAATCGAAATGGCTTACAGATAAATGGAGAGATTTAAGAGCCTTCTTAGAAAATCCAATTGAAGCAACCGCAAAAATATCTACTAAAACAAATGTAAATTTCCCAGGAAGTAAAGCAGCAGATGCAGCTGGAAAATCTACACCAAATACAGGTGGATTAAAACAAACAATGGCAAATTTAAAAGGTTCATTTAGTGATTTTAAAACTTTTATTAAACCTATGACAGATTCTATAAGTCAAGGTGTTGAATCTGGAAAGACTAAATTTACAGAACTGCAAAATAAGATATTAAATGATGTTAAACCTGCACTAAAGATTCTAGAGGATTCTGGAGTAAATTTTAAGAATAAATTTAAGGAGTCAATAACTTCAATAAAAGATAAATTTAAGGAATTAAAGGATATATTAGCTGGAAATATTAAAACAAATATAGATAATCTAGTAAAAGCATTTGAACCTTTAAAACCTCATTTAGATAATTTGAAAGAGTGTTTTGATAAGGTTAAAAAAGCAATTACTGACTTTTTTACTCCAGCCAAACAGGTTGGAGATACAGTAAATAAGGTAAGTCAACCATTGGATAGTGTTAAAAAATCTACTGATGGAATTAAAATTTCTTTCCAAAGCTTAGGTCAAGCACTTGCTCCTGTTAAAACTTGGTTTCAAGGATTTATGCCTTTCTTATCTCAAATAGGGCAACAATTGTTACCTTCTATAGGAATAGCAATAGCTGGTGTTGTTGGTGGAATAATTTTAGCATTTACATGGGTTTTAAATACATTAACTGCTATTATAACAATGGTGTCTGGTATCATAAATGGCATCATGTCTTTTATATCTGGAATTATAAATGTTGTCATGGGACTTATAACAGGAAATGCTGATCAGACCATGGATGGACTTAAGCAAATATTTGATAGTGGAGTAGGCGTAATAAAATCAATTTGGAATGGTCTAGTTGATCTAGTTAGTGGAGTACTAGAACCTGTAATAGATCTTGCTGATTCCCTTTTCAAAGATAAGGTTAAAGGAGTAAAGGAAGCTTGGAATAAACTTAAAGAGTTCTTTAATAATCCAATCAAAGGAATGATTGAGATTGTAAAAAGTGGTCCTAGCTTAAAAATAGGAAAAGGTGCAGATGCTGCTGGCGGTCCAAGAGGAGCATTCGGTATAAATAGAGTTCCTCGAAATGATTATTTAATAAGAGCACACGAAGGAGAAAAACTTTTAACTAAACAAGAGGCCAATCAATATAAGAGAAATAGTTCAAATGGAAGTTTATTTCTTGATAAGTTAGCAGATACAATAATTATAAGGGAAGAGGCTGACATAGATAAAATTGTAAAAAAACTAAACAGAAAAATATCTCTTGCAAATGCTGGAGGAGTTCTTTAGGAGGTATCTAATGGAAATATGGTTAAGGCAAGCAAATAATGCATTTAGATTCCCTATTCTACCACCTTCTTTTGAAATAAATGGAAATGCAACAATAAATACATCCAATATATTAGGAGTTGGAGATATTGCAGTATTTGGAGGATTAGGACTTAAAACTATAGAACTATCATCTTTTTTCCCTAATCAAGAATATAGTTTCTGTAATTATAATGGATTCCCAAAACCTTATGATTGTGTAAATTTGATACAAGGTTGGATGAAAGAGGGATTTATATTGAGATTTATAATTACAGAAACTAATGTAAATTTTGAATGTATCATAGCAGATTTTAATTACAAAGAACAAGATTGTTCAAGAGATGTTTATTTTACCTTAAGTTTAAAAGAATATAGAAGAATAAAAATATCTAAGGTCAATGCTAAGGATGGCGATTTATCTTCTAGTATTGACCTACCCATTACAAAAGGATTTGAAACTAAGCAAAAAACTCACAAGGTCATTGAAGGAGATACTCTTTTTAAGATAGCTAAGAAGTATTATGGAAATGGTGACCTTTGGCAGAAAATTTACGAAGCCAACAAGGATAAAATTAAAAGCCCAAACATAATACAAAATGGATGGATTTTAATAATTCCATAAAAGGATGGTGATTTATAATTAATAAAATCAAAATACAAGTTCATATAAAAAACGGAAATATATATAATATAACTGATTTAGTAGACAAATGTACCTGGTCTGGAGATTATAGATCACCATCAAGAACACTTGAATTTTCTATAATTCAATCATCATCTGATATTAACTTTAGGCAAATAGATATTCCAGTGGCAAGTACAATTTGTTTCTATGTAGATGATAAAGAGATTTTTAGAGGCATGATAATAGACAGATCTCTCGATTCAAGTAATAACAGTATTGATTTTACTGCAAAAGATATGGGTTTTTTACTTTTACAAAGTGAAGTTTCGTATAATTTTAAAGATAAATTAGTTGAAGATATTGCTAAACAAGTTTTTACAGATAATAAACTCCCACTAGGTAATTTATCTAAGACTAATGTTAAATACACTAAGATGTTTATTGGTGTAAATGGATATGACACTATAATGAGTGTTTATACAGAAGCAAGCAAAACAACAAAGAAAAAATACATGATAGAAGCCAATCTTTATAAATTTAATGTCATTGAAAAAGGAATTGTTACTCTAGATATTACCTTTGAAGAAGGTTTTAATCTTATTAATACAACCTTTTCAGAAAGTATGGAGAATGTGAAAAATAAAGTACTGGTTGTTGATCAGTATGGTAATAAGATTAATGAAAAAATAAATGATTCTATATTTAAAAATGTTGGAGTAATTATGCAAAAGGTAATACAACAACAAGAAAATGACACTGTAGATATAGATAATGAGTTTAAAGACATAGAAAGAACTTGCTCTTTAAAAGGATATGGTGATATAAGTTGTATAACTGGTAGAGGTGTAAAAGTAAAAGATTCATATACAAAATTAATAGGTCTCTTTTATATAGATGCAGATAAACATATTTGGCAAAATGGAGATTATCAGATTGAACTTGAACTTAACTTTCAAAATATTATGGATGAAAAATCTGCTGGTCAAGATGAACAAAAAGAAGATGGCAGTTCAGAGTATACTGGAGGAACAGAGTTTCCTGCTGAATTTACTGCCTATTGTCCTAGAAAATCTGAAGGTGGAGATACAGATTGTAGAAAGAAAAAATTAGACCCTTCTAAAAAAACATGTGCCGCCCCTATGGTTGGTGCTTTCAAGCAATCTTACTATACAAAAGATTTCTTAGATAAACATCCATTATTAAAATATGGTGATGAAATACAGTTAGTTACAGGAGTTTCAAATCGAGATGGAACATACAAAGTAAATGATGTTGGCTCTGCAATAATCATAGAAAAGGATGGAACTTATCACATAGATATTTTATTTGGAAATGTAGAAGATATGATGACTTTTGGAAGAAGAAAAGGGAAAATAGTCATAGGTGGTTATGCTGGAAACATGACAGAAAGAGCAAAAGCAGTAATAGCAGAGGCAAAAAAACATCTAGGCAAACCATACAAATGGGGTGGTAATGGACCAAGTAACTTTGACTGTTCTGGACTTATGGTATATTGCTTTAAAAAGGTTAATGTTAATTTACCAAGAACATCTAGTCAACAATCTAAAGTTGGTAAAAAAGTAGAACAAAGCAATTTGCAAGCAGGAGACTTAGTATTTTTCCATAATCCAGTTAGTCATGTTGGTTTATATATAGGTAATGGAGAATTTCTACATGCCCCACAAACAGGTGATGTAGTTAAAATAAGCAAAACAAGCAGTAGTTATTACACTAAAAACTTTTCTACAGCTCGAAGAGTTTTATAAAAAGAGGTGATAAAATGGCAGATCCAATTAATGAATTTATAGGAATAATGAGAAAAGAAGGTAAATATCATAATCAGCCTTCTTTTTTTATTGGTAAAGTTAAAGATAAATTGCCAGATTTAAAGATAGAGATAAATACTCTTTTATTGGAAAAAGAAAATCTTTTAATAGATAGTTGGATACTTAATAGTCAGATAGAAACATTTGAAACAGAAATAAATCAAGAACACAAACATAATATAAAAAATCCTTTTATTAATAATCTCGAATCTGGAGATATGGTAATAATGTTTAAAATAGGCGAGAAATTTGCTGTTGTAAGTAAGTTGGTGAGTTTATAATGAGTACAATCTTCCCTTTCATGGGTGTTCCAGATGATTATACTTCTCCATCCAATGAAGAATTACCTATTTTCAAGGAATTTGCTTGGAATTTTGAAAAAGATGAAAAGATAATTGAAAATGGAGACTTTAAAGTAGTTGAAAGAAATGAAGCAATCAAAGTATGGATTTATAAAACTATAAAGACAGATAAGTATGTTCATTTAATATACACTTGGGATTATGGAACAGATATAAAAAATCTCATAGGACAAAAGTATACTAAAGGCCTTACTGAAAGTGAAGCAAAAAGGTATATACAAGAAGCACTCTTAATTAATCCATATATATTAGAAGTTAATGTAACAAATACAGAATTTAAGGATGATAATTTATCTATAAATTTGAATATAAAAACAATCTATGGAGAGGAGAAGATTACTTTTGTATGATAACCAAACATTTAGTACCTTAAATAATAGAACATTAAATAACATAGACCTTCCTCTTTACAAAGGTCAAGGATCTTCTCTTTATAATATAGTTTCACCTGTTAATTCAGAACTTGCACAGTTATATATAGAACTTTCTTATATACATAAAAGAGTTTTTATTCAAGATAATTTTGACGATTTTCTCGATAGAAGAGTCAATGAATTTGGAGTATATAGAAAGTTAGGTACAGAAGCAATAGGTGAAGTAACATTTGAAGGCAAAATGGGAACTCAAATACCAAATGGAACAATAGTATCTCACAGTGATTTACTATTTGTAGTTATTAAAGATATTACAATAGATGAAAATAGTAAGTTAAATGTAAGCCCTATACAGGCTTTGGAGGTTGGCGTTAAGTACAATTTATCAGCTAACACAGAATTTAAACTTATAGACAATATAAATGGTGTAACTAAAATTTATAATGAACTGGACCTAAAGGGTGGAACAGAAATAGAAACTGATGAAGAATTAAAAGAAAGGTTCTATAAAATACAAAAAAATCAAGCAACGAGTGGAAATAAAGCACATTACCAGTCTTGGGCTTTAGAGGTTGAAGGTGTTTATAATGCAAAAGTAATTCCTTGTTGGGATGGACCAGGTACAATTAAAATTCTAATTTATGGTCAAAACAATCAATCAGTTGACAATGAAGTATTACAAAGATGTGCTGAACACATAGAAGAAGAAAAACCTATTGGACCTACTGTTACAATTGTTACACCAAGTACTTTTGATATTACTATTAGTGCGACTTTAACACTTGAAAATGGATATGATATTGAATCCATAAAAGTTGTGTTCTTAGATATTATAAATTCTTATTTAATAGAAAATTCAAGAGAGATTATTTATATAAAAATAATGAGTTTATTAGCAAGCATAGAAGGAGTGCATGATATAAAAAATCTACTTATAAATGAAGATATTAAAAACATAATAGTTGATGAAGAAAAAGTTCCTGCTGTTTCAAATGTTACATTTAATATCGAGGTGAGTTAAATTGAAGTTAATTGACCACTTACCAAGTTTTGCAAACAATGAAATTGACATACAAATTCAAGATGCACTTGAAAATGAACTTCTAACATTACTTGATGAAAAGAATGATTTATTAGATCAGTTTTTTATAGATACAGCAACTTGGGGGCTTGATGACTGGGAAGATCTATTAAAAATAAAAACAAATTCTAAGTTGGATTTTAATACTAGAAGAAGTAATATAAAAGCCAAATTAAGAGGTAAGGGTACAACTACAATAGAAGTTATAAAGGCAATCTCAGAAGCTTACACAAAGACTAATGTTGATGTAGAGGTATTTAGTAATCTATTTAGTTTTACACTTAGTTTTATAACAAATAATTGTAGTTATAACACTATCTTGGAGTTAGATAAGAAAATAGAAGAAATAAAACCATGTCATCTTGAACACAAATTTGAGATGATTTTATTCAATAAAAATCACATGTTTGCAGGTTCTACAACGAATACAGGTGAAACAGTTACCATATACCCATATACTCCAACAAACTTTGAAAGTTTTGGAGAATTAACTATAGCTACAGGTAATGATAGGAGTATGGAAAAAGTAACTTTATACCCAAAACAGGAGGTGATATAATTGGCAGAACAAAAATATTATACCCTTTTAACAAAGATAGGTAAGGCATCTATTGCAAATGCTACCGCACTTGGCAATAAAGTAGATTTAGTTAAATTACAACTTGGCGATGGAGCAGGAACAGAATATGATCCAACAGAAGAGCAGGCAACACTTAAAAAAGTAGTTTGGGAAGGTTCTGTAAACAATGTAAAAGTAGATGAAGAAAATCCAAACTGGATAGTAATAGAAACTGTAATACCAGGTAGCGTTGGTGGATTTATGATAAGAGAAGTGGGTATATTTGATTCAAAAGAACAACTAATTGCAGTATCTAAATATCCTGAGACATATAAACCAACTGCTGATAGTGGTAGTGTAAAAGATTTAGTTATAAAAATTATTTTAGTGGTTTCTAACACTTCAAGTGTAAATTTAAAAGTAGACCCAACTGTTATTTTAGCTACGCTCAAAGATATACAAGAGTTAGACACTAAAATTGATACAACTAAAACAGAGTTAACAAGCAACATAGAAACTGCTAAGACGGAGATTAACACTAAGATAGGTGATACAACACTACTTGAAACAACAGATAAAACAAATATAGTTAGTGCAATTAATGAGGTAAAAACTAGTGTAGATAGCATAGAAACAACAGCAGAGAAAACAAGCATAAAAGATATAGATAACTTATTTGAAAGTGATAATGTTGAGGAAGCATTAAAAGAAGTTATGCAAGACGTAAAAGGTAATAGAACTAGTATTATATCAAGTATAAATAATAATTTGATACCAATGTAGAAAAGAAGGTGATTTAAATCGGAGATTATAATATTTATAGAACCGTTAGAAAAAGAAAAGGTTATTACTCTGAAGATGATATTCATTCGACTACTTGCTCCTATACAAGAGAAAGTCCTTATAATACTACTTATTATGGTAGTTATAATTTAAGTAAATATAAAACTATTTCTATAAATGAAACTAAAGAATTTAGAATTAAGTCATATGAAGTTTATGTTTATATAAATAACAATAGAGTTGTGTATGAAGGTTATAATATGTACCAGTACACCACTGTTCAAATTGTACCAAATCCATCTATATCCATAAATAATGATTTAGGTATAATTGGCAATGCTTGCAGTATAAAATATAATATTTATGATAGTAATCCTGATGTTAGTTTTAAAATAACTGTAAAATTGAATGATGTTGTAATAAGCGAAAAAGATAATACAGTAGATTCTAATTATACTATAGATTTAACTGATGAACATTTATCCAATCTGGTATTTAATTCTATAAATAATATAACTATTGAGCTTGGTACTGTTGCTGGTGGTAAAATGTTAGATAAAACTGTTACATTTACAAAAGGAAACACTAAGCCAAAATTAAATATATTCTCTTACAATTCAACTACTGCAATATTTACAGCAATAGACACAGATAATAATTTAAGTAAAATAGATTGGTTCATTGATGATGTATTAAAGGAAACAATAACAACAGATTTAACAACAGAAAAAACAATAAACTATGAACTTACAGACAATGCAATACACACATTAAAAATAGTAGCTACAGATGCAGAGAATGCAACTGCTGAGAAGATTCTAAGTATAAGTAAAGAAATAATGCCACTACAAACAGATGCAACTCTGCAAGATATATCTTCTAAATTAGTAGAAATTGGAGAAGGATTTAAGAATGGAAAAACAAGCATTATAAACACTTTAGCACTTAAAAATATAGATGCAAATTTAAATAATACACTTGTTGAGTTATCAGAGAAGATTAAAACGAGCTTTGATAGTGGGGACGCTAGTTTACAAGATTTAATGAAGCAATTAACACAAGCTAATAATACTATAACACAGTTGAACTCTCAATTTAAAGTTGCGAGTGGCACCTCTGCTGTACAAAATAATGATGGAACTAAAGTTGCTTATGAGTATAAAAAATCTACAACCACTAAATTCGGAGGATGGCTTAAAATTAACAGTTTGGCTTTTAAGCCTAATATTTTTGTAGCTGATTGCGAATACTGGGATAGCGACTATAGAGTGAACTATAAACTTTTTACATTTGCCTGTTGTGGTTTTACTACAAGTGGAGGAAAAGATTTTGTTGCTGTATCAGTCTATGCTTGCCCTAGTGGTAGTGACAAGTACACTGCTGATGGTTTTCTTTATAGCAATAATGAAGGGGATGTATGGTTTAGTACTAATGGAGTTCAAGTTCCTGCGTATTTACCAGGCACAAGCAGAAGCTATAATTATACCTGGAGTGCTATCAAATTTATGAAAGATTAAAGGAGATTATAAAATGAATAGAGCAAATATAATAATCTATGACCAAACAGGAAAAATATTGTTGCAGACAGGAGAAGCAACAGGAGACGTATTAGAACATAATGAAATAACTGAATTGAATTGGATTGATATAGATTATGGAAGTGTAGATTACACTAAGAATAGAATTACAGGTATAAATATAGAAACTAAACAACCAATCTTAGAAGAAATACCAGTATATATAACAGATGAAGAAAAAAGAATACAAGAATTAGAAAATCAGATTTTATTAAATGAAAATGAAAAAGTAGGAGGATTATTATAATGAATATAAATAATGTTGTAGTAAGAATATTGTCAGAGAGAATACTAAACAAGAGATTAAATCCTTTAAAAAACAGACCTTTTGAATTAGATGATGTTACTAACACAGAGTATAGAAAAGCAGTAGAAGATTATATAATTAAAGAAAGTGGAGTAGTAGAAGGAACAGAACCTACAAAATAGGTAATGTTCTTTTTTTATTCCCAAAAATATATAAATTAATTTACATTTTGCCTACACTTCATCTACACTTTGCAGACGTTTATGGTTTTAAAATTAGGTACAATAAAATCATAAAATTAGAAAGGAGTATTGTAAATTGAAATTTAATGATTTAGTAAGTAAAATAAATAAGATATTAAAAGAAATGATGCAAGAAGTAAAAGGAAATAGAAGTAGTATTATATCTAGTATAAACAGTAATTTGATATCGATATAGAAAGTGAGGTGAAATAATTGGCATTTTATGTTATTGAAAGAACTATTAAAAAAAGAAGGGGTTGTTATTCTGAATCTGACATACACATTAGTCCTTGTTATCTTGAGTCTAGAAATTATTATGCTAGATATAATTTTAGTGATGTTAAAAATATAAATATTCCCGAGACAACTAAGAATGTTATTAATTCATTTGAAGCGTATTATTTAGCAGGTGGAGAATATAATGAAAAAATTATTATAAAGGATTGCACGATTAGACAAGACACAACTATTGAACTTATACCAGACCCTATAATTTCTATAAGTAATGACTTAGGTTATATTAGCTATGCTCGCAGTATAAATTATAAAATAACAGACAGTGACCCTACTACGAGGTTTAAAATAGTTTATAAATTAAATGACATTGTTATAGGCGAAAAGTATAATACAACTGATTCAAACTATACTATAGATTTAACAGAAGAACATTTGTCAAAATTAAGTTTTAAATCTAAAAACAATATAACTATAGAACTTAGCACTAGTGATGGAGGAGTATTTTTAACTAAAATAGTTTCATTTACAAAAGGAAATACTAAACCAAAATTAAATATATCCTCTTATAATTCCACTTCTGCAACATTTAAAGTAATAGACATAGATAATAATTTAAGTAAAATAGAGTGGTTCATTGATGATATGTTAAAAGAAACAATAACAACAGATTTAACATCAGAAAAAACAATAAACTATGAACTTACAGACAATGCAATACACACACTTAAAATAGTAGTTACAGATGCAGAGAATGCAACTGCTGAGAAGATATTAAGTGTAAGTAAAAGTGTAATGCCATTAGAGGATGATTCTAGTTTAGAAGATATAGCAAATAAGATTGATGAAATGAAAGAAGTCTTAAGTAATGGAAAAACTTCAATAGTAAATGTATTGGCATTAAAGAATGTAGAAGCAAATTTGAATAATACACTAGTGGAGTTGTCAGAGAAAATTAAAACTTCTTTTGATAGTTCAGATGCTAGTGTTCAAGAATTGCAGAACCAATTAACAGAGAAAAATAATACTATAAGTCAGTTAAATAATGCTATAACTGATTTAAATAGACAGCTTGGGAACAAATATAATGTTTATACACGTACTATACGTTACAGTACAACAAGTAGTTATGCTACTCCTATTTCAGAAGGAGGTTATAGTGGTAGTGGTTCAAACTATTATATTCTTCTGCCATTTGAGCCTAAGTTCCTTTTTATTATTTCTTCTTCTGCAACTGACTTAGGGAAATATGAACATAATTTCTCTTATGATTTTGATTATAATTATCTTATTCATGGATCTTTTACTAATAATAATGATTATACCACTATTGGTAAATTAACTTATGATCATAGTTCTATCAATAATTGGGCTAAATGCTGCTTGTTTATTAGTACTAATTCTGTAAGTAAAGGTAAGACAATACTTCGTATAGCAACTAGTGATTCTAGTAGTAATTCTTTTGGATGTGTTCTTAATATTTGTGCAATTGGTAAATGATTTATTATCTTTAATATGAACTTATAACTTAGAGATGTTTGAAGTGTAATTAATTTTATGTAAATTAAAATTAATAATATAAATTTCTTATAAGACTTAGATAATTTCTAAGTCTTATTTTAATACAAATAAGGAGGTTTTCATGAATGAAGAACTTTTCAAAGACAATTTGAAACGACATGAGGTAACAATAAATAAACATAATGACGAAATAGACGAATTAAAAGTGGCAAATATAGAATCTAAGGCAGAATTAAAAGCACTATGTGAGAATCTAAACTCACTTACAAGTATGTTAAAGTGGCTAATTGGAACAATGATTACAACATTAGTAGGCTTCTTTATATTTGCAATACAGAGAGGAATATTTTGATTAGGAGGATAAAAGATGGATAATTTAATAAGTTTTATACCAGAGCAGTTACTAATTTTGGTTGCTGCTCTTTATGTTATAGGAGCAGGTTGTAAGAAATATAAACAACTAGATAATAAATATATTCCAGTTGTATTACTAGCACTTGGTATAGGTTTCTCAATATGGATGTTAGGACTAAATCCGATTGCAGTCTTACAAGGAGTGATTTGTTGGGGAATATCAATAGGTATAAATCAAACTTACAAACAATTAAAGGATGGTGACAAATAATGAAGGTAGTGATAGTTCCAGGACATACTCTAACAGGAAAAGGAACAGGAGCAGTTGGATATATAGATGAAGGAAAAGAAAATAGAATCCTAACTGATTTAATTGTTAAATGGTTAAAACGAGGAGGAGCAACTGTATATACTGATAAAGTAGACAATTCTAACAACTACTTATCAGAACAATGTCAAATAGCAAACAAGCAAGATGTAGATTTAGCAGTGCAAGTTCATTTCAATGCAAATAGTACAACCCTAAACCCAATGGGTACAGAAACAATATATAAAACTAGTAATGGCAAAATGTATGCAGATAGAGTAAATGATAAATTAGCAACTGTATTTAAAAATAGAGGTGCAAAATCAGATGTAAGAGGCCTCTATTGGCTTAAACATACCAAGGCACCAGCAATATTAATAGAAGTATGCTTTGTAGACAGTAAAGCGGATACAGATTATTATATTAGACATAAAGATATAGTTGCAAAATTAATAGCAGAGGGTATTCTAAATAAGAAAATAGATAGCGAAGAGGTAAATAAAATGTATAAACATACAATAGTTTATGATGGAGAAATTGATAAAATACCTGCAACTGTGGTTGGTTGGGGATATAATAATGGAAAAATATTAATATGTGATATAAAAGATTATATTCCAGGAAGAACAGAAAATTTATATGTTATAGGAGGAAAAGCATGTAATAAAATAATGAATATAACTAAAGAAAAATATACTATGATAGAGGGAAGCGATAGATTTGATACCCTTTATAAAGTACTGGAATTTATAAAGAAATTATAATGTCAAATTAATATAAAATGTATTCTATTAGCTATATTATACATTTTATATTAAGGTAAATAATAACTTATTTTTAAGTTATCATTTACCTTAATATATATTTTATAAACCAACTTATTTTTTAGGTCCTTTATTCTTATTTCTTTTATCATACTCTTTTGCTATCTTATCTATGTTTAATTCTTCTGGTAAGTGCTCTTTAGTTGCCCTTACATTAGCCCTAATAAACTCATTTATTACTTTATTTAATGTAGTCTTTTTAAGGTGTGCTATAGTCTTTAATACTTTCAAATCCTCATCATTGATATATAATGTAACTTGTCCCTTTTTAGTCTTTTTATTTTCTTTTAAATCTAATAAGTTTATCCCTGGAAGTTCTGTATGTTCATTAAATTTATTTTCAATTTCTTTATTGATTTCATTTTTATAGTCTTTTCTAGGTATAGATATTTCTTCCTCTTCTAATTCAAATTTACTCATTATAATACCCCCTTATTAGTAAGTTCTTCTATTAAATCATTTAATTCTTCTCTAACTTTATGAGCCTTTTTTATCTTCCTACAATAGTCATCTATACTTAATTTATTTAGCACACAATTTTTTACTATAGTGCTTTCACTTATTTTTACATCGGATAAATCTTTTTTTATACTATCAAACCTATCTAAATAATCCATAAATATATCTCCAGAAGTTAACTTTCTTGAAGTAAAAGAATTTATTACAACTGCTCTTTTTGCCTCATTAGTTTCTCCCATATCTTCTAGATCTTCATTGTATTTTTGATAAAATAGTTCACAACCTCTTATACTTGCTATATCTTGAAATTCAAGAGGAGTAATAATACTATCTGAAATGAATAAGAAATTTCTAGCAATCAAATCATATGAAGGAGATAAATCTATTAATATATAATCATAATTTTTAAGAGTAGAAATATTTTTCTTAAACCACTTAAAAGCAACTTTCTCTCTACTAGTTTTTATAGTTAAATACTCTGATAAAACAGATAAAGATAAATCACTTGGTATTAAGTCTACATTTGGATAATCTTTTAATGGAGATTTTATTATTAATTCTTCTGCACTTATATCATCCTTAAATGCATCTAGAATTGTTTTTTTATTATGTACTATTTTATATATGAATTGTGTAAAGTTTGCTTGGGTATCTCCATCAAGTATAAGTATTTTTTTGTCTTTTTTTGATAAATTAAGAGCCATTAGATATGCTAATGTCGTTTTCCCAACCCCACCTTTTACATTAAATAAACTTACTATTTTCATTTTAATCCTCCTGTGAGTTCTATTGATATATGATATTATATCACACTTCCGCCTACATTCGGGTTTTTTGTAAAAAAATTATATAAAACTTATAAATAATTTATCATATAATTTATAAAACAATTTATTTATAAGTTTTACTCAATTACTCAAAGATAACACAAATATAAAAGGAATAGATAATATCTATTCCTTTTATATTTGTGTTATATGTAAAATTACCTGAAGTTTATTACTTTTTAAAAATATCAATTACAAGTATAAGTATTATTATTAATAATAGAAAATTAGCAGACTGAATTAATATAATTGGCCATTCAAGATATATTATTTATAGTCACCTCATCTTATGTATGCAATATTTTTTTAATATCTTTTTTCACTACTTACTATATTTTTGCTTTCAGAATTTGCTTTTATTGTAGAATGAACTCTGTAGTATCCTCTTCCTATAGTTTTTGATTTAGAAAGAGTACATGAACTATTTCCTGAAGCATTCCAAGTTTGAATTGTTGACCATGTTTTTCCATTGTCATTACTTTTCTGTAACCTAGCAATAATTGATGTACTTTTCACATTTGATGAACCTCTAATGGAACAGATTACTCTCGCTGTGTTTCCTGAAATATTTAAAGTACAAGTACCAGACTTAATATAAGACATTTTTACCATAGTATCATCTATATAGTCTACAGCTGAATATTGTTCAATATTCTTGTCTTTATATTCATCAGCAAATATAGGCATCGCAATTGCTGATGAACATATTAAAGCGCACATACTACTTATAATCATTTTTTTCCAAACCATAAAATCACCCCTTCATTTGCTTTTTATTATTTTTTACTTAATATATAACGAATAAAGAAGTGATTTCTGGACACTTATATAAAATTTTTTATTAAATTTTTATTATAATTACAAAATAGATATTCATAGCTATAATAGTTATAAATACCTAGAATACTATATATTGTAACTATCCCCCAATAAACATATATAAACTTGTAATTATATTAATAAATCATAAATACCCAATTTAGATCAGGTTTTACTAATAAATAGGTTCTTTGAGTTTTAAATCATTTTTCTAATATAAAAGGCTTATTGCTTTGTCTTGTCTTAGTTATAATAGCTAAGATATATTTGTATTTGACTTACATTCCATTTTTTAAACTATAAAAACCACCTCTTTTTCTTATAAATTTTTATAACATCAAATATATAACGAATAAAGAGATGGTTTTTGGACACTTAAGAAATTATTTTATGCTTTTAGCCATTTTTAATAAAATATTTTTATATAATTCTAAATCCTTATTATTTTGATAATCTACATTTAACAGATATATAAAGTTGTTGTCATTCCAAAATACTTGTAAGAAAGTTTCTTTTTCTATATATTTTGCCTTATACCCATTTATAAATATATCTTTAACTTTTGCATTTTCTGTATCTAATATAATAGAATTCGTATCAATTTCAGTACTTGTATATTCTATTCTTATACCTTTTTCATTTTCATATGCAATCATAAAATTATCAACCCTATCTGCTTCTTTGAATCCTTCTGGGATGTATCCTGGTTCTTTAATCTTAAGGTTTTTGATTTCAATATTTTCCTTATTTGAAAATACAAAAGAAGTTAAATCTTCATATACTCTTATTACCAATTCATATAAACGTGTACGCAATGCCTCACTACTCATAGTAATAGTAAATAAACTAGCTAAAACTATTAAAAATACAATAGCTGTTCGTTTTGAATAAAAAATAATCTTATTTGTAAGACTACTTCTTTTTTGCTGCTTAATAAGTTTTTTCATCTTTCGTTCAAAACCTTTTGAAAAAACATGATTTAATTCATCATCTGAAGGAAGGCTGTCAAGAATAATTTTTGTCGCGATTGGGATACTTTCTTGAAGCATATCATCTGTAATATCAAAATCATCTTTTTTATTACTCAATATTTCCAACCTCCATTTCTTCTAATATTTCTTTTAATTTTTTCCTAGCACGTTGAATCCTCTTATATACATTCTCCTCCCCTAAATTTAATGCATTTGCTATTTCTTTATTTGAAAAACCATACTGGAACTTTAAAGAAAGTACTTGAAAGTAACTTTCATTAAGTTTTGCAAGTGCTATAGCTAAATTACTTTCACATACTTTATCTTCTATAGAAAAATTTATCGCCCTGTTTTTATACTCTTCTTCAATATCAGATACTTTTTCCCTTTTTCTTTTTCTGTAAAAGTCTATAGCAATCCTTTCTACTATTATAACGATAAAAGCCTTCGTTCTTGGACTATCTACTTCATCAATTTTATCTATATTTTTAATTATTCTTAGAAAAGCATTATGTACAGCATCTTCTGCTAAATGATCATCCTTTAATATTTTATTGGCCACATAAAACATTATCTGTCTATATTTTTCATATATCTTTTCAAACTTGATTTTATCTTCTTCAAACTCAAGCATTGATAAATAAATTAACATTTATAATTCCTCCAAAGTAAATATCTCGAATCAATATTTTAGAGTCTAATTATAACATATATGCATATATAATTCTATTTAAATAGAGTATTGTTATACCTGTATTTAGAACTAATATTACATGTTTTAAATTATATATTAACTTATAAAATAATTTATTTTTTATATTACTTTATAAATTCAATCTATAGATTGAATTTAAAGTAATGATATTATATAAATATAAATAATTTTATTTAAAGGAGAATCTATATGTTGGAAGTTATAAAAAATAGACGTTCAATAAGAACCTATATAGGTAAAAAAGTAGAAGAAAGCAAAGTAACTGAAATACTAAAATCAGCTATGCAAGCACCATCATCAAAAAACGCTCAACCATGGGAATTTATTGTAGTAGATGATAAATACCTCTTAAAAGAACTATCAGAGTCACAGCATAGAGCAAAGCATATAGAATTCGCACCACTATGTATAGTAGTACTTGGAAATAGAGATAGATTCTTGAAGCCTGGTAAATGGATGCAAGATTTAGGTGCTTGTACACAGAATTTATTGTTAGAAGCTACAAATCAAGGATTAGCTGCTTGTTGGATAGGTGTTTTTCCTAAAAATAAAGTAGTAAATAAGGTTAGACAAACTCTAGATTTACCAGCAAAATTAGTACCTTATGCCATAGTATCTATAGGATATAGCGAAGAAAAAAATGAATTTATAGATAGATTTGATAAAAATAAAATACATAGAAATGTATATAAAAATAGATAATATTTAGTTGGAAAATTATTCATTCATATTTACAATATAAGAAAGTTACTAGTTATACACTGTGAATTGTATAATAAAAAGGGGGGGCATTTTATGAAGAAAACACTGTCTATAATATTACCAAGTATGATAATACTTGTAATAACTCTATGGGGCAGAACTGAAAAAAACATATTACTTGGATTATTTTTACTGTTTCCAATCATCTTTGTTATACAAGGGATAATGTATTCAGATTTCAAAAAGGAATTGCTTCTAGGGTTCATTTTATCATCTATAGCATTTATAGTACCTTTAAATTTAATGTATAACATGAGAAATTGTATAGATTTGTTGATAGTTTATAATATGTTGGGTATAGGAGGTTTTTTAGTCAAAAAGAAAATATATTCTGGGCATAGTTAATCTTTTTTAAATTGATTTTTGCTACTTTTAACAATAATCTTTCATGCATGAATTTCACTTTTATAGATTGTATTTTTTATCTTATCTCTAAAATTAATTCTAATATAGTTTAGATCTTAATTGACTTCATAAAAAATAGAATATAACTTATTATATAAGTTATATTTTATTTTTTATACTAATTTTTTTATAATTTTAATTATAAATTATTTTTAAATTTATAATATCTTCTTTCATCACATTCAATTACTATTTTTCTTATATTTAAAATTATGTAAAATTGTATCTTATTATTAATTTTGTGATATAATAAAAGCAAGAAGAACTACAATCTATTTAGCAGTAGAGTGGAGTTCATAATTTTAAAATTAAAACTATTTTTTGCGGAATTTGATTTTTAAATCAAATTCCCAGCCACTCTTTCGCACAGAGTGGCTTTTTACTTTCGCAAATATTTTACTAATTAAGTAAAATATCCAACTAGCAATAATGCCAGCAATTACATTAAGTAAAAATTCATTTATACCAACACCTCCTTTCTTCTGGAGGCTATATCTTTCGTTCGTAGGAACTCCACTCTATAGATTATATATTTTCTTCTTGCTAAAACTTATTATGCCATAATTTTGTACCTAACTAACTTCATTTTAATAATGATTAATAAGTTATATATCAATTTTATTTTAATTTATCATATAATTTAATTAATAAATTAAAATATAACTTATTTAAAAAGTTATTCTATCTTTTTCTTTTTCACATTTATCATATACTGCTTTGAATGCCTTGTATTTTTTCTCATCAGGTTTAATTATTCTTTCAAGAAAAGTAACAGGATTCATATCAAGTATTTGCATTTCTTCTAACTGTTCCTCGGTTAAACTCATTTCTATAAGTTCTATTTCAATTGCATTTTCTTTTGCTTTTAAGTAAGATATTTTATTTCTTAAAATCGAAGAAAATAATTCATAATTTGTTGCAACTATTTTAGAAGAGTTATCTTTTTTTAAAGCAATTTCTTCTGCTTCTAACAATAGTTTATAATACTTTGGTTCACTAAAATTGTATTCTCCAAATTCTATCTTAAATAGATTTTTTAGTTTATCACTCAGAGAGATTTCTTCTGGTATAAAAAACTCTTTTTTATTTAAGTTTATATTTTTATTTTCAAGCCTTTTTTCAATAACATCTTCTTTATTTTCATATGATGTTTCTATATTTTCCTTTTTCTCTCTTATGGAAAATTCTATTGATTCAACACTTCTACCTTTTCTTATTGGTTTATATTCAACAAATATATCTGACTTCTCATTAATCTGTTCTGTACTCTTTTTTAATACATATTTATCAAGATCATAATATCTTTTGTATTTATCTTGTATTTCTAGAAGTTCTTTAAAGTAATCTAATTTAAATACTATTCCTTGCCTTGTCCCACTCCATTGTTTTAATAACTCATAAATTCGCATAGCAAAAAAAGTTGTAAAAGAATAAATACTTGCAAAATCTAATTTAGTAAAATTTTCCTCTATTGCTTGTATGTATTTAAATATATGCTCGTCTATTATTAGAGTTATTTCGTTATAATCCAAATCCCCTTTTATAGCGTACCATTGAGTTCTTATAAACTGATCTCCTATAATTACACGAGGTTGATTGTTTTGGATTCCTTCAATTAGATTTTTAAACTCCTGTTTAGTTATATTCTTATCTACTATTCCACTATAGTCTTTGTATATAGTATCGAATTTGAAAGAGATCTCTCTTGAAGAATAATTCCTCTTTTGAATTATTTCAAAAAGCTTATACACAAATTTCTGTTCAGAAGCAGAAAGAGTATATTTTCCTTGTATAAGATTATTGTGTTTTACAAGACTATTGTAGTCTTTAAATATTTCTTTTTTATCATATTTATTATAAATGACTCTTTTTGCATTACCCATATATCTTAATACATGCCTCCTTCTTTAGTTTCTATTGAACTACTCCACCTTAACTACCTTCGGTAACGTTTGAATGTGGAGATTCCTATTCGATAGTACTTTTGTACTAAGCATCCATAGGCTCTAAGGGCTGTTCCATCCCCACTAATCTTAATCCTTCTTTTAGTATATTTATGCTGGCATTTATATCTCTGTCATGCTGTGTATTACAGTCTGAACAAACCCACTTTCTAAGTGATAAGTTTTTTGCATCTTTATTTCTATGTCCACATACACTACATAACTGACTGGATGGATATGTATTTCCTATTACAGAGATTAATCTTCCATACCAAATAGCTTTATACTCAAGTAATCTTCTAAATTCATACCAACTAGCCTCACTTATTGCACCTGCTAATTTATGATTCTTAATCATATTACTTACTTTCAAATCTTCTAAACAAATTATTTGGTTTTCTCTAATTAGTTTAGTTGATATTCGATGTAAGTAATCTTTTCTTTGATTAGCTATTCTTTCATGTATCTTAGCTATTTTAATTCTTTGCTTATTCCAATTATTACCAAACTTCTTCATCTTTGATAATCTTCTTTGTTCCAGTTTCAATCTATAGTTAGCTTTTTTTAACCATTTAGGATTTTTAAATATGCTTCCATTAGAACATATTGCAAAATCTTTTAATCCCAAATCTATGCCAATATACTTATTAGATTCCTCTAATGGTTTTATGTCAACCTCACAACACATACTAACAAAATATTTACTTGTAGATGTTTTTGATACAGTAGCATTTAATATTCTACCATTTATATTTTGAGTCACTTTAGCCCTAATCCATTTCAATTTTGGTAACTTAATTAAATTACTTTTGATAGTTATATTATTATTTACACACTTACTTTCAAAACTTCTTTTAAGATTTCTCTTACTTTTGAACTTTGGAAAACCTTGTTTATTACCTTTTTTAATTTCTCTAAAGAAGTTCTTATATGCATTATCTAAATCATCAATAGTAGCTTGCAAGCTAGTTGAATCAACTTCTTTAAGCCATTCATATTCTTTTTTAAGTGATGGAAGTTTTTTAATTAAATCATACTTTGAATGTGATTTGCCTTCCTTTTCATATCTTTCTTTTTGAAGTGCTAACATGTGATTATACACAAATCTTGAACATCCAAAAGATTTTTCTATCATTTCTTTTTGAGTTTGATTTGGATATATTCTAAATTTAAAAGCTTTCATCTGTATCATTTCTTAACCTCCTTTAGTTTATGTTAGCATATTTCAGGCTCGCATCTCCACCCTACTTACGTTGAGGATGGAGTATTTCGCCTATCTTGGATAAAACAATAATACATTTTTAGTTACAGTTATATATTAACCTATTTTTCACGAAAAATATATTATTTTTCGTTTTTAGTTTCCCAAATGCTCGTTTCTTCATTTTTTGAAATAATTTATTTGAAATTAATTATTAAAAATTTATCTTTAAATATACCAAAATATTGAAATTTAAATGTTTTATAAGACTTTTTATTTTTTATATCTACAAAGATTTTATTTTTTACACTTTTATTTTAAATTCATAAATTCCCAAACACTCGTCATTAAAAACTCCCAAATGCTCGTTGTTAAATTCCCAAACACTCGTCGTTAAACTCCCAAATACTCGTTGTTAAATTCCCAAACACTCGTCGTTAAATTCCCAAATACTCGTCGTTAATTCCCAAACACTCGTCGTTAAATTCCCAAACACTCGTCGTTAAATCCCAAACACTCGTCGTTCGACCTCTGTACATAAGTAATTTCAATGCTTCCAAATCGCCTAAAATAATAAAATATAAAATAAATAAAATGTTTTTAAAATAGAATAGAATAGTAAAAGGGAAAACGTGAATACTTTTCTATTCTGTACTGCTTATAAAAAATACAAATACCTTTCTTTTATAAATTATCAAGTTATATAAATAATATATAAATTCTTATTACTTATAAAAATATTTTAGATAAAAGATGCATCTCTTGAATAAATTTAAAAGGGCTTTTTAAAGAGTTTTAAAACGTCTGTAACGCTTTTAAATAATAAATACAATAATTTACTTTATGATAAGGACAAACTACCTTAAAATGGCAATAAAATGGAATACATAATCTATTAGAAAATTCAAAGCTATATTTAATTAATTTAATTAGTCTATTAATGAAATAATTAATAATTTTAAAAAAGGATATGTAATTGAAAAATATTAAAAGATATAATAGTATTTTATCTAAGGATAACTTGAAAAGAGAGGGGAAAAGTAATGCATGGATTATTTGGGGGATTCATTAAGATATATAAATATCAAATGATTTTGGTTATTTTAGTTTATATTTTATTTTTTATACAAAGTAGATTTAAGTTTAAAAATAAATCTTTAAGATTTCTAAAAGATAATAATAATGTATTAAGTTTGATGAATTCATGGGAATGTTTTTTTACATTTTGTATCCCATTTATAGGATATTTAGGTTTTGCATTAGCTATTTTAGGAATGCTTCTTAACTTAGGAGGAGATTTTGAAAAAGAACATGCTAAATATTTGTTAGATGTAATTAAATCTATTTATGATAAAGAAGAAGATATTAATAAGCAATACAAGAGAGAATTTAAGAGAATAGAAAATATTTTATCTGATATTAAAAATTCCTACCACAAGATAGTGGTAGAAAATGCAGTTGTTCTTGATTCTTTTATAAATGAATACAACAATATAAAAGACTATCTTAAAACTGAAAAAGAAAAGATTGATATGTATAATGAAATAAAAACATCTTTAATTAATTTTCTAAAATTTACTGATAATATGGTTAATAATCCTGAAAAAAAAATGGCTTTAGATGAAAAGGAAATATTATTAAAAGATATTAAGAAATATACTAATATGTTAAAAGAATATATGAAGATATAATATATATAATTAATACTTAAGATTTAATAACTTTAAGGTAATAAAAATAACAGTAGAATAAAAGATTGGAATATATTAATACAAAATTTTAATTATATTTTATGAAGTGAGTAACAGAGTAGTTCTAACTACTCTGTTTTTTGTAATTTAAATTTTAAAATAAATTATTTTTAAAATTAATATATAATTTAAAAAATAATTTAAATAAAAGTTTGTTTATAATGTTTAAAGAACTTAAAAAACAATAAAATGGAATAACTAATCTATTTAAGAATTCAAAACTATATTTAATTATATTAATGGAATGGCTGATACTTTTAAAAAAGATATATCATTGAAAAATATTAAAAGATATAATAGTATTTTATCTAAGAATAACTTGAAAAGAGAGGGGAAAAGTAATGCATGAATTACTTGAGGCATTAATTAAGGTATATAAATATCAAATGTTTTTTGTTGTTTTAGTTTTTTTTCTGGCTTTTATACAAAGTAAATTTAAGTTCAAAAATAAATCTTCAAACTTTCTAAAAGATAATATTAATGTATTAGATATAGTAGGTTCATGGACATACTTTTTTGTATTTTGCATACCATTTCTAGGGTATTTGGCTTCTGCATTTGCTATTTTAGGAGTGCTTCTTAACTTAGGAGGAGATTTTGAAAAGGATCATGCTAAGTATTTATTAAATGTAATTAAATCTATTTATGATAAAGAAGTAGATATTAATAGACAATATAAGAATGAGTTTAAAACAATAGAAAGTATTTTATCTGACATTAAAAATCCTTACCACAGAATAGTCGTAGAAAATGCAGTTATCCTTGACTCATTTGTGAATGAATACAACAATATAAAAGACTATTTTAAAACTGAAAAAGAAGAACTTGATATATATAACGAAATAAAAATATCTTTAATTAATCTTTTAAAATTTACTGATAATATGGCTAATCGCTCTAAAAGAGAAATGGTTTTAGATGAAAAAGAAATATTATTAAAAGATATTAAAAAATACAATAGTATGTTAAAAGAATATACAAAGCTGTAATATATATAAGTGGATATTTTAAACTTGAATAGTATTAAGGTTTCAAAGAATGTTAAACAAACATATAAAAAATAGTATCAGTAATGAAGATTTTTTCTCATTTAAAGAGATTATTAAGGGGTTGTTATTTTAGTGGATTGTTTAGAAAAAATAAAAGAAGAGTATGTTTATATATCTATAAAAGGCAAGGATAAAATAAATTTTAATGATAAATATGAAATTGATTTAAGAGAAAGTGAAGAAGTAAAAAGTATATTAGAAGAAATAAATATAAACAATATAGATAATATACTTAAATTTGGAAGTACATCTTCAAAGAGTGTTACAGAAATATCTGATGGACTGTTATATTCATTGAAAAATTATTATGAAATTGACATAAATGAAGTATTAAATAAATTAGATAAAGTAATAAATGAATTTGATTTTGATGAACTAAAAGAATCTAAGAAATCAAATTTTTTTAAGCAAATATTTAAAAAAAATAAATATAAATTAGATAAACAAATAAGTAAATATACAGTGATAGTAGATGAAGTTGATAAAAGCTATTTTATATTAAAAAAATATGAAATAGATTTAAGAGATCAATTAAAAAAAATGAACATGTTATACGAATCAAACTTTGAATATTGTAGTAGCTTGGAAAATTATATATCAGCAAGTGGAATTATTTTAGAGGATTTAGACAAAGAATTGTCCCTAGAAGTAGAAAAAACACAGTCTTATGAAAAAGTGGGATTTTTAAAGGAGAATAAAGAAATCTTAGAACAAAGAGTTTATGATCTAAAGATAACTCGAAATATATCTTTGCAGAATATAACATTAATGGAGCAAATTCAAAATTATAATTTCGAGTTAATAAATTTAATAAAATCTTCTCTTATAATTACACTGCCTATTTTTAAGCAATGCTTAACAAACTCAATATTATTAAAAAAACAGGAAATTTTGTCAATAGGAATAAATAGCGTGCAGAAATCAACAAACAAATTTTTTATGAAGAATAAAGTAAGCACATCTAAGAATAATTTAAAAATAATTGAGAATCAAACTGACTTATATTCACTATATAAAAAAATAATGTGTGGCATAGAAGAATATAAGAAAATAAAAATTGAAAATAAAACTAATATTGAAGATGGCTTTTTTAAATTAGAGAATTTAAAAGAAGAAATGAAGTCCCATTAAATTTTGTAGTAATAAAAATAATAGCAGAATAAAAAATTGGGATAAACATAATTTATAAATAACATATATTTAAAAGTTATTATATAAGTTTTAAAATAAGTTATTTATAAATTTATATTTTTATCTAATCAATTAAATATCTATGGTAAAAATGTCCTCATAATCTGAATAAATAGATTGAAAGGACATTTTTTATATAGGAAAAATAGCTAAATTTAAAAACTAATACAAATAAATTTAATTATTTTGTTTCTGAAAGTATTTTAGCAAGTTAATAACTACAATTACAAGTGTAAAACCAATATATGCTTTAACTAAAATCGTTAAAATCGGTTGTATTGAAATATTTTTTATTTCTATTAATCCAAATCAAAATCAAAAGAATAATTGCCACTATATACATACATATATTTACAATTTTTAATGTATTTTTTTCATAAATATCATCTCCTATATAATAATTTATATTTGATTTTAACTAAAATTTTCTTAAGGAAATTAGTCTAAGTAAATCTAAGTTTTAAATAATACTTATATGTAGCGTTTCTAAGACATAGAAAAATAGAACTTAAAAAGGTTGACTACTATAATTTTAAAATTAATATTTGGACAAAGATTTATATTTTTAAAATTAAAATCTCAAGAAATCTTAACAACATAGTGATTTAAATCTTTCTAGTGTTTTGTCAATTTTTAGTACTCAAATATTTGTTATTCAAATTCTTATTTTTGATATAAATATGTCAATTGAAAAATGAAAAGTTTTATTATAATTAATAAGGTTTATTTTATTTAAAAATTAAAGAAGTATGATATAATAGATAATGCCTTAAGATTTAGTCTTAAGGGGAATTTGTATTCAATATGTCAATGTTTAAATTGATGTTATTCAAAAGATAAGTCTGTATAACTGCTGTTATAAGCCATATGTTGTACAAGAACTTTAACCTCCAATCTGATGTTATAATAAGATTATACATGAAAGTATCATGAGGAGAGTAGCAGGGCAACCTAATTTTTTAAGAATGCTTGCTAACTTAAGGTTGATAATAGCTACGAATTATCTAGTTAGCAAGCTCAACTTGAGAGGAAAAATATGAATAAAAGAAAAATTTTTAAATATAAACCTTATGTCCACTTCGATTCTAGGAAAAATTCAAAAGATTATAAAGTTAAAATATCAAATCGAGATTGGGTTTCAAGTCATGGATTTTATCCATTTATTCATTATGAAATTATAAATCCAAAAAAATTTAAACAAAGTGAACCTAAAAAAAGAGAAATTTATTATTCAGCACATTTAGATAGATATATATATCAATTTTATGCCAATGAATTAAATACTTATTATAATAAAATAGCTAAAGAATATGGAATAAATCGTGTTTCAATCGCTTATAGAAATATATTTAATGGAAAAAGCAATATTCACTTTGCAAAAGAGGTTATTGATTTTATATCTGTACAAGAGAAAGCATATGTATATATAGCTGATTTCTCTAAGTTCTTTGACAGATTAGACCATTCATATTTAAAAGAAAAACTTTACGATGTTTTAAAGTGTGATAAATTACCAAAAGAACACTATGCAATTTTTAAAAATATCACAAACTTTACATACATTAATAGAAATGACATTTTAGAATATAAAAGTATAAATGATAAAGAATATAATAAATTAGATAAAATTTTTGAAACATCTAAAGAATTTAAATCTTTTAAAAAAAAATATCTTAAAAAACATAGAGATAGCTATGAAGGTAAAAAGAACATAGGAATACCGCAGGGTTCTTCAATTAGTGCAGTATATTCAAATATATATATGATAGATTTTGATAAAAATATAAATAATTATGTAACAAGTAATAAAGGAATGTATCGCAGATATTGTGATGATATTATAATTGTTATACCAATATGCGATGATGAAGAATATATTAAACATACAGAAAAAATTGATGCCATGAGAACATCAATCCCAAAATTAAATGTAGTTATAAATGATAATAAAACATCTAAATTTATATACAATCAAGGGAAAGTAATAGGAGTAAAGCATACAAATAAAAACTTAATAAATTATTTAGGTTTTAGCTTTGACGGAAATTCTGTAAAAATAAGAGATAAAAGTTTATTTAAGTACTATAAAAGAATGTACAGAAAGGCAACTGTTTCAAGTAAATGTAGTGTAGTGCTTAATAGAAAAATTTTTAGAAAAAAATTATATGGTATATACTCTCATTTAGGAGCAAATCCTAAACATAAAAAAATAAGAGGTGTCAATAATAAGCATGGAAACTTTTTAACATATGCTTATAAAGCACATGATGTTTTTAAAGAAAACAGTAAATATAAAACTAATATAAGAGCACAAGTTAAAAATCATTGGAAAAAAATGAACATTAGATTAAAAGAAGCTGATTTATACTATAGAAATAAATATGAGAAATAAAAATAAAGTAATAAGTTACACTATTTGTTACTAATTAATATGATAACCCAAAAGCCTCTTTCAATGTGCTAAAAAGATAATTTTTGGGTTGTCATAGTATAAATGATAAATTTACTTACTTTTAATACTTAAATTCATTATTTATAATTTTCTCTTGTCAAGTTTAATTCTAACATATTTTGTAATATATAGTTAATAGTTTATGTTACAATAATCAGAAAGCTTATCCCACTCACAATCAATTCCAATTATCTTAAGAATATCATTGAAATGTTGACCAATTTTAATAATTTCAGATTCAAAAATTGGTTTTAACTCCATTAAATTAATCAAAGAACCAACCCTAATTTTTAATTCTATATCTATAAGGATTTCTTTATTTGTTGCTATACATTCTGTCCAGCTACGATACATTGAAATTAAAGTACAACCTCCAAAAGATTTCAATATCTCAAAATCATATGAAATTAAATTAATATCCGATTCATTCTTAAAAAATTCTATATCCCTATTTTCAAGGTTATATAGTACATTTAAAACATTATTTTCATATAACATTTCACTCTTGGCATTTATTTTTTTTTAAAAGTTAATAGATTTTTGACTTACATCATACTTCATTTCTATCTTTCTTTTTCTTCCAGTTCTTTTTTTCTTTACTTTTTCTGTAAAGTCTTCTTCTAAATATATATTCCAATCTTTATCTTCATAATCGAAAAAGATACGTTTAGTATCCATATCACCTTTACTTAATTTATTAAATCTTGGATTTAATTCATTTATTAAATAAACTTCAAAAAAATCCATATTACGTTTAGATGGAAGTTCAATATACTTTAATATTAATTCCTTGGTACACCAATCTTCTTTTTTATTATTCAAATGAGAAGAATTTCTTTCATACATATATTCTGTTTTTCCAACATATAAACATTCTTTTGTAACTGGGTCAATATATTTATAAACATAGTACATAATAAAACTCCTTTTTATTTCTAATGCTAGAACATATGTACTTTTTTTGCAACCTCTTTTTAATACAATATTACAAAAAGTTCATAATTTAAAATTAAATTATATATATTTTTCTAAAATTTTTATGTCATACTTATATTAGCAAAAAATAAAGATGGCAAATAGATAAATAATATAGATAAGTGTATACTGTATTTAAGCTTTTTATTTTATTAATAAAAACGTCTATATACCTATTCCTCAAAACATCTGATACAATCTTTTTAAAAGGAGGTATTGATATGTCAACAAAAAGTTTTGAAGAATTTTATTATATAAAGGATGAAAGCATACATAGTGTAGATGATGTAATAACTTGTTTTAAATTACATGGAAGAAAAATTGATAAATATCGTGAAAAGATGTTTTGCCCAGAATGCCATCAAGCGATGTTATCTTTTATTCCTGAAACTTCTATAAGATGTGCACATCTAAGACGTTATGGAACTGCTATTCACAAGGAAAACTGTTCTTATAATTATAAATATGCTAAGAAAAAAGTAATTAAAGAATATTTTGAATCTATTAGTTATAATGCTATTCAAGATAAATTAGATTCTGCTATAAATATGCTCTGTAGACCTATGACAAACCAAGAGAGAACTAAAGAAATCTCATTAAGTCAACCTGAAAATAATCCAATGCTTATACCAGAAAAAGTAAAAGAAAATACAATATTACGTTCTCTTAGAAGAAAAAGTCTAAATGTATGGGCTGGAAATTTAGAAAAAGATGAATTGTATATTTTTTATGGAAAAGTCAAATTGAGAGTAGTTGAACATGAAAAAAGAAATAGCTTAGGAAAATTATATAATTTTTATACATTAGAACTTTATAGGCAAAATAAAAATGGAGACTGGACATTTAGAACTAGCTTATATCAAGGAGGAAATAGAGATTGTATCAATGAAGATTTTATATATTACATTGCACTTATTGGAAGTATTGGTGATAAAGGATGGGATATTAAATTAATAAATAAAGATGCAGTTAAATATTGCATTTGCGAATAAATATACTTAAACTCTAAAATGATAATTAAACCATCATTACAAGTGATACAAGCCATAAGGAACGATTTTATTATTTACCATAAGGGGAAAGTATAAATTATAAAACAAAAGCCTTTAAAATAGAAATAAATAGATATTTTTAATAAACAAAAGAGTAAAAAGTCAAATAATAAATATTTGATTTTTTACTCTTGATATAAATTACTTAGTGAACTGATTTTAAAGTTTAAAACATTTGGTTTTAATTCTGTAATTTGTAATAATTCATTATACAATTTAAACGGATTCTCATCATAAACAGTTAAGAGTTTTTTAATTTATTTGTTTTCATGAGTATAAAATAAAGTACTAACATTATTTTTAAACTCTACAAGACTTATTCCAACATGC
Organism: Clostridioides sp. ES-S-0001-03; assembly: GCF_020676075.1. Classification (NCBI taxonomy): domain Bacteria; kingdom Bacillati; phylum Bacillota; class Clostridia; order Peptostreptococcales; family Peptostreptococcaceae; genus Clostridioides; species Clostridioides sp. ES-S-0001-03. The sequence continues at coordinate 26,436 of NZ_JACVWJ010000014.1, read as the reverse complement.
TCAATAACCTTTTCTTCATCATTACTAAATATTTTTTCTGAAATAAAATGTACTTTGATTAGATTTGATCTAGTATCAAATTCATTTGGATTGTCTTTATAAACATCAATTAAATATGGATAATCTTCTAACTCTGCTTTTATTTTGCAATCTTCTAATACATAAAAACCCAGTATTTTATTAAAATAATCTCCTGTTTTACAAGTCTCAAAATTTCAAAATCTTTCATTCTAAATTCTCCAACCAGATAAACATTTGGTTTTTTCGTTCATTATATCTCCTTTATCCAAAATCAATGCGATTAAAAATAAAATAAATCTTCAAACTTTTTATCTAGAGCAATACACAAAATAAGTGCTAATTTTGCAGTTGGATTAAACTGACCTGTTTCTATTGAGCTTATAGTATTTCTTGATACTCCAACCATTTCAGCTAATTGACTTTGCGATAATTTCTTTTCTTTTCGTTCTTCTTTTAAGCGATTTTTTAATACTAATTCATCATTCATATATTTACCTCAATGACGTTGAAACAAAATCAATTAATGAAAGAATTGTCAAAATAGAGAAACCAATAGCAACAATTAAATTTTTTATATCATGTGTAAACTGGAATTTTGCAATATTTTCTGCAACTATAAATGTCCAAAATAACGCGAGCATGGCATCATTTTTCTGACCAATAAAAATATTAAATATTGTAATGAAACAAAATACACATGTAAAAGCAATATAGCCTATTTTTCGTCCCTTATTTTCAACATACTCTAATCCTTCATCTTTCCTTGATTGGCGACTTTTATTTAGAATTTCCTCTTTATTCATTCAGAGCACCTCCTATTTAGTTGCAAAGTTTACTTGGTATCTTTATTATATCATGCCAAGTTTTATTGTCAATAATTTTGAAAAGAAAACTTGGCAAAAATATGCTATAATGAATGTATAATATGTAATGTGCAACATTAAAAAATAGTTAGAATGGTTGAAAATACAGATTCTAATTTAGGGCTTTATATTAACTAAGTGAAATGTAAATAAGATAATAATAGGAGTGATTTTCAATGCTGATAAATTATTACGATAGGGGTTATTTTAAACAAATTTATATTACAAGTATTCTTGTGATAATATTTTCAATAATATGCGCATTAAAAGTAACTTTTCTATTCTTGTTACTCGCAGGTTTTTATCTTGAACAAACATATAAGTTTTTAATCAAATATAAAAATAAACTTTATATTTCAATTACTGATAATGATATTTTGATTGATAACAAGTATATTTTTAGAGGCAAAAATACTAAAAATCATATCAAATTTAAAGACATAGTAGGTATTAATAAACAAGATAATATTATTGAAATTTTTACGAATGAAAACTCTTATTGTATATATTTGAAAGCTTTAAGCATTGAGAGCGAAGAATATCTAATAAGTAGACTAAAATCATTTTGTTGATTTAATGTATTTAAAAAAATAATATTAATATGTTTTATATTAACTAAGTGGATAGCAGAGTAGTTTATAACTACTCTGTTTTTTTACAATTAAAACTTAAAAATAACTTATTAATATTAATAAGTTAATCTAATCATATTGTACTCCTACGGATTTGTTTTATGCTGGTTTTTGTTTTTGGTGTCTCAATATGGATAATCAAGCCCCTATACTTTCAAAAGTTAGTGTTATATGTTGATTATTCTATTCTCAAAACCTATATCCATTTCAGTTGGTTCACAAAGTTTAAAAATGTGAAGCCCTATTCCTAACAACATGAGAATATAATTTAGTGCTCTTCTTGACAAGTGAGCAATCGTTAACTATAATTATAGTTAACGATTGCTCACTATATTTATTTATGGAGGTTATTATGCCAAAAAATGAAAAACGTGATACAAAGAAAGTTATTTTAACAGTTGCACTAAGATTATTTTCTGAACGAGGCTATGATGGGGTTGGTATTCGAGACATATCAAAAGAAATAGGAATACGAGAGAGTGCTCTTTATAAACACTATAGTGGAAAGCAAGATATTTTTGATTCAATTCTAAAAGACATTGAGCGTCGTTACCAAGAAGAAGTTTCTACTATCCTCCCTGAGAACATGACTAATATTCTCTCAGGAGAAAGTGATGTAAGAGAGGAATTATTTCGTATTAGCATTACAATGTTTAATTTCTACCTCAAAACGGAGTATGGTTCTCAACTTCGTAGAATGTTGACATTAGAACAGTATAGAACTTCTGAGGCAGGTAAGTTTTTTAGGGAATTGATAATAGATAAAGGTTTAGATTATATATCAAATGTGTTCACTAGTTTAATAAATGATGGAGTTTATATTGATGCTGACCCAATGGTTATGGCCTTGCAGTTTTATTCACCTTTATATTTGTTGTTATCAAAATACGACAATCAGCCTGAAAAATATGAAGAAGCGATATCCTTTTTAGAAAGACATATTACGATATTCAATAAAATCTATTTGAAGGAGTGATAAACGATGAAAGGAATTGGAATATTGGTAGCGGAGTGGTTTATAACTGGTTTAATTGTTTATGCAGGACTATCTGGTAAGCAAATATTATTTATTAATGGACCTAGATCAGCTGTTATTACTTTGGGAGCAATCGGATTTGCAATGTGCATGATTATGCCAACAATCGGTAAATTTATCAGCAATTCACCTGCTCACCCACTCACAATTATAGGGTATATTTTTGGTGCAATAGCATTACTAACCACAGTAACTCAAATATTCAAATGGAATATTCCTATCATCTATGACCCAAAAACTGCACTTTTTGTAGTTGCTGGATGCATTGTCATAAAGTCAATTATTGGCAGGTTTGCACTGTTTATAGTTAAATAAATGGCTGTAACGCTTTTAAATAATAATCTTAAAGATTTACTGTTTTATATTAACTAAGTGGAAAACAGAGTGGTTTTAAACTACTCTGTTTTTATATAAAGTAAAAATAGAAATATAAATTAATAAAGAAGTGCATATATAAGTTATAAAATAAATTAAATAATAAGTTTTATAAAATGTATATATAAATTTAAATAATTTTGGTTCTCTATATTTAGTTTAATTAACAAACTAAAATTTTTATTAAATAAACTATGATATAATAAATATATAAATATGCAGTGTGCGATATTTCGAAAATAAATGTTGTAATGATTGTAAACACTGAGTTGTAATGTGTTTTTGAAAAATATCAAAAAGCACTACTTGTGGCTCACTGCAATTTTTAATATTTAGTCTTGCTGAAAGTATTTAAAATGCCCAATTTATTTTTGGAGTTTTATATTAACTAAGTGGTATGTAAATTCTGATGAAATGAAAAGTTATGGATTAAAAGATTATGTTTTATATTAACTAAGTGGCGAACAGAGTAGTTTTAACTACTCTGTTTTTTATTTGTAAATTTAATAAAATTAAATAAATGGTAAAAAATGGAAGTTGATTATTGCAAAAATAGGTACTATACTTGTAGTATAAAGAAGATATATATCGAAATAATACATATAAACTACATGCGTAAAACACTTTTAAAATAATCACAATTTTACTTTCAGATTTAAAACTCATCTTAGGACATGACATATACAATCAAAAATATAGATTATATTAGTTTAAAAAAACTTAAAAATCGAAGAGGAGAGTCTGTTATTCTTCAGAAGTTGGGTAATTACAAGAATATAAATCAGAATATTTTGAAAATAGGGGGCGATTTTATGGAAGAATTAAAATTTGAATCAAAAGTGAATTACACTAAGAATAAGAAAAGAGTTGCTACATCTATACATCAAGTGAAAGAAATCTCTAAAAAAGATTATGACTTTTTGACAGATTGCATAGAAACATTTTATATAAAAATGAAAGAGGTTTGATAAAGTTCAAGCCTCTTTTATTGCTACTTATTTTTCTTTTGTAGGAGTTCTATCATTTTTAAGATAGCATCTCTATCTTCTTGTTCTAATTCATAAAGCTTGTTAGTTATTTCTTTTACATCATCATCAATTTCTAAGTCAGCTAGACAATCTTTATAAATTTCACCCTTTCCATTTCTTAGCCATTCTTCGTTTACTTCAAATTCTCTACATATGTCATTAATACTTCTTTCTGTCAAAACTCTTTTTCCTTTTTCTAGCAAAGAAATTTGATCTTGTGATAAGTAAATTCTTTCTCCAAAAACTTTTTGAGAAAGTCTTTCAAGAGTTCTTAATTCATTTAACCTTTTTCCAATTTCTTTAGATTTTAATTCTTTTGAAACTTCTGCCATTTTTACAATCCTCCCTTGTCATTATTATACTATAGAAACACGACTTTGTCATTAAAATAATAATAATGACGACAAAATCATAATAAAAACAAAAAATATATTGATTTTTAACGACAAAGTAGTTGCAATTAAAATAAGTCGGACGACAAAGTAAGTATAGGGGGATGAAAAATGATTTGTTCAAACAAAGAAAAAGTAGAAACAGCTTTGATGATAGACTATTTAAAAAAAAATGAACCCAACAAATGGAGAAGTATAGAAACTATAATTTCTAGTACATACACATTGAGTAATTTTAAAAAAGGAAATAAGAATGTTATACATCAGAAATAACAATTAACAGTGAATATTTAAAAGGAGTGACAAACTTGAAAATTTCAGATTTTAATAAAGAACATGTAAGCAAAGCAATTCAACTGCAAGAAACAAGATTTAATACCAGCATAGATTGTATTATTACAAAAGTAGGAAAGAATGAAATACTAGTCATGTATTATGAAAAGGGGACAAAAGAAATATCATATAAAACCTTGACTAAAGAGGATCTAATACTTGATGACTATAGACTTAAGTTATTATCTTAAAAAGTAATTTACGAAATGAGGTGAAAAATTTGAGGTTTAATGTGCATGGATTTGACCAAAAAGTAGCTATTGAATTTGGTTTATCTAATGATGAACTTTTAATTTTAAGACACTTTGAAGATTTTGTTTGCAGTGGGAAAATGGAGTCATTTTATGAGGATGGATATATGTTTTATTGGGTGAATTATAATAAATTTCTTGAAGATCTTCCGATTTTGAATATTAATAAAGAAAGGCTAGGAAGTGTTATGTTGTATGAATTGGGAACTAAACCACTTGATTTCAATGAAAAAATAAAGAACTATTCAGAGACAACTAGAAAAGCGGCCTTGAAAAGAAAATATACTGGCATATTGAAGAATAAAACTTTGAGAAATTCAGAAGTAGGAGTAAGAAGTTATTTTTCATTTTCCGAAATTTTTTACAAACTTAAATTAGAAATAACTAATTGTGATCAGGCTGTTACCCATCCAATAAAAATATCGGAACCCATCCAATATAAAAATGGGAACAAAGATTATTCTATTAATGATTATTCTATTAATGATATTAATATATATAGTCCTACAGACCAAGAAGAAAAGAAAAATAAAGATATACATAAAAGGATTATTGATTACTTGAATGAAAAAGCAGAGAAATCTTTTAAGAGTATAACTAAAAAAACAAGAGACTTAATTAATGCGAGACTCAAAGAAGGGTTTGTTGAAGAAGATTTCTACAAAGTGATAGACAATAAAGTCAACACATGGATAGAAAATGCTAAAATGAGCGTTTATTTACGCCCTGAGACGTTATTTGGCAACAAGTTTGAGTCCTTACTTAAATGAAGTGCCTAGGATGGCTAAAAATGGAAATGAGAAGGTTAAAAGAGATAAAGAAGTGAGTAGAAATAAATTTGCTAATTTTGAACAGACATTTACTCAATATAGTAATAAAGAGTTAGATGAAATTATAAAGAAAAGTCAAAAGGCAAAATTTGAAAAATGAGAGGTGCATTAAATGAATGAGAAAATAGAACTTACCGAAAAAGAATTACATTGCATAGCAAGACATTTGCAAAATGAAGTTATGGAGATGGTGTTTAGAGGGAATAGAGAAGCCCCCACATCATGTGAAGTTTGCGATTACTTGCAAGAATGTGAGGGCGATTTTACCTGTATGTATCATTCCTTTACTAAATTAAGCAAAATAACAGGTGTAAAAGTGACTGCATTTAAGTATTGTTTTCCAGATGAAAATCCCAAAGCTACTATCTAAGAAGTTTCTTTAGAATAGGACATTCTTCACTAGAAGAGGAGTCGCAAATATGACTTCCATCACATCTAGTTGACATTAACTTAGATCCAAAAGTACCTGGAGGAGCTGAATATTCGCAAGTGAGAGAAATAGTTACGTTTATTACAGGACATTTTTTGTTTATAACTCGATATTTGCTCATGTTATCACCGCCTTATAATTAATTTAAACATACTGTCAATATGCTCAAATTAATTATAGCATGTAAATTATCATGGTGTAGAATGGACTCTAATTTAAACTTCTAGTAAGAAACTTAATTTTAAAATTAATGAAACAATATTAAATTATGATATTTAAAAGAAAGATTAAATTAGATATAAAGAGTTAGCAATAGAAATAATAATTTTTAAAAGAAGGATAAAAAATAGGAAGTTTTATAAAATAATAAATTTGAGTAAAATTCAATATTGAAAAATATACAAATTCAATATTGAAAAAAATTACTTTTCAATATTGAAAATCGAGTTTTGAAAAAGTATTGAATTTTAATACTAAAAAAAGTTTAAAAACATAGTATTTGCAAGGTTTATATAAATTGATTTCCTGACACAATTAGCACAGGTTTAGATATGCTAGCAAAAAAACTTAAAAGTAGTGTAAGGATAAAAAGGCTATATAAACTTATAAAAAATTTTAAAAGTGTTATTAAATTAGAGCTAAAGTTTATTAATTAATTTCCTCGTAGAAAAAATAACTTTTAATAGAAAGAGGTACAAAAATGAAATTAGAAAATATGTCAAAAGAACAAAAAATAGCTATCCTTCCTATAAATGAAGCAATAGAAAAAACTAAAGAAGATGAAAAAGATATAAACAAATACTTAAGAGAAATAAAAAACTGTAAAGAAATAAAAGTAAAAATTATAAGAAAAAACGGAAGCAAAATAGATGTTACATTTGTAAATAAATATATGAAACAGTGGCTGGATGAAGAAATTGAGATTTTGATTAATATCATGAAAAATGAGGTTGTTCAGTTAAAAAAAGAATTGCTTAAAATGCAAAAAGAAGGTGAGAAAAATGAACAGAATTAGTATCACACAAGCACTAGCAAAGTTTGATAGTTTGCTAGACAAATATGATAATTTTCCGAATTATGTATACACACTTGAGTATAGAGGTAAGTTCTACGAGTGGATAAAGTCTCTCGAAAGAAAAAATGAACTAAAAAAATTTAGGATAGTTAATGCTATAATTTTTGAGCTAAATGGAGAAGAAGCACCATTTTGGAATTAAAAAATGCATTAAGGAAGGAGAGTACATGATATTTAACATTGTAATTTTGATATTATGTTTTGATGCAGTTTTCAGCATTAGAAACAATATCAGATTAAGAAAAAGTATTAAGTTAATAGAGCAAGATATAAAAGAGATTGGTAACTTTAAAAATAGTTTATACAAAAGTACTAATTCATCATTAGATATTGCAATGAAAATAAATAGAGCTTTTAATGATGCAATTAAAACAGTAGAAAAAACTAAAGAAATAGAAAGTGAATGTCAAAAAATATATGAAAAGTTAAAAAAAGATATATAAAAAGGGGACTGGTTCATGAAGAAAATATCACATATGAACATATTAGAAAAAACAGAATTCATTAATAAAATAGCATCAGAAATAAAATCTGAATCTAAGTCAATGAGTAGATATGAATCATTATTAAAAGCAACAGAAGTAGTAAAAGAAATGGAAAAAAGAGAAGAATATATATCTTAAAGAGGAGAATTGAAAAATGGTTAATAGAGAAAAAGAATATATAGTAAAATTCAGAACGAAAGGTACTAAGGTTAGGGGAAGACAGTGTGAAATAGCATTTTCAACTATGGATAATGCAGAACATTTTTACGAACATCTTTTAAATTTAAAGGAGAATTATGATATTGAAATTTCAACTAGAATAGTAACTGATAATAGAATAACTAGAAAAACAGTTTAGGAGAGAGGTCTTTGAAAAAGTTGAAGATAATTGGTGGTAGGGAAAATGAGTGCCCTATATGTGGTGGCAATGTATTTAAGATTGAAACATCAATCGGAATAGTTTGGCAATGCAAAGACTGTGGTTGTATGTATCAGGACTTTAAATGTAAGAAAAATTAAAGGAGGAATTTAAGATGGAAGAAAATATGAAAAGCCTTATTGAACATAGTGAAAATATAAAGAATTTGAAGGAAAGCATGGAAAGTACAATAGATGAGTTAATTAATCTAAATGTTGGTAGTAGTGGAATTGATGTATATAGAAAAATTATGCAAGAAGAAATACATAAAGAAACTATAAATGTATGTAAAGATAGTAAAGAAATAATTATTATCAAGAAAAGAGAAGAAGAGCAAATGTTAAAGAATATAGAAAAAAATGAAAGTAAAATTGAAGATTTTTTTAAGAAAATAGGCTTTGGTAATAAGTAAAATTCAAAAAAGAAAGAGGAGCATTACTTCACGCTCCCGCTTGTCAAAATTCTAAAGTTGTCATCACAAAATCATTATAACATAAATGGGAGTGTGAAGTAATATTGGCCAATAAAAAAGATATTTTGTTCAGTAGTGCAGAGGGCAAGTTATATAGCTATAAAAAAGCAAAAGCAGAAATTGAGAAGATAGGTATTGATATAGAGATAATAAAGAATGGTTATAGAGGATGTAGTAGTATTGAAATTAGAGAAAAATCAAGTAGAACGTATGACACTAAAAGTGTAGTTGAGATAGAAGTTGAAGAGAAAGAAAGGAAAGTATCATTAAAAGAAAAAGAGAAAAGGCATAAGGAATTGTTAGTTGAGAAAATAGACAATGCAATGAAGATATTAAGTGAAGAAGAAAAGAAAATAGTTCAATATAAGTATTTTTCAAATAATAGGACATCTTGGGAATATGTTGGTAGAATGATTGGATTTTCAACAAGTAAGTGTAAGCAGATGAGAATAGAGATTATAGATAAGATAAAAGGATTACTTTGAAGTTTTGCTATTATGAAAAATATGGTAAAAAGATTGTCGATATTAAAAATTTTGTCCCTTCCTATGATAATATAATAATCATGGGATGGGATATTTTAATGTCTGGGTATCAAACAATATTATTTTGTACTGGAATTGTAACAGCAGTACTTTTCTTTTCACTTTTATTTTTAAGCAAAACAGATGATAGGTTTAAAGCACTAAAAAAATTTACATTAGTTTCGATGGTATTAACAGGATTATTCATAAGTTTATATTTGGTGTTTGGATATTCTGGATATGAAACTGATGAAGATGATGCAGGTATAGCTATATTAGGAGTATTGGCTACTGTTTGGGTTGGATTGAATATCTACAATGTTGTTGAGAAAAAAGAAGTTGATAATTTAAAAGAAGAATTAAAAAATAGTTTAGAGAAGATAAATGAATTAAGAAAAGATCTAAGAGAAAGTAAAGATGAAATGGATAAAAAAATATCTGAAAGTGAAAAAAATAATTTTATTCATAGCATAACTATGTTAGCTAATATAGAAGATGATTTTAAAAAGAAACTTTATTATTATGGAAAAATAATAGAACAATATCCTAAATTAGAATTTGGTTATTTTATTAGAGGACTTATTTATACAAAGTTTAACAAAACTAATGAAGCAATGAATGATTTTAATAAAGCTATAGAATTAAATACAGATTATACAGATGCGTATTATTTTAGAGCTCTTTTATGTATTAAAAAGAATATGCTAATAGAAGCAATGGATGATTTTAATAAAGCTATAAGTTTAGATTCAAAATATGTAGAAGCATATTTTAGTCGAGGTCTTTTATATGCAATGAATGACAAAGTAAATGAAGCAATAAATGATTTTAGCAAAATAATAGAATTAGACTCAAAATATGTAGAAGCATATTTTCATAGAAGTCTATTATATGCTCAAAAAGAAAAATTTGATGAATCAATGATCGACCTTAATAATACAATAAGTTTGGATCCAGAGTACTCAGAAGCATATTATAAAAGAGGTCTTTTATATGCAATGAATGACAAAGTAAATGAAGCAATGAATGATTTTACAAAAGTAATAGAATTAGATGAGGGACATATAGATGCATATTATGGAAGAGGTACTTTATATGAAATTAAGAAAGAATATGATAAAGCAATAAGTGATTTTAGTAAAGTGATAGAACTAGATTCTAAATATGTAAAAGCGTATTTTCATAGAGGTTTATTATATGATCAAAAAGAAGAGATTGATAAAGCAATAAGTGATTTTACTAAAGCAATAGAATTGAATCCTAAATATACAGATGCATACTTTAATCGAGGTCTTTTATATAAAAAGAATTATGAAAATGATAAAGCTATGGATGATTTTAGTAAAGTAATAGAGTTAGATCCAAAATACATAAATGCTTATTTATCTAGAAGTTTGTTACATATGAGAAATAAGAATTTTAATGAAGCAGATTCTGATATTAATGAAGTACTCAAATTGGATAAAGATAATCAAAAAGCATTGGAATACAAACAGTTATTAAAATCATTTAGAAGTTTAGAAAACAAAAAGGGCTAATAAATACTTAGTCCTTTTTGTTTATAATTATGTACATTTTATACTATCATAATAATCATCAAGTAAATATTTTTATTACAAGTGAATGCTTATCATTTACAACTAGAAGAATTGGACATGAAAAAATTAATTAGAATTATTTTTATTCATATTTAAATTACTCAAATTATTTTCCCAGTTTTTTATCTCCCTTTTAATTTCCTCACTTAAAGTATCACTTAAAGACATTTTCTTTAATTTATCATTCAAGGATTTCTTTTGTTCCTCTGAAAGATCTGTTTTTATTGTAGGATCAATAATATCTATTACATCTTTTACATCAAAATCAACAAATTTGCACAATTCTTCTAAATGATCAATTAGAAAATCTAGACCTTCATATGACCATTCTTTATAATTTTTCCCGTTCTTTAATATGAATTCATTAACTTCATAACTTTGATTTGCTAATTCAAAGAATGAACCTGAAGGATCCATTATATCATTTATAGAGTTTTCATAGTTAACAATATTAATTTGTCTTATTAATTTCTCTTTTTCTGTTAAGTTACTATAATTCTTGTTAACAAAAGCAACTAATCCAAATTCAAAATTTAAAATTGAATCTTTACGCTGTTTTACTGAATCTTCTCCAAATTCTCTAAGACCTTCTAAATTTTTATCAATGGCCTTGTCTCTAATCTCTATTAATTGTTCTATACTTAAATCTTCTAAGTTTTTAGGCACTATTTCTTCATTATTTTTAGTAACTTCTTTTAATTTATCATTTGTATTTCTATTATTGAAAACAAATATAGCAGTGAATAAACTTAAAACTATTACCAATATAATTAAACTTATGTTTTTCTTATTTAGCATATTAATCCTCCTTTATGGCAATGTATATATAATTATAACGAAGAATGAATTGATTTTTAGACACTTTTATATAATCTTTAAAAATTTTATATATTAAGTAGGACTTGATTGCAATTAACAGAAATAAAACTATAACTTATAAAATAAACAATCAAAAATGGTGTAAAAACTAATACTTTTTGTTAATATTAATAGATAAAGATAAACTAAGGTGGTGATTAAACTGACAATAGAAGAATACAAAAATAAATACTCTACTGGAAATAAGATTATACTTTCCTTAAAGAGTTTTGATGATAAAGAACTATACTATCATGAAACTTATAACATATTAAATTCAATAGATGAAATAGATAGATTAACATCAAGCAAGATATTTAAAATAATAGAAGATAAAAATGATTTAGCCTTAGAGTCTTATTATTCTAGTGTAATTGAAGGTGCCTTTTCAACTAGAAAGATTGCAAAATCTATAATTAGAGGAAAGATGAAACCAAGTAATAAAAGTGAGTACATGATTTACAATAATCATAGAGCCTTAGAATATGGATTAGATAATTTAGATAAGTTATATAGTCACAAATTTATATATGACTTACATCATATATTGGGTGAAAACTGCTTGGATTCAGAAGAATATGAGTATAGAACTGAAAAAGTATATGTATGTGATTCAAAAGGTGAAATTATACATACAGGACTGGATCCTTTGGAAATATATAATTTTATGGATGAATTAATAACTTTTATGGAAAATAGTAAGGTAAATGATTTAGTAAAGAGTGCAATAATTCATTTCTATTTTGTATATGTTCATCCTTTTAGTGATGGTAATGGAAGAACATCAAGAGCCTTATCTTATCTATATTTAATTGATAAAGGATATGATACTTTCAAGGAGTTTTCAATATCATATATGATATCTAAAAACAGAACTAAGTATTATAAGGCTATACTAGATGTAGAGAATAAGGGATATAATTTAACTGTATTTATAGAGTTCATGTTAAAGTCCATAATACAGTCTATAAATGAAATGAGAGACATGCATGATAGAAAGTCTTTAGAGAGTGTATTGAAAGAAGAGTTATTTGAAAATGATATTACTCTATCAGCAACAGAAGAACATATATTAAAATATATCTGTAGTAAAGATAACTATTCTATGACATTGGAAAACTATATTAAAAAGAATAAAAGTAGATACTTAAAGGCTGGAATAAAGGAAATTGAATTAGTTGACCAGTTGATGGAAGTGCTTAATAATCTTGAAGAAATAGAACTTTTATCAAGAGAAAAGGACGTATATAAAGTTAATGAGAAGTACTTAAAAATGCTTGAAATAAGTTAAATTGATAGTATATAAAAATAGAAAATGTACATGGATATATAATAATAAACCCTCTAAGAATGAGTTTTCTTAGAGGGTTTTATTTTTTACTCTTAAAATAAAAAAGATTTTTATTTTGTCCAAAATTCATTTTATTATGCGTTGTATATATAAATAGACTTCTAAAGGAGGATTAAATTATGATACTAAATAAAAATATTATGAAATCGGACAGAGTTTGACTGTGAAGTTAAGCAAAAGAGTATTTTTAATATAACTAACAGGTTATATGCAATTGTTTGTAGAATAAATATTTAAGTAAAGGTGGTAAAATATTATGTTAAAGAAAAAAATAATAAGTTTTTTAATGGCAGGAATCTTTGTTTTATCTAGTGGATACAATTTGGTTTATGCATCTACTTTTGAAGATAATGAATACAAACAAGAACTTGTTGATGAAAACGAATTTACTATTATTGATAGTAATGAAAATGAAATGATTGTAGATAAAAAAGGTAATAACACTTATGTTTCAACAAAAGTTACGCCTGGTAGTTGGAAAAATGTTAAATATATAGGTCAAAAATCACGTAAACTAAGTTCTCCTTATACAAGAGAAAGAATTATCCAAACTATTCAATGGGGATTAGGTTATCTTTCTGGAGGGTCATCTTTTTTATTAGGTTTAGCTGAGAGTATTTATAGAGAAAAAGTATATGATATTACTAAATATGGAGGCGTATATACAAAAACATATTATAGAAGACAAATAACTGACATTAGAAACAGTCATGCTAATGTTCCTGTTCCATACAGATATGAATATGTTACATATTTTTATAGTTCATCTAACTTTAAAAAAGTTGTATATACTGAAAGAGTAGGAGATGGTATAAAACTAGCAAATAACTAGGAGGAAATATATGAATAATAAGAAAAAAGCATTCTTGATTTCTGGCGCTATAAACGTAATTTTATTAATCATTGTTTTTGCATTGTTTAGTTATAACATTATAGAAAATAGTACAAGAAATATGATAATAACTGTGATTCTAATTTTTATTTTTGAAATTATAAAAATAAAGATACTAGAGAAATATTATAATCTATAAACAAGAAATATCTTTCCTAAGAGCATATTGTAAAGTATGCTCTTAATTTAGTTATATAAATTTAAATGTAAATAATGTCTTTTTTATAGACGATTTATGTACGATTTGTGACCGATTTGTGTACGATTTATGTCTTTTAATCATGATAATATTGTATTATGAAAAAATATATTTAATAAAAAATGGCTTGGAATTTATATTCTAGGTCTTTTTTTATATAAAAATTCAATCATTAGACTAGGAGGGCGTAGTATGTTGAAAGTTTTGCAAGAGAAAAATATAAGAATGATATGGTCAAAGGATGGTAGTGAGGTTTGGTTTAATGCAAATGATGTAGGAGAAGAATTAGGCATAGTAAATATTCGTGATACTTTAAGAAATATAGATAGAGAATATAAAAAGAAATTTAATGAGTCTACTGTCGGAGATTCCGACACTAGAAATTTTAAAAGTAAATTGCCAAACTTTGGTACCATATTCATTACAGAAGAAGCAGTATATAATATGTCATTTAGAAGTAATAAACCAGAAGCAAAACTATTTACAAAGTGGGTTTCTAAAGTACTTAAACAAATTAGAATACATGGTTATTATATTGCTACAGAAAAAGACCAAGAATGGATAAACATAAGAACAGAAGGCAAAAAAGTAAGAAAAGACTTCACAGATGAAATTCAAGAGTTTGTTTATTATGCTATTAGTCAAGGGAGTAATAAGCCTCAAATGTATTATAAACATTTCACTGAACTTGTAAGAACAAAATTAGGAATACCAAAGGATGTAAAAAGAGATGAGTTAAATCAAAGTGAATTATTTGATATACAAGCACTTGAAAGAGTCATATCTATGAAATTACCTAAGTTAATAGATAAAGATATGAACTATAAAGAGATATATAGGAAAAAAGAGACTATGATAGAGAAGTTTTCTTATCTGATGTAATAAAGGGGGCTATAGAAAACTATACTCAAGATAAACCTGGAGAGGAGTTCTTATTTAAAAGCAGTAAGAGAAAAAAGTTTAATAGACCTATTCAAACAAGGCAAGCAGGAAGAATAATAAAAGGAGCAGCAAAAAAGGTAGGAATAAAAGAAAATGTTGCAACACACTCTTTAAGAAAGACATTTGCAAGACATATTTATGATGAGGAAGAAAATAAGACTTATGCTTTAGAACGTATAAGAAAGATATTAGGTCATAAGACAATAGAAGTAACAAGAAGATATATTGGAATTGATAAAGAAGAAGAAATAAAAGCAATAACTAAATTTACTAATAAATTAAAGAAAAGAAAAAGATATTAACATTATTATAAATTAGCTCTAAATTTCATATGTTACGTTTTTCAGCAATAGGACATTACAAAAGTGTAAAGGCCTTTAATAATAGAATTTCCAAAGAATAGAATAGATTTATTAAGAAGTCTGAAAATGTATATTGAAGGTCATTTTTAGAGAGGTTAAAACAAATGTATATGTAATAGATATTTAAGTAAAGGAGTGATTTCTTGAGTGAAAAAGATGTTGATATAGTTAATACAGGATATAGAAGATTAGAAGAATTAAATCAAGAAGAATCAAAGTTAGTATCTCTCTTGATCTCAGGCTTTAACGTGACAGATGCTGCTAACTTAATTGGTATCAGTAGACAAACTGTTTATAACTGGATGAATAGAGAACATGTTAGGAAAGAAATGGACAGGCGTAAGCAAGAGCTGGCAAGCCAGGGGAACTCAATAATATTAAAAGATATAGAATCCTATGTTAATAATATTAAGGCATTGGCCAAAGATAATAGTGATAAGAGAGTAATGTTAGCAGCCAATCAATATCTTATAAATCGTATTTATGGTAATCCTACAAATACAGTTATACAAGAAGATAATGGTAATGGTATGGAAACTGGTGAAACAGAAATAGAAGCAGCCATAGCTAAGATAAGAATAAGAACAAAAAAATAATTCTTAATAAGCATTATTTTGATTAAAAAACTACCATTTTACAAATATTTATTGTAAAAATAAAGCATGGTGTAAATTTACATTGTAAAATATCTATTTTGATGTAAAAATAAAATTAAAAACGTAATTAATTTACAAAAAGAAGGATAAGTCTCTGATTCTAATTTTACATTTATGCTATAATATTATTTATAGAGTAAACATAGGTGGAGGGATCAAAGATGGTAGTAGGTTATATGAGAGTTTCAACAGCAGAACAAAATGAAGATAGACAATTAGTTACAATGAAAAAGCATAATACAGAAAAAATATATCAGGAGAAAATAAGTGCCAAAGATACTAAAAGATCACAACTAAACGCAATGTTAGATTTTGTAAGAGAAGGAGATACAATAATTGTACATGACTTTAGTAGACTTGCTAGAAGTACTAAAGACTTATTAGAAATAGTTGAGCTCTTAGAAAAGAAACATGTAAAATTAATTAGTGATAAAGAAAATTTAGATACAAGTACACCTACAGGAAAACTTATGCTTACAATGCTTGGTGCAATATATGAATTTGAGAGAACAAACATGTTAGAAAGACAAAGAGAAGGTATCGCTATAGCTAAAGAACAGGGTAAATACAAAGGACGCAAAGAGGTTAAGATAGAGAACTTTGGTAGTTATTATGATAGATATAAAACTAGAGAACTTAATAAGACTCAATTGGCTAAAGAATTGGGAGTAAGTAGACCAACATTAGATAGATTAATAAAGAGCCATGAGAGTAACTAAGAAGAGTAATATATATGCTTAAGTTAATTTTAGTGGGGCAAATTCATAGAATTATGCCCTTTAATTATGTCTGAAATAATTATAAATAACTGTTTTTCAGTATAGGGGGGTATACTTCTATTTCAAAAAAAGTATTTTTTATAGAAAATGAGTTCTAGAAATTTTCTAGCAAAATTTAAAAACCAGAGACATATTTCAAAGAGGGTGATTTTATTAGAAAAAAATTTGCATTGTTTATTTTATTAATTGCATTACTCACTGAACCTAAAAAAATAGAAGAAGTAAGAGGAAGTAAATACGAGTGGATAATTTAGAAAGAAATATACAATTAATATTTAGTTATTTAGCAAAGACCTTTATAAGAAATGGAGCAACTATAAAAGACGCTGAAAAAGAAGCTAATGAGATTATAAAAGCTAATTCAAACAATCTTTGGGGAGTTAATGGCCTAGCTTATCAGCTTGGAAAAATAAATTTAGAATTTTTCTGTATGTATTTTATGCAAGATACCTATCTATCAAAGGAAGATAATGCTGCTGCACCTATAGCTAAAGTTCATCATGAGTTATGGGAAGATATACAAGAATCTATAATTGGAGATGGATCACAACAATTAGGAAGAATTTATCCAAGAGGTACAGGTAAAAGTGCATTTGGAGATTTGGCAACAACTGTATGGTCACACTGTTATAAACATAAAATGTACACATTAATTTGTTCAGATATAGGTTCTACAGCAGAAAAATTTGTAAAAGATATAAAGAATGCTTTACTTGAAAATGAGTATATCAAAAAAGCATTTGGAGTACTTTTAAATGATAATGATAGAAAATATATTTGCAATAGTACTCAACTAGAATTAACTAATAAAACCTTTATTGAAGCAATATCATCTTCATCACCAATGAGAGGAAGAAAATACAATAATAATCGTCCTGATCTTATCATACTTGATGACTATCAGTCAGAGGAAAATGTTAGAACAGAAGATGCTAGAGAAAAAAAGTTTAAAAGATTTTCTGATGATGTAAAATATGCTGCACAAAAACCAGTTATAAGAAACGGTAAAACTATAAAAAGAGGAACAACTTTTATAGCATTAGGAACTTTGCAACATAAAGAATGTTTCTATAGTAGGCTAAAGAATTTACCAACATGGAAGTTTAAATGTGAAAAAGGAGTTTTAGTTGATAATGTAGATGAATTATTTAACTCTGGATTATGGCTAAAATTCAAAGAACTATTATTTGATTTTAAAAATACAAATCATCTTGAAGATGCTAAAGAGTTTTACTGGGATAATGAAAAAGAAATGAAATTTCCTATATTGTGGCCAAGTTTTTGGGATTGTTTAGACATGGCTTTAAGTTATTATGAAAATCCAACATCTTTTAAACAAGAGGTACAAAATGATGTAAATTCGATAGGTGAGAAATGGTTTAAAACAATCAGAACTGAATCTAGAGAATATATAGAAACTCATACATTTAAAAAGACAATGCTATTATGTGATCCAGCATCTGCAGGTGGGTCTAAACATGACTATAGTGCTTTTCTTGTTGGAAGCGAATCAGAAAATGGTTTACTATATGGCAGATTGGCAGAACTAGCCAAAATAAATGCTAGAACTGATTTTGATAAATATATAGACCATATGATTTATTTATTAAAAGTGTATCCAGATATAACACATGTTTATATAGAAAAAAATACATTTAATGGTGCAGATGCTAATCAATTAGAACTTAAAATAAAAAATGATGATATTCTTTACTACAGAGATATAGAAATCATTAATGAGCACCAAAAGAAAAATAAAGATGATAAAATCTCTACTTTAATACCTGTTTTAAATAAAGGTCAAATGATTTTTGCAAAAGAAAATAAGGAATTTATACAGCAAATCCTTGATTTTACAGGACAAAAGTACTCTCTACATGATGATGCACCAGATATATCAGCAGAATTTATAAATAGGATTTTTAATATTAAAGTAAATGAAAGTATTACACTATTAGATAGAAGAAATTTAGGTCTTTGATTGTATGGAGGTGATGCATTAAGTGAAAATAGATTTAAATTTATTAAGAGAGATATATGATGATTGGAGTTTAAAAAAGCAAGAATACAACACTATGTATAAGTATTATAAAGGTGAAACAGATGCTATTAGTAACTATAAAATGGTTACCAAGAGGTCTAATAATAAGATAAACACTAATTTCTTAAAAAAGTTTATTAATGAAGAAGTCGCTTATTCTCTTGCAAATAAAATTACCTATACAAGTAGATTGGGTGATGAGAAGATTATAAATGATTTAGAATACTATACTTGCCATTGGAGTAAAAAGCATGATTCAGATTTATTAAGATACACACTACTATTTGGATTTTGTTATGAACTTTACTATGTAAAAAATAATGAAATGAAAGTAAGAATAATAAAACCAACAGATGGCTGTCATTATGAAAATGAAGATGGAGAGATTATCTATTTCTTTAGAGAATTTAAAAAAGATTTTAAAGATGATATTTATATAGATGTATATGATAAAGAATACATCTATCATTTTGATTCAAACTTTAAAGAGATAGAAAAACCCACAGTAAACAATATATTTGATGGTAATGTTCCAATATCAATTTGCAAAAGAAGTGAAGAACTAGGAAAAAATACAATATTTAATGATATAAAAGGGTTACAGGATGCTTATGAAACTAATTTAAGTGATATAAGTAATGAAATTAGTGATTTTAGAAATGCTTATTTAACCTTCTCTGGATGTAATATTAAAGAAGAAGATTTGCCAAGGATGAAAGAACTTGGAATACTTCAAGTTAATGGAGATGGAAAGATAGAGTGGCTTATTAAAGATATGAATGATACATTTGTTCAAAATACATTATCTTCAATAAAAGAAAATATGTATGAAATTACATCTCATATAAATCACAATGAAAAAATGCAAAGTAATACATCAAGTCTAGCAGTTATAGCAAGATTAATCAGTACAGAATGGATTTGTAGCCAAAATAATGATAGTATTGCAGATACTTTATTTAATAGGTACAAATTATTGTGCATTTGGCTTAATAAAAAATATGGTTTTGACTATGATTATAAAGATATTAAGGCTAAATTTACCCCTAAGATACCACGTGATGATTTAGTTGTAGCAAATATATTAAGTCAACTTGGAGATAAATTATCTACTGAAACCGGATTATCTCAACTAAGTTTTATTGATAATCCTCACGCAGAAAAGGAAAAGGCTAAAAAAGAACAGGAAATAGTTTCAGAGGGAGAGATTTTATTGGATGAATCAAAAGATTATAACTAAATTGACTGAAGATATATATAAATCTGCTGAAAATAGGACAAAACCATTTTATAAGTATCAAAGAGAAAACAGAGATAAACTTCTACTAGAAATAGCAAAGATATTGCTAACACATGATATTATCAATGAATATTTAAATATTAATAATAAAGATAAGAAAAATCTAAGGTCAAAACTTAATAAAATTATAAGTGAGTATTCTAACAATTATGATGAAGAAGTCAAGGATATAGAAACTATTTTATCTGATTCATCTAAGAATAAATATTCAAATTTGATAATTTTATTAGGAGTAATACTGAAAATAAAAGATATGAACAATAAAGTTATAAATAAGATAGTGAATAATAAGGTTGATGGAAAACATTGGAGTGACAGACTTTGGAAGAATAAAAAAGGTATAGAAGAGTCTTTAAAAAAAGAAATAAAGAGTTTTCTAAATGGAAAAACTTCTGTAAATAAGATAGAAAAAGCAATAAGAGATAAGTATTCAACTGGAGCAAGTCAGACAAGGCGATTAGTAGAATATGAAGTATCTAGGTGCCAAAGTGAAGTAAATGAGTATTTTTTCAAAACACAAGGTATTATAAAAGTAATGTATTGTGCTGATTTAGATTCTCGTACATGTAATGATTGTAGTATTTATAATGGATTAACCTTCTATGTAAATGAACCAAGACCATCACTACCACAACATTGTTTTTGTAGATGTGAATATATACCTGTTATCTAACACATATTGATTTGATATGTGTATTTACTATATCCAAATTTATAAAAAGGAGAAAAATATGCAAAAAAGAGAAATGATAGAACTATTACAAAATGTAGAAGACGAATCAAAGATAGATTCTTTATTAGAGAACTTAGACTTGTTTAAGTCAAAAGAATCTAAAAATCCCACAATAGATGAATTTAAATCCTTAATTTTAAGTCTTTTATGGATAAAGAAAACAGTAAATATTATAGTGAAAAGTTAGAGCATTTCAAGAAAAATGATATGCAAACACTTATAAATGCTGAAGTTCTAAAAAGAACTTCTACAAATGAAACAGAGGAACAAAAAGCTATAAGGGAACTAAATGAAAAATTGGATAGATTAGAAAAAGAAAAAAGACACACAGAAATGATTTCTAAATATAAGGATATTTTAGTTGAAAAGAAAATACCTACAAACTTAATTGAATATCTACTATCTGATGATGATGAAAAAACAAATGCAAATATAGATATCTTTGAAAACTCAATGAAAAAATATATTCAATCTAGAGTAGATGAAAGGATTAAAGATGGTTCATATACGCCACCTGGAAAAGAAGGAGATAATGAACTATCAGAGGTTAGAAAGCAGATAAAACAAGGTTTAAATAGTTTCTAAAAAAAGAGGAGGATGATTTTATAAATGGCTAATGTATTACAATATGTAACGCTTTTTCAACAAGAATTGGATTCACAAATAGTGGTAGGTTCAACTACTGGATGGATGGAAAGAAACTCTGGTCAAGTTATATATGATGGAGGTAGAGAAGTAAAGATTCCTAAAGTGTCTATGGATGGTTTAGGGGATTATGATAGATCTAAAGGATACGCTCCAGGAGCAATAACACTTGAGTATGAAACTAGAAGAATGGAAATGGATAGAAGTAGAGAGTTTATGCTTGATTCAATGGATGTAAATGAAACAAACTTCGTTGTAAATGCCTCTTCTGTAATGGGATTATTTCAAAAGCAACATGTTATACCAGAAATAGATGCATATAGATACTCAAAGATATTTTCAGAAGTTTCTAAGGTTGATGAACGTGTAAAATATTCTTATGAAGTATCTGCTGCGAGTATTTTAAGTGAATTAAAATATCAGATAGCATCAATTCAAGATTCAACTGGTGATATACCTCTTATTATTAGTATGTCTAGTATAGTGGCAAGTATCTTAGAACAGTCTACTCAACTTGATGATATTGAATTTGGTGATGGAGATATAAAAAGAATTGTAAAATCTATAGATAATGTACCTATAATAAAAGTTCCATCAAAAAGAATGAAAACAGAATATATATTCATGGATGGGAAAACATCTGGTCAGACAGCAGGAGGTTTTAAGGAAGGGCCAAAAGCACTAGATATAAACTGGTTAATAACTCCATCATCTGCTCCAATTGCAATATCTAAGACAGATAAACCAAGAATATTCACTCCAGATCAAAATCAATCAGCTGATGCCTATAAAATAGATTATAGAAAGTATCATGATTTATGGCTATTAGATGAACCAATAAAACTTTGTAGAGCATGTGTAAAACAAGCAAAGGCTACTCAAGAGTAGAGGTGAAATAAATGTTTGTATTAAAAAAAGATAACGTTATTAGACTTGCTAATAATGAATATGAAAGTAATAATTTAGCATCAAAGGGATTTAAAATATATTTAGAAGAAGTGACTAAAGAGAATATTGATAAAAAAGAGGAAAAAATCGAAAAAGTTAAATCAATCTCTAATGATTTGTTTAATCTATCTAAACCAGAACTTATGGAAATTGCTAAAGGTAAAAATATAAAGGGATATTCAACTAAAACTAAAGAAGAATTAATCCAATTACTAGATGAGTACAATGCTTGATAGTATTAAGTTAATTTTAGGAATAGAAAATGATAGATATGATAAATTAATAATCCTTTATATAAATAAAATAAGTGAAATGGTTTTAGAATATTGTTCTAGACAGGAATTAAGTATAGCACTAGAAGGGTTTGTGGAAGAAAAAGTAATATCAATATTATCTTCAAGATTTGAGGAACTTAAGAAAAACAGTGGACTTGATAATCTAGAAAAAAACTTAAAAGCTATAACTAGAGGTGATACAAAAATAGAATATAATACTTTAACATTGCAAACTGCTGAAAATAGCATAAGTTCATCATCTTTTTTAACTAATGCTGATAAAAAATTTCTAAGTCCATTTTGTGTTGTTAATATGTACTAAGGGGTGATTAAGTGACAGAGGCAGATATATTAGAAATGACCTATCTTGATAAAATGACTATCATCAGAAAGTCAAAAGGTTGGAATCAAGAAACATGTTCTAATGATTTTAGTAATATTATTATAGCTGAGAATATCCCATGTGCAATTTCAAGAAAAGAAGAAGCCATTGTAAGTGGCGATATTGGAGTTATAGTCATAAATAGAAAGTTATTTTGTAGACCAGAAGTAGATATAAAAACAGGCGACACTATAAATGCAACTTATAGTCATGGAGAAGAAGCTATATTTAAGGTTTCTAAGGCAAATATATATCCAAGCCATATGGAAATACCTATTACAGAAGCGGAGAGAATATAATGGGAATAGATAATTTAGGAGTTTTTGAAGCATTAGCCTTAGATTTAAAGTTAAATGCATCAAATTTTAATAGAAAAATCAAGAAGTTTACAAAAGAAACTGGGCAAGAACTAGCAGAAAATATAAGAGATGAAACACCTGTGAGAACTGAAAAGTTAAAAAATGGATGGGAAGAAAATCAGCCTGAATATGCTACTTATATTGTTGAAGATAAGGTTGAATATGCTACTTTAGTAAATGATGGCCATTCAACTAAAAATGGTGGCATTGTCCCTGGTTCTTTTATGGTTGAAAAGGGCATTGAAAAAACAAAAGAAATATGACAAGCGCAAAAGCAAATTTATTTGATTGGTAGGTGATTGGTTGCTTACAAACAGAGATATTATAATAGCAGTTAATGAAAGAATAGAAAATGAGTTTAGAGATACAGATATTTTTATTAATGAGGATAATATACAAGGCTTTGAGGAGGCTTGTTTTTTTGTGCAACTTTTACCTGTTTCTAATAATATTGCAAATAAAGTTTTAGATAC
Source organism: Clostridioides sp. ES-S-0001-03 (assembly GCF_020676075.1). Taxonomy (NCBI): domain Bacteria; kingdom Bacillati; phylum Bacillota; class Clostridia; order Peptostreptococcales; family Peptostreptococcaceae; genus Clostridioides; species Clostridioides sp. ES-S-0001-03. The sequence goes on along the minus strand of NZ_JACVWJ010000014.1, from coordinate 2,478 downwards.
TAAAAAGATATTCATAGATGTTGAATATTATCAAAAGGCTAGAAAAAATAAATTAAATCTATATGATATACAAAGTAGATTAGAAAAAATATTTAACAGAAACATTAGAGTTAAAGATAGAAGTTTAACTATAGAAAATATATCTCCATCAATTGTAAAAGATTCTGTAGGGTATAAACTAACTTTTCTAATGACTGTATCTTATTTTGAAGAGGTTTACTTTAGTAAAGAAACATATGAAACTATGGAAAATGTAGCTTTAAAGATAGGAAGTGATTAAATGGGTCTACCAGAAATTAATATTTCTTTTATCCAAGCAGGAAAAACTTTTGTTAAACGTTCTGGAGGTATTGTAGCACTTATTTTAAAAGATACAAAAAATATAGGGCTAGTTGAGATAAAAGAAATGGAGGATATTCCAGAAAATTATTCTGCCACTAATTTAGACTATATAAAAATGTCTATGAGGGAAATGTATATCCTCCAAATAAAGTATTAGTTTATACATTAGATACAGATGAATCAATAGATGATGCACTAGATTTTATAGAAACCTGTGAATTTAATTATCTTTGTATGCCAGATGAGACAGAACAAGATTTACCTAAAATCAAAGCGTGGATTAAGAAAATGAGAGAAGATAATAAAATAAAAGTTAAGGCTATTACTGCAAGTAATTCAGCGGATTATGAAGGTATAATAAACTTTACAGCAACTGATATTGAAGTTGAAGGCAAAAAATACACTTCAAATGAATTTCTACCAAGGATAGCGGGTTTTATTGCAGGAACTCCATCAACTCAATCTGTAACATATGCAGAAATACCAGAAGTTACTAATATACCTAAATTAACAAGAGTTGAAGCAAATGCAAGGATAAATAATGGAGAGTTAATTTTAATAAAAGAAAGTGGCGCTATAGTAATCGCTAGAGGAGTTACATCCTTTACAACAACTACTGATTTAAAAGGTGATATATTTAAAAAAATTAAATTAGTAGATACATTAGACCAAATTCATAATGATCTTAAAAAGATAATTGTAAAAAATTATATAGGAAAAACACCAAACACTTATGATAATAAGTGTTTACTTATTGTTGCAATACAATTATATCTTCAAGAATTAGAAAAAGATGGTTTAATTGACCCAGGTTCAACAATAGAAATTAATTTAGATGCTCAGAGAGCATGGTTAAAAGAAAATCATATTGATGTATCTAATATGGAGGAACAACAAATAAAAGAATGTAACACTGATACAATTGTATTTTTAAAAGCAAAAATTAAATTAATAGATGCTATGGAAGATGTGTATTTAGACATCTCTATGTAGTTTGGAGGTTAAAATTTGAAAGCTAAAATAGACCCAAGTAGAATAATGTCTGGTACATTTGGAGAATGTTGGCTAGATGGGAGACAATTAACATCTGTAAAAGGGTTAGAAGCAAAAGTTGAATTAGAAAAAGAAGAAATTAAAGTTTGTGGGCAGTTAATGGTTGGACAAAAACTTATTGGAGCATCTGGAAAAGGCTCTATAACCTTATTTAAAGTGAGCTCTTTATTTGGAGAATATGTTGAAAGTATGCTAAACGAAGGAAAAGCATTCAAATTTACTGTAATAAGTAAGTTGCAAGATCCAGACTCATATGGAGCTGAAAGAGTTGCACTTTATGGTTGCATGCTTGATGATTTAACTTTAGCAGACTGGGAAGCAGGAAAACCAGGAGAAATAGAAGTTCCATTTACTTTTGAAGGCTTTAAATACTTAGATAAAATTACAGAAAAATAGGAGGATTTTTATTATATGAATACAGTAGAAAAATTATTAAATATGGATGCAGGTAAATTAAAAATGCCATCTAGTATATATGAATTGTATTGTAAAAAATTAGATGACACTTTAGAAATTGAATGTAATGCCATTGATCCAGAACGTTTTGACGAAATAAGAGTCAATTCAATGGATGTTGATAGCGGCAATTTAGAGAATATTAATGTTTACGAACTTAAGGTGAACACAATACTTGAATCATGCCCAATGTTTAGAAATATGGAAGTTGTAGAAAAGTTCGGACTGGTAACTCCTAAAGACCTTATAAAAAAGTTACTATTAGCTGGAGAGATTGATAATTTATATGAAGAAGTTAATAAGGTAAATGGTATAGATGCAGAGGGCGATAGAAAAAGACAGAAGGAAAAAGATAAAGAAATAAAAAACTAATTAAAACGGATGGAAAAGTCAACTTAATGTACTTATTATTTAAGTATAAAGGGATAATGCCATCCGTTTCTTTTCACATGCTTAAAGGTGAAACAAAGATTGTTAGTGTTTTTATGGACCAAGAGTTGGATGAAAGAAAAGAAGAAATAAAATCTGGTGCTGGGAGGTTGTTTTAATCTATGAGTTCTAGTACAAAAGTTTTACAAGCAGTAATAAAAATGAGAGATGAAGCAAGTTCAACTTTAAGAAGAGTGG
>NZ_JACVWJ010000013.1:0-69574 GCF_020676075.1 Clostridioides sp. ES-S-0001-03 | reverse complement strand
TAGGAACATTAGATGAAGCGAATAAAAAAGTAACAGGTGTTCCAGTGTTAACAAAAGTAAGTGAGCTAAAAAATGCAATAACACCATCATCAGGAGCAAGTGTTGAGATATTAGATGCAACAGGTGGAAGTGCAGTAGAAAATCAAAGTACTACTAAAGTGACATCAACTATGGTAATAGAGATAACAGCAGAAGATGGAACAACTAAAAAAGAATATAAGATAGAGTTGGCAGCTAGTAGTGCAAATGATATAGAATCAACAAGTGTAGGAACATTAGATGAAGCGAATAAAAAAGTAACAGGTGTTCCAGTGTTAACAAAAGTAAGTGAGCTAAAAAATGCAATAACACCATCATCAGGAGCAAGTGTTGAGATATTAGATGCAACAGGTGGAAGTGCAGTAGAAAATCAAAGTACTACTAAAGTGACATCAACTATGGTAATAGAGATAACAGCAGAAGATGGAACAACTAAAAAAGAATATAAGATAGAGTTGGCAGCTAGTAGTGCAAATGATATAGAATCAACAAGTGTAGGAACATTAGATGAAGCGAATAAAAAAGTAACAGGTGTTCCAGTGTTAACAAAAGTAAGTGAGCTAAAAAATGCAATAACGCCATCATCAGGAGCAAGTGTTGAGATATTAGATGCAACAGGTGGAAGTGCAGTAGAAAATCAAAGTACTACTAAAGTGACATCAACTATGGTAATAGAGATAACAGCAGAAGATGGAACAACTAAAAAAGAATATAAGATAGAGTTGGCAGCTAGTAGTGCAAATGATATAGAATCAACAAGTATAGGAACATTAGATGAAGCGAATAAAAAAGTAACAGATATACCAGTAGCAACAAAAGTAAGTGAGTTAAAAAATGCAATAACACCATCATCAGGAGCAAGTGTTGAGATATTAGATGCAACAGGTGGAAGTGCAGTAACAAATCAAGATGATACAGTAAGTACAACTATGGTAATAGAGATAACAGCAGAAGATGGAACAACTAAACAAGAATATAATATAGAATTACAGAGTAATCCAATTTCAACTTCTTTATCTTCTTTAGGAAGATTGATGAGTAATATAATTAATTTTAATAGATAGTTTGAATTGGTCTTTATATAAACTATATAGGTACTATAGTTTTATATTAATCTGTACCATTTAAAATAGGTTAATGTAAGTTATTTAATATAATATAAGTATTATTACTTTCCTTAATATAATAAATAATTTATTTGATTTAAAATGATAGAAATAAAAAATATTAAAGACTGTAAATGAATTTGTATAAGAGCAAGTTTATTACAGTCTTTTTAATGAATACAATTAATAAATGTAAAACAAAGCGGTAATGTAAAATAATTTGTGCTTCAAGGTTAATAAAAATCTTCTTTATGGCAATGATTTAAATATAATCAAATGTCGTAAAGGAGATTTTTTATGAATACTTTAAGAAAACAATTAGTCAAAGAAATTATATCAGATGGAGAATTTATAAAATCTGGAGATATAAGTAGTTATCTAAGAGATATGTTCAAAGATATATTACAAGAGATGTTAGAACAAGAAGTGGCATTAGAGCTAGGTTATGAAAAGGGCGACAGCCATAACAAGAATACAACTAATAGAAGAAATGAATATAGCAAAAAAACTGTAAAGTCACAATTTGGAGATTTACAACTAGACGTTCCAAGAGACAGAGATAATGACTTTAACCCAGTAGTCGTTCCTAAAAATATTAGAGATATCTCAGGAATCGAAGAAAAAATAATATCACTTTATGCAAGAGGTATGTCAACAAGAGATATACATGAGCAAATATTAGATTTATACGGTATAGAAATTTCAGCTGATCAAGTAAGTAATATAACAAATATTGTAATTCAAAGAGCTAAAGAGTGGCAAAATAGAACTCTTGAACAAGTTTATCCTTTTGTATTTATGGATGAAATTCATTACAAAGTAAGAGATGATGGAAAAATAAAAAATAAAGCTGCATATGTAGTTCTAGGAGTAAATAAGGATGGTTTCAAAGATATTTTAGGAATATGGATAGGTGAAAACGAAACTTCAAAGTTTTGGTATAGTGTTTTAACCGATTTAAAAAATAGAGGTGTTAAAGATGTACTAATTTTTAGTGTTGATGGATTAAATGGCTTTAAAGAGGCGATAGCCGCAAGTTATCCTAATTCTATAATACAAAAATGTATAATCCATCAGATAAGAAATACTTTTAAATATGTTTCATACAAAGATTCAAAAGTATTAATAAGTGATTTTAAATCTGTATATAAAGCAGTTAATGAACAAGAAGCCTCATCGGCTTTAGATAAAATAGATGAAAAATGGGGTAAACAGTATCCTTCGGCAATTAAAATTTGGAGAAATAACTGGGATGTTATAGCACCATTTTTTAGTTTTCCTGAAGAAATAAGGACTATAATGTACACTACAAATATAATTGAAGGACTTAATAGACAGTTTAGAAAAGTCACAAAAACAAAGTCCACTTTTCCATCAGACGACTCACTATTAAAAATATTGTTCTTAGCAAGTGAAAATGTGATGAAAAAATGGACTATGAGATATAGAAACTGGGATAGTATATATAATCAGTTATCTATATTCTTTGATAATAGAATATAATTTTTAAAAATTATATTTCAAAAATTTGCCATAATATATATGGTTTCCAAAAATATTTAGAAATATCCCAGTATATATATTTTACAATTTATTAGAATAAAATTCATATATTGGGAAATATTAATAGTAAATAAATAATTGTTGCTATAAAGTAGAAATTATTTTTAAAAGTGCAAATTAATTTACAGTCTCTATAATTAAATTAACTTTTTAATATTTTTATATCAGTTTAAAACTTCACATAATTTTCATATGAATTATCTATTAAATTCACACACAAGAGTTATTATATAAACATAGAAGATAGTAAAACTAGCTTAAAAACATAATATAATACCCTATACAAAATAGTGGCAACTCTCCCTCACATCCTCAATTGTTGCCACTATTTTAATTTTTTGTATAAAACAAAAAACCCCACCATAAAGTGGAGTCTTTCATAAATCTCATCTAACCTAAGCCTTAAAACAAACAGAATTTTTAACCTCAAGCTCTCTATTTATCTTAGCAACCTTAATCTTAATCTTGTCCTTCAAAGGGATACACCCTATATTGCTTTCACTTCTCACATTAACACTTCCAACAAACTTACCAGAATCATTATAATACTTTGCAACACCAACAATATCTCCCTTATTGATAGGATAACTCATGCTCTTAAACACTATCTTAGGATTGATATTCTCATTATCTGAAACAACACCATATAAATCTTTATCTACTTTAACCTTTATCTTAAAATCATCAATACCATCGATACAAGGAGTTTCTATAGTATCTCCCTTATGAGCTATCTTCTTAGAATGGAAATTATCTTTACCATACTTCAATAAACTAGCAGAAGAAGAAATTCTACTCTTCTTATTACCATCACCAAGCACAACACCTATTAATCTATGATTTCTTTCATTTTTAGCATCTTTAGGAACCATCATAGAAAATGCAAAACAATATCCAGCATTATCTGTATAACCTGTCTTTATTCCATCTACACCAGGAACTGAAACAAGTAGAGGATTTGTATTGTAGTGTGTAAAATCCTTTTTAGTATCATTATAAACTTGCATAGTAGTTATTCTAGTAACCTGACTTTCATAATGGTCATACATATACTTTCCAAGAGTAACTATATCATGAGCTGTTGATATGTTCTCTATAGGAGGCTCTTTACGTTCTGGGTCAGTATATCTAGGAAGACCATTTGGATTAAAATAATACGTATCATGCATTCCTATTTCTTCAGCTTTCTTATTCATCATATCTACAAAACTCTTTTCATCTTTACCAATGTATTTTGCTATGGCCATAGCTGCATCATTTCCAGAAACAAGCATAAGACCCTGCATAAGCTCTCCTAGAGGTATTTCATCTCCATCTTTAAGCTTACAAGTAGAACCTCCAACAGAAGCTGTAGACTTGTCTATTTTTACTATATCAGTTTCTTTAACTTGATTCTTATCTACTGCCTCTATTGCAAGTAAAAATGTCATCATCTTACTTAAGCTAGCTAGAGGCATTTTTTCGTCGCTATTTTTTTCAAATAATATTCTTCTAGTATCTTGGTCTATAAGCAATGCCGCCCTTGACGAATTTGGGACTGGTGGATTATCTGCAAATGAGAATCCAGGTGTTATAAATGTAAAAATTAATGCAAGTATTGCTAAGTGTTTTATTTTTCTTTTCAAAATTTCATCCTCCATTTCATATACTAATTATGTGCGCAAGATAGGAACTATCAGTTTTATTTATTTAGATATTCATTAATCATATCTATTATATAAGCAATTTCCTCATCTGGTATCGAAATATTAAAGTAAGCTTCAGTTGTTTTAAAAGCTTCTCGTATTAATTCATATAATTTATAATTTTTACCAATTAAATCAGTAATGTTATTATATGGAAAAGTTGTATTTTTAAAACATCTTTCTATCATAAAAGAGCAGTGTAATATATATCCAAGTTTAAATTTACTCTTAAGGTCTTTGTCTATTAACTCTATTATTGAAAATAATGATGAATTAACATAGTTGAATAATTTAACTGAGTCCAATAATTCTAAGTTCTGAGACATAAAGTTTATTATTAAGCTGTTATATGATAGATTTGTTTCCTTTATATTAGTGATAATGTTGGCATTGAATGTACCTTCTATTATCTTGTTTAACATATCAAGCCCATATCCATTTAGAAGTTCTTCTATGTGTATAAATGGAGTGTTAGCAACATTAAAGTCTACACTACCAACAACTGCTAAAATTTTAGTATTACTAAATTTATTCCTATACATTTTAAAACTCTCTATATTATGAGGAACTAAGTTAATATTGTATTTATTAATATTTTTAAGTGAAGAATTTATAAAGTCTGCAACTTTCATAGCTGAACCATAACCTGTTATACAAGTAGTTATTATAACATAATCTCTTGATTTTTCAGGGTAATCTATTTCTGATGAGTCAATTGCAGCTCGTCCAATATATGGATTTAAAGAGCTTAAAGAGTTAGCTAACTCATCTAAGGTCATTTCCGGTAGAGTACTTTTTCTTACTGCTTCCAAAACTATTGGAGTAGACACCATTTCAATAGAGCGTGTTTTAATCTTTGTCTTTTCTGAAATAAGTTCTCCAAAAGCTATGAGAGAGCCCATATCTGTTAAAAGGAGTACTCCCTTACCTTTATCACATTCTTTTACCAATTCTATAGCTTTGTCAAGTATAGTACTTACTTTCACATCCAAAGGCATATCAATTGCATTACAATGGTTTGTACCAAGTAGTGAATTGGCTACATCACACATACTGCTAGCTGTTGAATTTCCATGAGCAAGTATTATAACTCCAATACTTTCAGCGTGATTATTAGGCTCAAGGTATGTACTATTTAGAAACATAGATATAAATTTTACTTCATCTTTGGGTAAAGATATCTGTAGGTCATTTTCAATTATACTTAAAACTATTTTAGCTATATTTAAATCTTTCTCTAAGAAAATTTTATCATTATATAGATTGTACTTAGGATTATATGTATCCTGGTTTATATTTTCTATTAGAGCACTTATATGCATTGAAAGAGCAACATAAGTCTGTTTTGTATATTTATTTCTAGATATTTTTTCAGCTTCTTTTAAAGAGTGTTCAACAGCATAGTAAATCTTTGGGTTGATTACTTTAAAAATCTCATTACTTGTATAATCAGAATGAGTCACTGATGATACTGAAAGTAATTTTGTAGAGTATTTCTCCATATAATTTATAAACATACTCCTTATATCATTTTCTAGATAAGGAATCTCTGTAGAGTATCTAAATCCATTGTTTGATGTATCTATATTGTATTTAGATAGTTCTTTTGTATACTCAACTTCTAAGTTGTTACCATTGAATTCATAAAAAAGCATATAATCAAGTTCTGATAATTTGTTTAAATTACTGCGATTTTCATTCAACTTTAAAAGACCAGTGTAAATATAGTCAGGCACAAGAGACAAGTCTATTTCTATGTTATCTTTTAATTCAGTCTTATAATTTAAAAATGCTCTTGCACTCATAAGTTGTATATCAGACTTAAGTTGACCTATATTACCAAAACAATCATAAAGTAGTAATGATTTAATTACATCTTTATGAACTCTTATAGTTGCATTAGTATATTTAGATTCTATAATGAAGAAATACTTAATGAGAGATAATCTTTCTTTTAAGGACCTATCCTGTAAAGCAGGTAGGTTAATTGTAACAGGAATTCTTCTTAGAAAAGTTCCAAGTAAGGAAGACTGTATATCTTCTGTTGTAGCACACACAATAAAGACTGTAGCTCTGTGTACGACATCAGATTCTCCTAATCGTCTGTATATACCTTTATCCATCAAAAGAAAAAGCATCTCTTGACCTTCTGGGGGTAATCTGTGTATTTCGTCTAAAAACAATATACCACCATTAGCCTGTGCAACTATCCCAAATTTATCCTTGTTAGCACCAGTAAAAGAACCTTTAACATAACCAAATAAATTACTAAGAAGTAAGTTAGCATTTTCTGCGTATTCAGCACAATTAAATACTACAAATTTACTTTCAGAAGAAAAGACTTTGCTTTCTATAGCATATTTGTACATTGTTTCAGCAAATGTACTTTTTCCAACACCAGTAGGCCCTATAAGTAATGTATTAAGACCTTTTGGAGGGTAAAGTATGGCAGATTTAGCTTTTTCTATAGCTAATTTAAGGCTAGAATCATATCCAAGTAATGTTGAGAAGACATCCTCTGAATCATTTTTAGTTGATTTAAATAGTTCATTACAATTGCTTATAGAATATTCTGAGCTATTTAAAGTACGGCCAATCAAATTTTCAATAATACCAGCATGTAAAAATAAAATAGGTTTACCAGATATTTTTACAACTTTCTTTTCATTGTATAGATTATTTAATTCTTTACTAGTATTACTTCTATCAAGAGATGAATTGTTAGCAACTTCAAGAGTAGTAAATCCTGTTTTCTCTGATTGTAGGTCTTTTAAAGTTATATTATTACATAACTTATGTAGTGATAATAAAACTTTATCTTTTCTTAACATATAGTACTCCCTTTCTTTATATTTAAGTTATATAAAATATATTATAATATATATTTTATATTAAAATAAGGTTTATAGTGGATATTTTGTATTTTACTTTTTAATATGTTGTTTTGTGTAGTAGTTGGTGTTAAAATAATAGTTGCATTATATGAGATATGGATTTTTATGGATTTACATAAGGCATTATGTTGTTATATTAGATAAGTATAAACTTTGTAATGTATGTAGCACTTTTATTTAATGTTCATATAAATATAAAAACTAATTATTTAAATAAACATAAAAATTAATTATTATCTTATGAGCAATTTGCAAGTGTACAGATTTAAAATTATAGTTATTGTAAATCATAAATTATAGTAGATTTTAAAGTATTCAATGAAGAATTAATAAAATGAATACTAGGTGGAGAGATAATTTTTTATTGAAACAAAAATAATGAAAAGAAAAATAAGCTTATAAAATTTAAAGAGGTTATATATCAATGGTTGAAAGTGTCTATGAAATATTAATTCAGCCATTTTATGGTGTAAATAACTTTATAATTTATTTTTGACAAGCATAAAAAACAAATTTTTTCATAAAATCTAAATATTGGATATTAATTATTTAAACTAGTTTAAATAATTAATATATTGTAATAAAATATGAATAATATTATAAAAGAATGGGAGATATGTTTTGTGGATATAGATAGAATTTTAAATTTTTCCTCAAATGCAGGTAAAGCTATGTTGCAGAGTGGAGGAGAAACTTATAGAGTTGAAGAAACGATAAGTAGAATATGCCAATCTTTTGGTATAGAGCATGTAGATGTATTTGCAACTCCAACAGCTGTAATGGCATCTGTTTTTGTAGATGGAAAACTACACTCAGCAATTAAAAGAATAAGTTCAAGAAGGGTAGACCTAAACTTAGTTCATGAAGTTAACTCATTATCAAGAGCAATCAGTATAAATGATTTAGATATTGAGTTATGTGAGAGGATTTTAGATGAGATAAGTGAAGACAATTATTATTCAGATATAGTAACAATAATTTTTGCGGGTATTGCAGCAGCAACTTTTTCTATATTATTTGGAGGAGATTTAAAAGAATTTATAGCTGCATTTATGGTGGGAATAATGACTAAATTTGTTATTATGTACTTAAATAAGTCTTCACTAAACGATTTTTTTGTAAATGCAATAGGAGCAGTTGTCATAGCTTTTTGTTCCATTGTAATTCTAAAGCTTGGATTTATAAAGACTATGGACCATTTAATAGCAGGAGCAATAATGCTTTTGGTTCCAGGGCTTGCTTTAACTAATGCGTTAAGAGACTTGTTAGATGGTCAATTGATATCTGGTCTTGCAAAGTTGGCAGAAGTATTTTTTGTAGGTGTATCTATAGCAGTAGGAATGTTTTTGGTACTAGGATTATACTTCAAGTTAGGGGGTATATAAATGAAATTGTTTATAGAAGTAGTAGCAGCTTTTTTTACAGCCTTAAGTTTTGGAATTCTATTTAATATGAAGGGAAAAAACTTGATAATATCAGGTGTCGGTGGAAGTATAGCATGGTTTTCATATAAGTTTTGTTTGAATATGGGTGTATCAGTAAATTTGTGCTTTTTTATAGCTACAGTATGTTTTGCAATATATTGTGAATTATGTGCTAGGATTTATATGACTCCATCGACAACTTTAAGTGTCTGTTGTCTTATAATCCTAGTACCAGGTTATGGAATATATAACACTATGTATTCTGTTTTAACTAATGACTATATTAAGGCAGTAGAGTATGGGGTAAGTACATTATCTTGTGCAAGTTCGATTGCATTGGGGTTAGTATTTATAACCACAGTATTTAGGAAAGTTAATCTATATGGAATAGTTTCAAAGATAAAAAATAATGAAAAATATAAGAAGAGCATAAATAAAATTAAACCACAGAAATAGAAAAAATTGACTTTTATGCCAAAGGATGATAATATAATAACATAAAATAGAATAAGAATATCTTTTATTAAATTAGATATTCTTATTGTCATAATATTAGTCACGGTTTTTTATTTCAACAAACCGACAACTTGAATCACAGATGTAAGTTTTAGAACTTGTTTTGTATTAACAAATTTGTATTAATGTAGAAACCTTAATTCTAAATTAAAAGGGGGAAGATTCACAATGGAGAAGCTGTCAGAGAAGAGGAGAGTCAAGGCAGTAAGTATGGAAACCTTCGTATTTATTGTACTTTTGGCGGTAGGATTTGGCTATGTAGGCAGTATCATGGGTGCAGGAATGATGTTCAAAGTAATAATGAGTACAGCACATGCACTTTTACTAGAAACAGTATTTTTGATAATGGCAATGGCAGTCCTTGCAGGTGCACTTAGTGCATTACTTTCAGAATTTGGAGTAATATCTTTAGTAAATAAGATATTTAAGGGCCTTATGAGACCTATATGGGGCTTACCTGGTGCTAGTATAGCAGGAGTAGTGGCAACTTATTTATCTGATAACCCAGCTATTATACCATTCGCTAAAGACAAAACATTTACACAATACTTTAAAAAACACCAAATACCTGCTTTATGTAACTTAGGAACAGCTTTTGGTATGGGACTTATTGTAACAACTTTCATGATAGCTCAAGGTAAAGAATATGTATTACCAGCTATAATTGGTAACGTTGGAGCAATAATAGGTAGTATTATTAGTGTTAGAATTATGTTGACTTTTACTAAAAAGTATTATAATTATGACCCTAAAATTGATAATGACAAACAAGCAAATGGAAAAGGTGAAAAGATTGAAGAGTTTAGAGAAATAAGAGATGGTAATGTATTCCAAAGAGGATTGGATGCTATACTTGAAGGTGGTAAGCTAGGTGTTGAAATGGGTATGGCTATAATACCAGGAGTTTTAGTAGTTTGTACATTAGTTATGTTATTAACTTTTGGACCATCTACAGACCCTGCTACAGGTCAAGCTGTTTACACAGGAGCTGCATATGAAGGTATAAAATTATTACCTGCTATTGGTGACAAAATCAGTTTTATAATAGAACCATTATTTGGATTTACTTCACCAGAAGCAATAGCATTCCCTGTAACTGCATTAGGTGCTGTTGGGGCAGCAATATCTCTAGTGCCAGAATTTATAAAATCAGGTGCTGTAACTCCTAATGATATAGCAGTATTTACAGCAATGGGTATGTGTTGGAGTGGATATTTAAGTACACACATTGGTATGATGGATGCTTTAGATGCAAGACCATTAGCTGGTAAAGCGATTCTTTCGCATACAATAGGTGGTTTATGTGCAGGTGTATGTGCCCACTTTATATTTATGCTTGTTGGATAGGAATGTTTTAAAAATCAAATATTAAGATATTATAATTTATTAGATTGAATCAAATTAACAATTTAAATATGTAAAAATTAAATTAGTGATTTAAATATATAAAGGTGCTGTTTTGAAATAGAGATTTATTTTCATTTTAAGACAGCACCTTTTAGTAATTTGAAGGTATTAATTAAATGTATTGATTGAATTTATTATGATAAAATTGTATTATATACATTAGAGTCAATTTAAACAGTAACAGTAAGGAGGAATTGCAGTAAATGAAAAAAGAACGACTACATCATGAAGACTTAAAAGAGTATGATTATGATGAAGATGACTATCTCAGTAAGAAAATAATTATTAAGGACTTTATAAAAACTATATTGGTTATGATAATTGCTACTGGAATATCAGTAGCTTTTAAAAAAGTAGGTTTTAATGAATCTAATATTATTTTAGTGTATATATTAGGTGTATTATTTGCTACAAGTATAACACATGGGTATTTTTTTGGAATACTTTCTTCAGTAATAGGAGTGCTATCATTTAATTTTTTCTTTACACACCCATTATATACTTTTATAGCTTATAGAAAAGATTATCCAATGACCTTTTGTATTATGCTTTTGGCAGCAATTATAACAAGCACTTTAACTTCTAGAATAAAAAAAGAAGTAAGACTTTCTCATAAAAGAGAGAAAATGATAAGGTTGCTTTATGAAAATAATAAAACACTTCTTAAAGCAAAAAATAAAAATCAAATAATTGAATTTTGTGGGTCTAATTTGGTAAACATGTTAAATAGAACTGTTATAGTAACTATTGCAGATGGTGATAATAATCTAGGTAAGCCAAGTATTTATATTTGTAATAATGATGGAAGTGAGAATATATTCCACTCAGTATTAGAAAAGGAAGCTATAAAAGAGGCTTTTAGAACAGGCGAACCAGTTGGGATTGGAACAAAATATTGTAAAAATAGTAGTGCTTACTATTTTCCTATAAAAGGTCAAGAATCCAATGTTCTTGGTGTTATAGGTATTGCATGTTTTAAAATTGATATTATTACGGAAAATGAAAAGATATTGTTGGAAGCAGTTTCAACACAGGTTGCATTAGCAATTGATAGAGAAAACCTATTTGAAAAGAATAAAAAAGCTAATCTTGAAACAGAACGAGAGAGATTAAGAGGAAACCTACTTAGATCAATTTCTCATGATTTGAGAACTCCACTTACAAGTATACTAGGTTCTTCTTCAACTATACTTGAAAATGATGACATAATAGATAAAGAAACTAGAGTAGAGCTACTAAAAAATATATATGAAGATACAAGTTGGTTAACACACTCTGTTGAGAATATACTTAGCATGACCAGAATAGATGAAGGAAAATTGGATATTGAAAAACGTCCAGAGGTTGTAGATGAAATAATTGCGGAATCTATATTAAGAGTTAAAAAATTTGCCAATAGTAGAGAGATACAAACCAATATACCAGATGAAATAATAATAGTTCATGTAGATGTATTATTGATAGAGCAAGTTTTAGTAAACTTAATTGACAATGCTATAAGACATACACCTAAAAATTCTAAGATAGAATTAACTGTAAGCAAAGAAGCTGAAAATGTATTATTTGAAGTGGCAGACAACGGAAAAGGAATACCAAGTGAAGATATTAAGAATATATTCAATAGATTTTATACAAAGAATAAAGCAAGAAATCTTGAAAGAAGAGGGATTGGTCTTGGTTTAGAAATATGTAAGTCTATAGTACAAGCTCATGGTGGAGAAATTATTGCTTTCAATAATCCTTCTGGAGGAGCTACATTTAGATTCAGTATACCTTTAGATAAAGGGGAGGTGAAAGACGAATGGAAGTAAAGCCGTTGGTTTTAATTGTAGAAGACGATAGACCAATTTGTAAATTTATAAAAGTGTCTCTGGAAACTCAAAACTATAGATGTGTAGAAACTGACAATGGAGGCACAGCTATATCACTTATACATTCTCTTGACCCAGATTTAATAATTTTAGATTTAGGTTTACCAGATATTGATGGAATTGAGGTAATAGGTAGAGTTAGGGCTTGTGCTAAAAATAATAAAATAATTGTTGTTTCAGCAAGGGAGCATGAAAGAGATAAAGTTGAGGCTTTAGATGGCGGAGCAGATGATTATTTAACTAAACCTTTTAGTGTAACAGAACTTTTGGCTAGAGTGCGTGTGGCCCTTAGAAATAAAGTTCAACAAGGTAAGATAAATAGTGACGTTCCTACCACCTTTGAGGTTAAAAATCTAAAGATAGATTATGAAAAGCATCTTGTATCTATTAATGGTGAGGAGATACACTTAACTCCAATTGAATATAAACTTGTTGAATTAATGTCTAAGTATTCAGGGAGAGTTTTAACACATAAATTTATAATAGATAAGGTATGGGGTAATTACTATGAAAGTGAAAACCAATCCCTTAGAGTTTTTATGGCAAGTATAAGACGAAAAATTGAAAAAAATCCTGCTCAACCAGAGTATATTTTAACTGAAGTTGGAGTAGGATATCGCATGACAGATGAATAAGTATCAAATTAAAAGTATTAGTTAATCTAAACTAGTAATATTTTAACTAAATATAAATAGCCATGTATTTTATAATAAGTAGGAGGAAAGACAGCCTATTAATATTATATTTGCATGGCGATTTTTAATACAAAAACTATATTTTAATAAAGACTATATTTTTATTTAAATAAAATATATTTCAAATTGAGCTTTAGTTAATGTGATATTTCTTTTTGATAAATACTTTTTATATATAAAATATTTTATTTATTAATAAATATTTTTTAATATAAAAAAGTTACTATTTTTATCTTTTTATAATGGTCTTTATGATATTATTAATATAACTATAATAACAACACTGTAATTCATTGTAGAATGTACTTTTTTAGCAATGAGAACTTATGTCTTTTTAAATGGGTAAAGCAGTTTGATTTTTCATAATATAAATATTTATTTAATAGTTATGTAAATATTTATACTATATATTGAATGAAGATATGAGTATAAAATATAATTTTTATAATGTAAAACTTGCTTAGAACTAAGTTAAGGTATGAATAACAAGAATTATATGAAGATTAAAAAAATAGTATGTACAGCAAAAGATATTTATGATAATTTAAGTTTTAGAGAGCCTCAATGAGTAATATGATAATGAGCTCTATTTGTCAAAAAAGATGATGCTATTGTATTCTTTTTTTTTATAAAAAAGTACAATAGCATCATCAAAGGTACATCAAAACTTGACATAGTTTCAAGAATTTAAAAAATTGAATAAAAGGAGTTATACATAAATGAGTGTGAGAAACTTAGTAGATGAATTAGATGAAATTATATATGTTTCCTCCTTGGATACATATGAACTTTTATATATTAATAAAAATGGGAAAAGGCTATTAGGGCTTGATGATATTTCTCATAGAAAATGTTATGAAGCATTACAAGGAAGAGATTCTCCTTGTGAATTTTGTACTAACTCTTTTTTGAAAGATGATGAATATTACATATGGGAAAATACAAACACTGAAATAGACAGACATTTTATATTAAAAGATAAATTAATTGAGTGGGAAGGCAGAGCTGCACGACTGGAAATAGCTCTTGATATTACTGATAAGGAAAATATAAGTAAGTCGATAGAAGAAAAATTAGAAATAAAAGAATTACTAGTTGGGTGTATTAAACATCTTATAACAGAAACTAATTTTTCAGATGCTATAAATCTTGTATTAGGCAGTATTGGGAAATTTCATAAGGCTGATAGAGCATATATTTTTGAAGTGTCAGCAGATGGTAAAAAGATAAATAATACATATGAATGGTGTAATCAAGGGGTTGAGGGACAAAAACAATTCCTTGAAGATATTGATATTGAATCACTAAAAAATTGGTTTTTATTATTTCATGAAAAAGGTTTTATAATAGTAGATAATATAGAAAGTTTAAAAGAAACACAACCAATTGAGTATGAAATTTTAAAACCTCAAAATATTGAAAGTTTAATAGCATCTTCATTAAAGCAAGATGATAAAATTATTGGATTTATTGGAGTTGACAATCCACAGAGAGCTGTTAAGGACACATCTCTTTTGACTTCTCTATCTTATTTTTTATTGACTGAAATGAAAAAGAGAGAAGTAGAAAATAAATTGAATCATATGAGCTATTATGACTTTTTGACTGGGGTTTACAATAGAAATAAATATATTAAATACATAGATAATTTTTACAGCAATAAAGCTAAATCTATGGGGGTTGTGTTTATAGATATAAATGGATTAAAAGATATCAATGATAACTTTGGACATGCTAGTGGCGATTCTGCTATTGTATCAACCTGTGTAATTATAAAAAAATACTTTCATTCCTATAATATTTATCGTATTGGTGGAGATGAGTTTGTTGTATTATGTGAGGAAATTTCAAAACAACTATTTGAAGAAAAGGTTACTTGGTTAAGTGAGGAGTTTAAAGATACTAGGGTATATAGTGTAGCAATAGGAAGCACTTGGAGTGAAGATAATATAAATATACATATGTTGACTAAAATTGCTGACGAGAGAATGTACCAAGATAAGCAAAGATATTATGAAAAAAATAAATTAAGGACCAATAAATTAGAGGAGATAAGCAATTTAAATGATTCAGAAAAAAGAATTTTATCTACATATGAAGATTTAGAGACTAAAGAATCTTTTGACAGTATAACAAGTGATGGATATTCCAAAACTTATGAAAAATTAGTTTATAATACATATGATATTATCTTAGATATTTGCTTAGAGAAAAACTTAATTACTCCAATCTATCAATCAGAAAACAATATTTTTAAAATTTCTGTAAAAGAGAACATACAAAAAACATTTTTATACATTAGAAACTATATAGTTCATCCTGATGATAGAGCTATATTTTACTCTAATCTTTATTCAAAGTTTCTTGATGATTCAAAAAATAACAAGCAAGAGGACTTAAAGTTGAGTTTTGAATGTAGATATTTAGGAGAGGATAAAAGGTACTATTGGGCATCTATGTGTATCCTAAATGTCATCAGTAAAAATAAATTTGGTGAAAATCAGACGCATATTTTGCTTTCTATTAAAAATATAGACCATATTATGCAAATACGTAAAAGGCAAAGAGATATATTGACAGGGCTATATAATTACGAAGGCTTCTGTCAACAAGCAAACTTATTACTCAAAAAACATCCTAATAAACATTATGTTGCTATAATGATGGATATAGATAAGTTCAAGGTAATTAATGATATTTATGGTATTCAAGAGGGAGATAGGGCATTAATATATATTGCAGAACTGATTAAAAAAAATATTACTTCTAAGGGAATCTGTTGTCGTATGTATGCAGATGTGTTTTGCATTTTTTATGAGTGTTATCATGATAAAGAGGTAGATAAATTAATTTATAAGATTACAAAAAATTTAAGTATAAAGCAATTTGAATATATGTTAGTATCATGCTTTGGAATTTATAGGATTTTGGATAATAATATATCAGTTACAAATGCCTGTGAAATGGCAGGATATGCACATAAAAATGTAAAGAAGCAAAGTATAAGTCATCATATGTTTTACGATGAAGCTATGAGGAATGATGCAATTGAAGAAAAACAGATGGAAAGAGAAATGGAGTATGCATTGGAAAATGGACAGTTTCATGTATACTTACAACCTAAGTATAATCTTGAAATAAATGAAATTGTAGGAGCAGAGGCCTTGGTTAGATGGATACATCCAGAAAAAGGTATAATACCTCCAAATAAATTTATATCACTATTTGAGAAGAATGGGTTTATTATTAAACTAGACATGTATATATGGGAGCAAGTATGTACTTTGATAAGAAAATGGATAGACTTAGGTCAGAAGCCAATACCGATTTCTGTAAATGTATCAAGATTACATTTGTATAATCCTCAATTTAGATATATTGTTTTAGGTCTAATAAATAAATATAATATACCAAAATCATTTTTGGAATTAGAACTTACAGAAAGCTTATTTATTAAAAATATAAAGCTATTTGCCAAGATAATAGCAGAGCTTAGAACAGATGGTATTATATTAAATATGGATGACTTTGGCTCGGCATATTCTTCATTAAATATGCTAAAAAATATAAATATTGATACATTAAAGATAGATTGTGGATTTTTCAATGAAAAAGAAATTACAGAAAGAGAAAAAATTGTTTTAAAGCATACTATAGCCATGGCTAAGGACCTAGAAATGGATGTAGTTGCAGAAGGTGTAGAAACAAAAGAGCAAGCAGAATTTTTAGCTAGTTTGAATTGTGTTGTAATTCAGGGATATTACTATTGTAAGCCTATTCCAAGTCTAGATTTTGAAAGTTTACTTTATAATCATCAAGATAGTAAACTAATAACTACTTAAAATAATATACTTTATTTAAATGTAATATATTCTGTGATAGGTTGTCTAAATTAAATGTAAGATAGTCTGTATATATTCAGTCAATTAATAATTCAAGGTTGAAATATATACAGGCTTTATAGTATTTAAAATTTAATTTTTAAAGATTTTTATTCTAAACGCTTGTATAGAACTTCTTTACCGTAAATATAGAATGTGAGATAATAAATTAAATAAAAAATAAAAAGCAATGACATTATAATTTTTTAGTAAGTACAATATGGATGGATTAGGAGCGAAGTTTATGATAGTGGGTATTATAGGTCCTTCAGACTCTGGCTTTAAGATAAAGGAAGACTTAAAACAGATAGATAGCAATTTAGAAACTAAAATATATGTAAGAGAAAAAGTAGTAGATACGGTAGAAGTTATTTCAAAATGTGAAGATGAATGTGATGCTATTATATTTACAGGATGTGGAGTCTATGAGTTTATAAAATCTAAACATGAAATAAGTAAACCACATTCATTTGTTCCAAGAAGTGGGACAAGTATAATGAAAGCATTTTGGGCAATAAAGAGCGAAAATATAAAGCTAGATAAATTTAGTATAGATGTAGTTGATAGATATGTTGTAGAAGATGCACTTAAAGAGTTTGATATTGAAGCTACAAGTATATTTTGTAGGCCATTTTCTTTAGAAGTAGGAGAATCTGAACTTGCAAAGTGGCATATACAATTGTTTGAAGAAAATAAGACCGAGATAATGATAACTGGTTTTGGAGCAGTGTACAATGAGTTAAAGGAAAGAGGTTATCCTGTATTTCGGCTACAAGCAACCATACAATTAATCAAAGAAAGTTATGAGAAAGTGAAGAGTGAATATGCTCTAAGTAAGGCTAGATTTTCTCAAATTGCAGTAGAAATATTGAGTCTAATAGATTATAAAGAGAAGATAGAAAACTATTATTCTGATATGATAAAAAAATCAGATATGGATAAGCTTGTAGTAAACTATGCAAGAAGTATTCAAGGTTCTTTATTTTCGTTTGGAAGAAATGATTATGTGGTATTTGTTCATAAAGGTGTAGCTGATAATGAGTACAATTATGATAAATTATTTAAGTTAAAAAGAGATATAAAAGACATGGGATTTTCTCTTAGTATAGGTATTGGGACTGGAGTAACTGCATATCAAGCTGAAAATAATGCACATAAAGCATTGAGACATTCAATAGATTCAAAAGAAATTGGTATATATTTAGTAGATGAAGATGAAAATATAAGAGGTCCTTTAGCCTCAGAAAATGAATTAAATTACTCCTTAGTATTGTCTGATGAAAAAGTAATAGAAATATCTAAAAAAACTGGAATGAGTTGCGAATCAGTAGCAAAAATTATAGCTATAAGTGAAAATAGAAAAAGCAAGATTTACGATTCAAAAGAATTGGCAGAATATCTAAATGTAAGTGAAAGAAGTGCAAGGCGTATACTGAATAAAATAGTAAGTGCAAATCTAGGGAGAATATGTGCTAAAGAAACTAGTATTGGTGGAGGTAGACCAAAGAATATTACTGAGATATTGTTTTAAAATATTATATAAGATTGTATGAAGTGTCATATAAAATACTAAAACCTATGTAAATCAACTTTTTAAAATAGTACTTATAGAGTTGAAAATACATAGGTTTTTAATTATGAGAGTTAAAGAGTAGTATTGTATAAAAGTATTTATATTAGTGATAGTACTCTAATTTATCATTAATTTTTTACAATTCATCATTTAACTTAATCATATGATAAACTATTTTAGCAGTATCATATAATTCATCTATATTTACATATTCATTAACTGTGTGTACGTCATACATCCCTAAACTTAATATAGCACAATTATATCCAAGATTAGCTAGTATATTTGCATCACTACCACCACCAATTATCATTGGATTTGGAACAACACCAACTTGTCTTATTGCTTCCTCACTTAATTTAAAAACATGACTGTCTCTACTAAGTTCAAAACTTGGATAAGACATATTATGTTCAAAAGTGTAAGTAGTATTAAATTTAGATGCAGCATCTGAACAACATTTTTCCATATGATTAAGTTCATATTCTAAAGTTTCAGGGATATGAGACCTGATTTCAGCAGTCA
Organism: Clostridioides sp. ES-S-0001-03; assembly: GCF_020676075.1. Taxonomy (NCBI): domain Bacteria; kingdom Bacillati; phylum Bacillota; class Clostridia; order Peptostreptococcales; family Peptostreptococcaceae; genus Clostridioides; species Clostridioides sp. ES-S-0001-03. Next base: position 50,395 of record NZ_JACVWJ010000013.1, on the reverse strand, counting down.
ATGTAACCTTATCAGTTACTATATTTGTAGCTCCACCACCTTCTATTTTACCTATATTTGAAGTTGTCAGAGAATCTATTCTACCTATATGCATATTACTTATAGCATGAGAGGCAACCAATATAGCATTTATACCTTTTTCAGGTTCTATACCAGCATGTGCTTTTTTACCATCAAAAGATATTTTTATAGATTCTTGTGCAGGAGCCTTATATGCTATAGAACCAATAGCTCCACCAGAATCTAAAATCACCATATCCTTGCAAGGTAAGTTATCAGGGTTAAAGTTTTTAACACCATGCATACCAGCTTCTTCACAAATTGTAAAACATAGATATATATCTCTATGTGGTATTTTTTCTGTAATAACATGTTCTAGAGCTTCTAGGATAGCAGCTATACCAGCTTTGTCATCTGCACCAAGTGTAGTAGTTCCATCACTTCTAACTACATTACCATCTAGTATTGGATTTACACCTAAACAAGGTTGAACTTGGTCCATATGAGCACATAAACAAAGAGGTCTACTTCCTTCTTCTCCTTTTATATATGCGATAACATTTCCCGTATTACCACCATATTTTTCACCAGCATCATCTATAATAGCGTCTATATTTCTTTCTTTTAGATAGTTTACTATCCACTTGGACATTTCTAATTCTTGATTAGATGGACTGTCAATCCTAACCATATCCATAAAGTTATCTATAAGTCTATTTTTACTTAACATAAATCATTTCTCCTTTTAGAAAAATTTAAATAAATTACATACTATAAGAAGGGAATATTCCAGGCCCTAATGGAATATTAAACACCATAAATAGTATCAATAGTATAGTCCATACTATCAAGAATGATATAGAGTATGGTAGCATATTAGCTATTACAGTACCCATACCCGCATCCTTATCATACTTTCTTGTAAATGCTAGTATAATAGGGAAGTATGGGAATAAGGGGCTAAGTGGATTTGTTATACAGTCACCTATACGATAAGCCATTTGTGTAAGTGCTGGATTGTATCCGACCATCATAAACATTGGTACGAATATTGGTGCAAGTATAGCCCACTTTGCAGATGCACTTCCTATAAATAAATTTATAAAGCATGATAATATAATAAATCCTATCAATAATAAAGGACCATTTATTCCTGCTGATTTCAAAAACTCTCCACCTTTTACAGCGAGTATCAAACCTAAATTACTATTTGTAAATAATTGCAAAAACTGTGAAGCAGCAAATGCTAGTATTATATATCCGCCCATATCACTCATTGCACCAGCCATTATAGAGACAACATCTTTATCCTTTTTTATCTTACCTATAGTTTTTCCATATACAACACCAGGTATAAAAAAAGCTAAAGCTATTATAGGTACCATACCTTTCATAAGAGGAGCATTATTTGATAATAAATCTCCTGTTTCTGGGTCTGCTAAGAATGGTTTTTGACCAATTACACTAAGTGCTATCATAATTGCTGCATATATTAATATACTTATACCAGCTTTTTTAAGCCCTTTTTTTTCTACATCACTAAGGCTACCATCAACATCTAACTCTGCATTTCCTTCGTATTTACCAAATCTAGGAGCTACAATTTTTTCTGTTACCCAAGTTGCTAACAATATTAATACAAAAGTTGATGCTATCATAAAAAATAAGTTCATTGTTGCATTAGCTTCAAATCCAGAATCAATCATCTGAGCTGCTGGTACTGTAAAGCTTGCAGCAAGTATATCGTTAACACTTATCATGATGTTTGCTGCAAATCCTAGACAGACTGCGGCATATCCAGAAAATAAACCTATAAGTGGATGTCTTCCAACACCAAGATATACAAGTGCAGCCAATGGTGGGAATAGTATTGTACCTGCATCTGATGCAATATTTGCAAGCATACCTATAGTCATTACAACAAGAGTTACTTTTGTTTCAGGAATTTTGCTTACTGATGCCTTTATTGTTGCTGTCATAAGTCCAGTTTTATCACAAACACCAGCGCCTATCATAGTAACTAAAACTAGTCCTAAAGGTGCAAAGCCTTGAAAATTACTAACAATATTTCCTAATAAAATCTGAAGTTGTTCTACAGTTAATAAATTTACAGCAGTTATAGTTTCACCAGTACCAGGATGAACTACTGATATACCCATAGAACCGATTATGCTAGATAGTATAAGTAAAAGTACACATAATCCTAGAAATATTGTAACTGGGTCTGGTAGCTTATTACCAACAATTTCTATTCTGTTTAATGTTCTGTCAAAAAAGTTCTTCTTTTTAACTACGTTATCATTCATAATATCCTCCCTATGTTTTTAAAATATAATATTGAAAATAAGTATTGTGGTCAAATTTATAATATAAATTATGACTGTCAATTTAAGACGTGTCCACAATGTGTCCTAAAAAAAGTATAAAATAAACTTTTTCCTATGTCAATGTAATTTTCTGAATTTTCTGGATGAGTGATGTTAATTAAATATGCTTTAAGTAGATTAATGACGAATTATATCTAAGTTATTTGTATTATATATATACTTTAAAATTAATTTTAAAACAAAACTTTATAAAAATCTAGTGGAATATTAAGTTAGTAAAAGAATAAATTAATAAAATACAAAACTTTATAACAACTAAATAACAACTCAAGTGAAGTATTTAGGTTAGAACTAAAAAATAATATGTAAGGGGATAAATTGTCATAAGGTTATATGAAAAATATAAAAAGATTAAAGAATTGTAGAGAAATAGTAAAATACACAAGTTTATATTATGATGAATATAACCTATGTAGGAGCTCTTTTTAATGACTTTTGTATATGAGAATGATATAATATATTCTAACAATAAGTAAAGAAATATTAAAATAAAATTAAAAATATTAAGTTATTTATATGTTTTTGTAAACTAGATAGTAATATTATTATATTTTTATAAAAAATATATTGGAAATATAATCAATTTATATAATTGGAAATTATTGGGTTAATTTTAATAGAGAAATGAAAAAATATGAATAATAGCTCTATATGATAGTTAAATCACTCTTTAAATTAATAAATAATGTAAGAGTTCATTTATAAGTGTATCAACAGTAGTTGAACTATAGAAGTATTAAAATAATTCATGAATAAGAGTGTGGAATGTACAAGGGAGGTAGGATGTTAGAAACAATATTAAAGAATTTTAAAGCAAAGAAGATGAATTTGTATAAATCTGAAATTAGATTGAGAAATTATAGATGTTTCTGCGGTTTGTCATTATTAGGACTCACTATTTCAGCTATGGTGTTTGTATTTGGATTGATTTTATCAGAAGTTGTTACTTTTAATATAGAGTTTTTTATTATACTTGGATACTTTTTTATTCTTTATATTATTTCTAAATTTTACTTAAAAAAACACTTTCAGCATATAACGCTTATCTTTTATTTGGCATTAACTCCAGTTATGATAATGGGTATTTTGATGGGAACTTTTCTAGATAAAACAGAACCATCAATCACAATTATGGTCTTTATATGTGTACTTCCTTTATTCATATTGGATAAACCATGGAGAATTACTCTCTACATAACAGGAACTGCTATAATCTATGGTATTTGTTGCTTTATAGCAAAGGATATAAATATGTTTATGGCGGATTTAGTTGATTTAGTTACTTTTTATTTTTTATCTGTGGGTGTTAACTTTTTTATTCTGAATGACCGTATCGAAAGTGTAGAAAACTACATTAAATATAGAACTAAATCAGAAATTGATTTATTGACAGGTATATATAATCGAGGTGCTGGTGTTGAAATGATTGAACATCTTATGGACGAAAAAAAGTATGGTGCTTTTATTCTTATCGATATAGATGATTTTAAATATATCAATGATTCCTATGGTCATATTGTAGGTGACCGTTATTTACAAGCTGTAGCTGATAATATAAAGAATATTTTCTATGATAGTGTAGTTTTAAGATTAGGTGGTGATGAATTTGCCATCTATGCTAAGGATTTAAAGAATGAGGAGAATTGTAAAATACGCTTTGAGAAATTATTTGATGCATTAGATAATATGGAAGATTTATCACAAAATGATTATGTATTTCATATTAGTTTAGGATGTTCAATTTGTGATAAAAACATTGCTAATTTTGAAGATTTATATAGTAAGGCAGATGAAGCTCTTTATGCAGCAAAGGAAGCAGGAAAAGGGTGTTATCGAATAAACTGATTTAATATTTTATCATGATTTTTATGTATATGTAATATATAATTTTTAAAAAGAAAAACGGTAGTTTCAGCTGGAATTTTGAAACTGCCATTTTTCTTTTCTGATTTTTTTGTAACTGGAAGCCAGACTTCATGTTCTGCATTTTGTAGGTATGAATTTAAGTAAACTTCTATATCTGAAATATTTTCTACATATTTATAACTAGAGTCAGGAAGCCACTCTGTTCAAATTCAACGTTCTAAATATTGTATGCTTTCTACAAAAATGGTAACCTTGTAAATATTACAATAAGTAGCATCAGTAAATATCTATTATGTTTACCAATGCTATTTTTTGCAAATTTATAGTATAAAGTGCTAACTGTAATATCAAGTTTTTATTTTTCAAGGTATGCTTTTAAAGCAAGACCAATAAATTTTGATGCTCCATCTCCATATTTATTATCGTTAACCTCAATAAATACAGGGTTTGATATATAATTTTCAGACATAATAGGCCAATAATTATCTCCCATATCTATTCCATTATTAATTTTATTAGTAAAAGAAATCAGTTCTTTAACTAATTCTTGGACATCTAAAGATGCAACATCTTTACTTAGATTTTTTGTAAGTTTTCTTGTAATATCATCACCTTTTTTAATAAGGTTAAGTACTTCTGATTGAGAAGTAGCAGTACTGTTAGATAAAAAATTTTGAAAGTTATTTTCCATAGCTTTTGTGTATTTTTCAAGACTTCCAAACTGCTTAATTGCCATATTTGCTATTTCATTTTCATATGATTTGATTTCTGAAGTTATTTTATCAAAATCTTCAATGCTTTCAGTTTGTGTGACAATCTCATCAGTGTGAGATTCTTTGAAATCAGTTAAAATATGAAAATACTCACTCATATTAAAATCTTTAAAATCCACACATTTATCTACTTTTATAAGTTTATTAAGTAATTCTAATAGAGCATTTAATCTATCTCGCTTTATTTGGATTAGTTCTCGTTGATTTTTAAATGCAGTTAGACAATCAAATTGAGGATTTTCCATGATTGCTTCAATTTCTTTTAATGTGAAATCAAGTTCTTTAAAAAATGTAACTTTTTGTAGAACTTCTAATGCGTTATCATCGTATAATCGTAATCCATCAGTAGTTATTTTTGTAGGTTTAAATAAACCAACTTCGTCATAAAACTGTAGAGTACGTATACTGACACCAGTTAATGAAGAAACTTGTTTTAATGTCATCATTTCAACTCACCTTCTTTCGTACCCTAATAATTGAGATTTAGCTAATATTTTTTTATAAGAAATATACAGTATTTGTAAATGCTATCTCTAACTACTAATGTATGCTATTACTATACATGAGGATGAATATATTTGTTATATTTTTTCTAAATAAATATTGAGGACTTTACGAAGGAAAAGAAAAGATGGTATAGCTTTTAAAGCATATACCACCTTTGTATTATAAAAAGAATACTTAATAGACCTATAAAGTTTTGTCGTGTTTTTCTAAGAATGTTAAGTATTCTTCTTTAGTCATAACTGGTGTAAAGGCATCTAATATACCTTTAGTCTCTTTAGCATTATCAAAAAGAAGGTCTATAACTGTAAGTGCCATAGCCTTAGCAGGTACTATGTAAGCTAAGTCTTCATCAATTATTTCAAAATCTCTTGTATGAAGAGCACCTTTTACACCACCAATCATAGGGTGAAGGGTAGGCATTATATGAGATACATCTCCAAAATCAAATGAACCAGTGAAATCTCCACCATCAATAATTTTTCCTTTTAAACCTAAATCTTCAAGGTTATTTTTAAATAAGTTATCAAGGTTTTTGTATCTTAATATTGGTAGATACCCAGGAATTTCAGTTATTTCAACATCAGCTCCAACCGCCATTCCACCAGCCATCAATGCTTTATTTATTCTTTTATTAGCATCTATCATGCCGTTTATAGTTCTAGCTCTTACATATGATTCCATATGAACATCAGCAGGAACAACATTTACTATATCTCCACCTTTTGTGATGATAGGATGGAATCTAACTCTTTCAGATTCTTTAAAAGTCTCTCTAAGTGCATTTACATTATTTATAGCAAGCATTGCTGCATTTAAAGCATTTATTCCATCATGTGGAGCAGAACCAGCATGAGATTCTTTTCCTATAAATTTAACTTTTTTGCCGACAAAGCCATTACTTTCAGGACCAACTAGAGCCTTATCTTCTCCTAAATCTGAAGAGTGAAACATCATAGATATGTCTATATCATCAAAGTAACCTCTTTTTATTAGTTCTTGTTTTCCACCAAAGTAAGTTATTTTTCCTTCTTTTTTCAATTGTTCCCTGTATTCCAATTCAATAAATTCTTCAGCAGGAGTAGCCATAAATGATATTTTACCATCTAAATGTTCTAAAACCCCACTTTTTACTAAACCAATAGCTGCACCTAACATTCCAGCTATTTGTATGTTATGTCCACAAGTATGAGATGCACCTATTTCATTAGAATCTTTGTGTTCTTTGCATGATATACCATCTAATTCTCCAAGTATAGATATATGAGGACCTTCTTTACTAGAATTTGCATCTGCCTTACATCCTGTAACAGCTATATTTTTTTCGACAGATAAGTTTAGTTCTTGTTCAAAAAAGTTTGAAACAGCTTCTGTAGTTTTATACTCTTTATATCCATATTCTGGGTTTTTGTAGATTCCATGACCTATTTCTAATATTTTTTCTTTATTTTCATCGATAGTCTTTATTACTAGAGATTTTAATTGTTCTTTATTCATAATAAGTTCCTCCTATATTTTACCTTGAATACTTAAAACTATATGAGCTATACTTGCACATGCAAAGAATATAGTTGTAAAGACAACAAGTGATATTATAACTATTTTCCATGACATTTCCTTTAAAGCTTCTATTTTGTTTCCAACAGAAATTCCTGCAAAAGCTAATAGAGGAGTTGTTATAGCCATAAAATTAATATTATTAGTGTTAGTTAAGAATACTTCAGATGTTGGGCTATATGGCATACTAAGTAAAAGACCTATTATAGTTGCAAATCCAAAAGCAGGAAATATTGATTTAGGAAATAAATCCTTTATAATCATAGCAGCCATAGCAGCTAATATTAACATTACCATTCCAGGAAAAGCTGTTACTATAGATGTACCAACACTAATTCTTTGTCCTATAAGAATTATAACTCCAATAATAGACATAACCAATAATTGATATGAACTTTTCTTTAAATCTAAATTAGCAAACATTTATTAGCACTCTCCTTTTGTAGTTTTTGTTTTGTCAGTTTTTTTACTTCTTGAAAATTTAGGTTCTAAAATTTTGTACATAAAATTAGTAAATGGTAAAGATACAAAGACCAAGAATATAATTCCTGTTATACTAGACATCATATTACTTGTTGCTGCATAGGCAAGTATTGTATCTGCCATTTCTGGAGGTACCATGGTAGAAAGTGAGCCAGCAGCAGCAGTCATCATACTTCCACTACCAACACCACAAGCCATTCCTAAAGCATATGGATGAAGGCCACTATAAATTGAGACTGAGCCTAATACGCTAAAATATATAGTACCAAGAACTGTACCCATTAAATATGTACCAAGTACGCCACTACCTTCTGGAGAATTTATCCCATATTTTTCAGATATAACTCCTAAAGATGGTTCACGGCTTATACTTGCAGTAGCTCCAATAGCTTCTCTTTTCATACCAAATATTAATGCAAGAGGCAATGCAACTATTGGTGCAAGTATGTGACCAAATTCTTGAGCAAGAAATGCAGGTCCAGCTTGAATTATCTTATCGATGTTTGGGCCAACTGTAGTCCCATATTTTATACCAAGCATTACTAGCGCAATTCCAACAACTTCACCAGCAATATTGATTTCTTTTTCTCCAATAACTTTTTTAAGTGCTTTAATTTTTTTGCCTAATAAGTCAGGTGTTATTATAAGTCCGATTATAACTGCATAAAGCATTGGAAATAGTATTATAGAAGCTGAGCCAATAGCTAATGTTCTTTGTCCTATAAATTCACATACTACTACTAAGATTAAGCAAGTTAAAAAGACTTGAATAAAGTGTTTTTTATTAATTTCCATGATTGCCTCCCTAAAAAAATAAATATTGTACTTATTTGAATTTGAAATAGAAAATACGTTTTCTTGAATATAATACGTTTTCCTAAATTACATAAAATTATATAGTAAAATTGTTTTTCAAATAAGTTTAAGAACTGTCAATAACATGTCCTTAATTAAGGATAAATCAAAAATTTAACATTGTCAACGAAAAAATATGTAAAATATTACATAACTTCAAAATATTAACATATAAATTTATTTATTAAAAATTTACTTAAATATTGTATGAATAAAATATAAAAAGCTTTAAAATAAATAATATAATTATAGAAAATAAAGATAAATATAATAATCTTAGTAGGTGATAATAGATGAAAATAAATAGATTAACAGAAATAATAGTAATACTATTAAATAAAAAATTAGTTACTGCTAAAGCATTGGCTGAGAGGTTTGAAGTTTCTACAAGAACTATATATAGAGATATAGAAACTCTGTCTATGTCAGGAGTACCAGTATATATGACTAAAGGCAAAGGAGGAGGAATATCTTTAATAGAAGAATATTCTATAGACAAAACTATATTGTCAAAGGAAGATAAGGAGAGTTTAATAATAGCACTTCAAACATTACAAGCAACAAAGTATCCAGAAATAAATTCAGTAGTAGATAAAATTGGCTCAATATTTGGAGAAAGTAATTTTGCAAACTGGATTGAAATAGATTTTACTGAATGGGGAAGTAATTTTAATGAGGATGATAAATTTACAAAAATAAAAAATGCTATTTTAAGACGCAATACTATAAATGTTGATTATGTAAATAGTTTTTCAAGTCAGACAAATAGGACTGTTGAACCGATGAAGCTAATGTATAAAAGTAAGACTTGGTACTTGTATGGGTTTTGCAAATTAAAGGACGATTTTAGAATATTTAGAATCAGTAGAATGAAAAACTTAGTAGTAAAAGAAGACATATTTTCAAGAAAGATAATTGAAGAGGCATACTGAGATGACTCTAAAATAATTAAAGAAGATACAGTAACTCTGAGGCTAAGATTTAAGGAAAAGATGCTCTATAGAGTTTTTGATGATTTTAACAATGATTTAATAACTAAAAATGAAGATAATACATATGATGTAATTGCAGAATTCCCAATTGGAGAGTGGATTTATGGATATATCTTATCTTTTGGAGATAGTGTTGAAGTACTTGAACCTAAATTCATTAGAGATAATGTTATAAATAGATTGAAAGAGATGCTTAAGATGTATTCCTTATAAGTTACTATTACTAAATTTAATTATATTAAAATATATGACATATAGATGTCGTATTTTATAAATTATAATTAAATTAAAGAAACAGATAATCAAAAGCAATCAATAAAGCTAAAGTGAGGTATAAAGTATGGATTATGAAATAGTACATATAAGTGAAAAAATAGTTGTGGGTGTATCAAAAGAAACTACAAATAACAACGGACAAGCAGTAAAAGACATAGGTGAATTATGGAAAAGCTTTATGGGGAAGGGTATCTATAATGCTATAAAAGGTAAAAAAAATGATAAAACAATAGGTTTATATACAGACTATCAAGGTGATTTTACAAATCCATATAACTTTGTAGCATGTTGTGAAGTAAATAGTGAAGATGATAAGGACAACAACTTAAGTGAATTTAATGAAAAAGATATTTGTGGAGAGTTTGTTATAAGCAAAGTTATACCAGGTGGTAAATATGCAAAATTCACTATAACAGGAGATATACAAAAGTCAGTAGGAGAATTCTGGTTTGAGTTTTGGAAAATGGATTTTGATAGAACTTATATAAGTGATTTTGAAGAATATCAAAATAATACATATGATATGAATAAGCAAGAAGTTCATATTTACATTGGAATAAGATAAATTCATTGATAAATTTTAATATATAAAACTTATTATAGGAATAAACAAGTTGATAATCATGAGGGAGTGTACTATACACTCCCAATTTTTATTTTATCTTTAAAAGTGATAATATTGTGATTTCTTTAAGTATACAATTTTTGAATAGTTCACAAAATTATCTATAATCGTTTATAATCAATATTTTGTTCATAATTTAAATCTTCCTTTAGCAATATGTAAGAATTTATTAATTAATAATAGGATATAAATTTAATTATAGTTCAGCCGATAATAGATGTATATTATATAAATATTTTCAATTTATTATATATCTATATAATTGGTTTTTGACAACTTTTTACGTTTTTGTGTTTTTTACGTTTTTATGTGATTATGTTTTTAATAACTCGTCAAAATGCAAAACATATATTACAATAGATATATAAGTTTTTTAATTTATAAACTGTATTAATAAAGTTGAATATAGTATAGCATGAATATGTACTTTTATTTATAGATGAAATGTATTTATTATGTAGGGAAAATAGTCAGTAAGTATAAACAATGACTGAAAAATAATAGCATTTATTGTTACAAGTATGGAGGAGTTAGTTTTATGGAAAATAAAATTTTAATAGTAGATGATGCTATTTTTATGAGAATGATGATTAAAGAAGCTCTGAGTAAAAGTGGCTACGAGAATTTAGTAGAAGCAAGTGATGGAGAAGAAGCTTATAATATGTTTAAAGATGAAATGCCTGATTTGACATTACTTGATATTACAATGCCTAAAAAAGATGGTCTAGAGGTATTAAAGGAAATAAAAATGTTGGATTCAAATGCTAAAGTGGTGATGTGTTCTGCAATAGGGCAAGAAAATATGATTGTGGAAGCTATAAAGCTTGGAGCACTAGATTTTATAGTAAAACCATTTAAAACAGAAACATTGGTTAAAGTTGTAAATAATGCCTTAAAATAAAGGCTGTAAATACACCTTTATATAGTAAAAATACATAAATGTAACAATAGAGGGAGGGGTTTATATTATAAATTATTCACAACTTGATAATATTCATATAGATGCTCTTAGAGAAATTGGTAATATAGGCTCTGGGAATGCAATTACTGCACTTGCATCCATGATAAATAGTAAGATAGAAGTATTAATACCCATGGTCAAGATACTTAAATATAATGAAGCTACAAATTTACTTGGAGGTCCAGAAAACAAGGTTGTATGCATTCTACTTGATATGAAAGGCGATATTAATGGGATGTTTATGTTTTTGTTGGATGAATCAATCACTAAACTTATGCTTAATTCTCTTTTTAATAAAGATGAAGCTTTCTTAGACGAAATTACAGGTATTGAAATTTCTGCAATCAAAGAAATAGGAAATATTATGGCAAGTTCTTATGTAAATGCTATTGCATCTATGCTAAACATGAACATAAGTATTTCGGTTCCAGATATGTGTATTGATATGGTCGGAGCTGTGTTGAATGTTCCTATGATAAGATTTTCTGATGTTGGGGACAAAATTTTATTTATAGAAAATAAATTTAAAAATAGCGATAATTATTTTATTAGCCACATATTGATGATTCCAGAAATGGACTCGCTTAAAGACATATTAGTAAGATTGGGATTATCAGTATGAGTAGAGAGATAGTAGTAAATATTGCAGACATGAAAATAGTGTATAAACCAAATGTTTTGGTTACTTATGCACTTGGTTCTTGTGTAGGAGTATGTTTAATAGATAAAACAGCAGGAATTGGTGGAATGTTACATGTTATGTTGCCATATAGTAAAGATGCTATTCACATTGAAAATAAATATAAATTTGCTGACACAGGAATAAAGGAACTTATTAAGTCTATGGAGCATATAGGTGCAAATAGGACATATATAAAAGCAAAAATAGCTGGAGGAGCCCAGATGTTTTTAGGAAATAGTAATTCATCAATTGCAAGCATAGGGTATAGGAATGTTGAAGCAGTAAAAAAAACTCTTTTAAGCTTAAAAATTCCAATAATAGCAGAAGATACAGGAATGAATTATGGAAGAACAATACGCTTTTATACTGAGACAGGCGATTTAATTGTAGACTCAATAAATAAAGGAAAGAAGAAAATATAGATTATTTTTATTTAGAAGATATTTAAGGGGGAGGTATTAAATGAGATTTCCAGATGACCCATATTTAGGTTATGAGTTAGTAGATGAGGGGATTAAGTACCTAAAATTTAAAATGGACGAACAGAACTTTGGTATTGAACTTGAAAAAGTCATAGAAATTGTTGGGAATCAGGAAATCATATTTATTCCAGAACTTCCAACCTATTCAAAAGGAATAATAAATTTGAGGGGAAAAATTATCCCGATAATAGATATGCATTTGAGACTGAGGAAAAATAATTTAAATACTACTGATTATGTATATATAGTAATAGCCGGATTGGAAAATTTAGTAGTGGGATTTATGGTTGATAAAGTTGAGGAGATAATAGATTTAGAAGAAAATCAGATATCACCTCCACCAAGGGTTACTCTTGAATATTCAGATTATTTTGTAAGTGGTATTGGAGAGATAGACAATCAAATAATTACCTTGTTAGATTTGAAGAAGCTTTTGACTGATGGAGAAGAACTTTTGATAGATGAATTGCTTTTTAAATACAATTAAACTATCATGTAACACAGATATATAATTTAGTGACATTGTAATTATATTATAATGAGAACATTTGGAACTATAGTGGTATAATTATTAAGTGTAAGAATTTTAAATTATTAAAATTTGAATATATTATGTTTAAGAGAGGTTTGGATATGGAAAATAAGCAACAAGGAACAATTTTAGTTGTTGATGATAGTGTTCTAATGTGCGATTTAATAGATAAAACACTTACAAAAGATAATTTTAAAGTCATAAAAGCATTTAATGCAATAGAGGCAAAAGAGTGTATTAAAGAGTGTACACCAGACATTATTCTGCTTGATATAATTTTGCCAGACAATTCTGGATTTGAATTGTGTAGAGAACTCAAATCTAATATTCGTACAGAAGATATACCTATAATTTTTATAACTTCAAAAAATACAGATACAGATGTAGTAAAGGGTTTTGGAGTAGGAGCAATAGACTATATGGTAAAACCTTTTAGTATGACAGAATTAAAAGCTCGTGTTATGGCTCATATTGAAGTCAAAAAATCTCAAGATAAATTAAGAAAAATAAATAATGAACTGGAATCTTCTCTTGAAAAATTAAATAGATTAGTTGTAAGGGATTATCTTACAGGTCTTTACAATAGACGTCATATAATTAATCAGCTTATGGAACAAAGAAAAATTAATAGATATAGTCATGAAACAGTATCTCTTATTCTTGGAGATATTGACGATTTTAAAGTTATTAATGATACTTATGGTCATGAAGCAGGAGATTTTGTGCTAACAGTAATCTCAAGTATAATTAAAAAGAATTGTAGACAAATTGATACTGTATCAAGATGGGGTGGAGAAGAATTTTTGATAATGCTCACTAATACTTCAATAGAAGGGGCAAAAATACTTTCAGAGAGAATTCGCAAAGAAATAAAGGAATTTGAATTTAACTATAAAGGAAATGAAATAAAATGTACTATTACATTAGGAGTAGTAGAGGTAAACTCAAACATATCATTAGAAGAAAATATATCCCTAGCAGATAAGGCAATGTACGAGGGAAAAAATCTAGGCAAAGATTGCAGTGTAGTAAGTACAATGAATGGACTAAAGAAGATATAGATTGATATCTTGATAAACTTACTTTATAAAGGAGTACAGATATGAAAAGAGAAGTAAAGCTTTCCAAATTGGCAATAGTATTGCTAATTATTATAGTACTAGCTGTTATGGCAGGCATTTTTTCTTCAATTTCATCTTATAAAGCATTTGAAAAAGTGGAAAAAAGTATCAATGACATGAACAATTTGAGAAATGAAAGTCAGTATATAAAAGACACAACAAGAGAAGTTTGTGACATGTTAAGAAGGTACGTTTTTACAGGTGAAAAAAAGGATAAAGATGTCTATGAAAAAGAGCTATATGGAAAAACAAGAGAATCTGCTTTAAATAAACTTGAAAAAATTGGTCTTACAAAGACTGAGTCAAATAAAATTTTGGAAGCTAAGGAGATATCTGATTCTTTGGTACCAAAAGAACAAAGTGCTATAAATGCAGTTGAAAGTAATGACAAGAGCTTAGCTCAAAGTATAATTTTTAGTAGCGAATATGTAGAATCTCAGGAAAAAATGGATTCTTTAATAGATGAATTTCAAGAGGATGTAGTTACTCGTTCAAATTCTGAAATTGTAGAAGTTAAAAAAGAATTACAAAGTTTGATACTAAGAACGATATTTATACTCTCACTATTAATCATATTAACAATAATAGAATATGCAGTAATAAAACTAAAGATAGTAATTCCTATTAATAAAGTAGAAAAACATTTTTCAAGAATTGCATCGGGTGATTTAAGAACAAGTATAGATGTTGAAGAAAGTAAATCTGAAATAGGAATGTTAGTAAGTTCTGTCAAAAAGATGCAAGATATGTTATTAAATTATATAGACCTTATAGACAGTACATTAACTAGCATTGCAAAAGGGGATTTAAGAATAGACATAGAACAAGAATTTATAGGAGATTTTAAATCAATCAAAACATCATTAGAAAGTATAATAAATTCTTTTAATGATGATTTCTATGAAATAAATCTGTCAGCTGAGCAAGTTGCAAGTGCATCAGAACAAGTAGCAGCAGGAGCACAAGCTCTTTCGCAGGGTGCTACTGAACAAGCTAGTTCAGTAGAAGAATTAGCCTCTACAATTAATGAGATATCTGATGGAATTAAGCAATGTGCAGATAGTGCTAGTCTTGCATGTGAAGTATCTGACCAATCAGCATTACAAGTTGGTTTTGGAAGTAGATGTATGGATGATATGATGACATCAATGGAGGCAATAAGTGAAAAATCAAATGAAATATCAAAGATAATCAAAACCATAGATGAGATAGCTTTTCAAACTAATATTCTTGCATTAAACGCAGCCGTTGAAGCAGCAAGAGCAGGCCAATATGGTAGAGGATTTGCAGTTGTTGCAGATGAAGTTAGGTCTTTGGCTGGAAAAAGTGCTAAAGCAGCTCAAAACACAGCAATTCTTATAGAAGAAGCTATTAAAACAGTGGAAAATGGTGTCAAAATTGCAAAAGAAACTGCAAAAGCATTAGACTTAGTTGTAAATGGTGTAGAAAAAACTACTGATTATATTAATGGAATTTCTTCATCTGTGCATAGTCAAGAGATAGCAATTACACAGATTTTATCTGGAATAGAGCAAATTTCAATAGTAGTTCAAATGAACTCTGCAACAGCAGAGGAAAGTGCTGCAGCTTCAGAAGAAATGTCTGCTCAAGCACAAATTTTAAAAGAATTAGTAGAAAAATTTCATCTAAAAGAAAGTGAGATAAGAAAATCATCGTGGATTTAGATTATAGAATATTATATATAAGAAAAAATAGAAATTTATTTGTCGACTGTAGGTGATAAATATGAATTACATTGAACCAAGTATGAGACCAATGTTAGATATGTTTATATTTGAGACAAGTCTATTACTTGAGCAATTAGATGAAATTATGATTCAGACAGAAAAAGAAAGAATATTTAGCGACAGTAATATTAATGAAACTTTTAGAATTATGCATACAATAAAAGGCTCAGCTTCTATGATGGGTCTAGATAATATGTCTGCTTTAGCACACAGTGTAGAAGACCTATTTTATATTATACGTGAAAGAAAAATAGAGATTATAGATAATGATTTATTGTTTGATTTAGTTTTTCAAGCATTAGATTTTATAAAATATGATATTGGTAAATTACAATCAGGAGATTGTACAACTTCTGATTGCTCTAGCTTTATAAAAGATATTGAAGATTATGTAAGTACTCTAGAACTATCAAGTTCTACAAAATTACAAGATAAGTTGAACTTAGAAGACACATACGAAAAAGAAATAAATAATTTAAATTTTTCATATAAGGAAGGTTCAGACATAGTCAAAATAGTTTTTGAACAAGATTGTATGATGGAAAATGTAAGAGCTTTTATGCTTACATTTGAATTGCAAGATTACTGTGAATTTCTAGCATTTTATCCTGAAGACATAGAAAAGAATACAGGTACAGCAGAATATATTAAAAAATATGGATTTTATATACAATTTATTGCTAAAGATGATAAAAACATAATTTATAAAACAATAAAAGATAATCTATATGTAAAAGAGTATTCAAATGTTGATAAAGATGATATATATACAAGTGAAAAACAGGATGATATGTTGGTGAAAAACCCAAAAACTAATTTGGAGACAAATTCTAAAGATGAAAATAATTTTGTAAAAGAAAAAAGTGCATTACAAGAAAGTGTCTTAAATGAGAAAATTGACTTAGAGCAAGATGTTTTAATTGAAGGAAATGAGCATCTTCCTATAAGTAAACAAAATATTATGACTGTAAATTTAGAAAAACTAGATTTACTTCAAAATATAGTTGGAGAAATTGTAATTATGGAATCAATGGTTGTAAATAGTGTAGATTCTAAAGGTGTTGATATAGATAATTTCAATAAAGCAACCAGACAATTACATAAGCTTACAGATGAATTGCAGGATATAGTAATGTCAATGCGTATGGTTAAAATTGCAGGTGTATTTCAAAAAATGCATAGAATTGTACGAGACATGAATAAAAAATTAGATAAAAATGTTGAACTAGTAACTATAGGAAATGAAACAGAAGTAGATAAAAATGTAATGGATAATTTAGCAGAACCATTTATGCATCTTATAAGAAATGCTATGGACCATGCAATAGAGCCTGCTGATGAACGCATATCTAAGGGTAAAAAAGAAATAGGAACTATAATTTTATCTGCTGAAAATTTAGGCGGAGAAGCTGTCATAAGTATTTCAGATGATGGCAGAGGTCTCATGAAAGATAAGATTTTGGAAAAAGCTAAAGAACAAGGTCTTCTTAAACATCAAATTAATGAATATACTGATGATGAAATTAACTCTTTAATTATGACTCCAGGATTTTCTACAAAGGAATCTATAACTGAATTTTCTGGTAGAGGAGTAGGGATGGATATTGTTCGTAAAAGTATTGAAAAAGTTGGTGGTTCAATTGGTGTAAAAAGTACAAAAGATGAAGGAACAACATTTACTATAAAAATACCACTGACACTTTCTATAGTAGAAGGTATGGAGTTCAAAGTTGGAAACTCGATGTTTACTTTGCCAATATCATCAATAAGAAGTACATTTAAACTTGCAGATTTAAGCCAAGTAATTAAAGATGGTAGTGGAACAGAATTAATTACAATATATGGAGCATGTATTCCTATTATAAGATTGCATAAAATATATGATATTCATACAGATATAACTGAATTAGTAAATGGAAATATGATAATCATAGAAAATGAGTATAAAGCAGTATGTATTTTTGTGGATGAAATAATAGGAACTCAACAGGTTGTAGTAAAGCCATTTCCAGTTTATTTTAACAGATTTAATATGAAAAACAATGGTTTTTCAGGATGCACAATACTTGGTGATGGAAGTATAAGTCTGATTATAGATGCAGATAACATTATGGAAATATATTAGGGGATTTAAAGTATGTCTACAAATGATATTATAAAACAAGTATTAACATTTTATGTTAATGATGTTATTTATGGAATAGAATTAGAAAATGTAATTGAGACTATAAGGTTTCAACCAATAACATATGTACCACGTCTTCCAAATTATATAAATGGAGTTATTAATTTGAGAGGAAGAATTATACCAGTTATTGATATGCATATTAGATACAATCTTCCTGAAGTTGATTATAATGAGAGAACATGCATAATAATTATAAAAATTGATGAGTATCAAGTTGGAATTATTGTAGATAAAGTTGTTGATGTCGTTCTTATAGATGACTTAAACTTACTAGAGACAACTATTTCTAACAACATAAATATAAATAAAGTTATAAAAGAGATTGTAAAAGTTGGAGATAAGTCTATACTAATTTTAGATATTCGAAAGTTTCTAATTGACAGCATGTAATTAGCTTTGATAAATTGGCAGGAGGAAGTTTTTTGTATGATAAAACTCACTGATGAAGAATTTAAAATTCTTGGAAACTATATAAAAAAAGAGTACGGAATTGATTTAAGCAAAAAAAGAGTATTAATTGAAGGACGACTATATAATACAATGCGAGAGAGAAAGTTTAGTTCTTTTAGTCAATATATGAACCTATTATTTAGAGATAAGACAGGAAATGAAGCTATAAATTTAATAAATAGGTTGAGCACAAATCATACATTTTTTATGAGAGAACATCAGCATTTTGAGTATATGTATAATAATATACTTCCTTTTTGGGAAGAAAATAATAAACTCAGAAACTTAAATATATGGAGTGCAGGTTGCTCTAGTGGAGAAGAAGCATATTCAATAGCTATGACTTTAGATGATTATTTTGGGAGTAGGAAAGACCTGTGGAATATTAAAATTATAGCCACAGATATTTCAATGAATTCACTTGAAAAAGCTAAAAGAGCTGTATACACAGAAGCAAATGTTGATAATGTTCCAAAATTATGGAAGAAAAAATATTTCATAGATAATAAAGATGGTACATTTAAAGTTTGTGATAAGATTAGAAAAAGTGTATTTTTTAAACCATTCAATTTAATTGAAGATTTCTCACATCAACTTTTTGATTTGATTTTTTGTAGAAATGTTATGATTTATTTCGATTTAAAAACAAAAGAAGAGCTTATAAATAAATTTTATGATGTAACTAAAAAAGATGGATTTTTATTTGTAGGTCATGCAGAGATAGTAAATAGAAGAAATACAGAATACGACTATGTAAAACCTGCTGTTTATAAAAAATAGAAGAATATTTTAGATATATGATTTTGTGGGGGCGGTAATGTGGAAAATATTAATAACAGGGTCATTGCTATAGGCGCATCTATAGGTGGAACAGAAGCAATACTTGAGATTATAAAAGACTTACCAAAATCTACACCAGGGGTTGTTGTAGCTCAACATATGCCAGCTATATTTACTGAGATGTATGCACAACGACTTGATAAGCAGTGTATTATGAATGTAAGAGAAGCTAAAAATAATGATAGAGTAGAGCAAGGAAATGTACTTATTGCACCTGGTGGATATCAAATGAAATTACATTTAGATAAAGATGGGTATTATGTAACTTGTGAAGAAGGTGAAAGAATAAGTGGACATTGTCCATCTGTAGATGTTTTGTTTGATTCAGTAGCACAAGTAGCAGGTAAAAACTCAGTAGGAATAATACTTACAGGAATGGGTTCAGATGGAGCAACTGGACTTTTGAAAATGAGAGAGAAAGGTTCATTTACAATTGGGCAAGATAAAAATTCTTGCATTGTATATGGAATGCCAATGGTAGCATTTGATAGAGGTTCTGTTGTAATCCAATTACCACTTGATAAAATTTCAAGTTGTCTGATAAGTCATCTTAATATTTGAAAAGAAAAAGATTAATTTTTATAAATAAAAATTAATCTTTTATTAAATTATATGGATAAAAAACCCTAGAAACTCCAAATATAATAAGAGAGATTTATATTTAGGAGGAAAATAATAAGATGAAATTTTTTAAAGTAAATACGAAAGCTAGAGTTTTAAGATATGTGTTTGTTTTATCCTTGACTATAATAGCTATTTTAGCAATTAAACATGACTATAGATATAATAATTTGGGGAAAGATGCTTTACTTAATCTAAATAAAGACAAAGAAGCTGTAAGCGTTATGAGTAATCAATCATTGCCAAAAGATACTACAAATAGTAAACAAACTTTATCAGTAAGTACAATAGGAAGTAAGACAATAGTGAAAAATGATGAATATATAGAAAGTACTATAAATATGCCTATAATAACAAATTCAAATAAGATTGTTGAAAGGTCTACAAATGATAGAATAAAAAATGATATATTTGAATTTTATAACAAATCGTATAAAGAGGCAAAACAATACCTTAAAGATAATCCTGATGAAGAAAATAAATTTGTTGCAAATGTAGACTTTGAACTTAAAAAGAATACTGATTCTGCTCTTAGTATAAAGGTAAGATATTATACTTACAGTGGTGGAGCACATGGTTATTATCAAGATATAGCTTATAATGTAGATATGAGAACAGGGAAGTTTTTAGAATTAATGGACCTATTTAAAGATAATACTAAATATAAAGAAGTTATAGATGAGGAAATTAAACAACAAATAACTGATTTAGAAAAGAAAGATAAAGAAAATGTAGGAATATATAATTTTAAAGGGATAAAAGAAAATCAAAATTTTTATTTGCAAGATGATAACTTAGTTATATATTTTGATTTATACGATATAACTCCATATGCAGCAGGAATACCAGAATTTTCAATAAACAAAAAACTAATAAGCTATATGTTAAAATCGGAGTATGTAGATTTGTTTAATATGAAATAGGATTATTTAATTTGAAATATATTTATTTAATATGAAATAGAATTTGTATTAAAATGTTATGTTATAATATCTAGCATAGAAACTTATTAAAATTGGGGGTATATAAAATGCTACTTTTAAAAAAAGACGACATAAAAAAAGTATTTACTATGAGAGATGCAATTGAGGCTGATAAAGAGGCTTTTAGAATTTATTGTGAAGGAAAAAGTGTAACTCCTTTGAGAACTAATATACCAGTTCCAAGTCAGGATGCTAGTATGTTATTTATGCCAGGATATGTAGAGGACTTAGGGTGTGCAGGAATAAAAATTGTATCTGTATTCCCTAAAAATGCTCAAAAAGGCAAACCAGTAATTCCAGCAACAGTATTATTATTAGATGGGGAGACTGGAGAAGTATGTGCTGCTTTAGATGGTACTTATATAACTCAAGTTCGTACTGGTGCAGCATCTGGTGCAGCTATAGATGTTTTAGCCAAAAAAGATTCTAAGATAGGGGCTTTAATAGGCTTGGGAGGACAAGGTGAGTCACAACTTGAAGCTATGTTAGAAGCTAGAAATTTAGATGAAGTAAGAGTTTTCAGTAGAAATAAAGAAAGTAGAGAAAAATTTGCAAAAGAGATGAACTTAAAGCTAAGTAAATATAATACTAAAATAGTTGCAGCTGAGTCATCTGATGAAGCCATAGATAATGCTGATGTAATAGTTTTAGCAACAACATCAAAAAAACCAGTATTTGATGGAAATTTGGTTAAAAAGGGAGCATTAGTGAGTGCTGTAGGTTCATACTTACCAGATATGCAAGAGATGTGTCCAACTTGTTTAACTAGAGCATCTAAGATATTTTTTGAATCAACAGATGCAGTTTTATCAGAATCAGGAGATATATTAATTCCTCTAGAAGAAGGTAAAATAAGCAAAGCTGATTTTAGTGGTGATTTGGGAAATGTTATAAATGGAACTATTTCCGGAAGAGAAAATGATGACGAAATAATTGTGTTTAAAAGTGTCGGAATAGGTGTACAAGATGTCGTAACAGCGAAAAGAATATATGATAAAGCAAAAGATAGAGGGATTGGAATAGATTGGGAATGGTAAAATTTTCAAAATAAACTTATAATTAGACAAAATTATGCTATAATATTAATAAATAAATTTTTTTATTCAATTAACTGAGGGAGGATATTTGTATGAAAATGGTAAAAAAATTAATCTTATCTTCTATTATGGCTTTAGTTTTAGTTCTAACTATAGGCTGTTCTAATGCAGAAGAAAAAGTAAAGTCGAATTTTGAAGCTAATTTAGCAGCACTAGAAATGTATAAATACGATGAAAAAGGCATTTCTGATGCTTTAACAGAAGCTGAATATAAACAAATTCAAACTTATAATAACACAGATAAAGTTTCAATGCTTGCTCAATTAACACCTCTTTATGGAAAAGAGAATGCTGAAAAGATATATGACACAATTGTTAAATTAATACAAGGTGTTGAAAAGACAGTAACAGTAGATTCTTCTAGTAAGGATAAGATAACTTTAAAAGTTGTAAGTAAAGCATTGGATACTAGTAAAGTAATGTCTGAGGCAAACGATTTAGTAAAATCATATGTAACTGATAAAAATAATTACAATAAAGCAGAAAAAGAAGTTCAAGATGATATGGCAAAAATGATTATAGACCTTTATAACAAAAAGCCAACGAAAGATGTTACAACTTCAATTACATATACAAAAAAAGATGGTAAATGGCAACCACCTAGCAATATACAAAAATTATGTGAAGGAATATATACAATTTAATTTATTTTAAAGACACTAAAACTATCTTTTAAACATATAATAAACTGTTTGAAAGATAGTTTATTTTATTATTTATTGAATACTATTTTTCAAATTTGTTTGATATACTTGGCAATTTTGACTATATAAAACTTTCAATACAATTATGCTATATCTTGATAAAACATGGTGAATAATTGTGTGTTATATAGTCGAAAATATGATATATTAATATTATATTATATGATAAAAGTTTATTTATATGCTTTTAGGGAGATTTTTTATATAAAATGAAAGGGGTGTTTTTTATGTTATCAAGGCAAGAATTAAAAAGAGTATCAAAAGCTCAGTTATCTGGAAACTGGGGAACATGTGCAATTAATATGGCAATATATATTGCGTTGATAGTAGCTATATCATTTATAGGATTGCCTTTTGAACCCTTAACTACTATCATAGTAGCGATAATAGGTTTTTTAGTTGCAGCAGGATTTACATGTATGTTTTTAAAGATTACTAAAGATAAAAAAGTCAAGATGGGAGATATCTTCGTAAATGGAAGAATTTATTTAAGAAGTTTTGGACTTTATATATTAGAATCAATTGCTGTTTATATTTATTCTTTTATAATCACAATTATCGGAGCATTTTTGTCATTTGGAGTTTTACTCACTAGTGGAGCAATTGAATACCTATCAAGTAATAATGTTGGAGTAGGAACTGTAATTTCTACTGCCATAACTCTAGTTATTATAGTAATTGTGTTGATGTTGCCAGTTTATATATTGTTATTATACATTTCTCAAGCTGCTTTTTTAATATGTGAAGATAAAGATAATCTTGGTGTATTTAAAGCAATGGGTGCTAGTTTAGATATGATGAAGGGTAATGTACTTAAACTATTTATATTAAATCTTAGCTTTATAGGATGGTATATATTGACTATATTTACTTTAGGAATAGGTTTGTTATGGTTAATTCCATATATAGGAGTTACTAATTGTAATTTCTATAGAGAATTATTAAAAGATAATCCAGATGTAGAAGATATATTATTAGATAAGGAAAAATCTTATTCTATGTATTAAGATGGTTTTATAGTTAAATAAAATAAAGCTTTATTTAGATATTAAAGTATAAAAATGACAAGACTGTCTTTTACAAGAACTATTTCTTTAAAGGACAGTTTTTGTTATTAAAAAAATAAATGGTTGACATCACATAGACTACTGTGATAGTTTTAAATTATAATATTGACTATTGTGATAACCATATTTGAGGAGCGATTTTATATGGAAATAAAATTATTTGATTCAGAACTTAAGGTGATGGAAGTTCTATGGGAGATAGGAGAAAGTAAAGCAGGGGAATTAGTAAAAGTTTTAAAGGAAGAAACAGGGTGGAATAGAAACACTACGTATACAGTTATAAAAAAATTAGTATCAAAAGGTGCAATAGAAAGAATTGAACCAAACTTTGTTTGTAGACCTTTAATAAGCAAAGAAGAAGTTCAGAAGCATGAAACAGAAAGCTTAATTAATAAAATGTTTGGAGGGTCTTCAGAGAAATTTCTTTCAGCTTTTATTAATAAAGAAAATCTCTCAAGTGATGAGATTACAAAACTTAAACAGATTGTTGAGAAATTAAAGTGAGGTAAGATTAATGTTCACTAAATTGTTAGAAATGAGTGTTACTTCTGGGGTTTTAATTTTAATTGTTATTTTTATAAGAGCATGTTTGTTTAAAAAATTGCCTAAAAAAGTATTTGTATTATTATGGCTAGTTGTTTTGTTTAAACTTTTAGTACCAGTAAGTTTAAATTCTACTTTTAGTATTTATAGCATTATTGAGTCAAATTTTGATGCTCAATTGGGAAATGCATCCGCTGTGGATTATTCAATTAAGAAGAATAATAATTCTATCAGTAAGAATAATTTTGGAGATTCTAAGGCTTTATTCAATCTTGAGAATTTTACAGCATTGGAAATATCAAGTATTTTAACGTTTGGAATTTCTATTACTTTTATTATGTTTTTATGCTTTAAGTATACCAGGACGATTAATCTTTTTAAAACTTCGATACATATAAAAAATCATGAATTTATTAAAAAGTGGGCATATGATAATAGAGGTCTTAGAAAATTCTTTGTTTGTATTTCTGAATTTACTAAAACACCTCTTACAACTGGTATTTTAAAACCGAATATTATTTTGCCAAAACAAATGGACTATAGCAATAACCAAACTCTAAACTTTGTCTTAACTCATGAATTGGTTCATATCAATAGGTTTGACAATATATTGAAGTTGTTTATGATTGTAGCTCTTGCTGTCCATTGGTTCAATCCTTTAGTTTGGGTAATGCTTTTTTTATTGAATAAAGATATAGAATTTAGTTGTGATGAAAAGGTAATGAGTATAGTTGGTGAAGAATATAGAGCTGATTATGCAACTACGCTTATAAGTTTAGCAGAGGAACATAATACATTTCCAATGACACTTTATAACGGATTTGGAAAGACAAAGATAGAAGAAAGAATAGTTAATGTTATGAAGTTTAAAAAATCAACCTATATTACTTTTTTAGTTTCAGCTGTGTTAATTTGTGGGACTAGTGTTGTTTTTGCAACTGGAAATAAAGAAATTGATGAAGTTGAATCTTTTAATCTAATGGAAATTGAGCAAAGTAATAAAAACGACTTTTCAATAGGAGGTCAGCCATTAAAAATAGAATCTAAGATAAATAATACAAATATTTCTGTGGGATTATCAGCTAAAAGTGATGAAAGCATTGATTTAAGTACATCAGAAACATATAAAATGCAGAAAATTACTTCAAAGGTTGATGTAGAAGAAGTGTATTCTAATATGTCAAAGTATTCAGTTGTACCAACTGATAATATTTCTAAGAAGATATCTGTAACAAAAAGTATGAAGATTTTAACAAATAATAAATTGCAGTATAAAGATTCTGAAAGCAACTAGATATATGACAAATAAGGATGGGTTGAGAATTAGGAATACTATCTTAAAATAATTAAATTTATTTTGAGATAGTATTTTTTATTAAAAAATTTTATAGAAATACTTGACACAATTATGACTATTATGATAGTCTAAAGATGTAGTAAATAACTATTGCAATAGTCATAATGAACTACACTACCCAAATAAATCTCTAAGAAAGGAATATAAATTATGAAAATAAAAAAATCCCTTATAAGTGCAATGATGGTATCTGCTATGGTACTAGGAGGAACAGGAGCAGTATTTGCAAGTGGAAATGACGATGTATCTAATATTGAGTTATCTAAGTTTAAATCTCTAGTAGAATCAGGTGTAACTGATGCTGCTGACTTAGAAAAACATGGAGTTGAGTATTATACTTATGAAGAGTACGCTAAGCAGATTGAAGAGTTAAAAGCATATGCTAAAGACTCTTCAGCAGTTAAAGATGTAAGTTCAAAAGACCTTGAAGATACAATTAAGATTATGGAAAAAGATTTAGAAAAGATAAAAACTGAAGGCTTAAAGATAATGAAACCTATCGTAATAGATAATGAAGATGGAACTCAATTGGCAGTTTCTTTATCTAGAGCTGAATAATTAATATTAAATTTTTTAGATATAGGTGGAAAAAGTATTTAAAAAACTAAATAAGCGTAATTAAACATAGTAAACAAGAATAAAACAAGTAACAAATAAACGATAACAAAAGGCTTAAAGTCTATATGAAGATAGAGAAGTAAAAAATAAACAAATTAAATAGTATAAAAATAAATCTAGTCAAAGTAAAAGTATTAAACCCAGTTTGTAATGTTAACATTTTTTATATGTATTAAGAAATGTTAACATTACTTTTTTTATTCAAAATATGGATTTTTACTAAAAAACGTTGTAGAAATACTTGACATAAATATGACTATTATGATAGTCTAAAGGTGTAGTTAATAACTATTGCAATAGTCATTGTGAACTACACTACCCAAATAAATCTCTAAGAAAGGAATATGAGTTATGAAAATAAAAAAATCCCTTATAAGTACAATGATGGCATCTGCTATAGTATTAGGAGGAACAGGAGCAGTATTTGCAGATGGAAGTAGTGATGTATCTAATATTACGTTAGATAAATTTGATTCTCTAATAAAATCAGGAATAACTGAGCCTGCTGACTTAGAAAAATATGGAGTTGAGTATTACACTTATGAAGAATATGCTAAGCGTATTGAAGAATTAAAAGAGTATGCTAAAGACACTACACAAGTTAAAGACTTAAGTTCACAAGACCTTGAAAATACAATTAAGAGTATGGAAAAAGATTTAGAAAAGATAAAAAATGAAGGTTTAAAGATTATGAAACCTATTAGAATAGACAATGGAAATGGATTGATAGGTTTCTATGGTCGTTAAATAATTAAATGATACAAAAGTAAATCTAGACAAAGTAAGAGTACTAATTCAGCTTGTAATGTTAACATTTTTTAATGTATGTTAAGAAATGTTAACATTACTTTTTTTTTATTTAAAATAATATTGAAAATATTATGAAAATTCTAACGAAAATTAATTCTTAATTATTAGAGTCATTAAAATTTAAAGAAAAATGGCAATTTGGTATTTTAAAAGTGAGTTTTAAAAAAATTAAGGCTATTGGCATGGCAATTGCTTAGTAAATAAAATAAGAACAATATTATAAATTTATGGATTCATATTATTATTTGCTATCAATATTTAAATTGTATTGATAATAAATATATAGTTGATAGCTTCTAAAATGTATCGCTAACAAATACACTAAGTTATCAAAGAGGTATTATTTCTAAGGAGGGGGAAAGCATGAAACAATTGCTTACAGGAAATGAGGCAGTAGCACGTGGTGCTTACGAAGCAGGCATATCTTATGCAGCTGCTTATCCAGGAACACCAAGTACTGAAATATTGGAAAATATAGCACTATATAAAGATGACATAATTGCAGAGTGGGCACCAAATGAGAAAGTAGCAGTAGAGTCAGCAATAGGAGCCTCTATTGCAGGAGGTAGAGCCCTTGCAGCTATGAAGCATGTTGGAGTAAATGTTGCTGCAGACCCAATATTTACATATGCATATATGGGAGTAAATGGTGCGATGATTATTGTATCTGGAGATGACCCTGGCATGCACTCATCACAAAATGAACAAGATAATAGACATTATGCTAAATTTGCAAAGATAGCTATGATAGAACCAAGCAACAGCCAAGAATGTAAGGATATGCTAAAGGCTGCGGTTGAGATAAGTGAAAAATACGATACAACAGTTTTATTTAGAATGGTGACTAGAATATGTCATAGTAAAGGACTTGTTGAGTTAGGAGAAAAAGAAGAAACAATTGTAAAAAAATATGAAAGAAATCTTTCTAAGTTTGATGCTATTCCAGCAACTTCAAGAGGATTAAGAATTAAACTTGAAGATAGATTAAAAAAGCTTGAAGAGTTTTCTAATGAAACTGACTTAAACTTTATAGAATGGAATGATAAGAAAATAGGCGTGATAACTTCAGGAGCTTCTTATGAGTATGCTAAAGATGTGTTTGGAGATACTGTATCATATTTAAAATTAGGATTTACATATCCTCTTCCAACAAAGAAGATAAGAGGTTTTGCAGAACAAGTAGAAACTGTTTATGTAATCGAAGAATTAGAACCTTATATAGAAGAACATCTTAAAGAAAATAACATACCATGTATTGGAAAAGAAAAGATACCTAATATAGGTGAGTTAAATCCAGATATTATAGCTCAATCAATTTTGGGAGAAAAAAGAAAACTAATAGAGTATAGCCAAGAAAAAATAGTTGGCAGACCTCCAACTTTATGTGCAGGATGTCCACACAGAGGATTTTTCTATGAGCTAGGAAAGGTTAAAAATGTACTTATAAGTGGAGATATAGGATGTTATGGTCTAGGAGGAGCAGAGCCTTTAAATGCTAAAGATACTTGTATATGTATGGGAGGAGGGCCAGGTGTAGCTCATGGAGCACAAAAGATATTTACTAAAAATAATATTAACATGAGGACTATATCTACAATAGGAGATTCAACATTCTTTCATACAGGAATAAATGGTCTCATAGATATAATCTACAACAAAAGTAATACTGTAACATGTATTCTTGATAATAGAATTACTGGAATGACTGGTCATCAAGAAAATCCTGGAACTGGATTTTCATTGCAAGGTGATGTTACTGAAATGATGGACATTGAGACTATAGTAAAAGCTTTGGGTTGTAAAAATGTAAAGGTAGTTAATCCTAACATGTTGAATGAAGTTAAAGAAGCATTAAATTGGGCTTTATCAATTGATGAACCTTCAGTAATAATCACTAGATGGCCATGTGCATTAAAAAAATTTACAGAAGATGATAAAAAAAGATTCGACCTTACACCATCAATTTGTAGCGTAGATGATGAGAAATGTATTGGATGTAAGAAATGCCTTACAACAGGATGCCCTGCTTTGAGATTTGATAAATCTAAAAAGAAATCAAGTATAAATCAGGCTCAATGTGTAGGATGTACAGTATGTGCACAAGTATGTCCAGTAAATGCTATAAAAAAGGTTGGTGAAAAGTAATGAAAAAGGTTAAAAATGTATTGTTATCAGGAGTAGGAGGTCAGGGTACTGTTTTAGCAAGTAAAATACTTTCTGCTGGTCTTATAGATGCTGGATATGATGTTAAGATGTCAGAGGTTCATGGTATGGGCTCAAAGGGGTGGAAGTGTAACAACACAAGTTAGATATGGAGAAAAAGTACACTCTCCTATACTTGGAAAAGGAGATGTTGACGTATTAGTTTCATTTGAGACTATGGAGGCTTTAAGATATCTTGATTTTCTTAAGCCTGAGGGTAAATTAGTAGTAAATGATTATGAAATGCCTTCTGCACCAATTTTAACAGGTAGAGTGGATTATCCTGAAAATATAATAGACGATATTAAAGAAAAAGTGGATGTAACAGTGATAAAGGCAGTTGATATTGCCAGAGGTTTTGGAAATGAGAAGGTTATGAATGTAGTACTTTTGGGAGCATTGATTAAGGCTTTACAGTTAGAAAATGATATAGATTGGGAAAAGATAGTATCACAACAGGTTAAACCTAAGTTTATAGAAATTAATATAAAAGCTTTAAGAGAAGGAATGAATATTTAGAAAATAAAAATTACAGATAAAAAACTATATAAAGAATCAGAAAAAATAATTATATATAATATACAAAGGGTTAGGAAAGATTAATTATAGATATAATACAAAAAGGGTTAGGAAAGATTAATTAAAAATATAATATATAAAGGGTTAAAAAATAATTTCAAAAGAAAACTATATGTAATAGTTATTTAATGCAATAGCTATTTACTGAGATAGTTATTTAAAAATGAAATTTTATCAATTTAAACATGGAAAATGAATACCTAAGTAAGCAATATTTAATAAATATATTTATATAGAGATAACAATAAAATAAATACTTGAAAGGAAGGAGAACTATTTAGATTATTAAATAGTATTTATAATATGAAAAAAGGCGATTTTATATGGAGTGGAGTTCTTATTTGTCTTATTGCTATTTTAGTGATACCAAGTAGTAGAGCGGTATTTATGGAAGCAACAGGTGCACATCCATATATTGGAGGTTTTTTCAAGTTTGCTGTGTTAGCAACAATGGGAGACTTACTTGGTGCTAGAATTTTGCATAAAGACTGGAAAATACCAGTAGGAATCTTTTACAGAGCCGTAGTTTGGGGAATTATAGGTGTAGTTACAACATATGCTATGTCAATTTACTCAGCAGGTGTAGGGCAGGCACAAGTAGATGGTATGCTTCCATTTGAAGGAATAGCTTTTGCAAATGCTCTATTTAAGAGTGCAACTATGAATATATTAATGTCACCAACTGTATTTTTATTCCATAAGGTTATGGATTGCTTTATAGATAAAAAATACGAAGTTGGAAAGGGTGTTAAGGTAGTTCTTAAAGATGTAGTAAATGTTGTAGACTGGAATGCATATCTTGGTTTTAGTGTTTTGAAAACTATACCATTTTTCTGGATACCATGTCATACAATTGTATTCTTGTTCCCTGCTGAATATAGAGTAATTGCCTCTGCCTTTGCATCTATAGCTCTAGGATTAATTTTAGCATTAGCCAATAAATCTAAAGCTACAAATTAAGATTATTAATAAAGTTAGAGTTATTAAGTTAGAATTATTGATTGCTGTTTTTAAGAAGCTTAAAATCCCCCATTTAAGAGTTTTAAGGTTCTAAAATAATAAGTTATAACTACAAAAAATGGCTGCTAAGACTATTATGATTATAGGTTAAAAAACTTATAACAGATAGTAGTTTATAACAGCCATTTTTTATGTTAAGCTAATAAGTTAGTTAAAATCTAAATGAGAGGATTTAAAGAAGCTATTCTAGTTGTAGCTACGTAAACCCTGGATATTTCATACCATGTCTTAAAGTCAACTACTCCAGTTTGAGGTAAACCAAAAATTCCTTGGAATATTTTTACAGAATTTTCTGTATCTGTACCATAGATTCCATCTTCCCTCACTTTTGGTATAGCTGGATAAGAATTAGATATAGCATTTAACTGGTTTTGTATAGTTCTAACGTATTGTCCAGAAGAACCAACTTGTAGTGTAGTTCCAGGAAATGATACTGGTACACCACTAACTACTGGAGCTTTTTCAAACACTATTTCGTCTCCATAGAAATATCTTAGTATTCTTTCATAATCGTATCCTTGGTCACCTAGGTCCTTACTACCCCATTGAGTCATTTGATTAGGACATTGAGATTTTTGACCATCACAATATTGAGCTAGTAGTGGCTGTCTTGATGTAGGAGGTCTTTTTATAAATGTATTAAATATAGCATCTACAACTACGTTAATTGGTTCAAATAAGTTTCTATTGTTTATAAATTTATGGTCATATGCTGTTGATGAGGTGATTGTAAAGTTATATCCTTTGTTTCTGTACCATTCAGTAAAGACTCTATTTAAAGTAAATGATATTATAGCTATTACATTTGCGTAGATTGTCTGCTCAGGCCAAGTTGAATATATTTCAGATGAGGCTATGTTTTTAATGTACTCTTTAAATGGAATCCAATAATTTGCCGCTGATGTATTTTCTGGCAAACCATCATGAACTACTATAAATTCAGGTACTACAGGGTTATCTAATACAACAAAACCAGTAGGTGGTGGTAATGGTTTTAGGTTACTTTCTGGAATTTTAGGAGGATAAGTACCATATAAAGTATGTTCTCCTATATCAAAAATCAATTCACTTTGTCTTGAGAAGGAACGCTTACTTCTTGTTCTAGGAAACATAGGAACTCCTTGTCTCGCCTCAATTGTAGCTAGTAACTGTGTCCCTTCTATAACAACTGTCTCATATCCATCAGCTATAGCTTCTACTATATACTGGCTGTAAGGTCTAACATCAGATGGTTGTAGAGAGTAATCTACATCTGGTGCTGGTAATACTAATCCAGTCACTTGGCCAGATTCATTACTTATTAGGTTCTGGTATAAAGTTGATGAGCTTTGGCTACCATTAGACATTGAATATATGTTTACTGTTGCATTTTGAATGGGTCTATTGTTAGTAGCATCAATTATACTTACTGTTAAGAAACCATCTTGCATCAAATCACCCTTTCTTTAAATGAATTTAGTTCCCTTATATTTCAAGATATGAATATGACTTGAGATTTGTTAAATAATATAGATATAAATTTAAATTTTTTTAAGTATTTTTAACCTATCAAATGATAAAGAGTTTAGTATATAAATTTGAGTGTAGAAAAATTTAAAATAAAAGCTGAAAGAAAATAAATTAAAAGTAAGTGTATATTTAAAACACAAATAAACTAAAAATAAGTAGTAATTATAAAACATGAATGAATTAAAAACTTTGAAAGGAAAATTACCTATGAAGCTGGATTTATTTTTATTAGCAGTAGTACCTATATTAATAGGTATGTTTTGGATAAGATCTAAAGATAAATATTGTAGAGAGCCACTAATCCATTTAATTAAATTTTTTATGATAGGTGCTTTTTTAAGTGTTATAATTATTCTTTTAGAAAATCTATTAATGAAGTTTAATGTATTTGAAGGATATTCAGAATTATTATATGTATCATTTATAGTTGCAGGTCTTGTGGAAGAAGGTGTAAAAGCTTTAATACTAATTCCTTCATTGATTAAAGAAAAGCATTTTACTGAAAAATTAGATGGTATTATTTATTCTGTATTTTTATCTTTAGGATTTGCAACAATTGAAAATATAGTTTATATTTTCTCTGAAAGTAGAAATTTAGCACTACAGGTTGGTATTAATAGAGCAGTTATCTCCATTCCAGCTCATGTAATGTTTGCTATTACTATGGGATATTATATTTCTAAGTATAAGTTTGAGGGGAATGAAATTAAAAAACGTGAATACTTATTTATGGCTGTATTAATTCCGATTTTATTACATGGAGTTTTTGATTTTATATTGATGATAGAATATAGATGGGCTATTATATTATTTATAGTTTATGTCATAATTTTGTGGAAAATAAATCTTGATAAACTTGAAAAATATATGAATAACTCTAAAAAAGTGTTTTTTGGAAACTTAAAGAAAAAGAAAAGAAAATAAATGACGAACAAGTAACGCAGATAAAAAGGGGGATTATAAATTTGGCAAATTTACCAAAAGAATTTTTAGAAGATATTAGAGAAATACTAGAAGATGAATATGATGATTTTATAAAAAGTTATAATGAAGAAAAGACTACTGGT
Organism: Clostridioides sp. ES-S-0001-03; assembly: GCF_020676075.1. Classification (NCBI taxonomy): domain Bacteria; kingdom Bacillati; phylum Bacillota; class Clostridia; order Peptostreptococcales; family Peptostreptococcaceae; genus Clostridioides; species Clostridioides sp. ES-S-0001-03. The sequence goes on along the minus strand of NZ_JACVWJ010000013.1, from coordinate 16,896 downwards.
CTTAGAATAAATACACTAAAAATTGATAAAGAAAAACTATTGAATTTAAATTTATTTGATTTATATCAGATACCATGGGCAGATGAAGGTTTTTATTATGATGATAAAATTAATAGGCCTGGTAGAAATCCATTACATGAGGCTGGAGCATATTATTTACAAGAGCCTTCTGCAATGAGTGTAATACCAAAAGCAGATATTAAAGAAGGAGATAAAGTACTTGATATGTGTGCTGCACCTGGTGGCAAATCTACATATATATTATCTAGATTAAACAACACAGGTTTATTGGTTTCTAATGAGATTAATACAAGTAGAATTAAAGCTCTAGGAGAAAACTTAGAACGATTTGGGGCGAGAAATTGTATAATAACAAATACTGATTCTAATAGCTTAAGAAAGACATTTAATGGGTATTTTGATAAGGTGATTATAGATGCTCCTTGTTCTGGGCAAGGGATGTTTAGAAAAGATGAAGTGGCCATCTTAGATTGGAGTCAGGCAAAAGTAATTGAATGCCAATCTATTCAAAAAGAGATTATAAGAGATGGATATAAAATGTTAAAGAAAGATGGTATTTTAATTTACTCAACATGTACTTTTTCAAAAGAGGAGAATGAACATGTTATAAATGAGTTTATCAGTGAATATCCACATGCAGAACTTGTTGAGATGGAAAGGCTATGGCCTCATAAAATAAAGGGAGAAGGTCATTTTGTAGCTAAGATAAAAAAATTAGAAGAAGAAGAAAGTAATGTAAAAGAATTAAAAATAAAAAATTTAGATAAAGAAATAAAGGATTATAGGGAGTTTGAAAAGAAATTTTTAAAGACTGATTTTTATAGTAATAAAAAAAATAAATTTTATTTAAGAGGAGAAAATTTGTACCTACTTCCTGAAATATATCCAGATACAAAAAAACTAAAAGTATTGAGATACGGTTTGCATTTAGGGGTTTTAAAGAAGAATAGATTTGAGCCTTCTCATGCATTATCTCATTACTTAAAAGTTGAAGATGTAAAAAACGTTGAAAACTTTAGTGTACAAAGCGAATCGATTCTTAAATATTTAAAAGGGGATGTTATAAATTCTAATGAAAGTAGAGGATGGGTTTTGGTATCAGTTGAAGATATACCTTTAGGTTGGGGAAAAGAATCTGCTGGTACAATTAAGAATCATTACCCTAAAGGTCTTAGAAAAGTATTTTAAACTATTAGAAAAAAGAAGTATAATATTTATATTGTAAGTTTATGGTAGATTAGTTTTGCTGTAGATTGACTTAATATTGAACACAGAGGAGACGATTTTAGTGGGTGAAGCAGTTAAAAAAGAAGTTGTAGAGTGGATAAAAGTGATTGTCATAGCTCTTGTTTTGGCATTTGCAATAACGCGTTTTATAGTGCCAACAATAGTTAAAGGAGAATCAATGTATCCTACGCTTGTAGAACGTGATTATTTGATAGTCAATAGAATTGCGTACAAAGTAGGAGAGCCAAAATACAAAGATATAATAGTATTCAAAACCGACTTAGCAGAAGAAAATGGAAAGAAAAAAGATTTAGTAAAAAGAGTTATCGGGGTTCCTGGTGACCATGTAAAGATAAAAGACTCCAAGGTATATGTAAATGATAAATTGTTAGATGAAGTTTCCTATATACATAATAATCGTACTGATGGAGATATTGATATAGTAGTTCCAGAAGGAAAATTATTTGCAATGGGAGACAATAGAGAAAGAAGTTTAGATAGTAGATACGATGAGGTTGGATTGGTCGACGAGCACACCGTTCTAGGAAAAGTTCTAGTCAGATTGTATCCATTTTCTAAGATAGGAACTATTGACTAAACATTATAAATATAAAATTTGGAGCAATCGCTGATTAACTGAAATCACCAGACCATACACAATAGTTGTCTATATAAAAAAGACAACACCTTATTTAGTAGACTTATCTAAAAGATAGTGCTTAAAAGTAGCATTATCAATAAAGATAATATAACTATAAAGGAGAATTTGTGAATGAATGAAACTATTAAAGAAGAGATTGTAGAGTGGATAAAAATAATTATTACTGCACTTTTTTTGGCATTTATTATAACTCGCTTTATAAAACCAACATTAGTAAATGGAGAATCAATGTACCCAACACTTAAACCACACGATTACTTAGTGGCAAATAGAATAACATATAAATTATCAGAACCAAAATGTGGAGATATAATGATATTTAAGACTGACTTGTTGCAAGATAATGGGAGAAAAAAAGAGTTAGTAAAAAGGGTTATAGGTGTACCAGGAGACCATTTAAAAATTAAAGATTCTAAGGTTTATATAAATGGTAAGTTATTAAATGAAGTTTCATATATACATGATAATTATACTGAAGGCGAGATTGATATGGTGATTCCTCAAGGTAAAGTATTTGCTATGGGAGATAATAGAGAAGTAAGTTTAGATAGTAGGTATAAAGAAGTAGGATTAGTGGATGAACAAAATATTAAAGGAAAAGTTATTTTAAGAGTGTTTCCTTTTACACAAATAGGTATTTTTGAGTAGGTGATTTGTATGGCAGTTGGTGTGGCATCTTTGTTATTTAATATTGAGGGTGCTTTAAAACTTTGTGAAAGTACAAAGGAAATAACTCATTTGGAAATTGGTATTGATAATATATATGAATGTAGTGAGTTATGTAAATATAAGCAGAGAATTTCTAAACTAGGGTTGTCTATAGGGATACATTTACCTATGGAATTAAACACTTGTGAAAATATAGAATATATACGAGCTTCATGGATAAGTTTTATTGAGAAGATAGAATTAGAGCTAAAAGGATTTGATATAAGGTACTTTAATCTTCATTTGGGTTATGTTATGACAAATAGACTTAAAAATAATAGGGACAAGTATTTAGATAATAGTGTAGATTTTTTTAATAAAATAAATACAGATTCACATATTTGTATAGAGAATACTTATTCAAAAGGTGGGGATTTTTCAAATATTGGAAATATATCCTATGATTTTGAATATATATTTAAGAGGATTAAAAATTCTAAGATTTGTTTTTGTTACGATACTGGACACTGTTTAATTGATGAGGATGATTATTTAAATAACTTGAAAGATAAGATAAAATTGATACATTTAAGTGATAATGATGGTATCAATGATATACATGTTGGTATAGGAAGAGGTATTTTATCTGAAGAGAGTGTTAAAGAGGTTTTAAAATTAGATGCAGAATATTTAGTATTAGAAATAAATTACGAAGACATTGAAGATACTATAAGTAAATTGAATCATATTGTAGGAGAGGGTTAAATACCTCTCTTTATCTTGTTGATATGCCTCGTTGATTAAAATGTATATTCATCAAAAGGAAGGAGATGTTGAAGTGAAGAAAATAAATTTAAAAATAGACGGAAGAAGTAAGGAGTATTCATTAGACGAAAATTCTTTGGGAATTAGACTAGGAGATATAGCAAAAGAGTTTTGTGATGAACATAAAGGATATATAACACTTGCGGTTGTAGATAATAAATTGAAAGAGTTAAATTATAGAGTGAAAAAGGATTGTGAGATAGAGTTTTTTGATACGACAAATGAAGATGGAGAAAGAGTTTACTTTAGAGTCATGTCATTTGTGTTTGTGATGGCTTGTAGAGAGATATTTTGGGACAGCAGAGTTACAATAGAACATTCACTATCTGGTGGACTATATTGTGAAGTTCATATAGAGAGAAAACTTAAAGAAGTTGATGTTGAAAATATAAAAAATAAAATGAAAGAGATAATAAATAATGACTACACTATAGAAAAAATAGAAGTTACGAGGGATGAAGCTATTTCTATATTTGAAAATAATGAGATGTATGAAAAAGCAGAACTTTTGAAATACAAGGAATATGATAGTGCTAAAGTATATAAATGTAGAAACTATATAGACCATTTTTATGGATATATGTTGCCATCAACTGGTTATATAAAATCGTTTGATATCATACTTTACAATGGAGGTATTATAATTTTAGGGCCTAGTGAAGAAGATAAGACTCTACCTATGAAATTTATACCTCAACCTAAGCTATCAAACGTATATTATGAAGCAGAAGAATGGTCAAGACTAATGGGAATTGATAAGGTAGTATCACTTAACAGAATAATAGAAAATAATGAATATGGAGATATAATAAGAACATTTGAAGCATTACATGAAAAGAAACTATCTCAAATAGCAGATATGATAAAAGATAACAATAAGAGAGTAGTTTTAATAGCAGCACCATCATCATCTGGAAAAACAAGCTTTGCTCATAGACTATCAATACATCTTAGAGTAAATAACTTAAATCCGATTTCAATATCTTTAGATGATTATTTTATAGATAGAAAACATACTCCTTTAGATGAATATGGAAACTATGATTTTGAGTCAATTTATGCTATAGATTTAGAGAGATTCAACTTAGATTTAAATAAACTTTTAGCAGGTGAAGAAATTGAGGATATAAGGTTTAACTTTAAAGCTGGGGAAAGAGAATATACTGGTAAAAAGATAAAGATAGACTCAAATCAACCAATTATATTAGAAGGTATACATGGGCTAAACCCTATTTTAACAGCATCTATACCAGATGAAGATAAATTTAAGATATACATAAGTGCCCTTACTCAAATAAATTTAGATGACCATAATAGAATTCCTACTGCCGATTTGAGAATGATAAGAAGAATTGTTAGAGATTATAATTTTAGAGGATATAGCGCTGATAATACTATTTTGCAATGGGCATCAGTTAGAAGAGGAGAAAAGAAAAATATATTCCCTTATCAAGATGAAGCAGATGCTATATTTAATTCCGCTTGTGTGTATGAATTAGCGGTTTTAAAGCGATTTGCTAAGCCTCTATTGGAGGAAATAGATGAAGATAATCCTGCTTATATTGAAGCTACTAGATTATTAAAGTTTTTACAGTATTTTGTTGAACTAGATGATATTTCTGATATACCAGGAACTTCAATCCTTAGGGAATTTATTGGAGGAAGTAAAATAGTTGATTAGCATGTATTATTGATTATTTTATTGTACTCATATTGAACTAAATATTTTTTTAGAGATACTGAATAATCTATGGTTTATATTTTAAGTAATATTGCTGGAGTATTAAAGTGAAAATTCTATTTAGTTATCAAAAATTCTTTGTTTTGTGAGAATTAGTATAGATAATAAATACTATTTAACTTTAATACTCCTTTTATAATATTATGATATTTTTTATAATATGTTTGAAAAATAAAGTTAAGTCTGCAAAAAATAGTTTTAAAGTATAATTTCTTTTAACACTGTTTTATTATAGTATAAACTTGTGCTAAAATAGAGTATATAACATAAGATGATGAGGTGCATATGAATACGTTAGATGAGACATTATTAAAAGAAATTATAAGTTCTAATAAAAAATATACAAATTATGGACAAGTTGCTAGTTACATACCAGAATTAAAAAATGCTCGTAGAAATGATTTAGGAATTTGTATTATAGATAGTGAAAATAACATTTATAGTGCTGGAAATTGTAGCACAAAATTTACAATACAAAGCATTTCAAAACCAATTGTGCTTGCCATGGCACTTATGGACAATGACTGGGAAGACGTTTTTTCAAATGTTGGAATGGAGCCAAGTGGAGACCCATTTAATTCTATAATGAAACTTGAGATTAATGATACTAAAAAGCCTTGTAATCCAATGATAAATGCAGGAGCAATAGTTACCACTTCTCTTATAAATGGGAGCTGTTTGGAAGAAAAAGAAGAAAGAATGCTTAGCTTTTTTAGAAAGTTGGCAAGAAATGATAACATAGGAATAAATTATGATGTCTATAAGTCTGAAAAAATGACTGGAGATAGAAATAGAGCTATGGCTTATCTGTTAAAAAGTGATGGATTTATCAGAGGTAATGTAGAAGATGTTTTAGACCTTTATTTTAAACAATGCTCAATTGAGGTAGATTCTATAGATTTAGCGAGAATTGGTATAAATCTTGCTAATTATGGAGTAGACATAGAAAATGGAGAGCATTTAATGAGTGAAATGGTATCTAGAATTGTCAAGACATTTATGATGACTTGTGGAATGTATGATGCTTCTGGGGAATTTGCTATTAAAGTTGGAATTCCTGCAAAATCTGGAGTTGGGGGTGGTATAATGGCTTCTGTGCCAGGACGTATGGGTATTGGTGTTTATGGACCTGCACTTGACAAAAAAGGTAACAGCGTCGCAGGAGTTAAAGTTTTAGAGGAGTTGTCAAATAAACTCAGATTAAATATTTTTTAAAATTTTAAGAAAGGATTTTTTTGACAACAACATATAATTTAATATATAATTAAATTGTAAAGAAATATGAATTAAATAAATTTTTTAGGAGGGGTCAATGAAAGAGGTATTGGTATTACGAGATTTGGAGTGCATAAAGGCTATTGCACATCCACGTAGAATAGATATTCTAAAAGCATTTGACAAATCGCCATTGTCAGCAAAACAATTATCTCAATTATTGGAAGAACCTCATGCAAAAATAAACTACCACATAAAAATGTTATACAAAGTTGGTATTTTAGAATTAGTTGAGGAAAAAATAAAGTCGGGGATTGTGGAAAAATATTATTATCCAAGTGCAAAAAATGTGGTTATAGGGAATAGGATACTTAATTTTTCTTTAGACAATGGGGAAGAAAAAGAAGAATTGTACATATCAAGATTTGAAAATATGAGTGAAGTTTTTTATAAAGCAGCAGAGGAAGATGTTTTAGAAAATGAAAATATAGTTGATTATCATGATATTTCTCTTACTCATGATGAATTAGTTGAACTTAATGATACTATGAAATCAAAGATAGATGAAATTTTAAATAAAAGACAAGACAGCGTTGAAGGTTCTAAGTATGATATAGCTATGGTTGTAGTTCCTACAGTTGAAGAAGAATGTCCTAATTAGAATCATTAATTATGTATTAGTTATAAAACATAAGATTAGAGATTGAACATCAGAATTTACTTAATAATCAAAAAATACTTTTGAGCATGAGTAAAATAATGATTTTTAATCTCTATTTTTTTGTTATTTGAATGACTAAATATACTCTTTGAAATTTATCAAAATGGGTATAATTAAACTATAAATATTAAAATTTAGAATTAATATATACGAAATTAATTATAGTTATACTAAAATTAAGACTTAAGTATCAAAAATTTATAAATTAAAATTATGTACAACCAAAAGGAGATTAATATGATTAAATTAGGAACACATATTTCAATAGCAAAAGGATTTGCAAAGGCAGCCGAAACAGCTGTATATATTGATGCAAATACATTTCAATTTTTTAGTAGAAACCCAAGAGGAGGAAATGCTAAAGAATTTGATGAGAAAGATATAGCTAAATTTCAAGAAATTAGAAAAGCAAACAATTTTGCACCATTACTTGCACATGCTCCATATACTATGAATCTAGGTGGAGTGAAGGATGATGTTTATGAATTCGCAACAAGAGTAATAGATGAAGATATAAGAAGAATGGATTCACTAGGTATAGAATACATGTGTTTTCACCCTGGAAGTCATGTAGGTGGTGGAGTAGACTTTGGTATAGATAGGATAGTAAAAGGGCTAAACAATGCTATTAAAGGAGATGAAAATATAACTATACTCCTTGAAACAATGTCAGGAAAAGGGACTGAAATAGGATTTAGTTTTGAGCAGTTAAAGAGCATAATAGACAATGTCGAACATAAAGAAAGAATAGGTGTGTGTCTTGATACATGTCATATTTTTTCAGCTGGTTATGATATAGTTAATGACTTGGATGGAGTTTTAGGGGAATTTGACAAGATTATAGGTATAGATAGATTAAAAACTATACATTTAAATGATAGTATGATGCCATTTGGGGATAAAAAAGATAGACATGCTCCTATAGGTGAAGGTAAGATAGGGCTAAAAGCTTTAACTGATTTTATGGAACATCCAAGCATTAAAGATTTGCCATTCTTCTTAGAAACACCTTTTGATGAAGAAGGTCATAAGAGAGAGATTAAGATGATTAAAGAAATTTTATCTAGTAAATAGTATTTTGATATGATGTAAATAATATTTTGATGCTATTTAAGTAGCATTTTGATTATATTTGGATTAAATTTAGATTATATGCTAGTGAAATATAGATTGGTATATTATGAAGCATATTAAATAAAATTTTGATGTAATATAAAAGAGCATATTATAAACTATATAAATAAACTTGATAAAATGTGTATATATTTTAAATAGTATATAAATAGATTGCAAAAATTCTCATAATTTGTTGTATAATTAAAAGTAACATGTTAATAATGTTTAAAATTAATTAAAAGTTAGGTGGGGAAAGCTATGAGAAATTTAGGCAAAACTAGTATGAAGATAAAAAGAGTCGGTTTTGGGGGAATTCCAATACAAAGAATTACACAAGAGGATACTAATTTAGTTATAAATGAGCTAGAAAAACAAGGAATAAACTTTATTGATAGCGCAAGGGGATACACAATAAGTGAAGAAGCTATTGGAATTGCTATAGAAGGAAAAAGAGATAAATTTTTCCTAGCTACTAAAAGTATGTCTAGGGATTATGATTCAATGAAGAGAGATGTGGAAATAAGTTTAAATAACTTTAAAACTGATTTTATAGATTTATATCAATTCCACAATGTTAAAGAAGAAGAGTATGACAATATTTTTAAAGATAAAATGGCTTATAGTGCCCTTTTAGAAGCAAAAGAACAAGGGAAGATAAAACATATTGGTATAACTAGCCATAACTTAAATACTATAGAAAGAGCTTTAGAAAGTGGCAAATTTGATACTATACAATTTCCTTACAATATAGTTGAAGGACAAGCAGATGATGTATTTAAAAAAGCTCATGAAAAAGGAATTGGTATAATAGTAATGAAACCTTTAGCTGGTGGAGCTTTAGATAATGCTACATTGGCTATTAAGTATATATTGTCTAAGGATTATATAGATGTGGTTATACCAGGAATGGATAGTGTTGAACAAGTTAGACAAAATGTCGCTGTGCTTGAAAATCTTGTATTAGATGAGGATGATGAGATAAAAATTGAAGAAATAAGAAATTCTCTAGGTAAAAAATTCTGTAGAAGATGTGAATATTGTATGCCTTGTGCTGTTGGAATAAATATACCTTTAAGCTTCTTATGCGAAGGATATTACACTAGATATGGATTAGAGGAGTGGGCTAAGGAAAAATATGAGGTTATGGATGTTAAACCTACTGAATGTATTGACTGTGGTCTTTGTGAAAGTCGATGTCCATATGAACTTCCTATAAGAGAAATGTTGAAGACTGTTGTTGAAAAGCTAGGATAGATTTTACTTATTGAAATCGGTGTAATAAATTTACGCCGATTTCTTTTTTTATGTAAGTATAATTATTATGATAAGATTGTGTTTATGAAAGTATTAAGTGTTATGTCTGTGCAATTATTAAGTGTTATGTTTATGCAAGTATTAATTATTATATAAATATTGTTTTTGCATCAATATAGATTTATATAGCATATACAGATTTTTATTTTTCAAAAATATTATAAGATATATCGTATTTAGATATTGGATAAAGTTCAATTTCAACTCTAGGATTGTCCTTATCTATAAAATCAAATAAAAGTACTGGCTTAAGCTGCTTATCATTTTTTATTATTCCACTTTTTTCAATACCATCACAAATGCTCTTTGGATAGTTATGTAAATCTCCCATTCTCTTGTTAGGGAAGAATAATTTTAACACTGTTATTAAATTTTCTTCAACAGTTTCTCCTTGATACTGTTGATTTATAAAACCTGCAATCATGTTCTCATATGCTAAATACTTAGAATATTTTCCCTTTGAAGGCATCCATGCTTGACCATTTATATTATGAAGTTTAAAATTAGATTTACTAATGGGTCTACCTGGTATTGTTATTTTAATCAATTTATTCACCATCCTTATACAGTATTTATTATAATCTGTGGATGATTTAAAAGCAAATTCTTATTTGTTGTACCTTTCTGAATAACAAAGTCTAATTGGATAAGATATGATTTTAATAGTGTAATATATATTAGATTGTTGTAGATATGAAAGATATATTATAGAAGAAATACAAGGTAGCAATAGAGGGAAGAGATATGAAAGTTAAATTATAATAATGTTGTAGAACAACAAAAATATAGATAATGAAAAATAAGTAGTGTTATAAGAGTAAAATAGCTAAAGATATAATATGGATGAAAGCTAAGCTATACAAATATTGTAGAATAACAAAATATAGATAGTTAAGAATAAGTAAGTGTTATAAGAGGAAAATAGTTAAAAATTAAAAATAGATAGATGTTAAATTATACTAAGATAACAGCATATAAAAGTCAAATTATATAGTAAATAAATTATATAAACATGTAAATTTTAAAAATTAGACTATTTAGACTATATATATTTAGGCTGTATAAATGTTGTTATGTCTAAACAAAGAAACATATGTAGCATAATTGTGATTTTAGAATTTAAGTTGAAAAGGAATAATTTTATGGATAATAACAGATTAAAAGAATTTTGTAACCTCATAGGATTAAAGTGTGTAGGAATAGCTGGAGTAGACAAGTATGAAAATCTGAGAGAGATACTTGAAAATAGACAGAAAAAAGACTATTTAACAGGTATGGAAGAACCCATAATTGAAAATAGAATTAATCCTAGAAATATAATGGAAGATGCTAATTCTATAATAGTGTGTGCTTTTCCATACCATATAAATAGACAAGAAAAGAATAAAAATTCAAATTTATCAAAATATTGTCATGGAAAGGACTATCATATTGTAGTAAAAGATTTTTTACAACAAATTTGTGATTATATTTCCAAAAATGTAGAAGGTTTTAAATATAAGATATTTGCTGATAATGGACCATTAGTTGACAGATATTTAGCTTATTTATCAGGTATTGGATATTTTGGAATAAATAATAATATTATAACTGATGAATATGGTTCTTATATATTTATTGGATATATAGTAAATAATTATAAGTTTGAAGAAGATAAACCACTAGAAAAAAGCTGTTTTAAATGTGGAAAGTGTGTAAAATATTGTCCGGGAAATGCTATATTGGGAAATTATGATATGAATCCTAAAAAATGCTTATCATATATAACTCAAAAAAAGGGAGATTTGTCAGAGGAAGAAAAGTATGTTTTAAAGAAAAGTAAAAAGATATTTGGGTGCGATATTTGTCAAGAAGTATGTCCTCATAATATTGAAATACCAACAACTCACATCTTGGAATTTAAGGAAGATATAATAGACTATTTGGATTATGATGAGATACAAAATATATCAAATAAAGAATTTAAGAGGAGATATGGAGATAGAGCCTTTAGCTGGAGGGGTAAAAATATAATAAAGAGAAATATGGAAATAATTTTAGATAAGTATGATGACTAATAATAAGAGTCTACTTCATATACTTTAATGTGTATTTACTTTAACACTTATGGTGTAAAAGTCATATTATATCATTAAAGTTAAATATGAGGAGGTGGGGGAATATTGAAATATAATAATACATCTGAAATAAGTCCACTAGATAGTATATTGGGTCAAGAAAGAGCAGTAGAAGCTATGGAGTTAGGTTTAAAGATAAATAATCCAGCCTACAACATATACCTAGCTGGGGAATCTGGAACAGGTAAAAGTACTTATGCCTTAAAGGTTTTAAATGAATATGCATCTAAAAAAAGTACACATAAAGATTGGTGCTATATATATAATTTTGAAAACCCTAGAGAACCTATGATAGTTGAATTAGAAAAAGGGTTTGGAAGAGAACTTAAGAAAGATATGGAAAAGTTAGTAGAAAGTCTTTTAGAAGATTTTAAAAATGCATTTGAAAGTGAAGATTTTGAAATAGAGAAAAATAAACTTTTGGATGAATATGAAATAGAAAAAGATATGTTACTAAAGCAGATTAAAAAATATGGAGAAGAAAAAGGATTTAAACTAAAACAAAGTAAAATGGGAATAGTTTTCATACCTTTGAAGGAAGATGAAGAAGAAAGTGATATATCAGATGAAGAGTTTTATAAGGCTAAAAGAGAACTCGAAAACATGGCAATACAAGTTGTATATAAAATTAGAAACTTGGAAGAAAAAGCTGAAAAGGCTGTGTTAGAGCTTGAAGAAGAGATAGCTAAGCTTGTAGTAGAACCTCATATTAAAACGTTGTGCGAAAAATATGAATGTTATGAAAAAATTCAACTTTACTTAGAAAATATAAAAAAAGATATCATAGAATACATGTATTTATTTTACTTAGATGAAGAAGAATTGAAAGATAAGTATGATAAAGAACACTTTATAAAGTATAAAATTAATTTATTTGTAGATAATGGAGGTTCGAAAAAGAAGGAATCAGCACCTGTCATAGTGGAGATAAATCCAAGCCCATCAAACCTATTTGGAAAGGCAGAATACGATTATGCAAACGGAAATATAAAGACTGATTTTACAAAATTATTATCAGGAGCATTTCATAGAGCTAATGGCGGATATTTGGTGCTTTATGCAGACCAGTTATTAAAGTATACTATGTCTTGGGAAATTCTTAAAAAGACATTGCAAACAAAAAAAGTAATTTTGGAAACACAGACAGCAATTAAACCAGAAAATATGCCCTTAGATGTCAAAGTGATATTGATAGGAAGTCATTATATATATGATATTTTATATAGATATGAAGAAGATTTTGGAAAATATTTTAAAATATTTGTAGATTTTGATAGCGAAATGGATAAGAATAAAAATAATGAAGATGGAATAGCTAGATTTATAGCATATCAATGCAATAAAAATGGCTTAAAACATTTTACAAAAGATGCAGTTGACGAAGTTGTTAAGTTTAGCACTAAATTGTCTGGTGATTTAGAGAAGCTATCAACTAAGTTTAATAAAATAATGGAAGTTATAATAGAAGGAAGTGCATATGCAGAATTTAGAAGTTCCGATTATACAGAGCGAGATGATATTAAAAAAGCAATAAGTGAAAAGAAAAAGCGTATTAATAGAGTAGAGACACATATGGATGAATCAATTGAAAATGGTTTTACTCTAATAGAAACAGAAGGAAAAAAAGTTGGAGTAATAAATGGGCTATCAGTTTTAAGTACAGGAGAATATTCTTTTGGTAGGGCTTCAAGGATTACAGCAACTACTAGTCCAGGAAGCAATGGTATAGTAAATATAGAAAGAGAAGTAAATATGAGTGGCTCAATACATAATAAAGGAGTGCTTATATTAGGGGGATATCTTTCTGAAAACTTTGCACAGGATTTATTGATGTCATTAAATGCATATATTTGTTTTGAGCAAAATTATGGAGGTATAGATGGGGATAGTGCATCTTCTGCGGAGTTATATGTATTGTTATCATCTCTTAGTGGTGTAGCAATTAAGCAAAATATTGCAGTTACAGGCTCTATAAATCAAAAGGGAGATATACAAGTAGTTGGTGGAATAAGTGAAAAAGTAGAGGGATTTTATTCTATATGTAAAACTAAAGGCTTAAACAATGAACAGGGTGTAATAATTCCTAAAAAAAATCAGAGAAATCTTGTTTTATCAGATGAAGTTAATGATGCTATAAAAGATGGAAAATTTAAAATATATACAGTTGAAAGAGTAGAAGAAGCTATAGAGATATTGACAGATGTCAAATTTGAAGAAATAAAAAAATTGGTCAAAGAAAAACTACTATCTTTTAGTAAGATACAAATTGAGGCAAAAGAATAAGTTTATAATAGAATTTAATGGGTATTTATATGTATAATAAAAAGCAGGAACTTTAATAAGTTTTTGCTTTTTTTGTGAAATATCTGTAGAGTAAGTTTTGTTTTGTATGTTGATGTTTATTTTTTGTTGATATGATTAAACTATATATAAATAATGTTTTATAAATTGGTATTTTAAGGGGGATAATTATGAAAAGTGTAAATAAGAAAGATATAAGTAAGAATGATGTAAGTAAGAATGATGTAAATAAAATTGAAACTCAAAAAGAAGTAGATGAAATAATTGATGAAAAAGATATAGAAAATTTTGTAGATATTAAGGATAATAAAAAAAGTGTCAAAGTTAGCAAAAAAGATGCTCAAAAAAGTGAAAAAGATAGTAAATTAAAAGATAATAAATCTAGTAAAAATATACAAAAAGTGAGTAATAAGAAAGCTAAAAGTAAATCTGTAGATAAGAAAGAATCTGCAAACGAAAAAGATGTAAATAAAATTTTAGATGAATTAGAAAAATTGTATCCAGATGCTACATGTGAACTAAATTATGGGACAGCCTTTGAACTTTTAATAGCAACTATATTATCCGCTCAATGTACTGACGTAAGAGTAAATAAAGTTACAGCGGAATTGTTTAAGAAGTACAATACAGCAAGAGATTTTGCAGATTTAAGTATTGAAGAAATTAGTAAAGAGATAAAAAGTTGTGGTCTTTATAAAAGTAAGGCTCAAAAAATAAAAGCTACATCTGAACAGTTGTGTGAATTATATAATGGTGAGGTACCAGATACTTTAGAAAAGCTTGTAAAACTTCCTGGTGTTGGGAGAAAGACAGCAGGCGTTGTTCTTAGTAATGCCTTTAATCATCCAGCAATAGCAGTAGATACACATGTATTTAGAGTCAGTAATAGAATTGGAATAGTAGATGAGCCAAACCCTCAAAAAACAGAATTTGCACTTATGGAAGCCATACCAAAAGAAAGATGGTCACACTCACATCATGTATTAATTTTTCATGGAAGAAGAATGTGTAAAGCTAGAAATCCAGAGTGTGAAAACTGTCCAATAAAAGATGATTGTAATTATTATCAAGAACTTAAAGAAATGAAATAACTTTTCTAAAGTAAGTTGTACAAGAGTGATTTTCTGATATAATAATACTTATGAAAATGTTAGATAGAAAACTATTATATATAATAATATAAAAATTATTATTAACATTATTATATATGATAGTATAATATTATTGTTATTCTGTTTATAAAATAAAGTTTAGTAAACAAGAACGATATTTAGGAGGATAAAAATGTCATTAAATATAGTATTAGTAGAACCAGAAATACCTCAAAATACAGGAAATATAATAAGAACTTGTGCAGCAACAGGTTCAACTTTGCATTTAGTAAAACCATTAGGTTTTTCATTGGATGATAAGCACTTAAAAAGATGTGGTCTTGACTATTGGGATATAGCTGATATACAATATTACGATAGCTTTGAAGAATTACAAGAAAAATATCCAAACAGTAGATACTTTTTTTCTACAACAAAGGCTAAACAATCGCATTCAGATGTAAAATATGAAGAAAATTGTTTTATAGTATTTGGGAAAGAAACAAAGGGATTACCAGAGTCTTTGTTGAAAGCAAATATGGATACTTGTATTAGAGTACCTATGTTAGATGTTGAAAAAGCTAGGTCATTAAATTTATCAAATTCAGTAGCTATAGTAGTATATGAGGCTTTAAGACAAATAGGATACCCTAATATGAGGTAGTTTAAATAATCCTAAATTAGAAAGGAGCATACTTAATGAAAAATCTAAAGATAATCTGTGACAGTTTATCGGACGTGCCAAAAGATTTGTTAGATAAATATGATATAGATATTGTTTCATTAACAGTTATATTAGAAGAAAAAGAATACAAGGATAGGATTGATATATCTGGAGATGAATTTTATAAAAAACTTAGAGAAGAAAATGCATATCCAAAAACTTCTCAAGCTACTTATGCCCAATTTAAGGAAGTTTTTGAAAAATACACGAGTGAAGGTAGAGCAATACTTTATATAGCTGGTTCGGCTACAGCTACAGGAACATATCAAAGTGCTGTAATGGCGAAGAATGATGTAGAAGGTGAAATATATACATATGATTCTAACTTACTTTGTATGGGAACTGGTCTGCTTGTAATAAAAGCAGGAGAGCTTGCAAGTGAAGGAAAATCTATTAATGAAATATTACCTGTTTTAGATGAATTAAAAGAAAAAGCTTTTGTTATATTTTCAGTGGATACATTGGAGTACTTACAAAAGGGAGGAAGAATATCATCTACTAAGGCGGCAATAGGAAGTATATTAAATATAAAACCTATTCTTGAAATAAAAGGAGGGTTAGTCTCACAATTATCTCAAGTAAGAGGTAAGAAGAATGTAATTTCTAAGATGATGGACTTGATAAAATCGAATTGTGGGGATGATTTATCAGACCAAGTTATATATATAGGATATAGTGATGACATTAAGGAAAAAGAACAATTGTCTAAAGTTATAGAGGATGAATTGAGACCTAAGGAAATTAAATTTTTCCAAATTGGTGTGTGTATAGGTGCACATGCTGGTCCTGGTGTAACTGGAATTATATGTCTAAAAAATAAATAACAATTTTTTATATTGGGATTATTTATTTTTTTATTAATTTATGATAAGATATGTTAAACATTGATACACTAGATATGATTTGTTTTAGATAGAATTAAGTGTTGATATATTAAGTTGAGTTTTTAGGGAAGTGTGTAAATAGATAGAAATCTATTACACACTTTTTTATGGTAAGTTTATTGAAAAAATTAAATAAATACTTGCAAATGAGGTATAACAAATCAGTAAATAGTATGTAAAAGTAAATAGTATGTAAAAGTAAATAGTATGTAAAAGTAAATAGTATGTAAAAGTAAATAGTATGTAAAAGTAAATAGTATGTAAAAGTAAATAGTATGTAAAAGTAAATA
>NZ_JACVWJ010000012.1:0-85476 GCF_020676075.1 Clostridioides sp. ES-S-0001-03 | reverse complement strand
AACTTGCATGTGTTAGGCACGCCGCCAGCGTTCATCCTGAGCCAGGATCAAACTCTCAAATAAAAGTTTATCAGGCTCAGATACTATTGTTATCTAAATATCTGGCTTTATGGTTTGTTTCTTGTTTATAAATTAACCTACTGTTTAATTTTCAAAGTTCTTTTGTCTTATTTTTGTGCTCCTTTTGGGCACTCATATATAATACCATCTATGTTATTCCAAGTCAACGCTTTTTTAACTTTTATTTTAATTATTTTTTTGTCAAAACAAAAATAGCTTATATTAGTGCATTTTTAAACACCTCAATACAAGCTATTTACATATTTAGACTTATTTTTATAATTATTTCAACTTAGATATTTCTGTATACCTATGTATATTGCCCATGCTATCTTTTCTTGATATGTTTCATCTGTCAAAAGTTTACATTCTTTTTCATTTGATAGAAAACCACATTCTATTAATACTGATGGAATATTATTTTCTTTCAAAAGGTATATGTCATCTCGTGGCTTAACTTCTCTGTTATTTGTTTTATCTACTACTCTTTTAAGTTCTTCTTGAATACACTTTGATAATTCCTTGCTATCTTGCTTATCTTTAGGATAAAATGTCTGAGCTCCATAGTATTTAGATTGTTCGAATGCATTTAGATGTATGGATACAAACATATTAGCATTGGAATTAGAGATTATTTCTTTTCTATTTTTCAAGTTCTCATTATATTTTTGTCTTGTTGTTTTATTATTTTCTTCTTTATAGAGGCTACTGTCATCTTCTCTAGTTAATATTACAAGACCTCCACTTGATTCTATAAGCTCTCTAAGCTTAAGTGTTATTGCTAAGTTGATATCTTTCTCAGATGTGCTCTTATCCTTGTTTAATGCGCCTGGGTCAATACCTCCATGACCAGCATCTAGAATTATTGTTTTATTTGTTATTGGCATATATTTAATAACATCTTCAGAAATATTTTTCACTTCAAATATTGATACTATTACTAGACATACCATAACAAAACTAAAAATTATATGTTTTATGTACTTTCTCACAACATCACCCTGTATATGTATACTTATAAAAACACTATAATATTCCAAATATTAGTACAAACATTTAAATTTCACTTTAGTATTTATCTATCTCTATTTTTTAATATTAATATATGATTACATAAGTATGCTATATTCACATATACTCTAAATTCCCATTTTTAATTAGTATCGTATAACAGGTATAATAAATTATGACAATTTACATTATGAATTATATTATTTAATAACCTAAATTCTATTACTTATAAAATGTAAAATTTTTAATTATATTTACTGTAAATTTCTTTATCCATTTCTCAATAGAACTATAATCTCAATAACTTTAACATATAATCTTTTATTACAATAAAAAGGATGTTTTTCAATAGAAAAACATCCTTTTTATTGTATATCAATCATTAACTTAAACCCAACATTTCAACATGCTTCCATATTTTCTGGATAACAGAAAATAAAGGATTTTGCTTTTCCAAAAAGATAAATAATTATCTTTTTGAGAATTGTGGAGCTCTTCTTGCTGCTTTTAATCCGTATTTCTTTCTTTCCTTCATTCTAGCATCTCTAGTTAAGAAACCTTCTTTCTTTAAAGCAGGTCTTAAATCTAAATCAGCTTTTAATAAAGCTCTAGATATACCATGTCTTATAGCTCCAGCTTGTCCAGTGAATCCTCCACCTTCAACTTTTACTATAACATCATATTTATTTTCATTACCAGTTAAAACTAATGGTTGTTTAACATCTCTTATTAATGTTTCATAGTTAAAATAATTTTCTAATGCTCTTCCATTTACTAATATATTTCCTTCACCTGCAACTAGTCTTACTCTAGCAACAGAACTTTTTCTTCTTCCAGTTCCATAATATTGAACGTTAGCCATTATAAACTCCTCCTTTCACCTATTAATCTTATTTAAAGTTTAAAACTTCTGGATTTTGAGCTGCATGAGTGTGTTCAGCACCTGCAAATACTCTTAATCTAGTCATCATTCTACTTCTTAATTTGTTTTTAGGTAACATACCATTTACAGCATGTGCTATAACTTCTTCTGGTTTTTTATCCATCATATCTCTATAAGATATTTCTTTTAATCCACCTACATAACCAGTGTGGTATCTGTAATATTTTTGATCTAATTTTTTTCCACTTAAAACTACTTTTTCTGCATTTACTACAACAACAAAATCTCCACCATCAACGTGAGGAGTAAATGTTGGTTTATGTTTACCTCTCAATACTGTCGCAATTTCTGTTGCTATACGACCTAATGTTTTTCCTTCAGCATCAACTAAGTACCATTTTCTTTGTACATCAGCTGGCTTAGCTATATAACTTTTCATAACTGTCCCTCCTTAACTACTTTTCATAAAAATTTTTTACCGTTTATGTCAAGTCCGGGGCAAGTGGACTTATTAACACATTCTCATATATTTTAATACATGTAGCCTGGTGTGTCAAGTTAATAATGAACTTTTTTAAGAAATAATCCTTGTGCTGGAGCTGTATGTCCACATCTTGATCTGTTTTTAGATTCTATTATATCTAAAAATGATTCATTAATTCTACCACGTCCTATATCAACAAGTGTTCCAACAATAATTCTCACCATATTATATAAGAACCCATCTCCACTAATTTCTAAAGTAATCAAATCATCTGTTTTTTTTATATTTATATCATATATTGTTCGTATTGTATCTTTTACAGATGAACCAGAACTCATAAAACCTTTAAAATCATGTGTACCCAATAGACTTTTTGATTCTATACACATTTTTTCAAAATCAAGTTCATACTTTACTTGATATGATATGCTGTTAAGTATTGGGTGTCTAAACTTACTGTTATATATTAAATATTTATATGTTTTTCCTTTTGCACTATATCTTGAATGAAAGTCATCATTAACTTCACATGCTTCTATAACTGCTATGTCTTTTGGTAATTTAGCATTTAGTGCCATTGGTACACTTTCTATACTTATACTTGAACTAATTTTAAAATTTGCAGTTTGTGCAAGAGCATGAACCCCTGAATCAGTTCTACCTGAGCCTATAAGTTTAACTTCTTCATTCATTATCTCATATATAGCCTTTTCAATTGTACCTTGTATCCCTAGAGAATCTGGTTGCTTCTGCCATCCACAATAATTTCTACCATCATATTGGATTGTAATCTTTATATTTCTCATATTTTACCTCACCTATATGCTTCTATTAAATCGCTATAAATCTAGTAGCTATGATTAATCCTAAATAAATAACTTGAAACACACATGCTATATAATCTGCTTTTACTATAACAGACTCCCTCATTTTTGTTCTATTGTGTCCACCTCTATAACATCTAGCTTCCATGGCCATAGCCAATTCATCAGCTCTTCTAAATGCACTAACAAATAGTGGAACTAAAAGAGGTACTAGATTTTTAGCTCTATTTATAAGATTTTTACTTTCAAAGTCTGCACCTCTAGACATTTGAGCCTTCATTATTTTATCTGTTTCGTCTAATAATGTAGGAATAAAGCGCAAAGCAATTGTCATCATCATTGCAAGCTCATGAACTGGTAAACCAATTTTCTTAAAGGGATTCAATAATCGCTCTATACCATCTGTCAATTCTATTGGTGAAGTTGTTAAAGTAAGTAATGATGTCCCAATTACTAAAAATATAAGTCTTATTGCCATAAAAATTGCTTGTCTCAAGCCTTGACTTGTTATTGTTAAAAATCCAAATGACCATATCTCATCACCTGGTAAGAAAAATATATTTATAATAAATGTAAATAAAATAATCCACTTAAGAGGTTTTACACCCTTAACAATATACTTAACAGGTATATTAGCTAACTTTATCATACCTAATAAACATAATAAAACTATCATATAAGGCCAAAATTTATTTACTACAAATATAGATACCATAAATACAATTGTTGCTACAAGTTTTATCCTTGGATCTAATTTATGAATAGCAGAACTTGTTGGGTAGTATTGCCCTATAGTTATATCTTTTAACATAATCCTCGCCCTCTCACAACTCTTAATATTTCCTGTTTTGCTTCTTCTAAAGTCAATATGTCTTCACTAATGTCAAAACCTTGTTCTCTTAATTTCAATGCAAGCTCTAAAACCTGTGGAATATCTAAACCAATTTCTTTTAATTTAATAGCATTCGATTTAAATACATCTCTAGGAGTACCCATAAATTCTATTTTACCATGATTCATAACAATTAACGTTTGTGCCAACTTTGCCATATCATCCATACTATGTGATGACAATATTATAGTCATATTGTTTTTTTCATGTAAGTTTTTTATTAAATTAAAAATTTCATCTCTTCCACCAGGATCAAGACCTGCAGTTGGTTCATCTAATATAAGTACTTCTGGGTTCATTGCTATAACTCCAGCTATTGCAACTCTACGCTTTTGACCTCCTGATAATTCAAATGGAGATTTATCTTTAAATTCCTCATAGTCAAGTCCTACAGCTTCCATCGATGCTTTTACCCTATTATGTATCTCAACCTCTTCTAAACCTAAATTAGCGGGTCCAAAAGCTATATCCTTATCAATTGTTTCTTCAAATAATTGATATTCTGGATATTGAAATACAACACCTACTCTTTTTCTTATCTCAGTTAAGTTTAAATTCTTATCTGTTATGTTAAAATCATTTATAAAAATCTCTCCTGAGGAAGGTTTTAATAATCCATTTAGATGTTGTATCAGTGTAGACTTTCCTGAACCTGTATGACCTATAAGTCCAACAAAATCTCTATCTTTAATCTCAAAAGATACATCATCAAGTGCTTTACTTGCAAAAGGCATCCCTTCATTATATATATGTGTTAAGTTCTTTACTATAATTGACATAATTCCATCACCATCTCATCCACAGTTAATATATCACTACTAATATTTATACCTTCTTCTATTAATAAACTAGACAACTCTGTCATACAAGGCACATCTAAACCGATTTCCTTTAACATCTCTATTTTACTAAATACTTCTTTAGGAGTCCCTTCTAAAAGTTTCTTACATTTCTCCATAACGACAACTCTATCAGCTTCTACAGCTTCTTCCATAAAGTGAGTTATATGTAAAACAGTTATACTTTCTTCTTTATTAAGTCTTTTTATTGTTTTCATAACTTCTTTTCTTCCAGATGGGTCTAACATCGCTGTTGCTTCATCAAATATTATACACTTGGGTCTCATGGCAATTATGCCTGCTATTGCAACCCTCTGTTTTTGGCCACCTGATAACAAATGCGGTTGTCTACCTCTCAAATCATACATACCTACACTTT
The DNA here is from genome assembly GCF_020676075.1 of Clostridioides sp. ES-S-0001-03. Classification (NCBI taxonomy): domain Bacteria; kingdom Bacillati; phylum Bacillota; class Clostridia; order Peptostreptococcales; family Peptostreptococcaceae; genus Clostridioides; species Clostridioides sp. ES-S-0001-03. The sequence goes on along the minus strand of NZ_JACVWJ010000012.1, from coordinate 80,104 downwards.
TTAAAGACTCTTCTACAATTCGTCTTATCTCTTTTGGCTCTATACCTAAGTTTTCAGGACCAAAAGCTACATCTTCTTCTACTATTGTGGCAACAATTTGATTATCTGGGTTTTGAAATACCATACCTGCTGTTTGCCTTATATCCCATAATCTTTCTTCTTCTTTGGTGTCCATTCCATCAATGAGAATATTTCCTTCTGTAGGCATAAGAATAGCATTTAAGTTTTTAGATAAAGTAGACTTGCCAGAACCATTATGTCCTATTATCGCAACAAATTCTCCCTTTTTAACATCTAAGCTTAAATTATCTATTGCTTTAAGTTTTGCTTCATCTGTAATATACTCAAATGAAATATTGTTTACTTTTATTATATTATCCATTAATTCATACTCCTTTTAGTAAGCAATAACTTATAAAAATCATTTTACACATTATTATATCACACCTTAGTCAAAAAAATAAAAAAAAGATTAAGCCATCAAGCCTAATCCTTTCCTTACTATACTAATTCTATAAAAGCCATTTCAGCAGCATCGCCTTTTCTTGGCCCTATTTTTATTATTCTAGTGTATCCACCATTTCTCTCAGCATATTTTGGAGCTAAATCTGTGAATAAGTTATTAACTACTGTTTCATCCATAACATAAGCTAAAACTTGTCTTCTAGCATGAAGATCTCCTCTTTTAGCAAGAGTTATCATCTTTTCAGCCATTCTACGAGTTTCTTTAGCTCTAGTTACTGTAGTTTCTATTCTTCCACTTCTTAGTAAACAAGTTACTAAGTTTCTTAACATAAGGTTTCTGTGAGCTGTTTCACGTCCTAATTTACGGTACTTAGCCATTCTTATCCCTCCTTTGCTCGCTATTCTTCACTTGGTTTTAATCCTAGCCCAAGTTCCTCTAGTTTTTGTATTACTTCTTCTAATGACTTTTTACCTAGGTTTCTAACCTTCATCATATCGTCTTCAGACTTATTAGCTAATTCTTCAACTGTATTAATTCCCGCTCTCTTTAAACAGTTGTATGATCTAACTGATAAATCTAATTCTTCTATAGTCATTTCAAGAACTTTTTCTTTTTGATCTTCTTCTTTTTCTACCATGATTTCAACACTACTTACATGTTCAGTTAAGTCTATAAATAGATTTAAATGCTCAACTAATACTTTTGCAGCTAATGATATACCTTCTTGAGGGTTTATACTACCATTAGTCCAAACTTCTAGTACTAATTTATCATAATCTGTTTTTTGACCAACTCTTGTGTTTTCTACATGATAACTAACTTTCTCAACAGGAGTATATATTGAATCCACAGGTAAAACACCTATTGGAACATTCTCTGTTTTATTTTCTTCAGCAGAAACATAACCTCTACCTTTATCTACAAATATTTCCATATTAAACTTGGCATTATCATCTAATGTAGCTATTGCTAAGTCTTTGCTTAATATTTCAACATCTGGAGGACAGATTATATCTGAACCTGTGATAGAGCATGGTCCTTGAGCCTCTATTTTAAGTGTTCTACTTCCTTCACCATCTATAGTTGCTGAAAGCTCTTTTAAAGTTAATATTATCTCTGTAACATCTTCTTTAACACCAGGTATTGTAGAGAATTCATGAAGAACTCCATCTATTTTTATAGCATTTACTGCTACACCTGGTAAAGATGATAATAATATTCTTCTTAGTGCGTTACCTATAGTTATTCCATATCCTCTTTCTAGAGGTTCTATAACAAACTTACCATATCTATAGTCTTCGCTAAGCTCAACTATATCTACTTTTGGCTTTTCTATTTCTATCATGGACAAAACCCTCCTTAAAATTCAGTAATCCACTGAGGGTAAACAAAATTTTAAAATAATTTTTAAAAGTGTGCTTATTATTTAGAGTAAAGTTCTATGATTAAGTGCTCTGCTATTTCAAGATCTATATCTTCTCTTGTTGGAACACCAACTACTTTTGCTGTCATTCCTTCTACATTAGCTTCTAACCATTTAGGAGCTATTCTTGAGTTAACTTCTACTAAATTTTTGAATTTTGCAGAAGATCTTGATTTTTCTTTAACTTCTATCACATCTCCAACTTTAACTGTTAATGAAGCTATATCTACTTTATTTCCATTTAAAGTGAAATGACCATGAGTTACTAATTGTCTAGCTTCTTTTCTAGAAGATGCTAGTCCCATTCTGTAAACTACATTGTCTAATCTTCTCTCTAATAAACTTAATAAATTCTCACCTGATTTTCCAGGCATGTTTTCAGCACGTTCGTATAAGTTTCTAAATTGAGTTTCTAAAACTCCATATATTCTTTTAACTTTTTGTTTTTCTCTTAATTGTAATCCATAGTTAGAAACTTTCTTTCTCCCTTGGCCATGTTGACCTGGAGCATAGTTTCTTTTAACTATAGCACATTTATCTGTATAACATCTATCACCTTTAAGGAATAATTTCATTCCCTCTCTACGGCATTGTCTACATGATGCACCTGTATATCTTGCCATTTATCTACACCTCCTATTTGTACTCTTATTAATTACACTCTTCTTCTCTTTGGTGGTCTACATCCGTTATGTGGGATTGGAGTAACATCTTTTATCATAGTTACTTCTAGTCCAGTTGCTTGTAAAGCTCTTATAGCAGCTTCTCTTCCTGAACCTGGCCCCTTTACGAATACCTCAACACTTTTTAATCCGTGTTCCATCGCAGCTTTTGCAGCTGTTTCAGCAGCCATTTGAGATGCAAATGGAGTTGATTTTCTTGACCCTTTGAATCCTAATTGTCCTGAACTTGCCCAAGATATAGCATTTCCATGAACGTCAGTTAAAGTTATTATTGTATTGTTGAAAGTTGACTGTATATGAGCATGACCACGTTCTATATTTTTACGTTCTCTTCTTCTAACACGTGTAACTTTCTTTTTTGGTTTAGCCATTTTCCTTTTCCCTCCTTCATCTAATTATTATTTAATTATTTTTTCTTTTTACGAGATACTGTTTTTCTAGGACCTTTTCTAGTTCTAGCATTAGTTTTAGTTCTTTGTCCTCTTAATGGAAGACCTTTACCATGTCTAATTCCTCTATAACATTTTATATCTCTTAATCTCTTTATGTTTAAAGCAATTTCTCTTCTTAAGTCACCTTCAACTAAGAAATCGTCATCTATAACTTTTCTTAACTCATTAACTTGATCTTCTGATAAATCTTTTATTCTTGTATCTGGATTTATCTCAGCTTTAGCTAATATTTCGTTAGCAGTTGCTTTACCTATACCATATATATAAGTTAAGCCTATCTCCGCTCTTTTTTCTCTAGGTAAATCTACCCCAGCTATTCTTGCCATGATCGCACCTCCTACACATAGTTTTTAGTGTTTAAAACTTCATATCATATATCAATCCTACGTCAGATTGTTCAACGATTTTAACGTTCTTTTGTTAACATCACAATATAGTATTATACTATAAAATTTAACAAAATACTAGTAATAATTTCTTATCCTTGTTTTTGCTTATGCTTTGGATTTTCACAGATAACCATTACTTTTCCTTTTCTTTTTATTACTTTGCATTTTTCACATATTGGTTTTACTGATGGTCTAACTTTCATTATTAATCCCTCCTTAGACTAAATATCAAGATAGTCTACTTCTTACGCCAAGTGATTCTTCCTCTTGTAAGGTCATATGGAGAAAGTTCAACATTCACCTTATCACCTTCAAGAATTCTTATGAAGTTCATTCTTAGCTTTCCAGAAATGTGGCATAATATCTCATGTCCATTTTCTAGTTTAACTTTAAACATAGCATTAGGTAAAGCTTCTGAAACTGTACCTTCTAATTCTATAACATCTTTTTTGGCCATTAACTAACCAGCCCTCCATTTCAATAAGTTAAATTATCTAATTTAACTTAGTAAGTTCAGCTCTTAAAAAAGAATCTGTAATCTCTTGTCCAGATACTACTCTTTTTCTAACTTCATCATTAATAAAATTATATTTTTTTAAGTGCTTAACTTTCTTTAACTTAGGTTTGTCAAGTTTTCTTTTCTTTCCATCAGCTATTAATACATATTCATTATTAATTATCTTGACTACGAAAAATAAATTTCCTTGATCTCGACCTAATGAAACCTTAACAACTTGACCTATACTTAAATTATCTGATAGCACTTTTTTCACCTACTTCTTAATTTACAACTTTGTCAATATCAAAGGTTCATGTTCAGTAATTGCTATCGTATGCTCATAATGAGCTGATTTTTTTCCATCTATTGTAACAGTCGTCCACCCATCTGATAGAGTCTTTACATGATAACGACCTGCATTAACCATTGGCTCTATAGCAATAACCATTCCTTCTCTAAGTCTTGGTCCTTTTCCTGGGAGTCCATAATTAGGTACCTGTGGATCTTCATGAAGATTTGCTCCAACTCCATGTCCTACCAAATCCCTAACTACTGAGAAACCATGTTTCTCAACGTGTGTTTGTACTGCGTGTGAGATATCCGAAAGTCTATATCCTAATTTAGCAAATTTTATTCCTTCATAGAAGCTTTCTCTAGTTACTTCTATTAATTTCCTATCTTCTTCAGATATCATGCCTACTCCATGAGTTTTCGCAGAATCACCATGATATCCTTTATAATAGGCTCCTATATCTAAGCTTACAATGTCTCCTTCCTTTAATAGAGTCTCACCTGGAATTCCATGTACAACTTCTCTATTGATAGAAGCACATATACTTCCTGGAAAACCTCCATATCCTTTAAAAGAAGGTTCAGCATTGTATTTTCTTATATTCTCTTCAGCTATTTTATCTAATTCTAAAGTAGATATTCCCGGAGAAATAGCTTTTCTTAAAACTTCATGAGTATCAGCAACAATTTTGCCTGCTTCTCTTAAAAGTTCTATTTCTTTCTTTGATTTCAAGATAATCATTTATTTTCCACTTCCTAAAGCTGCAACAATATCTTCAAATACTTTATCTATTGCTTGGTCACCTTTTATATCAGCTATTATACCTTGTTTGCTATAATAATCTACTAAAGGCTTAGTTTCATCTAGATAAACTTGTATTCTCTTAGATACAGTTTCTTCATTATCATCAGCTCTTTGATACAATTCTCCTTGGCATACATCACATACACCTTTTACTTTAGGAGGATTAAACTCAACATGATAAGTAGCTCCACAAGACTTGCATATTCTTCTACCAACTGCTCTAGATACTAATATGCTCTTATCAACTTCAATATTGACAACTTTATCCAGTACTATACCAGCATTTTTTAAGAATACATCTAAATGCTCACCTTGTGCTACATTTCTTGGAAATCCATCTAACATAAATCCATTTTTACAGTCTTCTTGAGATATTCTATCAGTAACTAAACCTACAGTTAACTCATCTGGTACTAATAAACCTTGGTCCATGTATTCTTTAGCTTTTTTTCCAAGTTCTGTTCCCTCTTTTATATTCTTTCTGAATATATCTCCTGTTGATATATGAGGTATATTGTATTTTTCTACTATTCCTGCCGCCTGAGTACCTTTACCAGCACCTGGAGGTCCAAGTAATATTATTCTCATATTATCCATCTCCATTTTATTTTAAGAAACCTTGATAGCTTCTCATAACTAAGTTTGACTCTAACTGTCTCTTAAGCTCCAAAGCAACCCCAACAACGATTAGCAATGAAGTTCCAGCTAGACTCATATTGACATTCATATAATGTGTTGTAAGAGCTGGTACCATAGCAATTATTGCTAAGAAAGTAGCTCCAGCTAAAGTTAATCTTGTTAAGATTCTATTTAAATAATCCATAGTAGGTTCACCTGGTCTAATACCTGGTATAAATCCACCATTATTTTTCATATTTTTAGATATATCTTCTGTATTGAATGATACAGTTGTATAAAAATATGAGAAGAAAATTATAAGTAGAATTTCAATTGATCTGTATGTCCAAAATCCTTGTTCTGTTGCCATACTTAAGTATTTTTGAACAAAAGCTTGAGCATCTGCCCCCATAAACATAGCTATTGTTTGTGGAAAAGCTAAAAGTGAACTAGCAAAAATTATAGGCATAACTCCTGATTGGTTAACTTTCATTGGTATATGAGAACTTTGTCCTCCATACATTTTTCTTCCAACAACTCTTTTAGCATATTGTACAGGTATCTTTCTAGTCGCTTCTTGTATAAATGTAACCCCTGTAACTGTAAGTAATATAACTACAATTAGAAGTATTATTACCCAAGGTGCAACTTGACCAGATTTAACTTGTTGTGCGATTTTAATAACATCTGTTGGTATTCTTGATATAATACCTGCAAATATTATTACTGAACTACCATTACCAATTCCTTTTTCGGTAATTTTGTCCCCAATCCACATTACTAACATACTTGCTGAAACTAATGTTATTACAACAGTTGTGATAAAAAACACACTATTTGATATTAAAGCACTTCTTACAATTCCTAATGTAATTCCCAAAGCTTGTACAACTGCTAGAGCTAGTGCTGTATATTTAGTGTACTTATTGATTTTTTTCTTTCCTTCTTCACCAGATTTTTGAAGTTCTGCTAAACTTTCAAAACCTACTGTTAGAAGCTGTATTATGATTGATGCAGTAATATATGGACTTATACCCAAAGCAAATAGTGAAAAGTTACTAAATGCTCCACCAGTAAACATATTATACAGAGAAAGTAGACTATTGCCGCCTACCATCTTTTGTATAATACTAGTGTCTATACCTGGAACTGGTATTGTAGTACCTATTCTGAATATCACGATCATCATAAGTGTATACATTACTTTTTTTCTTACTGCTTTAATCTTCCAAGCTTGTTTTAATTTTGACAGCACGCTAATTCACCCCGCCTGTACTGGCTAGGAGATTAGCAGGTTATTATACTAACTCTGCTTTTCCACCAGCTTTTTCTATTTTTTCTTGAGCTGAAGCTGTAAATTTAGTAGCTTTAACAGTTAAAGCTTTTTCTAAATTACCTTCACCTAAGATTTTAATTCCATCTTTACCTATTTTGCTTATAGTTTTAGTAGATTTTAATAATTCTGCAGTTATTTCTGTTCCATTTTCAAATCTGTTTAAAACTTCAACATTAACTTCTGTGTAAACCTTCTTAAATATGTTATTGAAACCTCTCTTAGGAAGTCTTCTAGCTAGTGGCATTTGTCCACCTTCGAACCCTACTCTTACTCCACCACCAGAACGAGACCATTGACCTTTTTGTCCACGTCCTGCAGTTTTACCTTGTCCAGTTGCAGTACCTCTACCTAATCTTCTCTTAGCTCTTACTGCACCTTCAGCAGGTTTTAACTCATGTAACTTCATGGATTGCACCTCCTTGCACTACTTTTTAAAAATTATTCAGCTATTTCAGTTACTTCTAATAAATGACTTACTTTTTTTATCATACCTCTTACTTGAGCATTGTCTTCTTTTACAATAACTTGTTCTCTTTTTCTTAATCCTAACGCTTCAACATTCTTTTTTTGGTTAGGAGTAGTTCCTATAACACTTCTAACTAATTTTATTTGTAATTTAGCCATTTTACACTACCTCCTTACCCTAGAAGTTCTTCAACTTTTTTACCTCTAAGTTTAGCTATATCTTCAACTGTTTTTAGAGAATTAAGTCCTTCTATTGTAGCATTTACCATATTTCTTGGATTGTTAGATCCTAAAGATTTAGCTCTAACGTCTTTTAGTCCAGCTAACTCAAGTACGGCTCTAGCAGGTCCCCCAGCTATTACTCCTGTACCTTCTACAGCAGGCATTATTAATATATTTCCAGCACCAAAGTGTCCGCGTACTTCGTGAGGAATTGTAGTCCCAACCATTGGCACTACTATTAGATTTTTCTTAGCATCTTCAACTGCTTTTTTTATAGCATCTGGTACTTCCATTGCTTTCCCAGCACCTATACCAACGTGTCCGTTTTCATCTCCAACAACTACTAACGCTGCAAATCTGAAGTTTCTACCACCTTTTACAACCTTAGTAACACGTCTTACTTCAACAACTTTTTCTTGTAAGTCAAGTTGTCCTGCATCTATCGGCTTACGACGTAGCATGTATTTTTCCCTCCTTCGTATTAGAACTTAAGACCAGCTTCTCTAGCACTTTCAGCTAATTCTTGAATTCTTCCATGATATAAGTATCCACCTCTGTCAAATACAACTTCAGTGATTCCTTTTTCAACAGCTTTTTTAGCAACTAATTCTCCAACTTTCTTAGCTGCTTCCTTGTTTCCTGTATGATTAACAGCACTCTTAACTTCTGCTTCTAAAGAAGATGCAGCAACTAGAGTTACTCTGTTTGTGTCATCTATTATTTGAGCATATATATTGTTAGCACTTCTAAATACACATAATCTTGGTCTTTGAGCAGTACCGCTTATTTTTCTACGAACTCTCTTATGTCTTTGAAGTCTATTAGCATTTTTATCAGCCTTTTTTAACACCTAGCTCACTCCTTTCTAGCGTTTAAGTTTTGGTATTATTTTTTACCAGTTTTTCCTTCTTTACGTCTGATTACTTCATCAACGTATTTTATACCTTTACCTTTGTATGGCTCTGGCTTTCTCCAAGCTCTTATTTTAGCAGCATAATTTCCTACTAATTGCTTGTCTATACCTTTTACTATTAACTCAGTTTGGTTTGGAACTTCAACAGTTATTCCTTCTGGATCTTCCATTTCAACTGGATGAGAGAAACCTAAGTTCATAACTAATTTCTTTCCTTGTTTTTGAGCTCTGTATCCAACACCTTTTAGTTCTAATTTCTTTTCGAAACCAGTATTTACACCTACAACCATATTATCTAATAAAGTTCTAGTTAATCCGTGTAAAGATCTGTGTTTTTTATTATCAGTTGGTCTTTCAACCATTATTGTATTTTCTTCTTTTTTTATATTTAACTCAGCACTTAATTGTTTAGTTAAAGTTCCCTTTGGACCTTTTACTGTAACTAAATTTCCTTCAGCTATAGTAACTTCAACACCTGCTGGTATTATTATTGGCTTAACACCTATTCTTGACATGGTCGCACCTCCTTACATTGTTCATATTAATTACCAAACGTAGCAGATTACTTCTCCACCAACATTTTCTTTTCTAGCTTGCTTGTCAGTTAATATTCCTTTTGAAGTAGATATTACTGATATTCCTAATCCATTTAATACTTTTGGTATTTCGTGGTTAGCAGCGTAAACTCTCATTCCAGGCTTAGATATTTTCTTAAGACCTGTTATAACTCTTTCGCCTTCTTGTCCGTACTTTAATTGTATTCTTATGATACCTTGTTTTCCATCTTCTATAACATCATAACCTCTTATGAAACCTTCTTCTAATAAGATTCTAGCTAACTCTTTCTTCATATTAGAAGCTGGAACATCTACAGTTTCATGCTTAACAACATTAGCATTTCTTATACGAGTAAGCATATCTGCAATTGGATCTGTCATTGTCATTTTGTAGCCCTCCTTCCATTCTAATCAAGCTTCTACCAGCTTGCTTTTCTAACACCAGGTATTTGACCTTTATAAGCTAATTCTCTAAAGCATATACGGCATATACCAAATTTTTTCAAAACTGAATGCGGTCTTCCGCATATAGTACATCTAGTGTATTCTCTAGTAGCGTACTTTTGCTTTCTTTGTTGTTTAACAACCATCGCTTTTCTAGCCACGGGAATCCCTCCTTTGCTTACTTAGAAAATGGCATTCCTAATAATTTTAATAATTCACGAGCTTCTTCGTCAGTTTTTGCTGTAGTAACGAATATTATATCCATTCCTCTTACTTTATCAATTTTATCATATTCTATTTCAGGGAATATTAATTGTTCTTTAACTCCTAAAGCATAGTTTCCTCTACCATCAAAAGCATTAGGGTTAACACCTCTAAAGTCTCTAACTCTTGGTAAAGAAACTGATACTAATTTGTCCATAAAGTAGAACATTTTGTCAGCTCTTAATGTAACTTTTGTTCCTATTGGCATTCCTTCTCTTAGTTTGAAGTTAGCAACAGATTTTCTAGCTTTAGTTATAACAGGCTTTTGTCCTGATATTATTTCTAATTCTTCAACGCCTTTTTCTAATCCTTTTGGATTTTCTCTAGCGTCACCTATACCCATGTTAATAACTATTTTGTTTAACTTAGGTATCTCCATTACGTTTTTATATCCAAATTTCTCCATTAAAGCAGGAGCAACTTCTTTCATGTATTTTTCTTGTAATCTAGAAGCCATTTAAGGTCCCTCCTTTCAAGCAATATTTATTATAATTCTTTTCCGCTCTTTGCTGATACTCTTACTTTTGTGCCATCTTTTACTTCATATCTTACTCTAACGCCTTTTCCTGTTTCAGGATCAAATGGCATTACATTAGATATGTGTATTGGGGCTTCTTTGTTTATTATTCCACCTTGTTGGTTCATAGCACTTGGTTTTTGATGTTTAGTTATTACGTTTACACCTTCAACTAATACTTTATCAGCTTTAGGGTATACCTTTAAAACTGAACCTTTTTTACCTTTATCTTTACCTGCTATAACTACAACAGTGTCACCTTTTTTAACACGCATCATGTCCTATTGCACCTCCTTAATTATAGTACTTCTGGAGCAAGAGAAACTATTTTCATGAATTCATTGTCTCTTAACTCTCTAGCAACAGGCCCGAATATACGAGTTCCTACTGGAGTTTTATCGTCCTTTATTATAACAGCAGCATTTTCATCAAAAGATATATAGCTTCCGTCATTACGTCTTACGCCTTGTTTGCTTCTTACTATAACAGCTTTAACAACCTTACCTTTTTTTACAACTCCACCAGGTGTTGCACTTTTAACAGTAGCAACTATAACGTCGCCTATGTTACCATATCTTCTTTTACTTCCGCCTAGAACACGTATACATAAAAGTTCTTTAGCTCCTGAGTTATCAGCAACTCTTAGACGTGATTCTTGTTGTATCATATCGTAATCCCTCCTTCTTCAAAAACTACTTAACTTTCTCAACAACTTCAACTAGTCTGAATCTCTTATCTTTAGATAAAGGTCTAGTTTCCATTATTTTAACTCTATCTCCGATGTTACATATATTCTTTTCATCATGAGCCTTAAATTTCTTAGTTCTCTTAACACGTTTATTATATAGTGGATGACGTACGAACTCTTCAACAGCTACTACTATTGTTTTATCCATCTTATCACTAACAACACGGCCTATTCTAACTTTTCTTCTTCCTCTTTCCATGTTTAAAAAGCCTCCTTTCCAAATTAAGCTCTAGTTTCGTATAACTTTCTTTCAGCAAGAACAGTTTTAACTTTTGCTATATCCTTCTTAACAAACTTTATTCTAGCTGTATTTTCTAATTGACCAGTAGCTAATTGGAATCTTAAGCTAAATAATTCACTTTTGAAGTCGTTTAATTTGTTCATTAGCTCTTCGCTTGTTAAATCTCTTAATTCTTTAGCTTTCATCCTATTCACCACCCTTTACTTCTAAATCTTCTTTTTTAACAAATTTACATTTGATTGGTAATTTATGTGCAGCAAGTCTCATAGCTTCTCTTGCTTTATCTTCAGAAACACCTGCTAATTCAAACATAACTCTTCCTGGCTTAACTACAGCTACCCAATATTCTGGAGAACCTTTCCCTGCACCCATACGAGTTTCTGCTGGTTTTCTTGTTACTGGTTTATGAGGGAATATTTTTATCCAAACCTTTCCCCCTCTTTTTATATATCTAGTCATCGCGATTCTGGCAGCTTCTATTTGATTAGAAGTTATCCAAGAAGCTTCTAAAGCTACTAATCCAAACTCACCATAAGTAACTTTGTTACCTTTATGAGCTTGCCCAGCCATACTTCCTCTATGAACTCTACGACGCTTTACTCTTTTTGGCATTAACATGAGTATTTTTCCTCCTTCCTTGAACCTAACTATTATTAATTTCCTTTGTTTTCAGTTCTTTGAGGTCTTGATCCACCTTGAGGTCTTTGTCCACCTTGAGGTTTTTGTCCTCTGTAGTTTCCTCTGTTATCGTTTCCTCTTCTATCATTTCCTCTTCTATCGTTTCTTCTGTTATCTCTCTTGTTGTCTCTTCTGTCGCTCTTTCTGCTTTCTTCTCTTGGATTTACACCATCTCTAGTTGGTAAAACTTCACCATTACATATCCAAACTTTTATACCTATTTTTCCATAAGTAGTATCAGCTTCAGCGAAACCATAATCTATATCTGCTCTTAAAGTTTGTAGTGGCACATTTCCTTCACTATAACCTTCAGTTCTAGCCATTTCAGCTCCACCTAATCTTCCTGAAGCAGAAACTTTTATCCCTTTAGCACCAGATTTCATTGCTCTTTGTATAGCTTGTTTCATTGCTCTTCTGAAAGCAACCCTTCTTTCTATAGCTAAAGCTATATTTTCAGCTACTAATTGAGCATTTTTATCTGTACTTCTTACTTCTACTATGTTAACTATTATACTTTTCTTTGTCATTTTTTCTAATTCAACTTTTAATGCTTCGATTCCAGCACCAGCTCTTCCTATAACTACTCCTGGCTTAGCAACATGTAAGTCCATTTTTATTTTATTAGCTGATCTTTCTATTTCTATTCTAGCAACTCCAGCTGAGTATAATCTTTTCTTTAAGAATTTACGTATATTATGGTCTTCTAATAATAAGTTTCCGAACTCTTTTTTATCAGTAGCGAACCATCTTGAGTCCCAATCTTTTATAACACCGACCCTTAAGCCGTGTGGATTAACCTTTTGACCCATTACTTTCCCTCCTATCTATTAATTATTTTTTTTCTTTCACAACAACCTCTATATGAGAAGTTCTTTTTCTTATTGTAGTTGCACGACCCATAGCTCTAGGCATGAATCTCTTCATTGTTGGCCCTTGATTAGCAACTATTGATGCTATATATAATTTTTCAGTATCCATTTCGTGATTGTTTTCTGCGTTAGCTTTAGCTGACTTTACAACTTTAGCTATTATTGAAGCTGCTCCTCTTGGAGTGAACTTTAATATCGCTAATGCTTCATCAACATTCTTTCCTCTAACAAGGTCACAGATTTGGCCTGCTTTTCTTGGTGATACACGTACATATTTAGCAGTAGCTTTTGCTTCCATTGTTATTCCTCCTTTCTTAGTCATAATTTAATTATTTTCTCTTATTAGATTTTTCGTCATCCTTATGTCCTTTGAAAGTTCTAGTAGGAACGAACTCACCTAATTTGTGTCCAACCATATCTTCTGTTATATATACTGGAACATGTTTTCTTCCATCATGAACAGCTATAGTGTTTTCTACCATTTGTGGAAATACAGTTGAAGATCTTGACCAAGTTTTTATAACTTCTTTATTTCCGCTAGCATTCATAGCTTCTATTTTCTTTAAAAGTCTTGCATGGACAAAAGGTCCTTTTTTAGTTGATCTTGACATTTATATTCCTCCTTTCCGAGCAAAAATAAATTTACTACTTAGTTCTTCTTGATACTATTAACTTATTTGAAGCTTTGTTTTTCTTTCTAGTTTTGTATCCAAGAGCTGGTTTACCCCATGGAGTAACAGGAGATGGTCTACCTATTGGAGATCTACCTTCCCCTCCACCGTGTGGATGGTCATTAGGGTTCATTACAGAACCTCTTACAGTAGGTCTTATTCCCATATGTCTTTTTCTACCTGCTTTACCAATAACTACGTTACCGTGCTCTATATTTCCAACTTGTCCTATAGTAGCTTTACAGTTTATGCTTACTAATCTCATTTCACCTGATGGTAATCTTAATAAAGCATTTTTTCCTTCTTTAGCCATTAATTGTGCAGAAACTCCAGCAGATCTAACTAATTGAGCTCCTTTTCCTGGCTTTAATTCTATATTATGAATGATAGTACCAACTGGCATATCTTTTAATGCTAAACAGTTTCCTGGTTTTATATCAGCACCTAATCCTGATAAGATAGTATCTCCAACGTTGATTCCAACTGGAGCTAATATATATCTTTTTTCTCCATCAGCATAGTTTAATAATGCAATATTTGCAGTTCTGTTTGGATCATATTCTATAGTAGCAACCTTAGCAGGTATACCATCTTTATCTCTTTTAAAATCTATTATTCTATATTTTCTTTTTTGTCCTCCACCTCTATGACGAACAGTTATTCTACCATGTACGTTTCTACCAGCATTTTTCTTTAAGTTAACTAAAAGAGATCTTTCTGGTTGGTTACATGTTATTTCCTCAGAAACTAAAACTGTCATTTGTCTTAAGGCAGGAGAAGTTGGTCTAAACTTTTTTATAGCCATCTGTTTTCCCTCCTTCGTTTGTTATAATATTACATTCCTTGGAAGAATTCTATTTCTTTACTATCAGCAGTTAATTTAACTACTGCTTTCTTAAAGCTTGCTGTTCTTCCTTGAGTTCTACCCATTCTTTTAACTTTTCCATCGTAGTTTAAAGTATTTACTTTATCAACACTAACTCCGAATACTTTTTCTACTGCTTTTTTTATTTCAGTTTTGTTCGCATCTTTAGCCACAACAAAAGTGTATTTTTTTTCACCCATTTCAGCCATACTGTGCTCAGTTACAACTGGTCTTATTATTACATCATGTGGATTAGTCATTATGCGTACACCTCCTCCACTTTTTTAACAGCATCTGTAGTTATTATAAATGAATCATATTTTAATATATCATATACATTCATAGTATTAACTAATGCAGTTTGAACACCTTCTATATTTCTAGCTGATTTTATTACATTATCATTTTTATCAGCTATAACTACTAAAGCTTTTTTAGCAGCATTTATATTATTTAATATTTGAGCAAATTCTTTAGTTTTAGGAGCATCCATGTTTAATGCATCTAATACTATAACTTCACTATTTTGTATTTTTGAAGATAAAGCACTCTTCATAGCTAATCTTCTTACCTTCTTAGGTAATGTATATTTGTAACTTCTTGGTTTAGGTGCAAAAGCAACTCCTCCACCTACCCATTGTACAGATCTTGTAGAACCTTGTCTTGCTCTACCTGTTCCTTTTTGTTTCCAAGGTTTTCTTCCGCCACCTCTAACTTCTGCTCTAGTCTTAGCAGATTGAGTTCCTTGTCTCTTATTTGCTAATTGATTTTTTACAACTTCATATAAAACATGTCCATTAACTTCTACGCCAAATATAGAATCTGATAATTCTATTTCTCCAACGTTTTGTCCACTAACATTTAGTACATTTAATTTTGGCATTGTTATTCCTCCTTTCTCTAGGTTAGTCATTATTTAGAAACCTTTACAGCTTCTTTTATAGTTACTACTGAACCTTTAGCTCCTGGTATAGCTCCCTTAACTAATATAAGGTTCTTATCAGCATCTACTTTAACAACCTCTAAGTTTTGAACTGTTACCTTTACGCTTCCCATGTGTCCAGCTAATTTTTTGTTTTTAAATACTCTACCTGGGTAAGAACAAGCTCCCATTGAACCTGGTCTTCTGTGGTATCTAGAACCGTGAGATTCAGGACCTCTACTTTGTCCATGTCTTTTTATTGGACCTTGGAATCCCTTACCTTTACTTATTCCAGTAACATCTATTTTTGCACCTGCTTCAAATACATCAGCTTTTATTTCTTGTCCAACTGTGTATCCTTCTACAGAATCTACTCTAAACTCTTTTAAATGTTTCTTTAAAACATTAGCAGCAGCTAAGTGTCCTTTTTTAGGCTTGTTTAAAGATTTTTCTTTAGCATCTTCAAAACCTATTTGTATAGCATTGTATCCATCTTTATCAACTGTTTTTATTTGAGTAACGACCATAGGTCCTGCTTCAACAGCTGTTACAGGTATAACTACACCTTTATCAGTGAATATTTGAGTCATACCAACTTTTTTTCCTAATATTCCATTCATATTAGCACCTCCTATAATTCTTACAGCGGATTACATCATTTTAGAAGTAATCATTCTAAGATAGTTACCTATAGGATAATATCTTAGGGGTTCTTATAATTTTATTTCTATATCTACACCTGCTGGTAAGTCTAATCTCATTAATGAGTCAACTGTTTTAGGTGTTGGATTAGCTATGTCGATTAGTCTTTTATGAGTTCTTATTTCAAATTGTTCTCTAGAGTCTTTGTACTTATGTACGGCTCTTAATATAGTTACAATTTGTTTTTCTGTTGGTAGAGGCACAGGTCCTGAAACTTGTGATCCAGCCTTTTTAGCAGTTTCAACTATTTTACCTGCTGAAAAATCTAATAATTTGTGATCATATGATTTTAATCTTATTCTTATTTTTTCATTCTTAGCCATTTTGTTTTCCCTCCTTTATCACGTGTTTAATTTTCAAGTTGCGTACAACTAATACCGATACACTGCTCCGGGTGTGTTGTAACTTTCAAATCGACATCAGTTCGTATTTCACTAGGATTTAATTCTTATTTTCTTAATCTCTCAAGCACACTATTATATTTTATATCATCTGTTACATTTTTTCAAGTTTTTTTTATGTTTTTTTCAATTTTATTTTCTCTTACAACATTATAACCTTAAACTTGATTATGAATCTATCTCAAGGCACTAGTTTAGTATATATGCTTTATTGCTACTTGTCAACAAAAAACAAAAAAGAGAGGTTAAACCCCCTCTTTTTTTATATGAAATCAATTAGCTTAGTAAAAGATTATTCGATTATTGTAGCAACAACTCCTGAAGCTACTGTTCTTCCACCTTCTCTTATTGAGAATCTTAATCCTTCTTCTACAACTATTGAATTTATTAAGTCTACTTCCATTGTTACGTTATCTCCAGGCATTACCATTTCTATTCCATCTGGTAACTTACAAGCTCCTGTTACATCTGTTGTTCTGAAATAGAATTGTGGTCTATATCCATCAAAGAATGGTGTATGTCTTCCACCTTCTTCTTTTTTAAGTACATATACTTCTGCAGTAAATTTTGTGTGTGCTTTTACTGATCCAGTCTTTGCTAGTACTTGTCCTCTTTCTATTTCGTTTCTTTGTACTCCTCTTAATAATGCTCCTATATTATCCCCTGCTTGTGCTTGGTCTAATAATTTTCTGAACATCTCTACTCCTGTTACTACTACTTTTCTTGGTGCTTCTGTTAATCCTACTAATTCTACTTCGTCTTGTACTTTTAATACTCCTCTTTCCACTCTTCCTGTTGCAACTGTTCCTCTTCCTGTGATTGAGAATACGTCTTCTACTGGCATTAAGAATGGTTTGTCAGTATCTCTTTCTGGTGCTGGTATATATTCATCTATTTGCTCGAATAATTCTACTATTTTATTTCCCCACTCACTCTTTGGATCTTCTAATGCCATTAATGCTGATCCTCTTACTATTGGAGTATCATCTCCTGGGAAATCATATTCTGTTAATAAATCTCTTACTTCCATTTCTACTAGTTCTAATAACTCTTCATCATCTACCATGTCACATTTGTTTAAGAATACTACTATATATGGTACTCCAACTTGTCTTGATAATAGTATATGCTCTCTTGTTTGTGGCATTGGTCCATCTGTTGCTGAACAAACTAATATTGCTCCGTCCATTTGTGCTGCTCCTGTTATCATGTTCTTAACGTAGTCAGCATGTCCTGGGCAGTCAACGTGTGCGTAGTGTCTGTTTGGAGTTTCATACTCAACGTGTGCTGTTGATATTGTGATTCCTCTTTCTCTTTCTTCTGGAGCTTTATCTATGTTTGCGAAATCTACTGCTTCTCCTAATTGGTATCTGTCATATAATGTTTTTGTTATCGCTGCTGTTAATGTAGTTTTACCATGGTCAACGTGTCCTATTGTCCCTATATTAACATGAGGTTTTGTTCTTTCGTATTTAGCTTTAGCCATTTTGAATTTCCTCCCTTTATCTTGTGCAAGACGAGACAAGTCTCGTCTTGCTGATTATTTTTTATATTTATATTATTAATTAATTTTTAAATTATTTTCCTTCAGCTATCTTTTTAGCAACTGAAGCTGGAACTTGTTCATAGTGATCGAATATCATTGTATAAGTTGCACGACCTTGAGTTGAAGATCTTAGGTCTGTAGAGTATCCAAACATTTCTGAAAGTGGAACAAATGCATTTATAACTTGTGCACCACTTCTTGCTTCCATTCCTTGGATTAATCCTCTTCTTGAGTTTAAGTCACCCATAACATCTCCCATGTAATCTTCTGGAGTAACAACTTCTACTTTAAAGTAAGGCTCTAAAAGAACTGCATTACCTTTCTTCATAGCATCTTTGAATGCCATTGAACCAGCCATCTTGAACGCCATTTCAGAAGAGTCAACTTCATGGTAAGAACCATCATATAACTCAACAGCAACGTCTACAACTGGATATCCAGCAACTATACCAGATTGCATAGCTCCTTGTATACCCATGTCAACTGGACCAACATATTCTTTTGGTACAGATCCACCAACAGTTTTGTTTGTGAATTTGTATCCTTCACCTGGCTCTTGAGGAGCAACTCTAATCTTAACGTGACCATATTGTCCTCTACCACCTGATTGCTTAGAGTACTTGTATTCAACATCAACTGGTTGAGTTATAGTTTCTCTATATGCAACTTGTGGAGCACCAACTTTAGCTTCTACTTTAAATTCTCTTAATAATCTATCTACTATTATCTCTAAGTGTAATTCACCCATACCAGATATTATAGTTTGTCCTGTTTCTTGGTCAGTTTTAACTGTGAAAGTTGGGTCTTCTTCAGCTAATTTTTGAAGAGCTATACCCATTTTTTCTTGAGCTGCTTTAGAACTTGGTTCTATAGCAACAGATATAACTGGCTCAGGGAATTCCATAGATTCAAGTATTATTGGATTAGCAGGATCACATAATGTGTCTCCAGTAGTAGTATCTTTTAATCCTACTGCTGCTGCTATATCTCCAGCATAAACTTTAGTTATTTCTTCTCTTGTATTGGCATGCATTTGTAGTATACGACCAATTCTTTCTCTCTTATTCTTAGTTGCATTTAAAACATAAGAACCAGATTCTAATGTTCCAGAGTAAACTCTGAAGAACGCTAGTTTTCCAACAAATGGGTCAGTCATTATTTTGAATGCTAATGCAGAGAATGGCTCTTCATCAGAAGAATGTCTTTCAGCTTCCTCTCCATCTTCCAATATACCTTTTATAGCTGATATATCAGTTGGTGCTGGTAAGTAATCTAAAACTGCATCTATTACTAACTGAACACCTTTGTTTCTATAAGCTGTACCACAGAAAACTGGGTTCATTTCACAAGCTATAGTAGCTTTTCTTATAGCAACTTTTAATTCATCTATAGTAGGTTCTTCACCTTCAAGATACTTCATCATTAACTCTTCATCAGTTTCAGCTACTGCTTCAACTAATTTTTCTCTCCACTCTGTAGCTAATTCTTTCATATCTTCTGGTATGTCTGTTTCTTCCATTTCAACACCTAAGTCGTCTTTGTATATAACAGCATCCATTTTTAATAAGTCTATTATACCTATAAATGAATCTTCTTTACCTATTGGTAATTGCATAGGAACTGCATTAGAATTTAATCTAGATTTCATCATGCTTACAACATTGTAGAAATCTGCACCTAATATATCCATTTTATTTACAAAAGCTATTCTAGGTACTCCATAAGTTTCAGCTTGTCTCCATACATTCTCAGATTGAGGTTCAACTCCACCTTTTGCACAGAATACAGCAACTGAACCGTCAAGAACTCTTAGAGATCTTTCAACTTCAACTGTGAAGTCCACGTGTCCAGGAGTATCTATTATATTTATTCTATGGTCTTTCCATGAAGCAGTAGTAGCGGCAGAAGTTATTGTTATACCTCTTTCCTTTTCTTGCTCCATCCAGTCCATTTGAGAAGCCCCTTCATGAGTTTCTCCTATCTTATGAGTTTGCCCAGTATAAAACAGGATTCTTTCTGTAGTAGTAGTTTTCCCTGCATCTATATGAGCCATGATTCCTATATTCCTAGTTCTTTCCAAAGGAAACTTTCTAGCCATGGTTATCCTCCTTATGATATCCTCAATTTTATAAGATATCTATATATCCTACCATCTATAATGAGCAAATGCTTTATTAGCTTCTGCCATTTTATGAGTATCTTCTTTTTTCTTAACTGAAGCTCCTGTGTTGTTAGCTGCGTCCATTATTTCTTTAGCTAATTTATCAACCATTCCTTTTTCTCCACGAGCTCTAGTATATTTTACTAACCATCTTAAACCTAATGTTTGTCTTCTTTCAGGTCTAACTTCGATTGGTACTTGGTAGTTTGCCCCACCAACTCTTCTTGCTTTTACTTCTAAAACAGGCATTATATTATCCATTGCCTTATTAAATACTTCTAAAGCATCTTCTCCTGTTTTTTCAGCAATAACTGTGAAAGCATCATAAACTATTGTTTGAGACTTTCCTTTTTTTCCGTCTACCATTAAATTATTTATTAATTTAGTAACTACCTTACTCCCATACATAGGATCTGGTAAAACTTCTCTCTTTGGAACATTACCTTTTCTTGGCATTTCGCTTCCCTCCTTAATTATTTAACTTAAATCATAGGTACTCGACATAAATTATTTAATGCCGTGATGCCATAAATATCTATATATTTAAAGCACCGAACTATAATCAATCATTAATTGTTTTTATTTTTTAGCGTCCTTAGGTTTCTTAGCACCATACTTAGATCTTGATTGTCTTCTCTTATCAACACCTGCTGTATCTAAAGTACCTCTTAGTATATGGTATCTAACCCCTGGAAGGTCTTTTACTCTTCCGCCTCTTATAAGAACAACACTATGCTCTTGTAAGTTATGTCCTTCTCCTGGTATATAAGCAGAAACTTCTATACCATTAGTTAATCTAACTCTGGCAACTTTTCTTAAAGCTGAGTTAGGTTTCTTAGGAGTAACTGTTTTTACTGAAGTACAAACCCCTCTTTTTTGTGGAGCACTAGCGTCAGTTACTTTCTTGTTTAAAGAGTTGTAACCTTTTTGTAATGCTGGAGCAGTAGATTTCTTTTCAACTGCTTTTCTACTTTTACGAACTAATTGGTTAATTGTTGGCATCATCTGCACCTCCTTCCAAATTTTCGATCTTATCAGTGACCGCCAACTACATCAATATGAATACTCATACTGACTGATTGTAACATTTGTTACTTACAATTTAATGTCTATAACACATGAATATGTGATATTAGCATTTTTCTAGCTTGATGCTTTTAGTTCTTGTTTATTGCCATTTAAAAGTCACTAAGAGCTCATATAAGCCCTTAGTGTACTTTTAAACAACACACTTTACTATTTTAACACCACAAATAATGGTTGTCAAGATTTCTTTACTCTATCTGCCATTAATCTTCAATTTTTTCAACAGCTATATTTCTATATTTCTTCATTCCTGTTCCTGCTGGTATTAGCTTACCTAATATAACATTCTCTTTAAGCCCTATTAGGTGGTCTTCTTTACCTTTTATTGCAGCTTCTGTTAATACTCTTGTTGTTTCCTGGAATGAAGCTGCTGATAAGAATGAATCAGTTGCAAGAGATGCTTTA
This sequence comes from Clostridioides sp. ES-S-0001-03, assembly GCF_020676075.1. Lineage (NCBI taxonomy): Bacteria > Bacillati > Bacillota > Clostridia > Peptostreptococcales > Peptostreptococcaceae > Clostridioides > Clostridioides sp. ES-S-0001-03. The sequence goes on along the minus strand of NZ_JACVWJ010000012.1, from coordinate 58,465 downwards.
GTTATACCAAGTAATACTCTTTTAGCAACTGCTGGTCTTAAGTCTTTAGCTATAGCTTCTTCGTTACATCTATTAAATGTTAATACATCTTCATATCCACCTGGTAATAAATCTGTATCTCCTGGGTCTTCAACTTTAACTTTAGATAGCATTTGTCTTACTATAACTTCTATATGCTTATCGTTAACATCAACCCCTTGAAGTCTATAAACCCTTTGAACTTCTTTAACTATATATTCTTGAACACCTTTAACACCTTTTACTCTTACTATATCATGAGGATTTATAAATCCTTGTGTTAAAGGATCTCCAGCTTCTAATATCTGTCCTTGCTTAACTTTTAATCTAGAACCATATGGTATCACATATGTTTGAGTTTCGCCTTCTTCTGGTATTACATTTACTTCTTTTCTCTTTCCAGTTTCATCTATTTCAACTCTACCAGATACTTCAGTTATTACAGCTAAACCTTTTGGTTTTCTAGCTTCGAATAATTCTTCAACCCTTGGAAGACCTTGAGTTATATCGGCTCCTGCAACCCCTCCAGTATGGAATGTACGCATTGTAAGCTGAGTACCCGGCTCACCTATAGATTGAGCTGCTATTATACCAACTGCTTCACCTATATTAACTTCTTTTCCTGTAGCTAAGTTTCTACCATAGCACTTAGAACAAACTCCATGATTAGTTTTACAGTTAAGAACTGTTCTTATCCTAATTTTTTCAATTCCTAAATCTACTATAGTTTCTGCTTCATCTTCTTGTATCATAGCATCAGCTTCAACTATAACTTCACCAGTTTCAGGATTTAATATAGGGTCTATAGTATATCTTCCTACAATTCTATCATATATTTCTTCTATAACTTCATTTCCTTCTTTTATAGCATAAATTTCTGTAGTATCTTCTGTTCCGCAATCTACTTCTCTTACAATAACATCCTGACTTACATCAACAAGTCTTCTTGTTAAGTATCCAGATTCAGCCGTACGTATAGCTGTATCGGCAAGACCTTTTCTGGCACCATGTGAAGATGTAAAGTATTCAAGTACTGATAAACCTTCACGGAAATTAGATTTAACTGGTATCTCAACTGTTTTACCAGATGCATTGGCCATAAGACCACGCATACCTGCTAGCTGTCTAATTTGGTTTTTAGAACCTCTGGCTCCTGAATGTGCCATTATATATATATTGTTTAATCTATCTAGTCCACCCATAAGAGCATCAGTAACCTTATCAGTTGTTTCTGTCCATGTCTCTATAACTTTTTCATATCTTTCTTCATTAGATATTAAACCTCTTCTGTATGCTTTTTCATATTTATCAACTTTTTCTTCTGCCTCAGCTATAAATACTTTCTTTTCTTCTGGAACACTCATATCAGCAACAGCAACTGTTATACCACCTAATGTAGAATATTTAAATCCTAGAGATTTTATATAATCTAGTAATTCCGCTGTTTCTGTATTTCCATGTTTTCTAAAGCACTTATCTATTATTTTACCCAGAGATTTTTTATCTGCTAAGAAGTCAACTTCTAGAGCAAATGGGTTTTCATTTCTATCTACAAATCCTAAATCTTGAGGTATGCTTTCATTAAATATAAATCTACCAACTGTACTTTCAACTAATGAACTTCTTCCATCTTCAAGAGTCACCTTTAGTTTTACTAACGCATGTAGATGAACTGATTTATTGTAATAAGCAAGTAATAGCTCATTAAAGTCTTTAAATACCATTCCTGTTCCTTTAGCATCATCTTGTGCTTCTATTGTTAGATAATAACAACCTAAAACCATATCCTGAGATGGAGTAGTTATAGGAGAACCATCTTTAGGAGCAAGAATGTTGTTTACAGAAAGCATTAAGAATCTTGCTTCTGCTTGTGCTTCTACTGATAAAGGTACATGGACTGCCATTTGGTCACCATCGAAGTCTGCATTGTAAGCTGTACACACAAGTGGATGTAGCTTTATAGCTTTACCTTCAACCAAGATTGGTTCAAATGCTTGTATACCTAATCTATGCAGAGTCGGCGCACGGTTAAGAAGAACTGGATGGCTTTTTATAACATCTTCTAAAACATCCCAAACTTCTGGCTTAACTTTTTCTACTATAGATTTTGCACTTTTTATATTATGTGCATATCCTTCTTTAACTAGTTTATCCATAACAAATGGCTTAAATAGTTCTAGTGCCATTTTCTTTGGAAGACCACATTGATAGAATTTAAGTTCTGGTCCAACAACTATAACAGAACGTCCTGAGTAGTCAACACGCTTACCAAGTAAGTTTTGACGGAAACGACCTTGTTTACCCTTTAACATATCTGATAAAGACTTAAGTGGTCTATTTCCAGGCCCTGTTACAGGTCTACCTCTTCTACCATTATCTATTAATGCATCAACTGCTTCTTGAAGCATTCTCTTTTCATTTCTTACAATTATATCTGGAGCTCCAAGCTCTAATAATCTCTTAAGTCTATTATTTCTGTTTATAACTCTTCTATATAAATCATTTAAGTCTGAAGTTGCAAATCTTCCACCATCAAGTTGTACCATTGGTCTTAAATCTGGTGGTATTACTGGTATCGCATCTAAAATCATCCATTCTGGTTTATTCCCAGATTTTTTAAATGCTTCTACAACTTCTAATCTTCTTATTGTTCTAACTTTCTTTTGTCCTGTACTGTCTTTTAATTCCGCTCTTAGGTCTTTGCTTTGTTGCTCTAAGTCTATGTTTTGTAACAATATCTTTACAGCTTCAGCACCCATACCTACAGTAAAAGTATATCCATATTTTTCAAGAGCAGTTCTATACTCTTTTTCTGTCAATAACTGCTTCTCATTCAATCCAGTTTCTCCTGGATCAACTACTACATATGAAGCAAAGTATAGTATTTTTTCCAATGATCTTGGTGACATATCAAGTAAAAGTCCCATTCTACTTGGTATACCTTTAAAGTACCAGATGTGAGACATAGGAGCTGCTAGCTCTATATGTCCCATTCTTTCTCTTCTTACTTTCGATTTAGTTACTTCTACTCCACATCTATCACAAACTACACCTTTGTATCTAACTCTTCTATATTTACCACAATGGCACTCCCAGTCTTTTTGTGGTCCAAATATTCTTTCACAGAAAAGACCATCTTTTTCTGGTTTTAAAGTACGGTAATTTATAGTTTCTGGCTTTTTAACTTCTCCTCTAGACCATTGTCTTATTTTTTCTGGAGAAGCCAATGCTATTTTTATCGACTCGAAATTGTTTAATTCAAACAAGGAGTTCTCTCCCTTCTATTTGAGATTTACATTAATTAAATTTACACATCAAAGTCATCACCAACAAAGTCTATTTCTTCTTCAAATAAATCTTCTTCAGCAAATTCTTCTAAATTCTCTATATCCTCATCTTCTACGGTTTCCGTAAAATCATCTTCAATTTCTTCTATTATATTACTTTCTTCAACTTCTCCCATGTTATTTACAACATCTAGTTCAAATTCACCTATTGTGTCATCTTCATCTACAGATTCTCTTACTTCTATTTCTTGATCTTCATCTGTTAATACTTTTACATCTAAGCATAAACTTTGAAGTTCTTTTATAAGAACCTTAAATGATTCTGGGATTCCTGGCTCAGGTATGTTTTCACCTTTAACTATGGCTTCGTAAGTTCTAACACGACCTACAACATCATCAGACTTGACAGTAAGTATTTCTTGAAGTATATGAGCAGCTCCATATGCTTCCAGAGCCCAAACCTCCATCTCTCCAAATCTTTGTCCACCAAATTGTGCTTTACCACCTAGTGGCTGTTGAGTAACTAATGAGTATGGTCCAGTACTTCTTGCATGTAGTTTTTCATCAACTAAATGATGTAGTTTTAAGTAGTACATATATCCAACAGTTATTCTATTATCAAAAGTTTCACCTGTTCTACCATCATATAAAGTTAATTTACCATCTCTAGAATATCCAGCTTCTTCAAGAGCATCCATTATATCATACTCATTGGCACCATCAAATACTGATGTTGCAACATACCATCCTAAAGTCTTAGCAGCAAGTCCTAAATGAACCTCTAAAACCTGACCGATGTTCATACGTGATGGTATACCTTGTGGGTTAAGTATTATATCTAGTGGAGTTCCATTTTCCATGAATGGCATATCTTCTTCTGGTAATATTCTAGAGATAACCCCTTTATTACCATGACGACCAGCCATTTTATCTCCAACTTTTATTTTTCTCTTTTTAGCTATATAACATCTTACTAATTCATTTACTCCTGGAGATAAATCATCTCCATTTTCTCTAGTAAATACTTTTACATCAACTATTATACCAGATTCACCATGAGGTACTTTAAGTGAAGTGTCTCTAACTTCTCTAGCCTTTTCACCAAATATTGCACGAAGTAATCTTTCCTCAGCAGTAAGTTCAGTTTCTCCTTTTGGAGTTACTTTACCAACTAGTATATCTCCTGAATCTACTTCTGCACCTATTCTTATTATACCTCTGTCATCTAAGTTCTTAATTGCACTATCTCCAACATTAGGTATATCTCTAGTTATTTCCTCTGGCCCTAGTTTTGTATCTCTAGCTTCACATTCATATTCTTCTATATGAATTGTTGATAATCTATCTTCTTTAACTAATCTTTCATTTATTAATATGGCATCTTCGTAGTTATAACCTTCCCAAGTCATGAATGCTATAAGACAGTTTCTTCCAAGTGCTACTTCTCCTAAATCAGTTGCTGGACCGTCTGCTATAACATCTCCTTGCACTATTTGCTCACCTTTAGTTATTATAGGTGTTTGATTTATACAAGTACCTGAGTTTGAACGTTTAAACTTAAGTAGATTATATCTATCTCTGTTTCCATCTTCTCTTTTTATAATTATCTCATCCGCTGTTACTCTTTCTGCTATACCAGAATTTCTAGCAACAACAACTGCTCCAGAGTCTTTTGCAGCTCTATATTCTATACCAGTTCCTATAATTGGTGCTTCTCTTCTAACTAGAGGCACTGCCTGACGTTGCATGTTCGCTCCCATAAGGGCACGGTTGGCGTCATCATTTTCTAAGAAAGGTATCATAGCAGTGGCAACAGATACAACCTGCTTAGGAGATATATCCATATAGTCTACTCTGCTTTCAGGAACCATTTCAACAGCACCATTTACAGTTCTACAAACAACTCTATGGTTTACGAATTTACCATCGTCTGTTAATGGCTCATTTGCCTGAGCTCTTACGAATAAATCTTCTTCATCAGCAGTTAAATAATGTATCTCATCAGTAACTGTTGATGTTACTTTATCAAATTTTCTATATGGTGATTCTATAAATCCAAACTCATTTATTTTTGCATAAGTTCCAAGAGAGTTTATAAGACCGATATTTGGCCCTTCTGGAGTCTCTATCGGACACATTCTACCGTAGTGTGAATGGTGAACGTCACGCACTTCGAATCCAGCTCTTTCTCTTGAAAGACCTCCAGGTCCAAGAGCTGATAGTCTTCTTTTATGTGTTAACTCAGATAAAGGATTTGTTTGGTCCATGAACTGAGATAACTGAGAACTACCGAAGAATTCTTTTATTGCAGCTGAAACTGGTCTTATGTTAACTAACGCTTGAGGCGTTATAGCTTCCATATCTTGAACTGTCATTCTTTCTTTTATGACTCTTTCCATTCTTGAAAGACCAATTCTAACTTGGTTTTGTAATAATTCTCCTACAGATCTTATTCTTCTATTTCCTAAATGGTCTATATCATCAATATTTCCTATATTATAGAAGATATTGAATTCATAACTTATTGAAGCTATTATATCGTCTAATAATATATGTTTTGGTATAAGTTCTTTAATTCTTGATTTTATAGCTTCTTTTATTTCTTCTTCGTCACTATATCCATCTAAAATTTCTTTTAATGTTGGATAATGCACTTTTTCTTTTATGTTTAAATCATCTATGTCAAAATCAATATGAGACTTAATGTCTACAAAATTATTTCCTATAACTCTAACTTTCTTATCATCATCCATTAATAGATTTACTACATTTATACCTGCATTTTGTATATCTTTAGCTAACTCATAGCTTATTTTTTCTCCAGCTTTTACAAATACTTCTCCTGTTTCAGGATTTATTATGTCTTCTGCTGAAATTCTATTCATAATTCTATAGCATAAAGCAAGTTTTTTGTTAAATTTGTATCTACCAACTTTTGCTAAATCATATCTCTTTGGATCAAAGAATAAAGCATTTAGTAAAGATGATGCACTTTCTACAGTAGGTGGTTCACCTGGTCTTAATTTTTTATATATCTCAACAAGACCTTCCTCTACTGTTTTAGTATTATCTTTTTCTAATGTAGCAGATAATCTTTCGTCTTCTCCTAAAAGGTCAATTATTTCTGCATCTGTCCCTATTCCTAAAGCTCTAAGTAAAACTGTAACTGGTTGTTTTCTTGTTCTATCAACTCTTACAGATATTACATCGTTAGAATCTGTTTCATATTCTAACCATGCTCCTCTATTAGGAATTACAGTAGATGAAATTAATCTCTTACCTGTTTTATCTCTCTCTTCCGCATAGTAAACACCAGGAGATCTAACTAATTGACTTACGATAACTCTTTCTGCCCCATTTATAACGAAAGTTCCTCTTTCTGTCATTAAAGGGAAGTCACCCATAAATACTTCTTGTTCTTTTATTTCGCCTGTTTCTTTATTTATAAGTCTTACCTTAACTTTTAGAGGTGCACAATATGTAGCATCTCTCTCTTTACACTCTTCTATATCGTACTTTGGTTTATCGTCTAAAGAGTAGTCAACAAATTCCAATATAAGATTACCAGTATAATCTTCTATTGGTGAAATATCATCAAACACTTCTTTTAAACCTTCTTTTAAAAACCACTCATAGGAATCTACTTGAATTTCTATAAGATTTGGCACATCAGCTATTTCCTTAATTTTAGAAAAGCTCATTCTAGTTCTTTTACCTATCGTGACAGGATGTGGCATTCACTTTTCACCTCTCAATAATTAAAAATAAAACAATAGTTCATTCTAACGCATCTAATAATTTTAGCATAATGTCAAGTATTTTTCAATATATTTTTTATCTTATATGTAAACTATGCATTATTTTTGATTTTTTGTAAATTATTTTAAGCATATATTATGTATTATGTACAATTCTCCAATATAAAATCCAATTTTTTCATTTATCGGTTTAATTTTCTAGAAAAAGTTACATTCTAATACCATACCCATATTTAATTATAATTTCATAAATAAGTACTAGTAAATAATTATATTTATACAAAAGCTGTTAAATATACAAAATAAAGACCATAAATGAATTTAATCTGGAGTTTTAAATCTTAAACTATTTCCATCATAAATTATATCTACAGTCTTTATAAAAATAGAATTTCTACTATAATTAAGTTTTTTATTTTTACTATTATATTAGTAATATAATTATCCTAATATATTATCTGCAAACTGTGGCGTAGGTAAACCAAATCCTCCAGCTACTTCAAGTAAGTCTCCTGTTATAAAGGATGAATCATCACTAGCATAGAATAAAACAGCTTTTGCTATGTCTTCTGGTTTCCCTATACGATTTAAAGGAACATGCTTTAGGAACTCCTTTATGAATTCTGGAGACATATTATCTAAAGCAGCTTTGGTTGCAATAAGGCCTGGAAGTACAGCATTACATCTAACATTGTCTTTTGCATATTGTGTTGCTATATTTTGAGTTAATGAGTTGATTGCTGATTTTGATACACAATAAGCTATTCTAGATAGGTCAGGCAATACTGAACCTATACTAGATATATTTATTATACTTCCCTTGCCATTCTTTATCATATGAGGAATAGCAGCTTTACATGGTAAATATACACTTTTTAAATTAGTATTTACTGTATCAAAGAAATTATCTGTATCTCCAGTTAAAAGGTCTTTATCAAGTGAGGGATTTGTCGAACCAAAATTATTTACAAGTATATCTATCTTACCTTCTTTTTTAACTACATCTTCTATCATTGAAGTAAACGTTTCTTCTTCACGAGCATTAAAATAAACAAACTTAGCACACCCGCCTTCTGCACTTATTCTGTCTATAACTTCATTAGCCAATTCTTCTGAACGAGCTGCTAAATATACAACTGCTCCATTTTGTGCCAATATTTCAGCTGATGCTAATCCAATACCTTTAGTTGCTGCAGTAACCACTGCAACTTTACCTTGTAATTTTTCCATTATTAACTCCTCCTTAAATGCATTTCTTGAAATCTACATATTTCGATTTTTAGAAGTATTTCACTCATTTTAAATTTGTATTTGTTAATTAATTATTTATTACATTTTATTTTTAAAGTATTTTTGTAAATTTTTAAAACAATATGTAGTTTTATATAATTTATCTTTTATTATATCACCTTATATATGCACATTACAATAATTGTTTATATTTTAATTTAACATCTGTATTTAACATAGTAAAAACATATTCTTTAATAGTATTAAATTAAAATCTCATTACAAACTATATGATACCCTTAATTTAATACTATTATATAAATTTTTTTTATTTTATAGAAATATTCTATTCACAATTTTTTATAAATAAAAAAAGATACCCAAATGGGTATCTTTTTAAAGAAACTACTTAACTTCTACTTTAGCTCCAGCAGCTTCTAATTTTTCTTTTATTTGATCAGCTTCTTCTTTAGAAGCTCCTTCTTTAACTGTCTTAGGAGCATTGTCAACTACTTCTTTAGCTTCTTTTAATCCTAATCCTGTTATTTCTCTAACTGCTTTTATAACTCCAACTTTTGAAGAACCAACCTCAGCTAATACTACATCAAACTCAGTTTTTTCTTCAGCAGCTGGTCCACCAGCAGCTGCACCAGCTACCATTACTGGAGCTGAAGCTGATACGCCGAATTTTTCTTCAGCAGCTTTAACTAATTCATTTAATTCTAAAACTTTCATATTTTCTATAGCTTCTAATATTTGTTCTATTGTCATTTTTAGCACCTCCGAATTTTCTTTTCAAATTAATATTTATAATTTTTTAGTTAAGCAATTAAGCTTCTTCTTGACCTTCTGCCTTTTTCGCTATTGCATCTATTAAGTATGCAAAGTTTGATATTGGAGCTTTTAAGCTACCAAGTAATTTAGCGATAAGAACTTCTCTTGATGGTATGTTAGCCATTTCAACAATCTTAGCTTCGTCATAGAATACACCTTCTATAACACCCATCTTTAATTTCATCTTTGGATGAGAATCCATGAATCCTTTTAATATTCTAGCTGGAGCAACTGGATCATCATATCCAAATGCTATAGCATTAGTACCAATTAATAATTCTTCATTGAATTGCTCTATACCAACTTCTTTAGCTGCTCTTCTAACTAAAGTATTTTTATATACTTTGTAATCTACACCAGCTTCTCTCATTTGTTTTCTTAACTCAGTTACTTCTTCAACTGTTAACCCTTTGTAATCAACAACAACGGCAGCAGAAGATTTTTGTAACTTTTCAACTATTTCAGAAACAACTTCTGATTTAATTTCTATAGCTTTTCTCATCTAGATGTGCACCTCCTTCACCAAATAGGCTTAGTATTTACCGCAACATTATAAAAAGCTTTTGTTGCCAAAAGTAGACATCAAAAGCTTTAGTAATCTCAATTTATCTAAAACCTCGGTGGGATATTAAGCTTTCGCACCCACTATCTACGGCAAATCTATTCTTTTTTACATTGACAAATGATATGATAACATTTTTGTCAACCTGTGTCAACAGTTTTATTATTCAGCTGTTCTTGCTGGGTTTATTTTAACTCCAGGTCCCATTGAAGAAGCTACAGTTATACTTCTTAAATATTGTCCTTTAGCAGCAGCTGGTTTAGCTTTTATTATAGCATCCATTAATGCAGCAAAGTTTTCAGATAATTTTTCTCCACCAAATGATACTTTTCCTACTGGAACGTGTATTATGTTAGTTTTGTCTAATCTGTATTCAACTTTACCAGCTTTTATTTCATCTATAGCTTTAGCTACATCAAATGTAACTGTTCCTGATTTAGGGTTTGGCATTAAACCTTTTGGTCCTAATACTCTACCTAATCTACCTACTACACCCATCATGTCTGGAGTAGCAACTACTATATCAAAATCAAACCAGTTTTCACCTTGTATTTTTTGAACTAATTCTTCAGCTCCTACAAAATCAGCACCAGCTTGTTCAGCTTCCTTAGCTTTTTCACCTTTAGCAAAAACTAAAACTCTTTTAGTTTTACCTGTTCCGTGAGGTAATACAACTGCACCTCTTACTTGTTGATCAGCATGTCTTGAGTCAACACCTAATTTAATGTGTGCTTCTACTGTTTCGTCAAATTTAGCTCCAGCTATATCTGAAACTAATGTTAATGCTTCTGATGCATCATAGAACTTAGTTCTATCTACTTTTTGTAATGCACCTGCATATCTTTTACCTTTTTTAGCCATTTTATTTTCCTCCTTGTGGTTAATCTCGGCTTTTCGCCTCCCACTTTATAAAAAAAGTGTATCTTTTAATTAGTCTTCTACTACAACACCCATGCTTCTAGCAGTACCAGCTATCATACTCATAGCAGCTTCTAATGATGCAGCATTTAAGTCAGGCATTTTTAATTCAGCTATTTCTCTTACTTGAGCTGAAGTTATTTTAGCAACTTTCTTTTTGTTTGGTTCTCCAGAACCTGATTTTAAGTTTAATGCTTTTTTAATTAAAACTGCAGCTGGTGGAGTTTTTGTTATAAAACTGAATGATCTATCTTGATATACAGTTATAACAACTGGTATTATCATTCCAGCTTGATCTGCAGTTTTAGCATTAAATTCTTTTGTGAATCCCATTATATTAACACCATGTTGTCCTAATGCTGGTCCAACTGGTGGCGCTGGAGTAGCCTTTCCTGCAGGTATTTGTAATTTTATTTGACCTATAACTTTTTTAGCCATTTTGAGCGCACCTCCTCAGATTTTTCTATAATAATAGTATTAGATTTTTTCTATACCTTCAAGCTCTATTACAAATAGAGTCCTTTTACCAAATGCATTTATGCATACTTTAACTTCTCTGTTTTCTAAGTCAATTTCTTCTATGTTTCCTACTTGTCCACTAAATGGTCCTTGAGATACCTTTACTGTATCTCCTATTTCAAAGTCAATATCACTATTTACTACTTTAGGTTCAGTTGTATCTATACCCATAGCTTTAACTTCTTCTTCACTTAATGGTACTGGTTTTGAACCAGGTCCAACGAAACCTGTAACTCCCTTAGTATTTCTTACTACATACCAAGATTCATCAGTTATTATCATTTTAACCAAAACATAACTTGGATAAACTTTACGTTGTCTAGTTTTTTCTTTTCCAGTTTTAGTAGTTTCCACTACTTCTTCTGTTGGAACAACTACTTGTCTTATGCAGTCTTCCATACTTCTTGTTTTAACTGCTTTTTCTATTGTAGCTTTAACTTTATTTTCATGTCCCGAATAAGTATGAACTACATACCAACTTGCTTCTTGTAATTCTGACATTTAACTTACCTCTTTTCGTCTATTTTAGTAATAACGCTAGTGCACCAGATAATATAGTGTCTATACCCCATACTAATATAGTGCATGAAATAACTACAGTTAAAACTATACCTGTGTTTTTAAACAATTCTTTTTTTGTCGGCCATGTAACTCTTTTCAATTCTTGTTTAGTTTCTTTTAAATAACCAAATAAACTGAATCTCTTTTTAGTTTTTGCACCGTCATTTGTTTGGGCAGCCATTCCATACTCACATCCTTATAAAACTATTTTGTTTCTTTATGAGTTGTATGCTTTTTACAGAATCTACAATATTTTTGTAATTCTATTCTGTCTGGATTATTTTTCTTATTCTTAGTAGTGTTGTAGTTTCTTTGCTTACACTCTGTACATGCTAAAGTTACTTTAACTCTCATCTGATACACCTCCAACTTTGTAATACAATAATATATATTGTTAATATATGTGAATATAATATCTTTAAAATATGTATTTATTAAAAATCTACAGTATTTAAGATATTATTAACTTCCTATAATCATTACCTTGTATAAGGTATCACAAAATCCTATGCTGTGTCAATGTTTTTGTATTTCTATGTTAAAAAAAGAGGAGCATAACCCCTCTTTTTATTATTCTTTAATCCATCAGTTTAATAATAAGAATTACTCTATTATTGTAGCAACAACGCCTGAAGCTACTGTTCTTCCACCTTCTCTTATTGAGAATCTTAATCCTTCTTCTACAACTATTGAATTTATTAAGTCTACTTCCATTGTTACGTTATCTCCAGGCATTACCATTTCTATTCCATCTGGTAACTTACAAGCTCCTGTTACGTCTGTTGTTCTGAAATAGAATTGTGGTCTATATCCATCAAAGAATGGTGTATGTCTTCCACCTTCTTCTTTTTTAAGTACATATACTTCTGCAGTAAATTTTGTGTGTGCCTTTACTGATCCAGTCTTTGCTAGTATTTGTCCTCTTTCTATTTCGTTTCTTTGTACTCCTCTTAATAATGCTCCTATATTATCCCCTGCTTGTGCTTGGTCTAATAATTTTCTGAACATTTCTACTCCTGTTACTACTACTTTTCTTGGTGCTTCTGTTAATCCTACTAATTCTACTTCGTCTTGTACTTTTAATACTCCTCTTTCCACTCTTCCTGTTGCAACTGTTCCTCTTCCTGTGATTGAGAATACGTCTTCTACTGGCATTAAGAATGGTTTGTCAGTATCTCTTTCTGGTGCTGGTATATATTCATCTATTTGCTCGAATAATTCTACTATTTTATTTCCCCAGTCGCTCTTTGGATCTTCTAATGCCATTAATGCTGATCCTCTTATTATTGGAGTATCATCTCCTGGGAAATCATATTCTGTTAATAAATCTCTTACTTCCATTTCTACTAGTTCTAATAACTCTTCGTCATCTACCATATCACATTTGTTTAAGAATACTACTATATATGGTACTCCAACTTGTCTTGATAATAGTATATGCTCTCTTGTTTGTGGCATTGGTCCATCTGTTGCTGAACAAACTAATATTGCTCCGTCCATTTGTGCTGCTCCTGTTATCATATTCTTAACGTAGTCAGCATGTCCTGGGCAGTCAACGTGTGCGTAGTGTCTGTTTGGAGTTTCATACTCAACGTGTGCTGTTGATATTGTGATTCCTCTTTCTCTTTCTTCTGGAGCTTTATCTATGTTTGCGAAATCTACTGCTTCTCCTAATTGGTATCTGTCATATAATGTTTTTGTTATCGCTGCTGTTAATGTAGTTTTACCGTGGTCAACGTGTCCTATTGTCCCTATATTAACATGAGGTTTTGTTCTTTCGTATTTAGCTTTAGCCATTTTGAATTTCCTCCCTTATCTTTCGATATAAATTAATTTTGCTCACAATAAGCTTATGGTAAGTATTTTACTATTAATCATTTCTGTTTTCAAGATGTTTTTCTAATTTTCTCTTAACCCTTTGTAAAGCGTTATCTATTGACTTTACATCTCTTTTAAGTTTGTCCGCTATGAACTGGTATGACTTTCCATTCAAATACAATTCTAGGACTTCCAATTCCAAGTCGCTTAATAATTCGTTCATCTTTGATTCTATATTTTTTAATTTTTCTTTACTAATTATAAGTTCTTCTGGATCTGTTACTATACTTGTAGCTATTATATCTAAAAGTGTTCTGTCTGACTCTTCATCATATATTGGTTTATTCAAAGAAACATATGAATTTAAAGGTATATGTTTTTGTCTTGTTGCAGTTTTTATAGCAGTTATTATTTGTCTTGTTATACATATCTCTGCAAAACATTTAAATGAATTTGTCTTACTTCCATCAAAATCTCTAACTGCCTTATAAAGGCCTATCATTCCTTCTTGTATTATATCTTCTTTATCTGCTCCAATTAAAAAATATGACTTTGCTTTTGCCTTTACAAAATTTCTGTATTTGGTAATAATATACTCTAGTGCTATCTTATCCCCTTCACTTGCTCTTAATACAATGTTATACTCATCTTGCTGACAATTGTCTATTAACTCATAACTTTTTTCTTTTGCTACCAACATGTAAATCTCCCCCATATATAAAACAAATTTATAGGTATATTATAGTCTAAAGAACCTAGTAATTTCAACGCTTTCTACGAATGTTCTCAAGTTTCGACAATGTTTCTTCATCTAACCTTTCCTCCAACCAATTTCGCTGAATTTTTTTCCTTAAACCGCTATTTTTTTCCTTCATTTTATTCTTGGAACGATCTAATTCTAACTTTAATTCTCTAGCAGACATTCTCATAGCACCTTTTCCTAAAATCATTTGTTGCTCTGCATAGTCATTAGTAGCTACTTTTACATCATCATATTTTGATAGAGAAGTTATAAATTTTTCTATATAACTATCCGCTGTTTGGTGCTCTCTTGTATAAACTATTGTTATGTGTTTTCTTTTTTCAACTTTTTCTCGGGAATTCTTAACATTATAAGCATCAAAAACTATTATAGTCTTATATCCCATGAACTCAGAAAATTCTATAATATCATCAATAAGTTTTTCTCGAGAATCCTCTAAATCCTCTTTCGCCAGTTCTTTTAAATTATCCCACGCATTTATAATATTATAGCCATCTATTATTAAGTAGTGATTTATGTTTCTTCTCATGCTTATTTACTTTTTATCCAGTCTTTGTCTGAATATTTCATATAAAAGTATACCACCTGCTACAGATGCATTTAAAGATGTAACATTACCTATCATGGGCATTTTTACTATAAAGTCACAGTTTTGTTTAACCAATCTAGATATTCCAAAACCTTCACTTCCAATTACTACACCTAGAGGTCCTGTAAGATTTTGTTTATAAAAAGTTTCTCCATCCATATCAGCAGCTGCAATCCACAGCCCTTCATCTTTCAGTCTTTTTATTGTATTGACTATATTGGTTACCTTACAAACTGGCATATACTCTACAGCTCCAGCAGAAGCTTTTGTAACTACAGGAGTTATGTGCACAGACCTTCTTTTTGGGATAATAACTCCATGTGCTCCTACTGCATCTGCTGTCCTTATTATTGAACCTAAGTTATGTGGGTCTGTTATTTCATCTAGTATAATAAAAAATGGGTCTTCATTTTTACCTTTTACTGAGTCTATTAACTCATCTAATTCATAATACTTATATTCACTTGCATAAGCTATTACACCTTGATGCGAATGACTTGTGCTTACTTCATCTAACTTATGTTTATCAACATATTGTATAATTATATTCTTCTCTTTGGCCATTCCTATTATTTTCTTAATTGAACCTTCTTTAGCTGAGTTTGCAATTAATATTTTGTCTATTTCTCTATCACTCTTTATAGCTTCTATTACAGGATTTCTTCCTTCAATACTTGCCAAACTATTCACCACCTACAAGGATTTAAATTTTTCTCTAACTTGAACTATATCACCACAAGTCATAGTTCCTTCTGGACAACTTCCATTTACACAGCTTGGACCAGTCTTTTTAAATAATATAGGAGCAACTTTTTTAACTTCTCTTAACATTTCTACAGCTAAGTTTCTTATTTCCCATTGTGCTCTTTCACAGCATCTATGTTCAAAGAAATTAAATAAACTTCTAGCGTTTATAGTAAATACCATTTTTGTTTCACATGCATTTGGAAATACATATCTAGCATCCTCTATTGCTTTTTTCTCAGCTTGTCTCTTTGCTGTTTTCTCATTTTTTCCTTCTTTTATTAGTTCATCATAATGCTTATCAAATAATATCTCCACTAATTTGTCATAATCTTCTTGGTCCTTTTTCATTGAGTTAACAAATAACTCTTTTGCTTTTTCTATTTTTTCTATTTCAGGAGGAATTATGTACTCAAATTGGTCTAATTTAACATACCTTTGACTTTGTTGTGAAAAACTAGCTATACGATGTCTAACAATTTGATGCGAACAAGCTCTTGAAATACCTTCTATTGAAAACGTAAAAGATGCATGTTCTAATATTGAACCATGCCCTATATTTAATAACATATTTAAAAATTTTTCTATACTTTCTTCTGTTAAGTCTTTTTCTATTTCGTCTGTCCCAACTGGTGAATAACATAACTTAGCTGCCATAGCTATTACTTTTTCGGGTTCAGGTGTATGTGATATTAATTTTACTTTCATAAATTTTTGTCCTTTCTTATTACTAATTTCTATATATTTATTATACATTAGTTATAAAAAAAGTGTTGCCTTATTAATTATTATTAAGACAACACTCTTTAATATTTACATATCTCTTTCAATAATTTTAATTCCTTTATTGATAATATATTGAAGTCTCTCTATTTCATTATTCAAATACAAATATCCAATTAATGCTTCAAATCCAGTTGCATGTTTATAGTCTATAATATCTGCATTTTTAGGAGAAGTGTTTGATTTTTGATTTCTTCCCCTTTTATAAATTTTACTCTCTTCCTCTGTTAATTCACTTTCGATTTCATGAATTATTGATGCTTGAGCTTTAGCCTTTACATACTTTATGGCTAACTTATGCAAATCATTAACTTTTCGCTGTGTATTTTGTCTAATCAAGTGTTCTCTTATATATGTCTCATACACTGTATCACCTAAATATGCTAAAACTAGTGGTGACATAGTAACTAATTCAGTTTTTTCCATTTTTATACCCTTTTCCACTTAACACCTTGTCTTGTGTCTTCTAGTACAATTCCCATATCTAATAATTGTTGTCTTATATCATCCGCTAATTGGAATTCTTTATTTTTCTTTGCGTCAGTTCTCTTTTGTATTAATTCTTCAATGTCTTTATCTAGCACAGTATCCTTTTTCTTATTTACAATATTCAATACTCCTGTAAGCTCATTAAATTCATCTAAACACTTCTTAGCTAACTCTAAAGAAGAATTTTCGTCTACATTAGAATTTATCAACTTAGCCAATTCAAATATAATACTTACTGCATCTGCTGTATTAACATCATCATCCATAGCATCTATAAATCTTTGTCTAAAGTTATCTAATTCTTTAACAAGCTCTACTTCTTTTTCTGTTAGAGATGATTCTTTTAAATTACTTAATGTAAACTCTAATTTTTCTTTGGTATTATACAATCTTTCAAGACCAGCTTTAGCTTGATTTAACATTTCATCACTAAAGTTTACTGGATTTCTATAATGTGCTGATAACATGAAAAATCTCACTATTTCTAAATCATATAGCTTTGATATATCTCTTACTGTAAAGAAATTCCCTTTTGATTTACTCATTTTTTCATCATTTATATTTATATATCCATTATGCATCCAATATTTTGAGAATGTTTTTCCACTTCTAGCTTCACTTTGTGCTATTTCGTTTTCATGGTGTGGGAATGTTAAATCTTGACCACCTGCATGTATATCAATTGTCTCACCTAAGTATCTCTTAGACATAACAGAACATTCTATATGCCACCCTGGTCTACCTTCTCCCCAAGGACTCTCCCATCCTGGTTCTCCTTCTTTTTTTGCTTTCCAAAGAACAAAATCCATAGGATGTCTTTTTTGGTCATTAACTTCAATTCTAGCTCCAGCCTCTAAGTCTTCTTGTTTTTGGCCTGAAAGTTTTCCATATCCTTCAAATTTATTTGTATCAAAATATACATCGCCATTTACTGCATATGCATATCCTTTATCTTCTAATTCTTTTATAAAATCTATAATTTGTTGTATATTATCTGTAACTTGAGGATGAACAGTAGCTCTCTTAATTCCTAATCCATCACAATCTACAAAATACTCTTTTATGTATTTAGTAGCAACTTCTTCTGGAGATATTCCTTCTTCGTGGCTTCTATTTATAATCTTGTCATCAACATCTGTAAAGTTTTGTACATAAGTTACGTCATATCCTCTATACTCTAAATACCTTCTTAGAGTATCAAATATTATAAATGGTCTTGCATTACCTATGTGGATATAGTTATAAACTGTTGGACCACACACATACATTTTTACCTTTCCTTCTTCTAATGGAACAAATTCTTCTTTTGCTCTAGTTAATGTATTATAAACTTTCACACTCATCACCTCACTGTATTTTTATAAATTATTTTCTTAACATCATATATTATATTATAGTTGAAAATTGCAATAAATAATAGTACTACTATCATTTTTCATACTATCCTTCAAATTACATAATAATACTATCACTATTTTCTATTGTTCCTCTAAAAATATCTTTTTTTGAGAAGAACATTTTTCAAAAGTCTCTTCTGTAATCATTTTTTCGTCTTTTAACTTTTCTAAAATTGTAACATATTCTAAGCATAGCTCCTTTAATTCCTTTTTAACATCATCAATATTACTATACATAGTAATTACCCCCTTAATAATTAAATCAAACTAAAATAATAGATTACCTTCTTCTATGCTTAATATTTTTATTAGTTTATTATTCATATTTTATTTATATTTTTGCTTTGCTTTTTATATATTAAATTTATTGACCTAAATACCTTCATTTTGTTAGCCATATCTTTTCACCAAATACTAACACAAAAAAAGTCCGCATCTAAATTAGCGGACTTTTATGACTATAATATATGATTTTTTACATAAGCTATTCTATTTAAGCAAGTTTCTTTTCCTAAAACTTCCATTACTTTTGGTAAATCTGGGCCATGCATTTGTCCTGTCAAAATTATTCTTGACCCCATAAATAAATTTTTCCCTTTTATTTTATACTCTTTTTGTATCTCTTTAAGCATTGTTTGACCAAATTCAGCATTTAATATTTCTGCTTTTTCTATTTTTTCTTGTAAGGCATCTATTAAAGTAGGTATATGTTCTAATTTTAGGAAGTCACTTCCTTCTTCAGTTTCTATCTCTACATTATCTCCAAAGAATATACTCGCATGCTCAGTAACTTCTTTTACATATTGTAATTTTTCTTTAAGCACTGATATCATACTCTTTAAAAATTCATACTTACTAGTAGCTTCTGCTTCTGTTATAAACCCATCTTCTATTAAAAATGGTATAGCTAAATCTGTTAGGTAAGCATCATCACCGTCTTTTATATAATGTTGATTAACCCAGTTTAACTTTTCAGTATCGAATACCCCTCCACTTTTAGATACTCTTTCAACAGAGAAAGCTTTTTCTAACTCTTCCATTGTAAATAACTCTTGATTATCTTCTGGAGACCAACCAACTAATGCTACATAGTTTACTAATCCTTCTGGTAAATATCCTTTTTTCTTAAAATCTTCAACTGCTACATCACCTTGTCTCTTACTTAATTTTTTCTTTTCTTTATTAAGTATATTTGGTAAATGTACAAATACTGGCGCTTCCCATCCAAATGCTTCATATAAATAAACATGTTTTGGAGTAGATGATACCCACTCTTCTCCTCTTATAACATGTGTAATTTTCATTAGATAATCATCTACCACTACTGCAAAATGATAAGTTGGGAATCCATCTGTTTTCATCAAAACTTGGTCATCTAAATCATTAGTATTGAATTCCATGTCTCCTCTAACTAAATCAGTAAATTTAATTATATGATTTTCTGGTAATTTTAATCTTATAACATATGGTACTCCTGCTTTTATATTAGCTTCTACCTCTTCTTTAGATAAGTTTTTGCAGTGACCATCATATTTAGCAGTTTCTCCTGCTGCCTTTTGAGCATCTCTTACTTCATCCAATCTTTCCTTTGTACAGAAACAATAATAAGCTTTTCCACTATCTAAAAGTTGTTTTATATATTCTTGATATATATCTAATCTTTGAGATTGAATATATGGTCCATATTCTCCTTTTTGTATTACTTTTTCATTATCATCTAATATAACTCCCTCATCATGATTGACGCCAGCCCATTTCATAGCATTAAGCATATTTTCTATAGCACCTTCTACCAATCTACTTTGGTCTGTATCTTCTACTCTTAATATATATTCTCCGCCCATTTTCTTTGCAAATAAATAGTTATATAAAGCAGTCCTTAAACTACCTATATGTACAAATCCTGTTGGACTTGGTGCAAACCTTACTCTTATATTCATTTTTACTTCCTCCTGATATTTTATTCAATATAACTATAATATTAAACTAGTACATTGTTTTGCAAGTTTATTTTTAATCAAACTTAATAATAATATCCTTTTTATTCAAAAATACACATATTTATTATATCAGAAAATACTAGATTTAATTTCATAAATCTTTCTTTTAATCCATTTATTTTTCCAAAAATTAAAGG
The DNA here is from genome assembly GCF_020676075.1 of Clostridioides sp. ES-S-0001-03. Lineage (NCBI taxonomy): Bacteria > Bacillati > Bacillota > Clostridia > Peptostreptococcales > Peptostreptococcaceae > Clostridioides > Clostridioides sp. ES-S-0001-03. The sequence continues at coordinate 38,058 of NZ_JACVWJ010000012.1, read as the reverse complement.
TATTATTTATAACTATTCATAAATGCTTCTTGTATATGTTTCTTGCGATTAGAATCGTCTTTAACATCATTTAAAGATAAAGTTTTACTTTTAAAATTTTTAATCTTCTCATTCATATTATTATCACCTATTAAAATTATTATTAATCTTAACCGAATAGTAAAAAACAAAAAACTGGGATGTAAAGTATTAAATACTTTACATCCCAGTTTTTTGTTTTTACATTTATTTAAATATATGATTCTAGTATGCTTTTGCCATTACTACCATATGCTCTGCTTCTTTTCCACAATATACACACTTGTGACCTAAGTTTTCTTGTTCAAAAGGTAAGCATCTTATAGTTGCTCCTGTTTCTTCCTTAATCTTTGCCTCACATTCAGCATCTCCACACCACATAGTTTTTATGAATCCTGGTTTTTCTTCCAAAGCTGTTCTAAATTCATCCATATTTTCAACTACAGATGTGTTATCTTCTCTATGTTTTCTTGCTCTTTCAAACATATCATTGTGTATAATATCAAATAAATCATATACAGCATCAGCTAATCCTTCTAGAGGCATAGCACTCTTTTCTAGAGTATCTCTTCTAAATATCATAGCTTGATTATTTTCTATATCTTTTGGTCCAATTTCAATTCTTATTGGTACACCTTTCATTTCCCACTCATTAAATTTCCATCCAGTTGTATAGTTATCTCTATCATCAACCTCTACTGTTACTCCTTTAGCTTTTAAATCTGCATATATTTTATCAACAGTTTCCATTACATTGCCTTTTTTAGCAGCTATAGGAACTATAACAACTTGTATTGGAGCTACTCTTGGTGGTAATACTAATCCTCTATTATCACTATGAGTCATTATAAGCCCACCTATAAGTCTTGTAGATGCTCCCCAAGATGTATGATATGGATTAGCTAAGTTGCCTTCTCTATCTGCAAAAGTAATATCAAACGCTTTTGTAAAGTGTTGTCCTAAGAAGTGACTTGTACCTGATTGTAATGCTTTCCCATCATGCATCATAGCTTCTATAGTATATGTTCTCTCACCACCTGCAAATTTTTCACTTTCACTTTTTTGACCAGATACAACTGGCATTGCAAGTAATTCTTCACATAAAGCTTTATATATTTCTAATTGTTGTATTGTTTCTTGTTGTGCTTCTTCTGCTGTTTCATGTAATGTATGACCTTCTTGCCATAAGAATTCAGATGTTCTTAAGAAAGGTCTAGTTGATTTTTCCCATCTAACAACTGAACACCATTGATTATAAAGATATGGCAACTCTCTATATGATTTTAGCCATTTAGCATACATTGTACATATTATAGTTTCTGAAGTAGGTCTTACACATAGTCTTTCTTCTAGTTTTTTATTTCCTCCATGTGTTACCCATGCAACTTCTGGAGCAAACCCCTCAACATGCTCTGCTTCTTTGTTTAATAAACTTTCTGGTATCAATAATGGAAAATAACAGTTTTTATGTCCAGTTTCTTTGAATTTTTTATCCATAAATTCTTGCATTTTTTCCCATAAAGCATATCCATATGGTTTTACAACCATAAATCCTTTTACTGGTGCATAATCAACTAAATCAGTCTTAGTTATAACATCTGTATACCATTGTGGAAAATCATCTTCCATCTTTGTTATTTCTTCAACAAATTGTTTTTCATTTTTTGCCATCTTAATTACCTCCTCATTTATTATGTTTTTATACAAAAACACCCTTTTATCTTTTTATATAGATAAAAGGGCATTTATAAAGTACAACTCTGATTATCTATACAGTAGCTTTCTTTAAATTATTATCCTAACTTAACATTGTTTTTGATAAATTCTGCTTTTACTTTTTCACTTATTTCTTCTATTTTAATTAATTCTTTATCTTCTTCATATCTAAGTTTAAATTCTACTTTACCTTCATCAATATTTTTACCTACTGTAATTCTCATAGGTATTCCTATTAATTCTGAATCATTGAATTTAACACCAATTCTTTCATCTCTATCGTCTAACAAGACTTCTACACCCATATCTTGTAAATCATTATATATCTTTTCAGCTAATGACATTTGTTCCTCATTTTTCATATTTGCTGGAACTATCACAACATGATATGGAGCTACTGATAAAGGCCAAATTATACCTTTTTCATCATTATGTTGCTCAATTATAGCTGCTGCTGTTCTTTCTACACCTATACCATAGCATCCCATTATTATAGGTTTTGATTTACCATCTCTATCAATAAAGTTTGCATTCATAGCTTCTGAGTATTTAGTTCCTAACTTAAATATATGTCCTACTTCAACACCTCTAGCTATTTCAAGAGGTTTACCACATACTATACATTTGTCACCTTCTTGAACATTTCTAAAGTCTCCAACTATACCCTCAAAATCTCTTCCATAGTTAGCATTTCTTATATGATACTCAGTCTTATTAGCTCCAACAACTATATTTCTTTGCTCAACAATTTCTTTATCTATAAAGACATAATCAGCATTTACTCCTATTGGTCCAGCAAACCCAACCTCTGCATTAGTTACTTTTCTTACAACGTCGTCTGTAGCAAGTGCAAATTCTATAACAGAACCTATTGCATTAGATACTTTAACTTCATTAACCTCTCTATCTCCTCTTACAACAACTACAACTGTTTTCCCATCTGCTTCATATACTAAAGTCTTAGCAAATTTATCTGGAGAAGCATTTAGGAATTCTTCTAATTCTTTTATTGTAGCTGCTCCTGGTGTATGAACTTCTTCTAATTCCTTCATTTCTTCTTTTTCTGATACTGCATTACAAGACTCTGCTCTTTCTACATTAGCTGCATAATCACATCCACTACAGAATACAACTTCATCTTCTCCAACTTCTGATTTAACCATAAATTCAGCTGATGTAGAACCTCCTATAGCTCCTGAATCTGCTTGAACTGGACTGTTATCTAATCCACATCTATCAAATATACTTACATATGCATCAAACATATCTTGATATGATTTATCTAATCCTGCTTCATCTACATCAAAACTGTATGCATCCTTCATTGTAAAAGTCTTAGTTCTCATAACACCAAATCTTGGTCTTCTCTCATCTCTATACTTAACTTGTATTTGATACAAATTAAGTGGTAATTGTTTATATGAAGTAATCTCTTGTCTTATTATGTCAGTAAAAGCTTCTTCATGTGTTGGCCCAAGGCAGTACTCTCTTTCTGTTCTATCTTTTAACCTAAACATTTCTGCACCCATAGCAGTCCATCTTCCAGATTCTTTCCACAATTCTGATGGAAGTAAAGCCGCACATAGTATTTCTTGACAATCTTTTTTATTTAATTCTTCTCTAATTATTTGCTCAATTTTTTTAAATACCCTTAACCCCATTGGCAATTGATTATAAACCCCTGAAGTCATTTTTTTTATCATTCCTGACCTTACCATTAATTGATGGCTTGTAATTTCAGCATCTGCTGGAATCTCCTTCAATGTTGGCATAAACATTTTAGACATTTTCATTAATAAATTCCTCCTGAATATTGTTTTCCTGAAAATATAAAAAACCTCTCATCTCTATACAAGTATAGAGACGAAAGGTTTGATTTCCGCGGTACCACTCTAGTTAGCTATATAAATAGCTCTCTTTATGGAATGTAACGGTTCCTACCGTAAAGATTTTTATACCTTTAAGCTAAAAGACAGGTTCAAAGACTTCCTCTTGAAAACTCTCACCTCTGTTTTCTCTCTGTGAAGATTTCATCATTTTACTATTTCTTTATCATAGCTAATTTTATATTTATATTAATTTTACTTAAATTCACATATTATAGATATTCTATATAGGCCTATTATTTGATATCCATTAAACTTATTACTAATAATATATTAATTATTCTGACTTGTCAATAATAATAAACAAATACTTTGTGAAGCTATTCCTTGTTTTGCACCTGTAAAACCAAGACCTTCTTCTGTAGTTGCTTTTATATTTATGTTTTCAATATCTGTATTTAAAACTTTTGCTATATTTTTTCTCATATTCTCAATGTGGGGAGCCATCTTAGGACTTTGAGCAATTATAGTACTATCTATATTTCCAATTTTATACCCTTTGCTTGTTATTAGATTATATACATGTTCTAGTAATTTCATACTATCTATTCCCTTATATTTTTTATCTGTATCTGGGAAATGCTTACCTATATCGCCTAAAGCTAGTGCCCCCAAAATAGAATCCATTATTGCATGTATCAATACATCAGCATCAGAATGACCTAGTAAGCCCTTATCATGTGGTATCTCTACTCCACCAATTATAAGTTTTCTTTCTTCTGCCAATTTGTGTACATCATATCCCAATCCTATTCTCATATAATTCTCCTTCTACTATTCACTTCATCTCTTTTTTCCATGTTTAATATTTGTTCTGCTATATTTAAATCTTCTGGACTCGTTATTTTTATATTTTCATAAGAACCCATTACCATCGTAACACTTTGCCCTATATTTTCTACTAGCATTGAGTCATCTGTTCCATAATAGTTAGTCTTATACGCTTGTTCGTAAGCATTTATTATAAGATTATATTCAAAAGTTTGAGGGGTTTGTGCCGCCCACAATAGTCTTCTTTCTGGAGTTTCTTGTACTGTACCATCAGATACTATTTTTATAGTATCACTTACTGGTACACCTACAACTACGGCCTTTTTTTCTTTAGCCATTTTTATAGATTCATTTATTATTCTGTGGTCTACAAAAGGTCTCGCTCCATCATGAATAAGTACTATATCACAATTTTTATCTAGTTTTTTTAATCCATTATATATTGAGTCTTGTCTTTCTTTTCCGCCATATGCTATTTTTATATTTTTAAAGTTATATTTATTTATTATATTTTCCTTAAAAAAATCTTCCTCTTCTTTTTTTATACATACCACAATTTCATCTATATTTATATTTTCGTAAAAAACTTGAATTGTATGCGCTATGATTTCTTTTTCTCTTAATTTTATGAATTGCTTATTTACGTCTAAGTTCATTCTCCTTCCACTTCCTGCCGCAACAATTATAACACTATACATGGTATCACCTCGTATTTTATTTTTACCTATCATTTATTAAAACTTTTAATGTTTTTATATTTTAACCATCTGATTAATTATATATTAAATTTTCAGTTGTATAAATAGGTAATATCCATTTTCTAACCTAAAATATGTGCATCTGTTGCAAATTATATTGATTTTTCAATAACTTCATCTTTTTATTTTACAACTTTGTAACAGTTTGTATATCTATAAAAAATGTTTAAACCTCTAGATTGATATAAAACAAGTTTATCAATCTAGAGGTTTTGTATTAGAATATTAAATTAATTAAATCTATGTAATTCGGATAATTTTCTAAAATATTGTTTTTTATTTCTTGTTTATCAAAATCTACTTCTATCAATTTATCCATATTTACTATACCATCTATACAAGAAATAAAACATTTTGATATTTTCCATTTATTAACATGTAAATTGATTTTCCTTCTATTGTCAATTGGTAAAACTATTTGAAACTTAGGCGTTTTATTATATATCCATTCTGTTTTTTTATATTTATCTTCTACCAGATTGCATACACTTTTGATATCATCATCGTCTAATTCAATTTCTTTTATATTTTTTATATTATTTTTTATATAATCAACACAATAATCTAAAAAATAGTTTATATCTTTTTTGAGTAGAAAATTAATATTTGTAACTTTACTTGAAACAGACTTAGTTGCCTTTGATTCTGTTGATTTATCTGAATTTAAATACTTAGTTAATTTATTTAAATCTGAATCATAAAGAAGAGTTCCATGATAAAGAGAATTTTGCCTTTTTATAGATTGTGCAGAACCAGAAATTTTTTTACCATTTAAAAATAAATCTTTTCTTTCTGTTATAGATACATTTAATCCCAATGATAAAAGCATACTTTGCATAAATTTAGTATGTTCTAAAAAATCGATTTCATGAAGATTCCTATTTTTTTGTATAAATGACATATTGATATTTCCTAAGTCATGATACACAGTACCTCCACCAGATATTCTTCTTAAAATGGGAATTTCACCATTTTCAATAACATCATAATGTATCTCCTGATATGGATTTTGATTTTTTCCTATAAAAATAGATTCTTCATTTCTCCATATGATTATGATATCATCATTATATTTCTCATTTAAAAATAGATACTCTTCTAGAGCTAAATTAAAGTAAGGATTGGTGTTTTTGTTTAATAAGTAATACATAAAAATTCAGACTCCTTTTATATTTTATCTTACTATTTATTTTAAATTAAAATAAGTTTATATAGTATTTAACTTTAAATTCTTCTTTCTAAATCATTAAACCTATTATAACATAATACAACTCCTTACTATTACTGAACATCTGTGTTTTTTATTATTCTGAGAGTTTTGTTAAATTTACTTATCCTGACCATACACATTAAAAAATACATTTCTAGCCCTTTGAACTTCTTCATCTGGTAATAATACTGGTGTCCCAATTGATTTTGCTAAATAATATACTTTTGCTGCATCTTCTAACATTACAGCTGCGGTAAGTGCATGCTTTACAGATGGACCAACTGCAATCACTCCATGATTTGCCAAAAGACATGCTCTCCTATCACCTATTACATCAATAACACATTTTCCCATCTGATTAGATGTTGGTGGTGAAAATTTTGCAACTGGAACTGAACCTCCTACCTCATTTGCAAGAGTTGTACTTGCACACTCTATAGACTCATTTAAAATTGCAAAGCAACTTGAATATGTAGAGTGTGTATGTATTATACTATTTATATCATCTCTATGTTTATATATATATAAGTGGTCTGGTGAATCTACTGATGCCTTCCATTTACCATCTACAGTATTTCCATCTATGTCTATTAAAACAATATCACTTGGTGTAAGATTTCTATAATCCATTCCACTTGGTGTGATTGCTATATATCCAGTTTCTTCATCTCTTCCACTTACATTTCCTCCTGTCAATGTAACTAAATTATAGTTTAGAAGGTCTAAAGACGCTTGTAATACCTCTTTTCTCAAATTTTCTAATAACATTAGCTAAATCCTCCCATTTATTAGAAACATAGTTCTATATGTTCCTGTTATATATCTTACACAATAAGATTTTATTTCCGCTATTTTGATTGAAAATCCTAAAAAATCTTTATAATATTTAAACTTATCTCTTTATACTAAACATAAGCCAATTTTAATTTGAAATTTTCATTTTTTATAGTTCATTACTCTTTAATCTTTTATTTCTAAATTTTAATGATTCTGGATGCAAACATTCTTCTAATTCAATAAAATAATTATATAGTTCTGTATTGTCATTAAACATGTTTGTTTTTATCCAATATCTCCCCTTAATAAAACTACCATCATTAATTTTTAGATACATTTTTTTGTCATGAAATTCTCTTATTCTTATTTTTTTTATATCTTTAATTTCATACTCATGTATAGAATTAAATGAACTAAAATATATATATTTATTGTCCATAGTAATCATGTTAGGATTACTTGAGGATACAAAAGTATTAAATATTCCATAAGTACAAATAACTATCATCAAGCTATATATATTAATACTAGGATTTATATAATTATTAAATAGTGCATAAATCAATATTAAAATCATAAAAATCCCTGGTATTGTTACACTAACTATATATCTTTTAGAATCATATATATATTTTTTCATAATTTATACACTCCTTAATAAAATTACATTTAAGCTTCATCTTGTGTAGATAATACTTTATTTTCCTTTATTATTCTACTTCTATTATAGATAGCCATCCCTAAAGCTATAACTGCCAAAATTATTCCTCCAATTAATTTGTAATTCATAATTTTTACAAATACCCAGCTTAATGGATTTGCTCCATCACAAATACTTGAAATCATAGTTGCTCCTTCAGGCATTTTAAAGCTTGCATTTAAAGCCATTTGAGTAAATAGTGGTGCTAAATTAGTTGCTATTAATAGCCCAGAAGTAATAATAACTATTCCTATTATTAAAGTTCTAAATACATTTCCTTTTGTAATTGGAACGATTAAAACAAGTGCAAATGGTATTACAGCTAAATCTGCAAATGGTAAAACTTTATTACCTGGTAATATAGCTGCTATAACTATAGTTAGAGGCACTAGTACTAATGCAACTGACAATGTAACAGGGTGTCCTATTCCTACTGCAGAATCTAAACCGATGTATATTTTACCTCTATTTTTAAATCTCTTTTCAATAAATTCTTGTGCTGCCTCTGATACTGGCAACAAACCTTCCATTAATAAAGCCGCCATTTTGGGAATTAGTATTAAAACAGCTCCCATAGTTATCCCTAACTGCAATATACCTTTTATGTCATACTTGGCTGCAATACCAATTATTATCCCTATTAAAGACCCCATTATTAAAGGTTCTCCAAATAGGCCAAATTTTTTTTGTAATGTATCAGCATTTATTTCAATTTTATTTATCCCTGGAATCAAATCTAATACTTTATTTACAACTATAGCAATTGGAACAAATGCTTGTGTAAATCCATGAGGAAGAGATATACCTGGCATCCCTAAGTATTCTTCTATCCCTGGGGCTGTTAAGTCTGCCATTACTAAAACAATTACCATATTTGCTACTGCTGCAAATACTCCCCACATAACACTTTGCGTAGCCCCTGCCACCAAAGCTCCTGTAAATGCAAAATGCCAGTAATCCCATATATCTACATCGACAGTTTGAGTTGTATTAGTAATTAACATAACTATATTTACTACAAGTCCTATTGGAATAATTAAAGCACCCACTGTTGATGCAAAAGCTATAGCTGATGCTGCTGGCCATCCAACATCTATTATGGATAGGCTTAATCCTAAGTTCTTAACCATTTGTTGTGTAGCTGGACCTAAGTTATCTGTTAACAAAGCTATAATAGTATTAAGACCTATAAATCCAACCCCTACTGTTAAACCAGCTCTTAAAGATTTTCCAAGCTTTGTACCTAATATCAAGCCAAAAATACATATTATTATTGGCATCATTACTTGTGCACCCAAACCAACAATGAAATTTAATATCGCCATCTAAATTTCCTCCTTCATTTAATTTTCAGTCTCTAAAACCGCAAGATTTTAGAGACTATTTCATTTAAAAATTCAAATTATAATTCTAATTTTTCAAGCACTTCTTTGATTAATTTATCCATTCCTACTCCAGTTAAAAAAGGCAGACCATTTATTACAGGTGTTTTTATACTACTAGATATTTGTGTAGTACAGATTATTAAATCATAATCTGGTGCTTTTGAAGCTACCTCTACTACTTTACATTGTGTAATACTAACCCTATCTAATTTACCAGCTTCTTCTAATGCCTTCTTTAACTTGTTTATAGCAATTGTTGAAGTACATACTCCTGTTCCACATGCAACTAATATTTTTTTAGCCACATTATTCACCCCCATTAAAATTATTTTATTTTTAAAGATATCTGTAATTAGAAATCTTTGATAACTTTTTATATTTTTAATACTATTTTTGTATGTTTAATTATTCAACTTATAATTTAATAAATTACTTAAACTTTCTTCTCTTAAATCAATAATATTATTTAACATATTTTCATCTTGGAATATGGTCATAAGTCTTTCTAATAGTTGTAATTGCTCTTGTGGCTCTTTAACTGCCAGCATAAATATAACCTTTACATCAATTTCAGTGTCATCTGTACCCATCATTATGAATTTTACAGGTTTATTTAATATGCCAATAGCTATCCCTGGTTCATTTACATGGACTATATCTGTATGCGGTATTGCTACTCCATAGATTCCTGTTGGCAGTCCTGTAGCATATTTTTTCTCTCTTGCTATAACTGCTTCTATATAACTTTCTTTTACATATTGTTCGTCAAACAAACGTTGTCCTAAAAACTTCAAAGCATCTTCATTACTTGATACCTCAATATCTTTAAAAATTAAATTACTACTGATTATTTGCATTGACTCCATCTAATATCATCTCCCTAATAAAATCTCTATCTTTAATGTTTTTAATTTTTTTAAATTCATCTGTTTCTATAAATGTAAGTAGAGTATTCAATGGATTAAAACATTTCTGGTCTACAGCTAGTAGAAGTATTATTTTTACTTTGTTTTTACTCCATACAATAGGATTTTTTAAGATAGCTATGCTTATTGCTGGTCTGATTACATCAATTCCATCTGTATGAGGTATTGCTATTCCGTCTGACAACTCAGTTGGAAATAAATTATCTCTTTCCACTACTTTTTTATAGAAATTTTTTGATACATAGCCTTTTTCTCTAAGTTTTTTGCTCATGTATTTAAGTACTTCTTCTTTTGATTTAATTTCTAAATCTACAAATATGTCTTCTTTTTGGATTAAATCAGATAATTCATATTTTTTATTTGTTTTAGCAATTTGATTTGTATCAATTAAGTTATTTATTTGATTTAATTTTGTTTTATCATTAATGTCTACTAGGCTAAAAAATGGGATGTTTGGTATCTGAGGGTCAATTGTTCCAACTATTGCGATTACATTTTTTTCATTACTTATTTGTTTTATCTCTAAATCAAGACTTGGATATTCAATCATACCAATAGTCTCTATATCAACCTTTTCATTTATCCCTTTAATGCTTTCCTCTAAACTTTGCTTTATCTTGCAAGCTCCTCCTAATCCAGTAATACATAATGTTACAATTATAGGCTTTCTATTGTCTACTTTTGAGTTGTTCTCTTTGCTAACTTTATCTTTTACTAATGGCTCTATATTTTTAACTTCATCAACTATCTCATCTATTGTTAAATCTGGTAGAACTGCTCTTCGTATGACTTCTATACAGAGTAATGTATCAAATCTAGATATTGTTCTTATATCAATCCCTGTTTTTCCAGAGATAATATCTCCAAAGTACGAAAGGGAACCCATATCAACTAATATAATTACTCCTCTTCCTTCATCAATATCTTTTATTACAGTAGTAGCTTCTTCAATCATTTCTTCTGGCTTTTTCTCAAATGGCATATCCAAATACCTTGCATGATTAATACCTAATAACTTATTGGTAACCTCACATACAGATGACGCAACTCTTCCATGAGCCATTAGAAGTACACCTATCTTTTTTTGTTCAGAAATTTCTCCTCTACTACTCATTTTAAAATATATTGCTATTATACCTATTTCTTCTTTTGGCAAATTTATATTGTATCTTTCCTTTAAATGTTGTGCTACCTTTTCTGCTACAGAATACTCTAATGGATAGTTTCCTATTATCTCTTTTAAATGAGCATTTGATATTACTTTTCCTTCTTTTAATCTTTCAAAAGCTGCTTTTAAATGAATTGCTAGACATAAGTGTAGATTTGGTTCTAATGAATTAAGATACTGTGATGCTATTTTGATTACTTCACAAGTTAACTCTACAATGTATTTTCCAACAATCGGACTTATATCAGGTAAATTCTCAGTGATAGAAACTTTCTTAACTTGTTTTATGTACTTCTGAATACAGCTTTCTAATTCTCCTCCAACAATCCTGTTAATAACATCAAAGTCTAAACCTTGTTCTAATAAATCAATGTGTCTCCTTTCAGTAAGCTTGTATATTTCATCTGGGAAAGTATATATATCTTCATTTTTCTTTTCTATCTCAACTTGAAGGTCTGAATCTATAATTAAATCTCCATCTACATAATTTTCTATCTTTCCTCTACAATTTCTTATCCTTATTAGACCTTGTTTCACATACCCAGGTACATCTGATATATTTATAGTTACTTCTTTTTGTTTATTTGTAAGTTGATTTAATAGTCCTCTAGCACAAGCTACTTGAATATCACTTCTAAGCTGACCTACATTTCCTATACAATCATAAAGCATAAGAGCTTTTAAGACATCTGATTTTATGTGTATGTTTGCTCCCATTCGTTGGGCTTCTATCAAGAAAAAATTGTTTATAATGTCAAATCTTTCGTTTAATGGTCTTGCAACTAATTCTGGGATTTCAATTGTCACAGGTATACGTCTTTTAAAGGTATTAAGTAAATGAGAATCTATTGGCTCAGAAGTTGCAGAAATAATCATTACATTTATTTTATTTGTAAGCTTTGTTTCTCCTAATTTTCTAACCATTCCTTTATCAATCAATTGAAAGAGTATTTCTTGACCTTCATAAGGCAATCTATGTATTTCATCTATAAACAATATACCCCCATCTGCTTTTGATACTAATCCTTCTTTAGTTTCGTCAGCTCCTGTAAAAGCACCCTTAACATGACCAAATAATTGAGATAACAAAAGTTGTGGATTTTCTGAGTAGTCTGCTGCATTGAAAACTATAAATGGTGCATTTTTAGGAAATCTAGATGATTCTACTGCAAAGTTATACATGCACTCTGCTAACTCGCTTTTTCCAACACCAGTTGGACCCATAATAATAGTATGCAACCCATGGGGAGGATAAAGTATAGCTGCCTTAGCTAATTTGACGATTGTACTTAAACTTCCAGTACTTCCTATTAATTTATCAAAGGACACATCTATTTTTTCTTCTTTAGCATTTAGTTCCTCTTTTTCATCATCATTTTCTTTATCATGTTTTAAATCACCAGAATCTTGGATTTCTTTTAAATACTGTATAACTGTAAATCTTGATACAGTAAATCCAATACTATTTAATCTTCTTGTTATATCATTTTTATTTATATTTTTTTCTTCTTTTACAATATCTTTTATAGCTTTAATCAAAACAACTTTTCTTCTTTGTCTAGAATCTTCTATTTTTAATTCATTTCTTAAAAAGGTAACATCTTCTCTTCGAATATTTAACATACTTGAAATTGCTTCATCTGTTAAAGGATTTTTCTTATCTTCATTTTCAATTAAGTTTTTTATTCTTTGCCTCATTTCTAATTGTCCCTCCTTACTATTTATATAAGCAACTTACATGCCACATAGTGTTTTTTTTGTGCCATTTTTTACTTCATAAACTTATAACGTTTAAATTAAGCTATTCTTTTATTTAAATATTAAGAAAATTTTTTTTATTTTTCACAAATAATACTTTCGTAAAAAACAAAAAAATCTTTTCTCTTAAATTTTTCTGTAATAAATCTAAAATGACACCCTTATTCTATATTACTATCTTTTTTGTACAACAAAAACTACAAATAACCTTATGATATATTTTTCCAAAAAGAAACCCCTTTTGTATAAATAAATACATTTATACAAAAGGGGTATGGCTAAGTGAGTTTTTAAAGATTTTATATATTATATAAACTTAGGTTAATAGCTTATTTTTTTGGTAAATGTAAGCATTCACCACTTACATCTGCTAAAGCTTCCATCAGAGCTTCTGAAGTACATGGGTGACCAAAAATCAAGTCACTAGCTTCATCAGCAGGTATTTCTAATGCTTTAAATGATGCTGCATGATTTATAAGTTCTGCTACACCATATCCAAACATATGCACACCTAAAATTTCCCCATACTTAGCATCTGATATTACTTTTACATATCCTTGCTCTTGTCCAGAAGCTAAAGCTCTTCCATTTCCAGCAAAGTTAAATTTACCAATTTTTATATTATATTTTTGTTTAGCATCTTCTTCTGTAAGTCCAACTGATGCAACCTCTGGAACTGTATAAACACAACTAGGTAATGCACTTAAATCTGCTTCTTCATCCATACCTAAAGCATTTGAAGCTGCTACTTCTCCCATTTTAAAAGCTGCATGAGCTAGCATTATACCTCCAGTAACATCACCTACTGCATATATACTTGGTACACTTGTTTCCATTTTGCTATTTACAACTATTGAACCTCTATCTATTTTAATATCTAAGTCTTCTACACCAGATAGATTAGCTTGTCTTCCTATAGCATATAGACCTAAATCTGCCTTTATTGGTTCTTCTCCTTCAATACATACTATTATTTTATTTCCTTCTTCTTTAAATTCAGAAACTTTCTTTTCAGTTAATATAGTTATTCCCTTTTTCTTAAGTGAATCTCTTAAAGACTGGCTCAATTCTTTGTCCATTCTTGGAATTATTCTGTCTTCCATTTCTATTATAGTTACTTTAGAACCTCTTGAGTTGAATATCTCTGCAAATTCACAACCTATTACTCCACCACCAATTATTACTAACTCTTCTGGTACTATGTCTAAATCTAAAGCTTCTGTACTAGTTATTATTAATTTTGATTCTATTCCTTTTATTGGTAAGATTCTCACCTTAGAACCAGTGGCAATTATTGTATTTTCTGTATCTAAAACTTTTCCATCTGATAATATTACTTTATGGGCTTCTTTAACAGTAGCTTTAAGATTAAAGACATCTACACCTCTGCTTTTTAACAATCCACCAACACCAGCTGTAAGTTTTTTTACTACTCTATTTTTATACTTTATAGCCTTTTTTATATCTTGTTCCTTATCAACAGATACTTTTACACCTCTTTTTGATAATTGTTCAATTTCTTCTAATATTTCTACTGTTTTTACATAAGTTTTTGTAGGAATGCAACCTCTATTTAGGCAAGTTCCTCCTAATGTGTCCTCTTCTACTAATGCAACTTTGCCTCCTAATATAGCTGATTTTAGTGCTGATAAATACCCTCCAGGTCCTCCACCTACTACTACCACATCATAATCATGATTACTCTCTTTTTTAATTGTCTTTTCTTCTTTTATTTCTATTTTTTCTGTTTCAACAATTAAATCTTCTTTTGATACGTTTCCAGATAAGTATTTAGCCTTTATTTCTTCTTGCTTTTCTCCCTTTTCTGCTATTACACCTATTACTGTAAATACTGGTAATACTTCTCCTTCTTCTTTATGTATAATTGCAGCAAGTATACCTTCTCCTTCTGATTCTATTTCCATGTTGACTTTATCTGTTGTTATCTCTAGTATAGGTTCTCCAATTTTTACTTCTTCGCCTTCTTGTTTTAGCCAAGATACTATAGTACCTTCTTCCATAGCTACTCCAGCTTTTGGCATTATGACTTCTACTGACATAGGCTATCCTCCTATTTATTTTTTATATATTTTAGTTAATCATCTTATATTCATACAGATATCTTTTACATACAATAATTTTAAATCTAGTAAAATTAAATACATCTTTTTATGTGGTCTATTCAATCTATTTACATAAAGAGTAAAATATCAAAACCTATACGAGCATTGCTAATGGATTTTCTAATAATTCTTTTAAATCTTTTAAGAATTTTGCTGCTACTGTACCATCTATTATTCTATGGTCTGATGTTAATGATAAATTCATTATAGGTTTTATTTTAGCCTCTCCATTTACTGGCACAAACTTATCTTGAGTTGCTCCTACCCCAAGTATCGCACTTGAAGGCATATTTATTATAGGTGTAAATGTCGTTATACCATACATTCCAACATTGCTTATAGTAAATGTATTACCTTCTTGGTCTGCTGGTAGAAGCTTTCCTGTTTTTACTTTTTCAGCAAGTTCTTTGCTTTCTTTAGCTATTTCTTTTAGCGATTTTTCATTTACATTTTTTACTACTGGGACATATAAACCTTCATCTAGTCCAACAGCAATAGCTATATTTATATCTTTATATCTAAATATTCCATTATCTGTCCATGCTGAATTTAATGCTTGATGCTTTGGAAGTACTCTAGATACAGCCATTACTATTAAATCTGTCATTGTTAATTTTACTCCAGTTGATTCTTTTACTGTATCTATTAATTTTGCTCTAAGTTCTTTAAGTTCTGTAGCATCTACCTCTATATTGAATGTAAATACAGGAGCACTGAAGTAGCTTTCTGACATTCGTTTTGCTACAGTTGCTCTCATTGGATTTGGCTTTTCGAACTCTCCTTCTACAGTATTAAACGTACTTAAATTCTCATGTTTTGATTCTATTTCTTTTGTTTCATTAGATTTAGATACATCAGTTGATACGATAGTCTCTTGTGTATGTGCCTTTTCTATATCTGCTTTTTTTATTTTTCTATTGTATCCAGTACCTACAACATTTTCTAAATCTATATTTAAATCCTCTGCTATTCTTTTTGCTAAAGGAGTTGCTTTTACTTTATTATTTTCTAGATAATTTAACACATCCACTAGATGTATTCTTCCATTTTCTCCACTTCCAATCAGCCTATCTAACTCTATATTGTCTTTTCTTGCTTGGTTTTTGGCTGCTGGTGTGGCTTTTACTTTATTTGCCACCATTTCTATCCCCCCTTATCTAACAATTAAAGATTTTATTGCATCTTCTATTTCATCAATTCTTGGGACTACTGCTTTTTCTAGCTCTGGATTATATGGTATTGGCACATCTTTTCCACATATTCTTTTTACTGGTGCATCTAAATAATCAAATGATTCACTTTCTGTTATTAATGCTGATATTTCTCCACCTAGACCACCAGTCTTAGCTGCTTCATGGCAAATTAAAACTCTACCAGTTTTACATACACTCTTTATGATTGTTTCTTTATCTAATGGATATAAAGTTCTTAAATCTATAATTTCTACATCTATATTTTCTTTTGATAGGTTTTCTGCAGCTTCTTCAACACTTTGTAACATCCTTCCATAAGTGATTACTGTAACATCAGAACCTTCTTTTTTAATATCTGCCTTTCCAATATCAATTACATAATCTCCCTCTGGGACAATTCCTTTTTTTCTATATAACAATTTGTTTTCAACAAATATTACTGGATTATTGTCTCTTATAGCTGCTTTTAATAATCCCTTAGCATCTGCTGGTGTTGAAGGTGCAACCACTTTTACTCCTGGTACATGACAAAACCATGCTTCCAAACTTTGTGAATGTTGTTCTGCTGAACCAGTTCCAGAACCTCCAGGACATCTAACAACCATTGGAACCTGAGCCTTCCCACCAAACATATATCTCATTTTTGCTGCTTGATTTACAATCGCGTCCATAGATATTGTAACAAAATCCATAAACATTACTTCCATAATTGGTCTTAACCCAGTTGCCGCTGCACCTGCTGCTGCTCCTGCTATAGCTGCTTCTGATATAGGAGTATCTCTTACTCTTTCTGGGCCAAATTCATCTATCATTCCCACTGATACGCCAAATGCTCCTCCATATATCCCTATATCTTCTCCCATAAATATTACATTTTCATCTCTTCTCATTTCTTCTGACATTGCTTCTTTTATTGCTTGTGCATATGTTAATTCTCTTGTACTCATTTTTATTTTCCTCCTTTACTATTTTTAGTCTGCATATACATCATCTAATAAAGATTCTATTTTTGGATTTGGGCTATTTTGAGCAAATTCTACTGCATCTTCTATTGATTTTTTAGCAAAATCTTCAATTATATCTAATTCATTTTCATTTGCCATATTATTTTCTATAAGATAATTTCTTAAAAATTTTATAGGGTCTTTTGCCTTCCACGATTCTATCTCTTCTTTCGTTCTATATACATTTGCATCTGATTTTGAATGACCTAGCCATCTATAAGTCCTACTTTCAATTAATACAGGCCCTTCCCCTCTTCTACATTTTTCAGCAGCTTTTTGTACTGTTTCATATACTTCTATTGGATTATATCCATCTATTGATATTCCTTCTATACCATAAGATGCTGCTCTTGTTGCAACACTATCTATATTCATGTGACGTTTTATACTTGTTGACATGCCATATAGGTTGTTTTCACAATAAAATATTATTGGTAATTTCCATATTGATGACAAGTTTATTCCTTCATGAAATGTACCTTCATTTGATGCACCATCACCAAAACTACATAAAACTATTTTTCCTGTCTTTTTATATTGTTGTGTAAGTGCAGCGCCAGGAGCTATAGTAAGACCTCCACCTACGACTCCATTTGCTCCTAAGTTACCTGACTCAATATCTGCTATATGCATTGAGCCTCCTTTTCCTTTACAAAATCCAGTTTCTTTTCCCATAAGCTCAGCCATCATTTTATTTAAATCTATTCCCATTCCTATAAATTGGCTATGACCTCTATGAGTTAATGAAACCAAATCTCCTTTTTCTAATGCCATTACTGCGGCTACACTTGAAGCTTCTTGACCTACTGATAAATGAGTTGTTCCATGTACCATACCTCTTGCAAAAAACCAACTAACTTTCTCTTCAAACTTTCTAGCTTGATTCATTCTCTTATACATTTCAAGTAATGTTTCTTTTGATAATGTCATATCAATTCCCTCCTATTAATTTTTATCTATATTTCTATTAGTCACAATCTTCTAATAATTCAAGTGCTAAACTGTGATTAATTGCTAAGCTATTTATAAATTTGGCTTTTAATGATGCTTTTATTGCTTCTATCTTTTCATCTCCTGAAGCAACACCTATTGTTCTTTTTATCTTTTTTAAATCATTTAGTTTTACCCCTAGTACCCTTTGATTAAATTCAAGTATAGAAGTTTTTCCTTCCTTATCAAAAGCTTGCAAACAAATTGCGCCTATTGAGTTATACTTTTTTAAATCCTCTATATCTTCTTCATGCATATATCCAGAAGCCATTATTGTTGAGTTTAAACTCATAGGATTTCCTATACCTACAATTGCAATAGTTGTTTTATCTATTAAGTCTAGTACTTCTTTAATTTTTTCATCCTTACAAAGCTTTTCTTTTGTAGATAAATCAGACATCACAGCAGGAGCATGTAATAACTTAAAATCTCCTCCAAAAGCTCTTGCTAAACTTACAGCTATTTGATTTGCGTGTATATCTATTTCATTATCTCCAATTCCTCCTAGTAAAGGTATGAACGTAACATTTTTACAGTTGCTTTTTTCTACATATCTAGGAATTTCTTTTAGAGTTGTTCCTATGGAAACCCCAATTATATCATTTTCTTTTACTACTCTGGTAAGATATTCAGACACAGCTCTTGCTAATTCTTGTTTTTGTGTTAATGAGTCTTGTTTATCATCTACCACTATTACTTCTTTCAATTTATATTTTCTTTCTAAACTTCTTTCTATTTTTTGATAGTCATTTTTTAAAACATCAACTATTTGTATTTTTACTATTCCTTGCTCAAAAGCTTCTTTTAATATTCTTGATATTGTTGGTCTTGATATTCCCAATTGATTCGCTATTTCTTGTTGATTCAAATTATCTTCATAATAAAGTGAACAACACTTCATCATTAACCTTAAGTCTCCAATTTTTTTCATTTTCCTTCCTCCAAAATCAAGATTTTTCAATTATTTTTACATTTGTTCAATGATTTTACTTAATTTCAATAACATTATAGAAGGGGTTCGTATAAAAAGTCAACTGTTTTTTTTGTATAATTAAAAATAAGTTATTACATTAAATTAAGGAATACTTTTTTTATTTCTTGTTTGACTGCTTTACCTGATAATTTGCTCAATAAGTATTTTGTCTAAAGGAAATTATACAATCGCCAAAAAAGATTTTACTAAAGATGGTAAACTAAAATTGTACTATTTTATGTATAAAGAAATTATTATAAATATAAAGGCATTAAGCAATAAACTTTAAGAAACTGAGATTGAACGAGAATAACTTGAAGTTTCAAAAACTCATTGACTTGCTGATATATCACAGGATTTGAAAACACTATTATCATATATCACAGGATATTCATATCTAATGCTTAATAAAAACTACCGCTTTAGTGAAGAAGAAAGTATAATATTTTTAGATAATATATATAAAAAGTGAGTATATAATGAAAAGTTAATAGACAATTTAAGTCTGACATTTTTTATAGATTTTTCTGGAAAAATACAGCTTAAACATACACAATTTGAAATGATTGCCTTTCTTCAAAACCTTATTGCCAATGTTGCCAATAATCCAAAATCTGAAAAGCAGATATTTGGATTTCATACAGATTTAGAACATTTACATTAATACTACTGACAATGGTGTTGGAACAAACACGGAGAAAAGGTACATCATTTCAAATTACATTAAAACAAGATAAAGTTTAAATTATTATATAAAAATCCCAAGTTAAAATAAACTTGGGATTTTTGTGTAATAATTAATTTTTGTAAAATTTTTTCTTTAAAGTTATTTCGTCAAAATAAATTCAAATTAACATATCATCAATATTTATATAGAGACTATATGTAACTTATTCTTTTAATACTATCAGATTTATACTTAATATAATCATAGCTACAATTACATAAATAAAAGCTGTAGCTGATGACACAATTCCAGAATCATTTACTAAAAGAGTTACAAAGCATCCTGCTATTGACGCTATAAATCCTTTAAATACGACTGGGTATTCATCAATTAATTGTTTAAAGTATCTAATCTGATTAATCATAAGAACTAAAATTACTCCGATTCCAGTTAGTAGTATATTTACCCATGCACTGGTTTGAGCTAGCTTCAAGTTCATCTCTATCTTTCTGCCAAATGTTTGTATTATTTCTCCTGGTCCATTAAAGTAAACTTCTTTTACAAACATACCTAAATGTGAGTTACTTCCTGAAATCATATCTATAGCTACAAAGGCGCCTAAAACAAGCAATACTGCTACACCTAATAATACAACTTTTTTAAAGTCTATTTTTACATTATATATCAATAGTATAAATAGTAAAAATGCAACACATTCAGAAATAGCAGTTCCAACATTTGCACCCATAGCTGGAGATGCACTCGTAATTAAGATAACTAAAGAAAATACTATTACAGACCACTTTGGTATCTTTTTATATGTAAGCAAAATCGCAAATGTAAATATTGCACTACCTATTGCCACTCCTTGATATTCATTTCCTACTCCGTAGTATCTAGCCCCAATTATACAATCATAACTCATTACATTACTTTTCATTAAATATGAACCAAATGCAGAATCAATAACCATAATCAATATAGTTAAACCTGTAAAGAATAACATATTTTTTAAATCATTCTTTATCAGAACTTTGCTTATTAAGTATATAGTAAGTGTTATTATAATTATTCCTAAAGATATTGCTACTGGTGTTTTAAAATTCATTATTGGAGTTATCATAAATGATAATGGCATTACTATTCCTATTTTTAGAAATTCTTTTAATATAAAAAATATTGTTTCTTTGTGATTTTTCGATATATGCTTTCTAAATAGAATTAGAATCATAGCAACTATCCATGACAAAAATACAATACTTACAAATCCATTAAGTATTGTAGACCTTATGCTTGAAACAGATACTATCTTTTGGTATTCATCCATCAGATACTCTTTATTATCATCTCTGTTAATAAGTTCATACTTCTTTCCAACCATATTTTGATTTTTTATATCAAAGTTATTTAATATCTCAGCTCCAACATCTAGATTAGTAACAATACCTTCTCTTCTAGTAGTTGAAGATGATAACATCCCTTTTCCATTGCCATTTAATTTTATTATTGGAGAAAGCCTTCTTTTATTTTTATAATCTAAATCACTTGGAAATGCACTAGCTATGTAAACAGTATCATTTTCTCCAACCATAGAAAATATATTTTTTAAATATTCATCTATGTTTTTTTCTATCTTGTCTTTCATGTTTTTATATGTTTTTTCATTCAAGTTAGATTTATATAAATCTAACCTATATGTATCTCCAAGTTCTACAAAAACTACATCACTATTTTTATAAGCTTCTTTAGTTTCAGCAACAAGCTTAGTGTAATCAGTTGATATTCCATAAGGCATAGATAAATCTTTTTTATTGATATTATCTACATTTCCGTAAGAAATTCTACCATACTCATCCATAGCTGTTAGGCATAAGTTTCTATTTTTTACAAGTTTACCATTTTCAACTATATCTGCATTTCCTAATACAGATGTTTTTAATTTATTTTCAGATAAACTTTGACCTAATGAACCTAATGTAGAACCATATTCTCCAAAGTTTAGATTCTCATTTATTGACATATTTATAGTCAAATCATTTATACCTTTTGCTTTCTTACCTGTAGCTGATTCAAAAACTATATTTCTATCTTTGCTTGAGCTTTCAAAATTAATATCTTCTTCATTAGCTACATTGGCTCTTCCACCAGCACCCATACTGGCATATGACCTTCTATCATCACTACCTTTATCGCCTCTTATGTTCATCAAGCCAATATATCCTCTATCTTCTAGCTCTTCTCTCAATGATTTTATTCTTAACATATTGTTCATACTAGTTCTATTCATATCTATAAATATTACTTTTCCATGCGTTGGTATATCATCTGCAAAGCTATACTGGCTCATCGATGTTAATATTATGATAAACGTTGCTAAGAAAGATATAATCTTTTTTCTCATAAATTCTCCCTGCTTTCTGATTTAAATCCTCACACTTAAGAATACATTAAACATTGTCGTTATAAACAAATAAATTTGGACCATCTATTTATAATAAACAGCCCAAATTTTAGGTTTATTTGAATATATCAATTTTTAGGTTTTGCAAATATCATTCTACCAGCAGGAGTTTGAAGAACAGAAGTTACTAAAACTTTTATAGTCTCATTCATATGTTTTCTTCCTCCATCAACAACTATCATAGTTCCATCATCTAGATATGCAACACCCTGTTGAGCTTCTTTTCCTTCTTTAACCACTTGGACAACCATATCTTCACCTGGTATTGCAACTGGTTTTATAGCATTAGCCAACTCATTTATATTTAATACTTCAACACCTTGAAATTGAGCAACCTTATTTAAGTTATAATCATTAGTAACAACTTTTCCATTTAATACTTGGGCAAGCTTTAATAATTTACTATCAACTTCTGCTATATCATCAAAGTCCCTTTCACTTATTTCAACCTCTATATTTAATTCTTTCTGAATTATATTTAATATATCCAGACCTCTTCTACCTCTTACTCTTTTCAAATCATCTGAAGAATCTGCAATATGTCTTAATTCTTCCAAAACAAAAGCAGGAATAATAAGTTTTCCTTCTATAAATCCTGTTTTACAAATATCAGCTATCCTTCCATCAATTATTACACTTGTATCTAATACTTTTGGAGGTATCGCCTTTACTTCTTTTTTATTATCTTTATCCTTATCCTTATCTTTAATAGGATTTGCCAATCTTCCTAATTTTCCAATATTAAATAAATCATTTTTACTTTTAAGCGCAACTTTCATTCCAAGATATCCTAGGAATAAATATAATAGTAATGATAATATTCCACCTACTATTGGTATTCTATTTACTAGCCCACTTAATAAATATGCAATTACAAATCCTACTATAAGACCCATAGACCCTAATAATATATCTGTTTGAGGATATTTTGATAGTTCTTTATCCACAACTTTAGCAATTTCTTTTGTTCTATTCACAACCCATGGCTCTATAAGATATCCTAAAATAGCTATTACTATACCTGCTACTACAGCTGCTATATAACCATAAGTTTCTTTTCCAAATGTTAATATTTCAAAATCTCTCATCAATGTTAAATAGGTCGTTATACCTATCGTAAATCCAAGTAAAATAAACAATATCCTTGTTACTTTCCTTATCAATGCTTCACCCCCTAGTTATACTTATCTATTATAGACCAAAGTGTATATTATATTCAAGAAAAAAGTAGTAAAATTCACTTAAAATTCATTATATGTGTCTATCTAATAATACTAATTGTTTCATTTTTATAAGTCCATTTTTTATATATGTTGCTCTTATTTCACCTATTCCTTCAACTTCATCTAACTCTTCAATAGACGCATCCAATATTTCTTGAAAGTTTTCAAAATAATTTACTAAGTTTTCTATTATTGCTGTTGGTAGTCTATGTATTTTGCTAAGAATTCTATAGCCTCTTGTTTTTATAGGCATATCCATACTTTCTGAAAATCCACTATACCCTAATAGTTTTGCCATATTAAATAATTCTATTAGTTCTTCTGAATTTAAATTTTTAACTTTTTTCATAAGTTCTTTTATTTCAGTATTTTCTTTGTTATAATCTTTGAATATTAATTTCTGATCTATTCTAGTTGTACCCATTAATTCCTCTAATTGCATGCTTACTAAAGTTCCTTCATCCCCCAATTCTATCACATATTTTTCAATTATACTTGTAACTCTCATTACCATTTCCATTTTCTGCATGACTAACGCTACATCATAAATAGTTACCAAATCATTAAACTCTAAAGCATTTAAATTAGTTATAGCTTGGTCTAATACTGTTTTATATTTTTCTAAAGTTTGTATTGCTTGATTTGCCTTAGTAAATATCTTAGATATATCTTCGACCACATACTTCTCATTTCCTCTATAAACTGTTATAACATTTCTTCTTTGTGAAATTCCTATGACTATAGCACCAGTTTGTTTTGCTACTCTTTCCGCCGTTCTATGTCTAGTTCCAGTTTCTGATGTTTCTATAAAGTAATCTGGTATAAGTTGTGCATTAGCAAATAATATTTTCTTTACATCACCACTTAAAACTATCGCTCCATCCATTTTGGCTAATTCATATAGATATGATGGTGAATACTCTGCATTTATAGCAAATCCTCCATCTACTATTTTCATTACATCTTCATTTGTTGCAATTACAATTAAACCGCCAGTCTTAGCTCTTAGCACATTGTTTAGGCCTAATCTAAGAGGGGTTCCAGGAGATATCATTTTTAATGCATATAGCATATTTTTGTTATCCAAAAAATTCTCCATATTTATTGATTCCTCCCAAGTACTATATTTATAGCTTGTCTTAAGTTGTCTACTGGCCATATTTCTATACCTTTAGTATCTTTTACAACATCATAATTACTTCTAGGAACTACTATCTTTTTAAAGCCAAGTTTTTTGCACTCAGCAATTCTTTTTTCTATAAAACTTACTGATCTAACTTCTCCTGTAAGTCCTACCTCTCCTGTAACAGCTATATCTTCATCTATAGGTATATTTCTAAAGCTAGATGCTACAGAAATAGCTATTCCTAAGTCAATCGAAGGTTCATTTATCTTTATACCTCCAACTATATTTATATATACATCTTGGTTTTGTATTTGCAGACCAACACGTTTTTCTAAGACTGCTAATAACATACCAACTCTATTATAATCTACTCCTGTAGATGTTCTTCTTGCTATACCAAAACTTGTTGGTGAAACTAATGCTTGTAATTCAAGTAGCATTGGTCTTGTACCTTCTACAGTGGATATTATGACTGAACCTGCTACATCTTTTGGTTTTTCAGATATCAAAATCTTAGACGGGTTATCAAGCTCTACTAATCCCAAATCCCTCATTTCAAATACTCCAAGCTCATTTGTTGAACCAAATCTATTTTTAACAGCCCTTACTAATCTATATGTATTATATCTTTCACCTTCAAAATATAAAACAGTATCAACCATATGCTCTAATAATTTTGGACCTGCTAGTGAACCTTCTTTGGTTACATGACCAACTATGAATGTTGAAATTCCCATTTTTTTAGAAATCTTCATGAATTTTGAAGTACCTTCTTTAATTTGGCTGACAGTTCCTGGTGCTGAAGATATTTCTGGACTAAAGACAGTTTGAATTGAGTCTAGAATTATTAATTGTGGATTTACACTTTCTAAATAAGATTCAATTATACTCAAATTATTTTCAGCAAATATATATAAATTTTCTGAATTAATACCTAATCTTTTTGCTCTCATTTTTATCTGTGATTCTGATTCTTCTCCAGTTATATATAAAACAGTCTTTCCTAAATTAGCTACATTACTAGAGACTTGAATTAAAAGTGTGGATTTACCTATACCAGGGTCTCCACCAACAAGTACTAGAGAACCTTTAACTATCCCTCCACCAAGCACTCTATCTAATTCTTTTATATCTGTTGTAAACCTTTCTTCTTCTTTACTCTCTATTGAAGTTATACTAACTGGTTTAGATGAAGATTTATCTATTATAAAGACCTCTTTTTTTGTGCTTTTTTGATCTACTTCTTCTACAAATGTATTCCATTTTGTACACTCTGGACATTTTCCAAGCCACTTAGCTGTTTCATATCCACAAGATTGACATACATATTTAGTTTTTATTTTTGCCATATTTTAATCATCCTTAATTTATTATTATATACTATAATTTTAGCATATGTGAAAGATAATAGGTAAAGATTAAAAAAAATAATTAAGGGCAATGAATTATTTTAGATTCATTGCCCTTAAAATTTTCTTTAAACCCTAAAGCTTATATCTATAAGATTTTAAAATGCAACTCTATTGAATTATTTAGTTTCAAAAACTATTTTTTCATCTTTAACTTTTGCTATTATATTACTTCCTTTTTTTACATCGCCTCTTAAAATCGCTTCAGATAACTCATCTTCTAGTTCTTTTTGTAAGGCTCTTTTAAGAGGTCTTGCTCCATATTCCAAATCAAATCCAGATTTAGAAATTAATTTTATAGCTTCATCACTCATTTCTAGTTTTATATCCATATCTTTTAGTCTTTCTTGTAATTTATCTACCATTAAAATTACTATTTTAGATATATGCTCTGTATTTAATGAATGGAAAACTATTATATCATCTATTCTATTTAAAAACTCTGGTCTGAATCTTTGCTTTAATTCACCCATTATGTTTTCTTTCATTTTTTCATATTGAGACTTTTCTTCTTCATCTCCTTTAGCTATACTAAACCCTAAAGTTTTTTGTCTACCAATTGTAGATGCACCAACATTTGATGTCATTATCACAATAGTATTCTTAAAGTCAACAGTTCTTCCTTTTGAATCTGTTAATCTACCATCATCTAGAATTTGTAATAGAATATTAAACACATCTGGATGAGCTTTCTCTATCTCATCAAATAAAATAACTGAATATGGGTTTCTTCTTACTTTTTCAGTTAATTGACCTCCTTCATCATGACCTATATAACCAGGAGGTGAACCTATCATTCTTGATACAGCATGTTTTTCCATATATTCAGACATATCAATTCTTATTATTTGATTTTCATCTCCAAATTGCACTTCTGCTAATGCCTTAGATAACTCTGTTTTCCCTACTCCTGTAGGTCCTAAAAATAAGAATGAGCCGATTGGTCTATTAGGGTCCTTAAGACCTGCTCTCGACCTTCTTATTGCCTTGGAAATAGATTTTACTGCTTGCTCTTGACCTATAACTCTATTGTGTAAGATTTCTTCAAGTTTTAAGAGTCTATCAGCTTCTTCCTCAAGAATTTTATTAACAGGTATTCCTGTCCATAAACCTACTACTTCAGCAATGACTTCTCCATCAACTAAATCAGAATGTTTAGATGACTTATTCCATTTTTCTCTAACATCTTCTAATTGTTTTTTAAGTATACCTTGTTCATCTCTTATTTTTGCTGCTTTCTCAAAATCTTGGCATCTTACTGCCTCTTCTTTTTCTTTATCTATATTTTCTATTTCTAATTCTAATTTTTTTATTTCGGCTGGAGGAGTATTTTCCTTTAGCCTCACTTTTGATGCTGCTTCATCAATCAAATCTATAGCTTTATCTGGTAGATATCTATCTGATATATATCTAGTTGATAATTCTACAGCTGTTTTTATAGCATCATCAGTTATTTTAACTTTGTGATGAGCTTCATATTTATCTCTCAATCCTTCTAATATTTTTATTGAATCTTCTTTACTTGGTTCATCCACCATAACTGGTTGGAATCTTCTTTCTAGTGCAGAGTCTTTTTCAACATGCTTTCTATACTCATCTATTGTTGTTGCACCTATAACTTGTATTTCTCCTCTAGCTAATGCAGGTTTTAATATATTTGACGCATCTATAGATCCTTCTCCTGTAGACCCAGCTCCTATTATTGTATGCATCTCATCTATAAATAAAATTATATTTCCATTTTTAACAACTTCATCTACAACTTCTTTAATTCTTTCTTCAAATTCTCCTCTATATTTAGCACCAGCTAATAATGAACCCATCTCTAAAGAATACAAAGTTTTACTTTTTAGTGTTTCTGGAACATTTCCTAATGCTATATTTGTTGCTAAACCTTCAGCTATAGCTGTTTTACCTACTCCTGGATCTCCTATTAGTACAGGGTTGTTTTTAGTTCTTCTACTTAATATTTGTATAACTCTTTGTATTTCTTTTTCTCTTCCTATAACAGGGTCTATTTTATTTTGTTTTGCATATAGTGTAAGATTTCTTCCATATTTATCGAGAATCTTGGACTCTGTTTGATTTTGGTTGCCCGTGTAACTATTTTCTGATTTATATTGATTATTATCACTCATACCCATCATATCAATTGTTAATTGGGCTAGAGTTCTGTCATTTACACCTGCATAGTTCAAAACTTTATTAGCTATTCCTTCTCCTTCTTGAATAATAGCTAATAATATATGCTCAGTTCCTATATAATTTGTTTTTAATTTATTTGCAAACATTCCTGATAGTTCCAATATTTGTTTACTTCTTGGGCTTAATACTATGTCTTCTGGAATTCCTTCGCCCTTACCTTCCATATCAATTATTTTGCCTTCTAAATAAGCCTCTGTAAATCCAACTTTACTTAGAACTTTGGCGGCTATTCCTTCTTCTTCTTTTAAAAGCCCTAAAAGTATATGCTCGCTTCCAACAATATTATGCCCTAAGTTTTTAGCAGACTCAAACGCTAAATCAATTGCTTTTTTAGCTCTTTGTGTAAATCTATTGAAGTTCATAATTTATCCCTCCTCTTAATTTTTCCAAAGTTTCTCTAATGTATGTTGCTCTATTTATATCTCTATTTTCAACATCATCACTCTTATACATTATTGACTGATGTGCTGGTTGTATACCTATCATAAGTTGTTCTATAGCTTTTAAATCTAGTTTTTTTATATAGTTCATTTCTATTCCCATTTTTATATTTGATAGATGGCTCATTGCCTCTGAACTACTCATTACCCTTGAATTTTCAAGTGTTCCTATTGACCTAAATATTTTATCTTCTAATTTTATACCCAATCTTTTTTGTAATATTTCTCTGGCTTTCACTTCTTTTGAAATTGCATCCTTTGTAAGACCACTTACATTCTCTATAATATTAGACTCTGTTCTTCCAAGCGTAAGCTGATTAGATATTTGGTATATATTTCCCAATGCTTCTGTTCGCTCTCCATATATACCTCTTATTGCTATACCTATTTGTGATGAAATCTTATAAAGTTCATCCATATAGCCTAATTGACTCAATGCAGGCAAGTGCATCATTACAGAAGCTCTCATTCCAGTTCCCGTGTTAGTTGGGCAAGATGTTAGATAACCCAACTTTGTGCTAAATGCATACTCTAAATTTGATTCTAATAAATCATCTATCTCATTTGCTATGTTATAAGCATTTTCTAAATTTAAATCATCACACATAGTTTGTATTCTTATATGGTCTTCTTCATTTATCATTATACTTACAGTTTTATCTTTTTTTACTATAACAGCACTTTTATCATTTTCTGCTAAGTCTGGACTTATCATATGCTCTTCAACCATGAGCATCTTTTTAGATTGATCTAAATCTTCAATCTTATAGAAATCAAACTCTTCTTTATGTTCTAAACTAGAATTCATAAATGCATTTTTTACCTTTTCTATTATTTCCATAGCACACTCTTTATCTAACCTATTTGGAAAAGGATAATTGCTCAAGTTCCTAGCCAGCCTAACTCTTGATTTCATGACTATATTCTCTTTCATAATATCACTCCAATCTTAGTCAATAGAGCCTTTCAAATACTTAATCTTATCTCTAAATTGAGCAGCTAATTCATACTCTTCATTTTTTATAGCTCTATCCAAATCTTCTTTTAATTCTCTAATCTCATTTTCTACACTTATTTTATAAAAAGATTTTTTAGGTGCCTTACCTATATGTTCTATATGACCATGTATATTTTGAAGCATTGGATTTACTTGACTACTAAATGCATTGTAACATTCACTGCATCCAAATCTTCCATTATTCTTAAATTCACTATATGTCATATTACATTTTTGGCAAACTAACTTTTCTTCAAGCTCTTTTTTAGGTTGAAATCCTAGGTTAGAAAATATATCCATCATTGAAAAAGGCATATCTAAATTAAAATTCATCTCTGTATTTTCTTTAGCACATTCACTACACAGATACATTTCTGTCTTTTCTCCATTGACTATTTTATTATAATATACAGATGCTTTATTTTTATTGCATTTTTGACATAGCATAAATTATCACTCCTCTATACTAAATACTCCTATTATTATATTCTTTAAAACATTAGACCTTACCTTCTCTTTTAATTCATATACTGGCATACATAATGATTTATCATCTATTGCATATAATATTAGTTTTAATTCTCTTTCACTAATTAAGTCTGATTCTCTCAAACTTTCCACCAACTCTTTTGCTTTCTTATAGGATATTTGGCTTCCTATTCTTTCGTTTAGTATTTCTCTAATATGTCCATCTTTGCTTCTTCGTATTTTTTCTATCTGAACATATCCTCCGCCACCTTTTTTGCTTTCTATATAATAACCTTTATCTATGGTAAACCTTGTTGTTAAAACATAATTTATTTGTGATGGTGCACAACTAAACAAGTTTGCTAGTTCATTTCTTTGAATCTGTATACTATTATCCTCTTCCATCAAATCTTTAATAAATTTTTCAATTATATCTGTCATAGTTGCCATTTATATCACCACACACCTTTTTATTTTGACTTTCTTTGACTACTATTTTACACCTATTATTTAAATTTTTAAAGCCCTAAATTGTGTAAATTTATTTTTTTCATAATAATTTAAATGAGGTGTCCATCTTTTGTTAAGTATAATCTTCTACTTCTTACATTTATAACAATTAAGTCTTAAAATTATTGGTTATTAATTGATTTTTAATGTATCTATACCTTGTATTTGTAAATATACCTTCATATCATTATTATTAAACATTTCTAAAAATAATAATATAAAAAGATACTTTCTTTTATTAAAACAGTTTAAGAAAGTATCTTTTATTCTTCACATTTTTTATTACTTTAATTTGGTTTTTTCTTGTTTTTTATAAAAACACATAAAAACTAGATATACACTTCTTTAAAATAAGTATATACCTAGTTTTAATTACAAAATTATTTTACATAATAGATGGATATTAATTATTTAATGTTCTATCTTCTTTATTACTTTGCAGTAGCTAGTCCAATTATTTTTTCTGCAAATTGTGATGGAACCTCTCCATATCTTTCTAATTCCATTTCAAAATACCCTCTACCTTGTGTCATTGCTCTTAAATCTATTGCATATTTAAATGTTTCTGCTTGTGGAGCCTCTGCAAATATTATTTGTTTTCCTTTATTATCTGGCTCCATACCAAATATTTTACCTCTTCTCTTGTTTATATCTCCCATAACATCTCCCATATATTCTTCTGGAACAGTTATCTTAAGTTTCATAATAGGCTCTAATAATATTGGATGAGCTTCCTCCATACCTTTTTTAAATGCTGCACTTGCTGCCATCTTAAAAGCCATTTCAGAAGAGTCTACATCATGGTATGAACCATCATAAAGTGTAGCCTTTATATTTGTAACAGGGAAACCAGCCAATACTCCTTTTTGCATAGAATCTTTTAAACCTTTTTCTACTGCTGGTATATATTGTTTTGGTACAGACCCACCAAATATTTCTTCTGTAAATTCAAAATCAGATTCACATCTTTCAAATCTTATCTTTACATCTCCATATTGACCATGGCCACCTGATTGTTTCTTATGCTTACCTTGTACATCAGCTGTTTCCTTTATAGTTTCTCTATAAGGAACTTTAAGGTCATTTAATTCAACATCTACCCCGAACTTATCTTTCATTTTATTTTTAATTGTTTTTATATGAAGCTCCCCTTGTCCTCCTAAAAGAGCTTGTTTTGTCTCTGTATTTCTATACCAATGTAATGTAGGGTCTTCCTCTACAAGTTTGTTTAATACAGCAGCTACCTTTTCTTCATCACCCTTATTCTTAGGATTAACAGCATAATATATTTGTGGTTTAGGGAAGTCTATCTTATCTAAAGCTTCTGCATCTTTATCTACAGATATAGTATCTCCTGTCTTTAGAGAATTAACTTTAGTTACAACTACTACATCACCAGCCTTAGCTTTGTCTATTTCAACTAACTCACTATTTCTCAATGTATATATGTTAGCTATTTTTTCTTTTATGTTTTTGTTTATATTAAAAACTTCTTTATCTTTAGAAATTGCACCTTGAGTAATTTTTATATATGACATTTTTCCTACAAATGGGTCAACCATAGTTTTAAATACTAATCCTTTAAATGGCTTACTCTCTTCTGTAAATATAGGTTCTAGATAATTTGATATTGTATCTAATATTTCTTTTGTTCCTATATTATTTATAGTTGAACCACATATTACAGGTATAATATCTCCTCTTTGTATACCTATAACAATACCTTTTTGGATTTCTTCTGTAGTTAACTCTTCTCCATTAAAATACTTATCTAATATTTGGTCATCTGTTTCTGCTATAAGTTCCATTAAAGCTTCTTTTACACTCATAGCTTGTTCTTTAAATTCACCTTCTAAATCATCTATATTTTCAAATACATTATGTAACTTGACAAAGTTTTTATCTTTGTATATAGGACTTATCATTGGAACTATCTTATTATTGTATTTTTCTCTTAACATTGCTATTGCATCTTTATATCTTGCTTTTTCATTATCTATTTTATTTATAAACATTATCTTAGGAATACTCTCAGTTAGTTCTAATGATTTCTCTGTACCAACTTGAATAGGTGCTGTTGCATCTATTACTATTATTGCTGCATCACTTGCTCTAAGAGATGATACAACGTCTCCGCTAAAGTCAAAATATCCTGGTGTATCCAATAAGTTAAACTTATAGTCATTATATTCTATAGGTATTAATCCCATACTATAAGTCATATTTACCTTGTCAGTTAATTTAGGTATCTTATTAGTGTTTGCTGTGTAAGCTATAGTTTCGATTAGATTTGTTTTACCACATCCGCTATGTCCTAATACTGCTACATTTCTCAACATATTACTATCATAAACCTTCATATAAGCACCCACCTTTTAAATTTATGTATTTTCTCTTAGCTGTTATTTCCTAAGAAATAGTCTAGAAAATGTTTATTATTTTTAGAATTTTTAGATAACATTTTCCTTACTAGCTTTATTTCTACATAGGGATATAATTTTCCTCTTTTTTTTAACAAATATTTAATTTAAACAAATAAAAACACTCTAAATATTTAATAAAAATATTTTAGAGTGTTTTATAAGTTGTTTCAATTCAATTATTTCATTATCATTAATAGTTGTTTATCTTCAACCATATCATCTTCTTTTACTTTAATTGATTTAATTACTCCATCAGTTTTAGCAACTATTATAGTTTCCATTTTCATTGCTTCTATAACTATTAATGGTTGATTTGCTTTTACTTCATCTTCTTCTTTAACCATTATTTTTATAACTTTTCCTGGTATACTTGCTCCGATTTGAAGTGGATCATTCATATCAGCTTTCTCAACATTAGTAACTTTTCCAGAGAAGTTTCTATCTTTTATTTCCACTTCTCTAACCATTCCATTTAATTCAAAGCCTATAGTTCTAAATCCATCTTCTTTAACTTCACCAATTTCAACTAATCTTATTGTTAATACTTTACCTTCTTCTATTTCTACTTCACATTCTTCATTTTTATTTAATCCATAGAAGAATACATCACTTTCAAGTTTAGATATATCATTATAATGTTGTAAATGTTTAATATAGTCTTCATAAACTTTTGGATATAAAGCATAACTTATAACATTTCTTATATTTGCATTTATATCATATTTTTCATTTAGATATTTTGCTATGTCATCAAAATCTTCTGCTGGTAATAGTGAACCAGGTCTTACTGTAATAGCTTCTTCGCCTTTTAAAACTACTTCTTGTAAATCTTTTGGGACTCCACCTTCTGGTTGACCAATCATACCTTTACAGTAGTCTACAACAGAATCTGGGAATGATAAGTTCTTACCTTCTTCTATTATATTGTTTTTATCTAATTTATTTTTAGTCATAAAGATAGCTAAATCTCCTACAACTTTTGAAGATGGTGTTACTTTTATTATATCTCCTACAACTTCATTAGCTTCTTTATATTTTTCTTTAACTTCATCAAATCTATTAACTAATCCTAAACTATCAGCTTGAGGTTTTAAGTTTGTATATTGACCTCCTGGTATTTCAAAATTGTATATTTCTGCACAAGAGTTAGTTAAGTCACTTTCAAATTTATTATAGACTTTTCTTAAATCTTTATAGTATTTTCCTAACTCATCATATCCAAATAAATCTATACCTGTATCTCTTTCTGTATTTTTAAG
Organism: Clostridioides sp. ES-S-0001-03; assembly: GCF_020676075.1. Classification (NCBI taxonomy): domain Bacteria; kingdom Bacillati; phylum Bacillota; class Clostridia; order Peptostreptococcales; family Peptostreptococcaceae; genus Clostridioides; species Clostridioides sp. ES-S-0001-03. Next base: position 3,514 of record NZ_JACVWJ010000012.1, on the reverse strand, counting down.
AGCTTCTACTATTGCATTAAGTGATGGTTGACTTGTAAGTCCTGCCATAGATTCTAATGCAGCATCAATTATATCTACACCAGCTTCTGATGCCATCAAACAAGTTGCCACACCATTTCCACTTGTATCATGAGTGTGTAAATGTATTGGTGCTTTTACATTTTTCTTTAGTTCTTTAACTAATGTATAAGCAGAATATGGTTTAAGAAGTCCTGACATATCTTTTATTGCTATTATGTCTGCTCCTAAACTTTCTAACTCTTTTGCCATCTTAATATAATATTCTAAGTCATATTTAGTTTTAGTCTTATCTAATATATCACCTGTATAACACATAGTTGCTTCAACTATTTTTCCAGTTTCTAGAGCTGTATTAATAGATGGTTTCATATTTTCAACCCAGTTTAATGAGTCAAATATTCTAAATACATCTATTCCTTGTTTAGCAGACTCTTTTGTAAATTCTTCTATTACATTATCTGGATAGTTTTTATATCCAACTCCATTTGATGCTCTAAGCAACATTTGGAACATTATACTTGGTATTTCTTCTCTTAGTTTTTGTAATCTACGCCAAGGTGACTCTTTTAAGAATCTATATGCAACATCATAAGTAGCTCCACCCCACATTTCAAGTGAGAATAAATCTTTTTGATATTTTTCTGTTGGTTTAGCAGCTTTTAATAAATCATATGTTCTTAATCTTGTTGCCAATAATGATTGATGTGCATCTCTCATTGTTGTATCTGTTAATAATAGTCTTTTATCATTTTTTATTTTTTCTATATATGCAGATTTACCTAACTTATCAAAAAGTATCTTACTTCCTTCTGCCTTTGAACCATCTTTATTCATTCTTGGTTCATGTAACGCATCAAATAATGGTTTTTCTTGACAAGCGTTATCATTTACAATTACATCACCTATAAATTGAAGTAATTTTGTTCCTCTATCTTTACTTTCTGTTATTTCAAATAAATCTGGATTTTCATCTATAAATTTAGTACTACATTTACCATTTGAGAATATAGGATTATTTAAGACATTAACTAAGAATCCTACATTAGTCTTAACACCTCTAACTCTAAGTTCTTTTATAGATCTTATAGTTTTGTTTATTGCTCCTTGGAATGTTCTATCCCAAGATATTGTCTTAACCAGTAAACTATCATAGTGAGGACTTATGTTTGCTCCTGTAAATCCATTTCCACCATCTAGTCTTATACCAAATCCTGAACCAGTTCTATAAACTTGAATTTTACCTGTGTCTGGCATAAATCTATTTTTAGGGTCTTCTGTAGTTATTCTACATTGGATAGAATACCCTCTTATTTCAACATCATCTTGTGATTTTATATTTATTTCTTCACTATCTAGGCTGTATCCTTGAGCTATTAATATTTGACTTTGAACTATATCTATTCCTGTAACCATTTCTGTTACAGTATGCTCAACTTGTACTCTTGTATTCATTTCTATAAAATAATGACCACCATTTGCATCTACTAAGAATTCTAGTGTCCCTGCATTAGAATAGCCTACATATTTTGATAACTTGACTGCATCATCACATATTTCTTTTCTTACTTTTTCATCTAATGAAAATGCTGGTGCATATTCTATTATCTTTTGATGTCTTCTTTGAACAGAACAATCTCTTTCGTATAAATGAACTATATTTCCATAGTTATCCCCTAATATTTGAACTTCTATATGTTTTGGGTCAGCTATATATTTTTCTATGAATATAATATCTTCACCAAAAGCTTTTCTTGATTCACTACAAGCAGTTTCATATTCAAGCTCTAAATCTTTTTCATGATGTACGATTCTCATACCTCTACCGCCACCACCATTAGATGCTTTTATCATAACAGGATAACCTATTTTATTTGCAACTTCTTTTGCTTCTTCAGTACTTCTTATTGCTTTTTCCACCCCTGGTATAGTTTGAACATTAACTTCTTTTGCAATCTTTTTAGAATTTATCTTATCGCCCATCATATTCATTACTTTAGATGATGGACCTATAAAAGTAATTCCATTTTCTTCACATTTACGAGCAAATTCTGCATTTTCTGCTAGAAAACCATATCCTGGATGTATAGCGTCAACTTTTTTTCTCTTTGCTAAGTCTATTATTCCATCCATATCTAAGTATGCATCTATTGGACCTTTGCCTTCCCCTATTAAATATGATTCATCTGCTTTTGTTCTAAATAATCCATATTTATCTTCTTTACTATATATACCAACACTTTTTATCCCCAATTCTGAACAGGCTCTAAATATTCTTATAGCTATTTCGCCTCTATTAGCTACTAGTATTTTATTAAACTTTTTAAGCATACTCTATTCTTCTCCTTTATTGTTTGTGTAATATTAAAGATTATAGACTAAAATACTTTATTTTTGAAGATGTTTAAGCAAGTTCCTTAATTAATAAGATAAATTTATAAATATATATAATTTTTAGACTGTATAAACTCAATTTACCTCACTAAAATTAAGGGGTTTTTTATGGGATTTCAGACAAATTTGTGTGAAAATTTCTACAATTGACCTTATTTTATAATATTTTTTTCTCTGTTTACATAATTATTTTCATCTTTACGTAATATTTCACATACTTTTCTCAATATAGTTCATATCTTAATCTATCTGTCTTAACAAACGTTTTATTACATCAGAAAGTTTTAGATGACCTAAATCTGCATATGCTATAACTAGTATTATTTTTACTACTCCTTCTACCTCATCTAATTTATATGCTCTAGCATTTATTATTGTGTACTTTGGCATAAGTTCTTCTAAACCTAGTGCAAGTTCATCAGATAAAGTCATATATTCATCAAATTTTTCCTCATCAGATAAAGTCATATATTCATCTTGCTCACTTATAATAGTATCTAAATAATCCATATTTATACTTAACTGATAAGCTATTACGTCCTCTCTTTTTGTGCTTTTACTCAAATCCTTTTCAACTTTGAATTTACTATTCTTATCTATTATTATTTTAAGTTCTTCACTATCAACTATTTCATTTCCTATAATTATATACAAACTTTTTACCTCCTAAATATAAATCTTTTTTAATCAAAAATAAAACCTCTAGTAAAATTACTAGAGGTTTGCACTGGTGGGATTAACAGGGCTCGAACCTGTGACCCCCTGCTTGTAAGGCAGGTGCTCTCCCAGCTGAGCTATAATCCCTTGATGTTTATATGGTGCGCCCAAAGGGACTCGAACCCCTAACCTTCTGATTCGTAGTCAGACACTCTATCCAGTTGAGCTATGAGCGCATTTTATTGGAGGCGACACCCAGATTCGAACTGGGGATCAAGGAGTTGCAGTCCACTGCCTTACCACTTGGCTATGTCGCCACCTTTTTGGTGATCTATCCGCGACTCGAACGCGGGACACCCTGATTAAAAGTCAGGTGCTCTACCGACTGAGCTAATAGACCATATTAGTTGGGGTGGATAATGAGAGTCGAACTCACGACCTCCAG
>NZ_JACVWJ010000011.1:0-117684 GCF_020676075.1 Clostridioides sp. ES-S-0001-03 | reverse complement strand
TACAATAGCAGAGAGGATACACCTGTTCCCATTCCGAACACAGAAGTTAAGCTCTCTAGCGCTGATGGTACTTGGTGGGAAACTGCCTGGGAGAGTAGGACGTAGCCACGTAATTTTTTTTATTTTTGTCAAAAAAAACAAAAAAATTACGTATTTCTTTTTTCATTTTGGGAAAACTAAACACAGGAATTATGGATTATCATAAAAATTTAATTCTTAAGGAGTGATATGAATGAAAAAAGTTGCTTTAGTTTTAGCTATAATTGGTGCACTTAACTGGGGAGCAATTGGTATTCTAGGAACAGATTTAATAGGTAGCATTTTCGGTGGAACATATGAAATGATAAGTAGAATAATATACTTTGTTGTGGGTCTAGCTGGATTGTATTTAATACCAAGTTTAATGTCTGATGACAGAGAATAATTCAATTTTTACTTTTTTATATTAAATACCTCATTCTAAATATTTAGAATGAGGTATTTTATTTTATAAAAATATTAATTTGTATCTTTTTTAATGGTAAAATAGATAGGAATCGAAGTTTTCAAATAAGTGGTAACAGTAGGGAAAAAGGAGTAATATATGTTTATAATTAATGAATTGAGTGAAATTGTAAATAAAGAAGTAATATCTTTTCATATGCCTGGACATAAAAAGGGAAAAATATATGAAAAATTAGGATATATAAATGTATTAGAAAATTTGTATAAAATGGATACAACTGAGATAATAGGGACAGATAATTTACATTCCCCAGAAGGAATTATAAAAGTCTCTCAAGAAAATACTGCAATGGTATTTAAAAGTGATTATACATATTATTTAATAAATGGAAGCAGTTGTGGCATCCAATCTGCAATAATGTCAGTGTGTAATCCTAAAAGTAAAATAATTGTGAATAGAGACTGTCACCAATCTGTTATAAACGGATGTATTTTGGGTGATGTAGATATAGAATATATTCCTTGCGAAATATGCAAAAATACTAATATTTTAAAAGGTGTGAATGTAATAAATGTAATTGATATAATAGATAAAAACTTAGATGCAAAAGCAATATTGCTTACATATCCTACATACTATGGAATGACATATGATTTGGAATATATCTGTAATTACGCACATAGCAAAAATATGGTAGTAATAGTAGATGAAGCACATGGTGCACATTTAGGACTTAGTGAGAAACTTCCTAAAACAGCTCTTGAGCAAGGTGCAGACGTGGTTATACAAAGTACTCATAAAACACTTCCATCTTTTACTCAATCATCAATGATACATGTACAGGAAGATAGAGTTGACTTAGATAAAATTTCAAACATGTTAAGAATTACTGAATCTTCAAGTCCTTCTTACTTATTATTATCTTCACTAGAATTAGCTGTAGATATATATGAAAATAAAGGCAAGGAATTAATGGAAGAACTTTTAGATAATATCCAAAATTTCAAAAATAATGTTAATAAAAATCTTGAAATATATAGTACAAATGATAAAACAAAAGTATTCATATCTGCTAAAAATATAGGATTAACAGGATATGAATTAGAAAATATCTTAAGAAAAAAATATAATATACAGGTAGAGTTGTCTAATTATTATGGCGTTCTATTAATCTGTACAATAGGAAATAGTACTCAAGATTTCATTAGTTTAGAAACGGCATTAGATGATATTGTAATAAAAGAATTTAAATCTACAAAACTAGATAACATAAAATATCCTGTTGATATTCCACAGAAAATATTAACACCTAGAGAAGCATTTTATAAAACTAAAAAAAGTGTTAAAATATATGACAGCATAGGTAAAGTGTGTGGAGAATCTATAGTACCATATCCACCAGGGATAAATATAATATCTCCTGGCGAAATAATAAGTAAAGAAATAATAGATTATTTAAAGTTTTGTAGTTCTAAAGGTATGGTTATAAGTGGACTTAAAGATATGACTTTAAATTTTATAGAAATAATAGATTTAGAACATATATAAAGTAGGATTACTATGAAGAATCTATAGAATATTTATATATAAATTTATTTGAATAATATACTAAAATAGGCAAAATGTTTAGATGGAGGATATTAAAATGAGAGGTAAGTTAATAATTATAGAGAGTGGTTCAGATGCGAGTGGAAAGGCAACTCAAACAAAGAAATTATATGAAAGACTAAAAAAAGAAGGCTATATGATTAAGAAGGTAGAATATCCAAATTATGAGTCTCAATCATCTGCTTTGGTAAAAATGTATTTGAGAGGGGATTTTGGTAAAAATGCCTCAGATGTAGACCCATATATAGCATCAACTTTTTTTACAGCGGATAGATATGCATCATTTAAAACCGATTGGGAGGAATTTTATAATAAAGGTGGAATAATTATCGCTGATAGATATACAACCTCTAATATGGTGCACCAAGCTTCTAAAATGGACATTGCTGATAGAGAGGAATATCTTAACTGGCTGGCTGATTATGAATTTAATTTATTTAAAATACCTCAACCTGATTGTGTTGTATTTTTAGATGTTCCTATTGAGTTTAGTGAAAAACTTATGGAGAATAGAAAAAACAAAATTACAGGAGAAAAAGAGAAAGATATTCATGAAAGTGATATAGAGTATTTAGAGAAATCTTATAATAATGCTCTATATATAGCAAATAAATATGATTGGAAAAAAATAAATTGTGTTTCAAATAATAAATTAAGAAGTATTGAAAGTATACATAATGAAGTTTATGAAATAGTTCTTGATTCAATAAAATCTATGGAGAGATAAATATGTATTTTGAAAATATTATAGGACAAGATTTTGCAAAAAAATATTTAATAAATTCTATAAATAAAAATAAACTTAATAATGCGTATATGTTTGAAGGAATAGATGGAATAGGAAAAAAGAAATTTGCTGATGAGCTATCAAAATTGTTACTTGACTATGTAAATCTAGAAAATAGTCCAGACTATGTACTTATAAATCCAGATGGAAATAGTATAAAAATAGCTCAGATTAGAAACTTACAATCAGATATAGTAGTACGACCTCATAAAGACTATAAAATATATATAATAAATAATGCTGAAAAGATGACGGTAGAAGCTCAAAATGCCCTTTTAAAGACATTAGAGGAGCCTCCAAGTTACGCTATAATAATTTTAGTCACAAATAATAAAGAATCATTATTAGAAACGATAAAATCTAGATGTGACATAATAAAGTTTTCGCCTATACCAATAGCAGATTTAAAAACTTATTTAATAAATAAGGGCATAGAAGAAGAAAGAGCCCAAATATTGGCCACTTTTTCAAGAGGTAGTATTGAAAATGCTTTAGACTTATCTCAGTCGGCTGAGTTTTCAGTAATGAGGGACGATATACAACAATATATCCAAATAATGCTAGATAAAAATATAGTAGAGATTCTAAATATACCAAATAACATGGAGAAATATAGAAATCAGATTATAAGTTTATTGGATATTATGATAAACTATTTTAGAGACATTATTTTATTAAAAGAAAATGTAAATAGAGATATGTTAATAAATATAGATAAGCTAGTTTTTATCCAAAACATGAGTGGAAAAATTAGTTATTCTCAATTATCTAAAATTATTGATATAATAGAAGGTACAAAGACTAAAATTAAAAGTAATTGTAATTTCAATATAAGCATACAAGTTATGTCTTTAAATATATACGAGGTGATTAAATGATAAAAATAGTAGGAATTAGGTTTAAAAGTGCGGGGAAAATATATTATTTTGACCCTGTTGATTTTAATATAGAGCAAGATATGGATGTAGTTGTAGAAACTGCAAGAGGTTTAGAGTATGGTAAAGTAGTGGTTGGGCCAAAAGAAATGGACGAGAGCGAATTAGTTTCTCCTTTAAAGCCAATTATAAGAATAGCTACAGAAGAAGATAAGAAAATATATTTAGAAAATAAGGAAAAAGCAAAAGAGACTTTTGAATTATGTCAACAAAAGATAAAAGAACATGAGTTAACAATGTTTTTAATAGATTGCGAATATACATTTGATAGAAATAAATTGATTTTTTACTTTACAGCAGAAGGTAGAATAGATTTTAGAGAATTAGTAAAAGATTTAGCTGCCATATTTAAGACTAGAATAGAACTTAGACAAATCGGTGTTAGAGATGAGGCAAAGTCTATAGGAGGTCTAGGACCTTGTGGTAGAAAGCTTTGCTGTTCTTCTTGGTTAGGTGATTTTCAACCAGTTTCAATAAAAATGGCAAAAGACCAAAGCTTATCTTTAAATCCAACAAAGATATCTGGTATATGTGGAAGATTATTCTGTTGCTTAAAATATGAACATGATGTATATAGTGAAGCAATAGAAAAAATGCCTGTTGTAGGTGCATTGGTGCAATCAGATGATGGAAAAGGAAAAGTTGTAGAGGTAAATCCTTTGCTAGAACAAATCAAAGTGGAATTCCAAGACAAAACAGTAAAAATATATACAAGAGAAGATATAAAAATACTTAAAGAGCCTAAAAAGTGTGAGGGCTGTGGTGGTAAATGCAAGGGCAATGATGGATTAGATGAAGCTACACTAAAGGAGTTAAAGAAATTAGAAGATTAAATTTAAGGTAGGGCTTCTCCTACCTTTTTTAAAGCAATTAATGCTTAGAGCTACTAATATTTGAGGAGAGTTATATATGGGCATACAATTAAAAGATTCAGAGAGAATCGACGATTTACAATTAAAAGGTCTTAAAATTATACAAGATACTAATGGGTTTTGTTTTGGTATAGACGCTGTTTTATTAGCTAATTTTGCAAAAGTAAAAAAAGATGCTAAAGTTGTTGATTTAGGCACTGGTACAGGAATTATACCAGTTCTAATTGCAGGTAAAAGTGAAGCTAAGAAAATTATTGGTGTAGAAATACAAGATGATGTATATGAAATGGCAACTCGTTCTATAAAACTAAACAATTTGGAAGAAAGAGTTGAGATTATAAATGGAGATATAAAATCAATAGACAAAGTTTTGGAATTTAATGGATATCATGTAGTTACATCAAATCCTCCATATATGCATATTGATGGTATAAAAAATCCAAATGATAAAAAAGCAATATCAAGGCATGAAGTAAAATGTAATCTAGAGGATGTAATAAAGACCGCATCTAGATTAGTTATGCCTAGAGGTAAATTTTTCATGATACATAGACCAACAAGATTGGTTGATATAATAACTTTAGGGAGAAAATACAGATTAGAGCCAAAAGTTATTCAGTTTGTTCATCCAAGACCTAAAAAAGCACCTAATTTGGTTTTGGTTCAATTTGTAAAAGATGGCAGACCAGAGCTTAAGATATTAGACCCACTATATGTCTATGGAGAAGATGGTAATTATACAGAAGAATTAAAATCAATATATAATAATGAAGATATAGGAGAGTTATAGATGAGTGGAAAATTGTACATATGTCCAACACCAATTGGAAATTTAGAGGATATAACGTATAGGACTTTAAGAATCTTAAAAGAAGTAGATTTAATTGCGGCAGAAGATACAAGACACAGTATAAAGCTTTTAAATCATTTTGAAATCTCAAAACCTTTGACTAGCTATCATGAGCACAATAAAGATTCAAAAGGCGATTATTTAATCAATAAATTAATTGATGGAGAAAACATAGCTTTAATAAGTGACGCAGGTATGCCTGGTATATCTGACCCAGGAGAAGAGATAATAAGACAGTCCATACAAAATAATATAGAGATAGAAGTATTACCAGGAGCAACAGCATTTGTAACAGCGTTGGTTGGCTCTGGTATGGATACACATAAATTTGTTTTTGAAGGTTTTTTGGATAGAGATAAAAAAGTTAGAAGACAACAGCTAGAAGAAATAAAAGAGGAAAGCAGAACTATAATTTTTTATGAATCACCACATAGATTGAAGGATACACTAAAAGATATGCTTAAAATTCTTGGAAATAGAAAAATTTCTGTAAATAGAGAGCTCACAAAAAAATATCAAGAGATAATAAGAGAAGATATAGAAACTGTTATAAAAATATTTGAAGAAAACGAAGTAAGAGGAGAGTTTGTATTAATAGTAGAAGGTTTCTATGGTGAAAAATCAGAAAAAAGAGATTATGATGCTCTTACAGATAGAGAATATGTTTTAAAGTTAATTGAAAGTGGTATGAACAAAAAAGATGCAATAAAAGTAGTTTGTAAAGATAGAAAATTAAAAAAGGATATTGTTTATAAACAAGTTCTGGATTTATAAAACCTGAATCTGAGGTGATTTTATGGAAATAGGAAAAATTATAATAGAGAGTTTAAAAAGGAAAGATACACATAAAACGTTTATAGAGTTGGATAAAAAGAATGAACTAGAAAAAGCAATCCCTAAAGTAAAAGCAATGAAATCTGTAGGAGAATGTAAATATCATGTTGTTAACTGTTTTGAACATTCTATAAATGCATTAAAAGAATTAGAAGTAGTGCTAAATGACAAAGAATTTTTTCCAAATCATTTGAGAGAACATGTGTCAAATTATTTGAATTTATATATTGATGATGAAATAAATAAGTCACAAGCATTAAAGTTAGGAATCTTTTTACATGATATAGGAAAGCCAGATAGTGTAACTTTAGATGAAACAGGTAGAGTTCATTTTACAAATCATGAAAAAATAGGTGCACAAATAGTAAATAATATGGGTACAAATTTAGAGTTATCAATACAGACATATAAACTTATAAGTAAATATGTAAGATATCATATGACACTTTTATCTTTATATAAGAAAAATGATTTGAGTAAAAAAGAGTTAGCTAATGTATTTAATTTAGTAGATGAAGATACTATAGGTATAATATTACTTGGATATGCAGATATAGTATCTACTATAAAATTATTAGGCAAGGATGAAGAAGTAGGTGTATTAAAGACCTATATGGAATATATTCTAACAAATTACTTATATAAGAGTAATTATACAAATGTATAAAGTTAGTTAATATAATTTAAGACTTATACAATTGATTTAAATTTAAAATATACAAACTTTAAAAACCTAAAAGAAGTTGTCTTTAATAGAATTAAAAAAGACAACTTTTTTTACATCAAAACTTAAAATTTTATTAAAAATATTTAATGGTGTATTAGCGAATAAACCATTAATGTTCAATTTATCTTACAATATTGATTTTGCTTGTATCGGTGTTGATAATATAACAGATGTCTTGGTAGAACCTATTTTCTTTATAGTATCAATCACGTTTTCTAATTCATACATATCTTTTACAATAACTTTTAAAAGTAAGCAATCATCACCTGTTATGTGGTGACATTCTACAATTCTAGGGTCCTTTCCAGCAGACTCAATGAATTCTGTATATCCATTACTTGGAAGAGATATGTGAATAAACGCTTTTATAACTCTACCTAATGAATCTGGATTAACAATTGCTTTATATCCTTCTATAACACCAGATTCTTCTAATCTCTTGACTCTTTCTGAAACTGCAGGAGAAGTTAAACCAACTATTTTTCCTAAGTCCTTCATAGAAATTCTCCCATCATCCTGTAAAATTTCTATGATTCTGTAATCTGTAACATCCATAAATAAACAGTCCCCCTTAAATAAAAATAATTAATGCCTATAAAACTTTTTTAGAATCTATCATTTTTGTTTTTAAATACCAAAGATCTCTAGATAAATCAACCTTGTAAATGTGTGGATTCGAAAGTCTTTTGTATTGTTCCCAGATAGTACTTAATTCATATTGTACATGATTTCTTATTTCAAGAACAGGTTTTTTATTATATTTGCATATTCCTTTTATATACAATGGCTTAAGAAGCTCTTTAACTTTATAATTTGTAAACGTCTTCGTTTTCCATGTATATGTAGGATGGAAGATTTCTAAAGGTTTAGATTCATCTATAACTTCATCATGTAACATAATTAAATCTGCCTCTGCTTTATTGTCCTCGTTATATATTCTTATAACTTTCTTGTAACCAGGATTATTTATTTTTTCTGGATTTTCAGAAATCTTTATCTTAGGTTCAAGAGTTCCTTTTTCACAAGATGCAGCTAATTTGTAAACTCCTCCAAGAGAAGGTGAATCGAAAGATGTAATGAGTTTCGTACCTACTCCCCATGAATTTATAGTAGCTCCTTCTGCCTTAAGTGATGTTATAGTGTATTCATCAAGGTCATTAGATGCAGTTATACTAATATCTGAAAAACCAGCACTATCGAGTTGTTTCTTTGCTTCTTTAGATAGATAAGCTAAATCTCCAGAGTCTAGTCTTATACCCATAGGTTTGTATCCTTTTTCAGAAATATTTTTGAAGACTTTTATTGCGTTAGGTACACCACTATTTAATACATCATAAGTATCCACAAGTAGTAGGCATTTATCTGGATAAACATCAGCATATGCTTGGAATGCTTCAAGCTCAGTATCAAATTTTTGTACCCAACTATGAGCATGTGTACCAATTATAGGAACATCAAACATCTTTCCAGCTAATACGTTTGCAGTTCCAGAACAGCCACCAATTACAGCAGCTCTAGCTCCATATATACCTGCATCTGGACCTTGTGCACGACGTAATCCAAATTCAAGTACAGTATCTCCTTGAGCTGCAAAGCAAACTCTAGATGCTTTCGTAGCAATAAGAGATTGAAAATTGACTATTGTCAACAATGCTGTTTCAATAAGTTGAGCTTGATACAAGGGTGCTTTAACAGTAATCAATGGCTCATTAGGGAACATTATAGTCCCTTCTTCAACAGCATAAATATCTCCTGTAAACTTAAACTCTTTCAAAAATTTTAAAAACTTGTCAGAAAATAAATTTAAGCTTTTTAAGTACTCCAAATCTTCATCTGAAAAATGAAGGTTATCTATGTATTCAACAACCTGATCAATACCACAAACTATAGTATACCCTCCATCACAAGCGTTTTTTCTAAAAAACATATCGAATACAACAATGTCTTCGTGAATATTTTTTTCAAAATAGCCATTTAACATAGTAAGCTGATATAAATCAGTAAGAAGTGTTAGATTTCTCATTATTTCTCTCCTTAATTATTATTAAATATTAAAAATTATAAAAACTCCCACACTTATACTAAAACATAATATAGTACAACTTTCAAGTATAAAGTATTACCTAACTATCATAAAATTATTTAAAGAGGAGGTTGATTATAATAGGAAAAATATGGTTTTACATGGTATCAATAGGAATAATAGGAAGTTTGATTTCTAAAAATATGGGAGAATTAAATAAAGTTATATTGAGTGAAACATCAAAAGGTATAGAATTTGCAATAAGTCTAGCTGGTATTATGGCACTCTGGATGGGTATAATGAATATTGCAAAAGAGTCAGGCTTGATTGAAAAAATAGGTCAGAAATTAAATCCTATAATGAGAAGATTGTTTCCTTCTATTCCAAAAGGTCACAAAGCAATGTCTTATATAGTTATGAATATTGCCTTGAACATGTTGGGTGCTGGTAATGGTGCAACAGCATTTGGCTTAAAAGCAATGAGTGAGCTTCAGACTTTAAATAACAAAAAAGATACAGCTACCAATGATATGATTATGTTTATGGTAATAAACATATCATCTATACAGATAATTCCATTTACTATAATTAAATTAAGAATGGATATGGGAGCTCAAAACCCAAGTGAAATAATTTTTACAACTTTATTTGCAACCATAATATCTACAGCAATAGCAATAATAACATGTAAATTTTTTCAAAGAAGATATAGATAAAGGGGATGTAGATATATGGAAGTATTTTCAAACTTACTTATACCAGTAATAATTTTGTACATAGTAGTTTATGGTAAATATAAAAAAATAGATGTATATGATAGTTTTGTAAAAGGGGCAATTGATGGTTTAAAGGCTGCATGGGATATTTTACCTTATATAATAGGTATATTTTTAGCAATAGGAATATTTAAAACTGGTAAAGGCCTTGATATGTTAGAATGGTTATTTACACCAATAGCAAATATGATGAGTATACCAAAAGAATTAATAGGTTTAATAAGTGTAAAACCTTTATCTGGAAGTGGTGCCTTGGGAATGTATAGCGAACTTGCACATAGAGTTGGAATAGGCAGTTTAGTAGAAAAAATGGGTGCTACAATTGTAGGCTCTTCTGAGACTATTTTTTATACAATGGCAATCTATTATGGGAGTTTAAAGATAAAAAATACTAGACATACATTGTCATGCGCTATGATTAGTCATGTTGCAGGAGTTATAGCAGCAGTTTTTATTTGCTATGTAATATTTGTATAATTTGTTGACAATGTGGGAAAAATTTTATAATATAGTGATTATATAGAAATAAATTGTAATATGAATTATAAGCTATGAAAAGAAGAGTAGATAAGGATTTTTTCTATCAGAGAGCTAGGTTAGGTGAAAGCTAGTGTAAAAAGATTTATTGAAGATGGTCTTGGAGCTTTTTATCTGAGCATATATGCTAGGGTAAAACGGTTGGGCACGTTATAGTCTACTAAGGTATCTATAAAGTTAATTTCTACATTTCATGTGAAACATAATCGTTATAGATGAATTAGGGTGGTACCGTGAATAATCTCGCCCCTATGTTAAATCATAGGAGGCGATTTTTTATTATTTTAAATGAAATATATATAATTATGAACGATAAAAAATTAGGAGGTAAGTAATATGAGCAAACCGAGTTTTTATGTAACAACACCAATATACTATCCAAGTGGAGGATTACACATAGGTCATACTTACTCAACAGTAGCTGCAGATACAATAGCTAGATTTAAACGTTTCTGTGGATATGATGTAAAGTTTTTGACAGGAACAGATGAACATGGTGAAAAAATACAAAAGAAAGCAATAGAACAAGGAATGTCAGAAATAGAATACCTTGATGGAATGATAAAAGATATAAAAGCATTATGGAATACTATGGATATATCTTATGACGATTTTATAAGAACAACAGAAAAAAGACATACAGATATAATACAAAAAATATTTACTAAGTTATATGAACAAGGTGATATATACAAAGGAGAGTATGAAGGTAGATATTGTACTCCTTGTGAGAGTTTCTGGACAGAATCACAGTTATTAGAAGGAAACAAATGTCCTGATTGTGGAAGAGAAACATACTTAGTAAAAGAAGAATCTTATTTCTTTAGATTATCTAAATATGAAGATAGATTAAAAGAGTTATTTAAAGACGATAGTTTCTGTTTCCCAGCTGCTAGAAAAAATGAAATGGTGGCAAATTTCTTAGATAAAGGGCTGGAAGATTTAAGTGTAACAAGAACAACTTTTGACTGGGGAATAAAAGTTCCTTTTGATGAAAAGCATGTAATTTATGTATGGGTAGATGCTTTATGTAACTATATAACAGCATTAGGATATATGACAGATAATGATGAAGAATTTAAAAAATATTGGCCTGCAAATGTTCAAATAGTAGGTAAAGAGATAGTGAGATTCCATACAATAATATGGCCAGCACTTTTAATGGCTTTAGGTTTAGAAGTTCCAAAACAAGTATTTGGTCATGGATGGATATTGTTTGCTGATGATAAAATGAGTAAATCAAAGGGTAATGTTGTTTATCCAGAGCCAATAATAGAAAGATATGGAATAGATACTCTTAAATATTTCTTATTAAGAGAGTTTGCATTTGGTCAAGATGGAAGTTATACTCATAGAAATTTTGTAACAAGAATAAATTATGACCTAGCAAATGATTTAGGAAACTTAGTAAGTAGAACTGTAGCAATGGTTGAAAAATACAACGGTGGTATAATACCAACAGTAAAAACTTCAACTGATTTTGATGCTGATTTAAAAGAGCAAGCTGTATCAACTAGAGAAAATTTTGAGGCTGAAATGGATAAAATGCAATTCCATGAAGCATTAGAGAGTGTATGGAAACTAGTTAGAAGAACTAATAAATATATAGATGAGACTATGCCTTGGGTGCTTGCTAAAGATGAAAGTAAAAAAGATGAATTAGATACAGTTTTATATAATTTATGTGAATCTATAAGAATAATTGCAACACTAATAAATCCTATAATGAATGAAACTGCTAATAAGATATATGCACATATAGGAATACAAGGTCAAGATGATATAACTACATGGGAAAGCACAAAGACATTTGGTCTTATTGGAGAAAACGTAAAAGTGTTTAAAGGCGAACCTTTATTCCCAAGACTAGATGTAGAAAAAGAAATAGAAGAATTAACTAAAATGTTTTCTGGGAAACCTCCAGTAGAAGAAAAACCTTTAGAGCATAAAGAAGAAATTACTATTGATGATTTGGATAAAATAGAGCTTAGAGTAGGAAAAATAATAAGTTGTGAAAAGCATCCAAAAGCAAATAAATTATTAGTATCACAAGTTAAGATTGGACCAGAAACAAGACAAATAGTGTCTGGAATAGCTGAATACTATAAACCAGAAGATTTAGTTGGTAAAGAGGTTACAGTGGTATGTAACTTAAAACCAGTTAAGTTAAGAGGTGTAGAATCTCAAGGGATGATATTAGCAGCAGGAGATGATGGTGACCCTTATGTTCTACCATTTACACAAGGTGCCAAGGATGGATGCGAGGTTCGCTAATAGGCAATTAAACAGTAAGGAGATAAAAAATGTTATTTGACTCACATGCACATTTAAATGATGAAAGTTTTGATGAAGATAGAGATGAACTTATTGGTTCATTAAAAGAAAAAGGTGTAGATTTGGTTGTAAATCCAGGAGCAGATATAGAAACTTCTATAACAGCAATTGAACTATCAAAAAAATATGACTTTATATATTCGGCAGTTGGGGTACATCCACATGATGTATCAAAACTAGATGATACAGCAATAGACACTCTAAGAAGACTTGCAACTGAAAATGAAAAGGTTGTGGCTATAGGAGAGATTGGGTTAGATTATTATTATGATTATTCTCCAAGAGAAGAGCAAAAAGAGTGGTTTAAGAAACAAATTGAACTAGCTAATGAGTTAAAGCTTCCAATAATAATACATGATAGAGATGCACATGCGGATACTTTTGAGATAATAAAAAACACTAAGAGTCCTGAAATAGGTTGTGTGCTTCATTGTTATAGTGGTAATGTGGAATTAGCTAGAGAATATGTTAAAATGGGATGCTATATATCAATTCCAGGAACAGTTACTTTTAAAAATAATAAAAAAACTAGAGAAGTTGTAAGAGAGATACCTCTAGAAAGACTGTTTATAGAAACTGATTCACCATATATGTCACCAGAACCACATAGAGGAAAGAGAAATAATCCTTCTCAAGTAGCTTTTGTTGCAGATAAAATAGCTCAAGAAAAAGGAATATCTTATGAGGAAGTGTGTAAAATTACTAAAGAAAATGCGAAGAAGTTCTTTAATATAAAATAAGTAAATTAAAAATAAAATTTACAATTATACAAAAAGAATAGTTACAAATATAGAAAAAGCGTACCATTCAGTTTGAATGGTATGCTTTTTTTATTTGTAATATTATAATTTTTTATTAGTTTTATAACATATTTCTTAACATTGTTAAAAAAGAATTTACAAGATATTCACTAGAATTAACTCAAACATAATATCCATTTAACTTAGATTGTATATTATATTCTTAGAAATAAGTAAATAAAGGAAAGATTAAGGAGGCAAAATTTTGCATACAGTTGATAGTACTAAGATATTGATAAATATGAACTATGAGAAATTAGAGCAAATATATTTAATGATAAAAAATACATCAAGCATTTCTATAATTAAAGCCCCTAGCTTAGCTACAGTGATGGTGAGAGCCAACGAAAGTGTAAAAAATACTACATTTAATTTAGGAGAAATACTAGTTACAGAGTGTAGTGTTAAGGTGGATGAAAGCTTAGGCTATGGTATAGTTGCAGAAAATAATGAAAAAAAAGTTATTTGCTTGGCAGCTATAGATGCAGTTTTACATAGCAATAATAATAAATTTGATGAATTAAAGAACTACATAAATAAAAGTATCTGTGAAGAAAGTTTAAGATATGAGCAAGAACTTATTAATGAATTTAGTTTAATTAATAAAACAAAAGTCCAATTCAATACTATGGATTAAGTAGGAGGAGAATCATGGTAAGTTACACGCAAGAAATATATAGAAAGTTGCTAGATAGTGCTTCATTTCCTGGGAAATTAAATAACATCAATAATATAAATATAGAAAATAATACAAAATTATCAAATGGAGCAATTGGTATAGCAATTACTTTATTAGACCAAGAAGTTACCTTCTATATAGAAAACTGTACTAAAGAAGATATAAAAAATATAAGAGCGCTGACAATGTCAAACCAAGTAAATTACAATAAATCAGATTATCTGTTTTTAGATATTAATTCAGAATTAGATATACTACAAATTAAAATAGGTTCTTTTGAATATCCTGATGAAAGTACAACTATAATACACCAAGTAAATGAACTATCAACAGATTATAAAGATAAATTCATAAGACTTTATTTAAGTGGTCCTGGTATAAAATCTAAAAAGAATTTATATATAGATGGAGTTAAACAAGAATTCTTAGAAAGATTACTTATGATAAATAAAGACTATCCGACAGGGGCAGATTTGATTTTAATAGATAACAAAGGAGAACTTGCATTTATACCAAGGTCATCAAAATTAAGTTGGGAGGTATTATAATAATGGCTTATGTGGCAGTTAAAGGTGGAGAAGAAGCTATATTACAGGCTAAAAATATACTTGAATTTTATAGAATAAAAGGAGAAAGCCTACCAATAGATGTAAAACAAATTAAAGAGCAAATGTCTTATGCTGTGGACAAAGTGATTTCTGAAGGAAGTCTATACAATAAGGAATTATCTGTATTAGCTATAAAACAGGCTCAAGGTGATATATTAGAAGCATCTTTCTATATAAGAGCATTAAGGTCAACAATGCCTAGAGTAACCTATTCAGAACCTATAAATACAGAAGAAATGAGAATAGGTAGAAGAATATCAGCTACATTTAAAGATATACCAGGAGGGCAGTATCTTGGAGCAACTAGAGATTATGAAAATAGAATACTAAATGTAGAGTTGCTTAAAGAAGATGAAGAAAAAAATAGAGATTTTAAAGCTAACTATATAAATGACTTAGAAAAAGTGAATGAAATACCTAAATTCACAAAAGTATCTAATATATTTAGAAAAGAGAATTTGTTGGAAGAGGATACTTATGAAGATAAATTAGAAGAAGTAATAGATGATATTACAAGAAACAGCCTAAGATTTCCAGTTTCTAGGTCAGCTAAATTGCAGGCACTTACTAGAGGTGAAAGTGGAGCCGTATCAGGGTTTGCTTATTCTATTGTAAGAGGTTTTGGTGATGAACATCCATATATAAGTGAACTTAGGACAGGAGATGTATATATAAAAATAAAACATCCTATTTATGAAGATGAGCAAATAACAATCGGAGAAATGTTAGTTACTGAGTGTGAAATAGTATCAAAAGCATCACAAAGTAAGTCTGAAAATTCTAAAAATAAATCGGGAGATATAAATAAAATGTCTTTAGGATATGGTCTTTGTATGGGAAATAATGAAAATAAGGCTATATCTATGGCTATACTAGATAAATCTTTGGAACCAAATAGTGAAAAATTAGCCCAAGATGAAGAATTTGTATTACTTCATATAGATGGTATAGATTCATTAGGGTTTATATCTCACTTTAAGCTTCCTCACTATGTAGATTTTAAAGCAGATGTAGAAAGAATAAAATAGGATATGGAGGGAAATTAAGTGATATATAATTATGGTTTTTTAGATGAAAATACAAAAAAAGAAATCCGAAGAAAAATACTAAAAGCAGTTTCAATACCTGGTTATCAAGTACCTTTTGGTTCAAGAGAATTACCTATTGCTAAGGGATGGGGGACTGGAGGACTACAACTAACCCTATCATTGCTTGGTGAAAGTGATGTAGTAAAAGTGATTGACCAAGGAAGTGATGATTCTACAAATGCTTGTAATATAAGAAATTTTATTTCAAGTGTAAGTAATGTAGAAACTACAAAAGATACATTAAAATCTACATTGATTCAAACAAGACATAGAATACCAGAAGAAAAATTAATGTCTAATCAAATACTGATATTTCAAGTGCCAATACCAGAGACACTTAGAATAGTAGAGCCTAGTGAAGTAGAGACAAGAAGAATGCATTCAGAAGAAGATTATAGTAGGATGTGGGTATATCTGTATGAAGATATAGTTAAATTTGATGATATATCAATAGCAGCAGAGTATCCATGTAAAGTAAATGATAGATATTTAATGAATCCATCGCCAATACCAAGATTTGATATAAAGAAATTAAACATGTCAGATAACTTATTTTTATTTGGTGCAGGTAGAGAAAAGAGAATATACGCTATACCTCCATACACAAAGGTAGAACCTTTAGAATTTGATGACTATAAATTTGAAGAGGAAAAGTTTGAAGGAAAACATTGTAGTTTATGTAAAAGTTCAAATACATTTCTAGATGAAGTATATGATGGTGATACTAATGAAAAGTACTATAGCTGTTCTGATACAAGTTATTGTGAAAAAGTTAGGTTAAGAAATGATGGCGTAGATGTGGCAATTGGAGGTGCTTGGAATGAGTAGTGCAAAACTAGGCGAAGACAAAAAAATAGAAAATATAGATAAACAAGTGTTAATAGGAAAAAATATTAATCTTATTTATGGAGATGGATGTGAAAAGTGTTTTGAGAGTACAGGATATGAAAGTAATAATATATGTAAATATTGTGGTTCTATAGTTGCATGTAATAATGTAAATCTTGAACTTTATGAAGGAGAAGTTCTTGGTATTGTTGGAGAATCTGGTTCAGGAAAAAGTACATTGTTAAAGATTTTGTTTTTTCAAGAGAATGCAAATAGTGGAGAAGTGTACATATCAAATTATGACAATTGTACAAATATATTAGAACTCTCAGACCAAAAAAAGAGGTACATAAAGAATCATTTTATGGGTATTGTATATCAAAATCCCCATCTTGGTTTAAATTTGAATTTTAGTAGTGGTGGTAATATAGCAGAGAAATTATTAATGGCTAATATATATAATGTTGAGAAAATAAGAGATAGGGCTAAAGAGCTTCTAGTAAAGACTAATATACCTGTAGAAAGAATAGACCACAAACCGAAATATTTTAGTGGGGGAATGCAACAAAGAGTTCAAATAGCAAAAGCACTTTCTAATAATCCTCCAATACTTTTATTAGACGAAGTTACAACAGGACTGGATGTTTCTGTACAAGCTGAGGTATTAGATTTAATAAGGGAAATACAAAGAGAGCTTAAAATCTCTATGATAGTAGTATCTCATGACTTTGATGTTATAAAAATGCTTGCTGATAGGACAATTGTTATGAAAAATGGAAGTGTAATCGAATCTGGTTTAACAGACCAAATAATGGAAGACCCACAGCATCCATATACTCAGCAACTTATAAATTCACTACTATAAATAATATTTGTAAATAAGTAAAATGGGGGTTTTAAATAAAATGGAAGAAATTATACTTGAAGTAAATAATTTTAGCAAAGATTTTGAATTACATGCATTAAATAAAACTATAAAAGCGTGTAGTGAAATAAATTTTACAATTTCCAAAGGTGAATTTTTAGGAATAATAGGAAAATCTGGAGCGGGAAAGTCTACTATATTAAAAAGTATTTATAAAACATATATCCCAACGACTGGAGAAATAATATTTAACTCAGAAATATATGGAAAGATAGATTTATCTACAATTGGTGACAGAGAAATGATAAATCTTAGAAAAAAGGAAATAGGATATGTATCACAGTTTTTAAAAACATTTCCACGAATAACGGCTATTGAGCTAGTAGTACATTCTTTAATTGAGAGTGGATTTGAAAAAGATTGTGCATATGATATGGCAAAAGATATACTAACTCAGTTTGAAATAAAGGAAAACTTGTGGGATGCTTATCCGAATAATTTTTCTGGCGGAGAAAAATTAAGATTAAATCTAGCACAAGCTATGGTCAAAAAACCTAGGCTTTTGTTACTTGATGAACCAACTGCATCACTTGATAATCAATCTAAAATATACGTAAAAGAAAAAATGTTGGAACTTAAAAATCAAGGAACTACAATGATAGGGATATTTCATGATATAGAATTTATGGAGACTGTTATAGATAAAACATTTACTATGACAAAAGGCACTATAAGTGAAAGTGGGGTAGCTTAGATGGTAAAATTAATTCATAATGCAAATATTGTATTGGAAGATAAAATATTAGAAAATGGCCATTTAATTATAGAAGGAGATACAATAAAGAAAGTCTCAAATGATAAGATTGATTATTTAATAGATTTCAACGAGATAGATGAAATAATAGATGCAAAAAACTTATATGTTATACCTGGTATCATAGATATTCATAGTGATGCTATTGAAAAGGAAATAGAGCCAAGACCAAGTACATTATTACCATTTAATATGGCATTTTATGAACTAGATAAAAAACTACCTGCAAATGGAATAACAACAGTTTATCATTCTATATCTTTGGGTGATGGAGTAGGAGTTAGAAGTATTGATAATTCTTTGGAAATGATTGAAAATATCGATTCGTACAAAAATATAAATAGTAAGAATATAAATCATAAAGTTCACTTAAGGTATGAAGTGTTATACCATGAAGGTTTAGAGAAGGTGTCAGAGTTGTTAGAAGAAGATAAAATAGACTATTTATCTATAATGGACCATTCTCCAGGACAAGGTCAGTATACAAATCCAAAGTTCTATAGAGAGTATGCTACTAAGGTATGGGGAGTAACAGAAAATTATGTAGATACATGGTTAGATGACTTAGTAGATTTACATGATAATTTAGATTGGAATAAAATAGCCAGTGTTATAGGAGTGGCAAAAACTAAAAATATAAATGTTGCATCACATGATGATGATACGTTAGAAAAAATGGATTTTATAAAAAATATAGGAGTTAATGTATCTGAATTTCCTATAACTCTTGAAGTTGCAAAATATTCAAAGAAACTGGGTGTTTTAACTTGTTTAGGTGCCCCAAATATTGTAAGAGGGCAATCTCATAATAACAACTTAAAGGCAATGGATGCTATATTGGAAGACTGTTGTGATATTGTTTGTTCAGACTATCTTCCATCAGCAATGATAAAGTCCATGTGCATAGTTGCACAAGAAACTAACAATCTAAATAAAGCAGTTAACCTATTTACTTCAAATCCAGCTAAAGCAGTTGGTATATATGGTGAAAGAGGTAGCATAAAAGAAAATAAAAAAGCGGATTTAGTTTTATTGGATATTGATAGTGAGTATCCAAGAGTTGTAAATACTATTGTAAATGGAAAAACAGTTTATAAAAGGGAGGTATAAAGATTGTTAACAGATTTACATTGTCATACAAGCATATCAGATAATAACTTCACTACAGAAGAAATAATTAAGAGAGCATCAGAAAATAATATAAGTGTTTTAGCAATAACAAATCATGATACATTGTCTGGATTAGATGAAGCTATCATATTGGGAGAAAATTATGGAATAACTATAATACCAGGTATAGAAATATCAGCATACGATTATAAAAACAGAAAAAGAGTTCATATCTTGGGATATAACATAGATTTAAATAGTCAAGAAATAAAAAATTTATGTAATCCAATGGTTTGTGATAGACATAAAGCATCTGTTAAGATGGTAAATAAAATTATAGATTTAGGATATAAAATATCTCTAGAAGATGTAAAGAAATATTCATCAAAGACTGGAATATTTAAACAACATATAATGAAAGCACTTATAGATAAAGGATACACAGATAAAATATATTCAAGTTTATATAAAGAGTTGTTTCATAGAGGAAATGGTAAGGCGTATGTATCTTTAAAATATGTAGATTATAAAGATGCAATAAGAGCTATAAAAAGTTCTGGTGGAATTTGCGTACTAGCTCATCCTGGGCAAATGGACAATTTTAATGCTATTGAAGATATGGTGAATGTTGGATTAGATGGGATAGAAGTGTATCATCCATCTCACAATAAAGACTTAGAAAAAGAGTCACTTTCTTATGCTAAGAAATACAACTTAGTTGTTACAGGAGGCTCAGATTATCATGGGCTTTACTCTCAGCATGAGTGTGACCTAGGAAGTAAAAGCTTAAATAGAGAAGATTTATTTAAGTTTAGGTTAGCCTTAGGAGGGGTTTTATAAATGTCTTTTTTACAAGTTAAAGATGTAAGTAAAAGTTATGGACAAGCTAAAGTGCTAAAAGACATATCTATTGATATTGAAAAAGGAGAGTTTATTTGTTTATTGGGACCAAGTGGATGTGGGAAAAGTACTTTGCTTAGGATAATTGCAGGGCTTGAAGACAAACATGATGGAAAAATAATAATAAATGATAAAGATATGACAAACTCACCACCTGAAAGTAGAAATTTTGGTATAGTTTTTCAGTCATATGCACTATTTCCAAATATGACTGTTTACAAAAACATAGCTTTTGGCTTAGAAAATAAAAATATAAATAAATCTAATATTGATAAGAAAGTTAATGAAGTTTTAGAGGTAGTAGAATTAAGTGGATATGAGAAAAAGTATTCCTCTCAATTATCAGGAGGGCAACAACAGAGAGTCGCACTAGCTCGTGCAATTGCTCTAGAGCCAGATTTTTTACTTCTTGATGAACCATTATCTGCATTGGATGCAAAAGTAAGATTGAAACTTAGGGAACAGATTAGAAGCTTACATAGAAAACTGGGTATTACTACTATAATGGTAACTCACGACCAAGAAGAGGCACTTTGCTTGGCGGATAAAATGGTTGTTATGAATAGTGGAGAAATAATACAGGTTGGGACTCCAAAAGAAGTATATAAAAATCCAGAGACCCCTTTTGTAGCTGATTTTATAGGAACAATAAACTTTATAGATGATGGTATTAATAAGATAGCTATCAGACCAGAAGATATAAAAGTAGAATTTAATAGATATTCTAAAGACAATGATATCAAAGTTGGAGAGATTTTAGATATTGAATTTAGAGGATTTAACTATAGAATTACAGTTGAGTATTGTTCTAAGAAAATAAAATTAGATATAGTTTCAAAAGTTGCAGAACAAATGAAACTATGTATAGGGTCTAAAATAAATTTTAAAATTCCCAAAGAAGGAATTGTAGAATATAAATCAGAGGGATGTGCTTAATAGCTAGGGGTGAATAAATGATAACAACAAAAAACAAAAGAAGGATAAGTGATAGTACAATACAAAAATGTTTTTTAATTTTTTCGCTAATTATACTAATAGTATTTATATTGTTTCCTTTAGTATCATTATTAAAAAATGCATTTTTAGATACAAGTGGAAACTTCATAGGTATTTCAAATTTTAGTAAATATGCTGAAAATCCAAGTCTTATAGCATCATTTAAAAATTCAATTTTTGTATCTACAGTTTCATCTTTAATATCACTATGTTTAGCATTTATCTATTCATATGCAATAACAAGAACAAATATAAAATTTAAGAATTTTTTTAAAACTATGGGAATGTTTCCCCTTTTTGCACCAACTATGTTATATGGTATTTCACTTATATACCTGTTTGGAAATAAAGGAATATTTACAACAATGGGATTTGAGATACCATTATATGGACCATTAGGAATAATTGTCTCTCAAATACTGTTTACATTTCCACAAGCTTTTTTAATACTATCCGTTGCTCTTTCAATGGCAGATTATAGACTTTATGAAGCAGCAGATAGCTTAGGGGCTAGTGATTTTAAAAAGTTTTTTAAAATTACAATTCCAGGCATAAAGTACTCACTAGTAAGCTCCTTCTTTGTATCCTTTATACTTGCATTTACAGACTTTGGAGCAGCAAAAGTAGTCGGAGGAAACTATAATGTGTTAGCTACAGATATATATAAGCAAGTAGTGGGGCAGTTTAACATACCAATGGGAGCAACTGTTTCTATGGTAATGTTGATTCCTGTACTAATAGCTTTTACATTAGACAAGGTGGCAAGTAAAAAACAAGGAATGACTATAACAGCAAAATCTATGCCTTATAAAATTAAAGAAAACAAATTTAGAGATAGAGTATTTTTAATAGCATGTAGTTTTATAACTTTATTAATCTTCATTTTGATATTTGTTTCAGTTATAGGTTCAGTCATAAAATTATGGCCATATAACCTAAGTTTTACAATGGAACATTATACATTTAAAGGTATTTTAGGAAGCGGATTAAAAACCTATTTAAGCAGTTTAAAAATATCAACATTAACAGCTATATTTGGAACTATATTTGTGTTTTTTAGTGCATACATGATAGAAAAAGTAGATAAGTTTCCACGATTAAGACAAACAGCTTACTTTTTATCTATGATACCAATGGCATTACCAGGTCTAGTGCTAGGAATATCATATATAACTTTTTTTAACTCAGCAAGTAATCCACTAAATTTCCTATATGGTGGTACAGCTATACTTGTCATAGTAAATATAGTACATTTTTACTCTGTTTGCTTTATAACTTCAAATTCGTCACTAAAAATGTTGGATAGAGAGTATGAGTTAGTTGCAAAATCTATAAATATTCCCTTTTATAAAGTGTTTTTCAACATCACAGTACCAATGTCTATAACATCAATACTTGAGATAGTAGTATATTATTTTGTAAATTCAATGGTTACTGTTTCAGCATTAATATTTTTATATACTCCTCAGACTCAGACTGCATCAATATCCATATTGAAGTTAGATGAGATAGGATATATAGGACCATCAGCAGCTATGGCAGTATTAGTGCTTTTAACAAATATAATAGTAAGACTTTGCTATGAATTCGTAACAAAAAAATTAAAAAATAATACACAAAAATGGCAACAAAAAGATGTTGCATAGGGGAGGTAAAGATGAAATTTAAGAAGCTAGTTTCTTTAGGAGTATTATCAACACTTTTATTGAGTGTAATAACAGGATGTAGCACTGCCTCATCAGGTGGAGACTCAAAGTCTGATAGTAAAACAAAAGGTGATTTAACAGTTTACACAGCAATCGAAGAAGACAGTATAGACCCATATTTAGCTACATTTAAAGAAAAATACCCAGATATTAAATTAAATGTTGTTAGAGCATCAACAGGAGATATAACAGCAAGACTATTAGCAGAAAAAGATAATCCTCAAGCAGATATTGTATGGGGGATTGCTGCCACAAGCTTGCTAGTTGCAGATGACCAAGGAATGTTAGAACCATACGCTCCAGAAGGGTCTGATAAGATAGACCCTGCATTTAAAGATGATAAAGAAGTACCTTCATGGGTTGGAATAGATGCTTGGATGACAGGTATAACAGTAAATACTAAAGAATTAAAAGATAAAAATATACCAATTCCTAGTTCTTATGAAGATTTGATAAAGCCAGAATATAAAGGTCTTATATCTATGCCTAATCCATCTTCTTCTGGTACAGGATATTTAACGGTATCAGCGCTTATACAAATTATGGGAGAAGAAAAAGCATGGCAGTATATGGATAAGTTACATGAAAATATTGGTGTATATACTCAATCAGGTTCAGCTCCAGCTACATCAGCAGCTTCAGGAGAGTATCCTATAGGGATATCTTTTGGATACAGAGGCATAAAATTAAAAGAAGAAGGTTATCCAGTAGAAGTAGTGTTTCCAAAAGAAGGTTCTGGATGGGATATAGAAGCAAATGCTCTTGTAAAAAAAGATAATATAAAAGAAGCTTCTAAGGTATTTTTAGATTGGGCAATAAGTAAAGATGCAATGAATGAGTATTCTAAGAACTATGCAGTTACTACAGTTGATACAGGAAATCCAATCCCAGAAGGATTCCCTAAAAAGCCATTAGAACAAATGATAGATAATGATTTAAAATCAGCAGCAAAAAATAGAGAAACTATATTAAATAAATGGATATCAAAATATGATGGAAAGACAGAAAAGGAAAGTTAAATTCATTAATAAAATCCAATAAAAAAGAGCCTAGAATATAAAATTTATATCTAGGCTCTTTTAATGTATATTTGTCCTGAGTTCTACATCTTTTTCTATAAATCATTAATATTAAAAAAGAAAATTGTATGGATGATATAATATTAATACAGGTAATGCTACATGGGACTTATTGTTGCTTATAGGTGATTCAATAGAATATAATAGTGAATATATTTATCTAGTAGGAATAAATTTTTCTTAAACTATAGATTTCTAAATAAAAATAAATAGGTTAGTGCCTTGATTAAATTAAATAAAAACCTTAAAATAAAGAGATGTAAACAAAAACTAAAAACAAATAAAAGGTGAATTTATATGATAAAAGAGATAATAGTAGTAGAGGGAAGAGATGATGTTACAGCTGTTAAGAGAGCAATAGATGCAGAACTTATAACCACAGGTGGATTTGGATTTCCAAAAGGAGTAATGGAGCGTATAAAATCAGCTAATGAAAGACGAGGAGTTATAATATTTACAGACCCAGATTTTGCAGGTGAAAAAATAAGAAAAAAAATAGCATCAGAAGTTCCAGGATGTAAACATGCGTTTTTACCAAGAGAAGAAGCTAAAAAGGATGGAGATATAGGTATAGAAAATGCTACTCCTAAAAGTATAATAGCAGCTTTAAATAAAGTTAGAACTGAAAGTACAGAGAAAAGAGATGAATTTAAACAAGTTGATTTGATTAGAAATGGTCTTATAGGAAATGAAGATGCATCATCTAGGAGAGATGCACTTGGTAAAATACTTGGGATTGGTTATGGAAATGCAAAGCAATTTTTAAATAGATTAAATAATTATGGTGTTGAAAGAGAAGAATTTATAAGTGCATTAAAACAAATTTAAATGTAAGCATGTATGATATGAAAAAAATATATAAAAAATAAATATAAAATTATGGAGTAATTTAAAATAAATTATCTTTAATAAATATTTTGCTTTAAACACATGTAAATAAGTATAATTAATAGGATAAAATCTTAAAATAAGTTAAAAAGGAGTAAACGATGGATAGACTATCTTCACACAGTGCAACGAAAGAAGTAGTACAAAAACATAATTTTAAATTTTCAAAGTCTTTAGGTCAGAATTTTTTAATAGATAGTAATATAATAGATAAAATATTGGATGGAGCTAGAGTTACAGAAGGAGATAACATAATAGAAGTAGGTCCTGGGATAGGTACACTTACTCGTGAAATGGGTAAGGTAGCAGAGAAAGTGGTAGCTATAGAAATTGATAGAAACTTAATTCCTATATTGAAAGATACCTTATCAGATTTAGAGAATATAGAAGTTATAAACCAAGATATATTAAAAGTAGATATACAAGAACTAATAAAAGATAAATTAAATGGTGGACCAGTTAAGCTTGTAGCAAATCTTCCATATTATATAACTACACCAATAGTTATGAAATTTTTAGAAGAGGATATACCTGTAACGGATATAGTAGTTATGGTTCAAAAAGAAGTTGCAGATAGAATGAATGCTGTTCCAAGTACAAAGGATTATGGAGCATTGTCCATAGCTGTTCAGTACTATTGTGAAACAGAAATTGTAGCAAAGGCTCCAAGACATATGTTTATACCACAACCCAATGTAGATTCAACGGTTATAGGTTTACATGTCAGAGCTGAAAAGAAATATGATGTTCATAATGAAGAACTATTTTTCAAGACAGTAAAAGCATCTTTTGGACAAAGAAGGAAGACTTTACTTAATTCATTGGGAGGCCTTGGTTTTCTTAATAAGGACGAAATAAGAGAAATATTAAAAGAAGCTAATATAGATGAAAAAAGACGTGGTGAAACTCTTAGTATAGAAGAGTTTGCAGTTCTTTCAAATATAGTAAATACAAAAGTATCTTCTAAATAGGAGGTACTTTTTTTTATTTTATTAACATATATTGTTTAGAGAAACTGTGTTAAGGGGGGATTGCAGTGGGTTCTAAAAGAAAGTTTAAAAGAGACTATATAATACTAGAAGCTAAAGACATAAACTTTAGATACAAAGAACGAGTACTGCCAAAAGCTTTTGCAAAAGTCGAAGTAAATGATGAAAAATCAATCATTGCATTATATGTAGAAAATCTAAAATATGTTAAAGATGGGTATAAAGCAGTAGCAATAAAAGGTGACCATGGATTAATAGACTTAGGAAATATAATTTTAAATGAACAAGGAAGAGGTGAATTTGTTTTAGATTTAGAGGATTATGATGAAGAAATAAAAGGAATTGCCTTATTGTATGAAAGAAATATTCCTCTAGTTGGGTTTAAGGGAAATAAGATTGAAAATTATGAGGACATATTATTCCAAGATGTAGAAGATGAAGAATTAGCTGAAAGTGAAGAAGAGTATTTAGAAGAAGATATAGAGGTTGAAAGAGAAGAAGAGTACTTAGAAGAAGATGCTGATAATGAAGAAAACAGTGATAGTGACGAAGAATATGATGAAGATGAATATGAAGATTATTGGGAAGATGATGAAACTGAAGAGGGAGAATTAAAGATAAGAGCAGATGTAGAAGATTCTAGTGATGATGAAATTGAAGAATTTAATAACTATAAGGAAATAGAAAATTATAACAAGGCTAAAGAAAATGAATTCTATGACGATATAGAATATGAAGATGAATATGATGAGGATGAAGAAGATTTTGAAATAAGACATGAAGAAAAGGTAGTTGCTTCTCAAAAAACTACTAAGTCAAAGAAAACTCAAAAAGAACAAAATAATGTTGAAAAAGTAAAAAGAGCCAATGGAATAAATCAAATAGATAGTGGGAATAAGCAAGCTGGAACATTACTTATGCCTAGACAAATAAAGAAAGGGTTAAAGCTATTTAGAGAAGTTAAGCCTTTTACAGCAGATTATATAGACAATACAAGATGGTGGAAAATAGAGGTAAACCCTACAACATTGTGTGGATATTCAATGCCTTATTTAGGATATTTAAATGTATTGAATTATACAATGTATAGTGATGCAGTTTTACATTCATATAAATATAGACATTACTTATTCGGAGTACAATATGATGAATATAATAAGAGAAAGCATTATATTTATGCTATTCCAGGTAATAGAAATGAACAACCAGATAATGGAAGTACAGGATTTTTGAGATATCAAGCTTGTGACCACAGAACCAATAGTTTAGGCTACTGGTTATGCTTTATAGATTCTAGACAGAGAAGTATAGTTAGATAAAACAATAAGAATGAAAGAATTTAACTTTAACTTTCATTTTAGTAAAGAAACTTAACTAAAATGATATAAAAGTTTAAAAACTATTGATAATATTTAAATATTACACTACAATATATGTTGAAATACCTATTATATTATGGAGGAAGATTATGATAAACGAGCAAAGAATTTTAAATGAGTTCCTTGAATTAATACAGATAGACAGTTTATCTTTAAAAGAGGGGAACGTAGCCAAAGTATTAGTTGAAAAGTTAGAAGAAATAGGTTGTTCAGTTGTAGTAGATAATGCTGGTGAAAAAGCAAATGGAGAAACAGGCAATATAATAGCTACTTTAAAAGGAAATAAAGAAGGAAAGAAAATATTATTTAGTTCACATATGGATACAGTAACTCCAGGAATAGGGGTAAAACCTATAGTGGATGAAGTAAATGGAATAATAAAAAGTGATGGGACTACAATATTAGGATCTGATGATAAAGCAGGTATAGCAGCTATATTAGAGGGATTAAGACAAGTAAAAGAAAATAATATAGAACATACTGATATTCAAGTTGTATTCTCTATATGTGAAGAATGTGGATTAGTTGGAGCTAAAAATTTAGACTATGCAAAAATAGATTCTAAATATGCCTTTGTATTAGATAGTGGTGGTTCTCCAGGAGAGATAATAGTAAAAGCTCCTGCACAAGATGTAATAAATGTTAAGATATTAGGAAAGACAGCTCATGCAGGTCTTGAGCCTGAAGCTGGTATAAGTGCTATAATGGTAGCTGCTAGAGCAATAGATAATATGAATTTACTTAGAATAGATGAAGAAACAACTGCTAACATAGGAATTATAAATGGTGGAACAGCTACAAATATAGTA
The DNA here is from genome assembly GCF_020676075.1 of Clostridioides sp. ES-S-0001-03. Lineage (NCBI taxonomy): Bacteria > Bacillati > Bacillota > Clostridia > Peptostreptococcales > Peptostreptococcaceae > Clostridioides > Clostridioides sp. ES-S-0001-03. The sequence continues at coordinate 89,418 of NZ_JACVWJ010000011.1, read as the reverse complement.
ACAGGAGAAGTTAACATAGTTGCAGAAGCTAGAAGTCTAAAAGAAGATAAATTAGATGTTCAAACTAAACATATGGTAGAAACTTTTGAAAAAGCTGCTAAGGATTTTGGAGCTAAAATTGAAATAGATGTAAATAGAGCATATACTCCAATAGATGTTAATGAAGATTCAGAAATAATACAACTTGCAAAAAAAGCATTTTCAAATTTAGGAATAGAAGGTCATACTGAATCTACAGGAGGAGGTAGCGATACTAATATATTAAGTAAAAATGGTATTGAAGCTATAACTCTAGGAATAGGTATGAAAAATGCGCATACATTAGATGAACATATAGCTATAAAGGATTTATATGATTCTGCCAAAATGGTAATAGAGATAATAAAAGAAGCATAAATTTAAATAATAGTGTATAATATATATATCGCCTAGCTCAAGCTAGGTGATTTTTCATTTTATAGAAGATTGATAATCTCTATTGAAAGTAAAAGATATACATTTGAATATAATAATAAATTTAATTTATGTTTAAGTATATGTTTTTAATAATATTTAGATTTGGTTTGTTAGGAGGAATAACAATGGAAACAAGGTATGAGGAAGCAAATAAAATAACAATACAATCAATAATTTGGAATATAGTCTTAACAATAATTAAGGTGATAGCTGGTATTATTGGTAATTCGAGTGCTATGATTGCAGATGGATTACATTCAGCCTCAGATATTATAAGTTCTATAGGTGTACTGATAGGTAATTATGTATCTTCTAGACCAGGAGATAAGGAACATAATTATGGTCACGAAAAGGCAGAGACATTGGTATCATTCGTATTATCAATATTACTTATATTTGTTTCTATAACAATAGGTATAGGGGCTATTAAATCATTATTTAACTTAGATGCATTGAGTGTTCCATCAATACTTCCGTTAATAGTGTCAGTCATCTCAATTTTGATAAAAGAGTATCAATATAGAATAACAATCAAAGTTGCTAAAAAGATAAATTCACCAGCTTTAAAAGCAGATGCTTGGCATCATAGGTCAGATGCTCTATCTTCAGTGGCTGCATTTATAGGTATAGGAGGTTCTATTTTAGGATTTAAACCATTAGACCCAATTGCGTCAGTTGTAGTGGCAGTATTTGTGGCTAAGGTAGGAATCGATATACTTAGAAGTTCTGTAAATGAATTGATGGATGTTTCAGTTGATGAAGAAGAAAGAAGAGAATTAAAGTTTATTGTAGCAGATACAGAAGGTGTTAAAAATCTAGGAGATATAAAGACTAGAAAGCATGGAGCTATGGCATATGTGGACTTGACTATATGTGTTGATGAAAATCTCACAGTAAAACAGGGGCACGATATTGCTACTAAGTTGGAAAAACATATAATAAAACATATGGAATTTGTAAAAGGGATAACAGTTCATGTTGAACCATGCACTAATTGCCAAGGAAATAAGTGTATAAAATAATTATAGCTTAAAAAAAAGTGTAAAAAGTTATATAATTGTTTTATGACTATAAACTCTAGGGGTGGTTAAATGATTAAGAAAAGAAAACTAAAGAAAAAAGCTGCAATATTAATAGGAGTAGTTGTTTTCTTTATAATATACTTTATATCCTTTAAAATAGGTCTAAACATGGAGAAGGATAAGAGTGAGGTTCCAAAGAAAGTAGAAACAGAGACAGAAGATAATAGGTCTTTAATGACTCAAATAAAAGAGAAAAAGAAAATTTATGTATCAGATAAAAATGTAGAAAACATAAAAATCGAAGAAGATATGTGGAACGAGATAAAGTTCTTTTTCTCAGAATTTAAGAAGGTAAGAAATACTACTTCTTATGAAGCAATTTATGAAGGGTATTCTGATGATGGAATTAAATTTTCTACAGACCTTAATTTTTTTAGAGTCTATACTGTAAATAAAGAGGAATATTATAAAGTTCCAATTGATTCCAAAAATTCTTTTAAGAAACTTTTAGATGAGAGTATATATACTTCATTTGACCTTTTGAGTCACTATAAAGACTGGAAAGAGGTCACTATAACTTATGGAAAAGAAACTAAGAAGGTTCATAAATGGAAGTTTGATGATTTAGCACATAAGATGATTTCAAAAAGAGTTGTAGGAAAGGTTCAGCCAGAAAAAAGCAAGGAAAGAAGTGATTATAATTTCAGTATAAATATAAAAGGTGAAAATTTTGCTGTGAAAGTAGATACAATGGGCAAGGATTATGTAAAAGTTACTTCTAAAAAAACTGTCTCTTACTACGAGGTTCATACAAGTTTATTTGATTATCTTAAAAATGAAATATTTGAGATTGGAAAGAAATAAAATATTAAGAAGGCTATCAAGCGATTATATCATTTGATAGCCTACATTAATTTTTATATGTTATTTTTAGTTACATACTATTTTTCAACTAGTAAGTCTGCAACCTTATATATTGGACCAGCACCAGCAGTTATTACTAAATCATTATCATTAACATTTTCACGTAAATATTTTACTATATCTTCAAATTCTTTTATGTAGATAGCATCTACGTTGTTTTGATATAATTTTTCAACTAAATCTTTAGAGTGTATATCTCCTGGATCATCTTCTCTTGCAGCATATATGTCTGTTATGATAACTTTATCAGCAGCATAGAAAGCTTCTGAAAATTCTCCTAAAAGAGATTTTGTTCTAGTGTAAGTATGTGGCTGGAAGATGCACCATAAAGTTGATTTTTTTAACTTTTTAGCAGCAGCTAAAGTAGCCTTTAATTCAGTTGGATGATGTGCATAATCATCTATTACTAAGGCATTTTTGTAGTATCCTTTAGATTCAAATCGTCTTCCTACACCTTTATATATTTTTAAATTTTTTCTTATAGTCTCTAAATCAATACCAGAAACAAGAGCTGCCATTATAGCAGAAGAAGCATTGTATATATTATGAAGACCATATACAGAAAGCTCAAATTCTCCCAAATCTTTTCCTTGATACTCTATTTTAAATATCCCATGACCACTATTATCAAAATGTATGTCTTTTATTACAGCATCATTGTCAGAATCTCTACCATATTTTATAATAGTAGCTTTGACATCATATAATATGTCATCTACATTTTCATCATCACCATTTATTATGAAATATCCATCTGGAGGTAAAAGTTTACCAAATTTATTAAAAGAAGCTTTGATTTCGTCTATACCTGAGAAATAATCAAGATGGTCTTCCTCAACATTTAAAACTATAGATATCTTAGGATTAAAATTAAGGAAACTATCTACATATTCACATGCCTCAGTTATAAAATGGTTAGAATTACCTATCTTAACATTACCACCTATCATGCTTAAGTTACCACCAACTAGTATAGTTGGGTCTAAGTCTGCATATTCAAAAATTGTAGACAACATAGATGTTGTAGAAGTCTTTCCATGTGTACCAGAAACTGCTATAGAGTTTTTATATTCTCTCATAATCTGGCCTAAAAAAGTAGCTCTGTTCATTATTAATTTATTCTTTTCTCGAGCAGCTATAAGTTCTTCATTATCTGGGTGAACTGCTGCAGTATAAACAACCATATTTACATCATCTGATATATTTTCTTTTTTTTGACCGATATAGATGTTTGCCCCTTGATCCCTAAGTTTGTCTAATAGATATGATTCGTTTGAATCCGAACCTGAAACCTGATAACCCTTATTGATACATATTTCGGCTAATGCACTCATGCTGATACCGCCAATTCCTATAAAGTGTATATTCATAATAAAACCACCTTTCTTTTTAATTAAGTCCTACAATATGAACTATTTTTGTGGTATAATAATATAATGTTCAATATTTTATAATTAATATGCATATAATATTATATGTATTTTATTTTTGAATATAATAAAACATAAGTAATATTATACCACAATACGAATTGTTATGCATTATTTAGTTTAACGTTATATAAAGGTATTTGTAGGAGGAAATAGTAATGAAATTTAAAAGAACAGAGAGAATTGGAGCAATAGTTAAAATACTATCTGATAATCCAAATAAAATATATACATTAAGTTATTTTACAAATCAATTTAATGCAGCAAAATCCACAATAAGTGAAGATTTATTAGTTGTAAAAAATGTATTTGAAAAACTACATTTAGGGAAAGTTATAACTATCTCAGGTGCAGCAGGAGGAGTAAAATATATACCTAAAACTTCTATAGCAGAAAATGCAGAGTTTTTAATGGAATTATGTGAGAAAATATGTGACACATCTAGAATACTATCTGGTGGTTTTTTATACTTAATTGATTTAATTTATGACCCTACAATAGCTGCTAAGATAGGAAAAATATTTGCTTCAAACATTGAATATGTAGATGCAGATTATGTTGTAACAATGGAAACAAAAGGTATACCTATGGCACTTATGACTGCAAAGGCTATGAATTTGCCTTTAGTTATAATAAGGAAAGACATAAAAGTATCAGAAGGTCCTACCCTTAGTATGACATATGTAAGTGGAAATAATTCGAAGGTTGAGAGTATGAGTTTACCAAGAAGGGCTCTTAAACCAGATAGTAAAGTTATAATTATAGATGATTTCATGAGGGGTGGAGGTACTATAAAAGGAATGGTAGACCTTATGAATGAATTTGGAGCAGAGGTTATAGGTACTGGAGTATTTATATCTACAACAAATCCTTCAGAAAAAATGGTAAAAGATTATATATCACTAATTCAGTTAGATGTTACTGGAGATAAAATAGTAGTTGAACCAAATTTAAAAACTTTTAAAGATGAATATAGAAATGAAGAATTAGATGAAGAAAATGATTCAGAATTTGAATTTGAAATAGATGAAGATTAATAAAAAAAATATTTAGAAAAATATGTAAAAATAAAAAGAGGATATCCCTAGTTGTCCATAGAATTACTTAAAAAACAGTTTATATTAATTTATTCCAACAATAATAATTTTAATATAAATTAATTTCTGTCAAAATCAAAGGGGGATATATTGGTATGAAGATAACTGACGTAAGAGTAAGAAAATTAACAGAAGAAGGCAAGATGAAATGTATAGTTTCAATAACTTTTGATAATTTGTTTGTAGTGCATGATATAAAAGTTATAGAAGGCCACAATGGGTTATTTATAGCAATGCCTAGCAGAAAAGTAGGCGAAGGAAATTTCAGAGACATAGCTCATCCAATAAATGCAGAAATGAGACAAGTTTTAGAAGATGCAGTTTTACAAGCGTATCATGAAGCATTAGTTCAATGGGAAGTAGCTGCTGAATAACAATAAATATAAAATGGAGAGAGCCCGAACATTTAGGCTCTTTTTAAATGTAGAATTTGCATTAAAATATGTACTTTTTAGTAAAAAAGTGCTATATTATTAGTGATAATGTATATGTTGTATACAAATTGTTAAATAAATGTATTATAATGTATATTGATTGAGATAATAATACGAATAAAATTAAATTAGATTGAATGGAGTGTATCAATGAACTTTAAAGCTATAATCCTTGCCGCTGGCAAAGGAACAAGAATGAAGTCTAAATACCCAAAAGTTATACATAAAGTATGCGGAAAAGAAATGGTCAACCATATTATAGATGTTTCAAAAAAATCAGGTGTAAAGGATACTGTTGTAATTTTGGGGCATGAAGCGGATGTAGTAAAAGAAAAACTTGCAGAAGAAACTATGATAGCTATGCAAACAGAACAGCTTGGAACAGGACATGCTGTAAAAATGGCTAAAGAATATATAAATGATGACGATATAATAGTTGTACTTTGTGGAGATACTCCACTTATAAAGGAAGAAACATTAAAGAAATTATTTGATTTCCATATAGAAAATAAATATCATGCCACAGTTCTTACAACAAAAGTTGGAAATCCAACAGGTTATGGTAGAATAATAAGAGATAAGAAGGGTGACCTTCTTAAAATAGTGGAACAAAAAGATGCAAATTCAGAAGAAAAAATGATAAGTGAGATAAATTCTGGGATATACTGTTTTAATGGAAAGAGTCTTAGAGAAGCATTAGATTTGTTAAATAATAACAATGCACAAGGTGAATATTATTTAACTGATACTGCTAAAATAATGAGAGACAAGGGCTTAAAAGTTGGTGCATTTGCAGGTTCAACTATTGAAGAACTTATGGGTGTTAACTCAAGAGTGGAATTATCAAAGGCAGAAGAAATTATGAGAAGAAGAATAAATGAATCTCATATGGTAAATGGAGTGACTATAATAAACACTAACTCTACCTACATAGAATCTGATGTTGAGATAGGTAATGATACTATAATATATCCAGGGGTTATGTTACAAGGAAAAACAAAGATAGGTTCAGATTGTATAATTGGAATGAACTCATCTATAACAAACTCAGAAATAGGAAATGGTACAGAAATAAAAAATTCAACGATACTTGATAGTAAAGTTGGAGATAATACTACTGTTGGACCATATGCATATTTAAGACCGAAAACTAACTTAGGAAACAATGTAAAAATAGGTGATTTTGTAGAGGTAAAAAATGCTGTTATAGAAGATGGTTCAAAAGCATCTCATCTTTCTTATATAGGAGATGCGCATGTTGGAAAAAATGTAAATATTGGATGTGGAGTAGTATTTGTAAACTATGATGGTAAAAATAAATTTAAGTCAATAGTTAAAGATGATGCGTTTATAGGTTCAAATTCTAATTTAGTTGCACCAGTAGTTGTAGAAGAAAAAGGATATATAGCAACAGGTTCAACAATAACACATGATGTCCCAGATGGAGCTTTAGCAATAGCAAGACAAAGACAAGTTGTTAAAGAAGGATGGGTAGAAAAGAAGAATCAAAAAGATAATCAAGGTAAGTAGTTATTTAGTTTATTATTTTGGCTAATAAAATTAGCTCGAAATTATTATAAATTATATTCATTAGGATTTTAAAATTTTCAGGAGGGTTACATAAATGAATACTAGCGGAAGCGAGATTAAAATTATTGCAGGTAATTCATCGAAAGAGTTAGCACAAAAAATAGCTGACTATATAGGTGTATCAGTGCTAGACTGTGAAGTAGGTACATTTAGTGATGGTGAAATATGTGTAAACATGAATGAGACAGTAAGAGGTTGTGATGTGTTTGTAGTACAATCTACTAATAGTCCAGTAAATGATAACTTAATGGAGTTATTAATCTTAATTGATGCATTAAAGAGAGCATCAGCAGGAAGAATAACAGCAGTTATTCCTTACTATGGATATGCAAGACAAGATAGAAAAGCTAAGGCAAGAGATCCAATCACTGCTAAATTAGTTGCAAACTTAATAACTGCTGCTGGGGCAGACAGAGTATTAACAATGGATTTACATGCAGCTCAAATACAAGGATACTTTGATATACCACTAGACCACTTATTAGGTGGAACAATATTAGCAGATTACTTCAATGAAAAGAAAATAGAAGATTTAGTAGTAGTATCTCCAGATTTAGGAAGTGTTACTAGATCAAGAAAGTTTGCTAATACTTTAAATGGAGAAGTTCCAATAGCGATAATAGATAAGAGAAGACCAAAAGCTAATGTATGTGAAGTTATGAACTTAATAGGTGATGTTAAAGGTAAAAATGTTATACTATTAGATGATATGATAGATACAGCTGGAACAATCGTTAATGCTGCAAATGCGCTTAAAGAGTTTGGAGCAAAAGATGTTTATGCTTGTTGTACTCATGGTGTATTATCAGGACCAGCTATTGAAAGAATTTCTAATTCAGAAATAAGTGAGTTAATAGTTCTTGATACTATACAACTTCCTGAAGAAAAAAGAATAGATAAGATAAAAATAAAAACAGTAGCTCCTTTATTTGGAGATGCTATAAGAATGATATTCTCTAATGAATCAGTAAGTAAATTATTTTAATTAATTAGATTTATAAGAGTTGCTTAAAGTAAGTTTTTAAGCAACTCTTTTTTAATATCTAATTTATGTATTAGTATAATTTATTGGAGTTGTATGTGTGTATATAAAAGTAAATGTTTCTTGTAAAACATGTGGATAAGTAATTAAAAACTAAATTTAATAAAAAATATAAAATTATGAATATTACGAATATAAAAAATATTTGGAAAAAGCATTGAAAAAGTTTGAATTATGTAGTATTATGTAAATATAAATTAAAGAAAGAGGTGTTTCCAATGGGAAGGATTGAAGATGAACCCCTAATAATTAATTGATTCAGCCACAATCTAAAGTAAATATAAAAATCTATTGAAAGTTTATTTATAAGAATTGAAAATAGTATCTATTCTATATCTTTAGTGTTTGTGAGAGGGTTCTGGATTATATAAAGTTACTGTAAAGAAAGTAATTTTGTACGATAAGCATATATATAGATGAAGAGTTTCATTTATATAGTGATTGTGGCTGAATCATAACTGCAAGAATATAGAATGTTTATATATAGATGTTTTTAATAAAATACTATATTGTAATAGCTTTTAGCTTTCAAATAAATATTAGCAAAGGATGGAAATGACAATGATAAAACTAAATGATAATTTATAAATATCTCCTTACGATATATGATAATTGTAGGGAGATGTTTCTTTTTTTGTATAGTATAATTACTTTCGGAAATTATGTTTGAATATGTTAAAGTTTGGTATATATAAATAATATAAACTGTATTGCTAAAATGTGGTAACTATTATATAATATAAGTGGATATGTATCTCTATTATGAGTTATATATCATTCTAGATTTAATAAAATAGAAACGTTGATGTATGTTCTGTGATGTGGGCACCTTGGAACATATTGAGTTAGTGGTGCAACCGGCTATGAAATTGTATTTATGATACTTTTATTTTCATAGTTTTTTTTGTTCAAAAAAATGGTTATATGCTAGAAATAAATCTGGTTAGTACGTGTAAATAATTTTACTTAGATTTTTAACCAGATATATTATAATTAAGTATTAATTAAAAAAATTGAGGGGGAATAAAAATGAAGTTAAGAAAGAATAAAAAAGGTTTCACTTTAGTGGAATTATTGGTAGTAATTGCAATTATAGGTATATTAGCAGTAGTGGCAGTTCCAGCTTTATTTAGTAATATAAACAAAGCTAAGGTAGCAAGTGTTGAGTCTGATTATAGTTCAGTTAAAAGTGCAGCATTGTCTTATTATGCAGATACTAACACATTACCTACAGATATAAAAACGCACTTAAAATCATACTTGGAATCTGATATAGAAAATTCTGATATTGGTGGAACTTATGATTTAGTTAAAGTTAGTAATAATAAAAAATTAGCATTATTGATAGATGGCGCAACAATAACAAAAGAACAAGCGAACAAACTAGTATCTGATATAGGGGAAGATAAGGTTTATACAGATGAAAATCTTTCTGGTAAGTTAACTAGTGCTTTAGATAAAGGTGATATATACATCATTCTTATAGATAATTTAGAGGATAATGGTAGTAGTGGTAATTAATAGTAAATAATATATTTATTATTTGATTATATTTAAGTTTAATTATAAATTTAATGAAAAAGGCAGGAAGAAAATCTTCCTGTCTTTTATACTATTTTCTTTAATGTCCAATCACAAATGATGATATAATTGAGATAGTAAAGGAGTGAAATCTGTGGCTAAAAAAGTTAGAATAGGAGACAAACTGGTCGAAAAAGGATACATAACAGAAGACCAGCTTAAATGGGCATTATCAGAGCAAAAAAACAGTGGAAAAAGACTAGGAGAATTTCTAGTACAAGAAGGTCTTATAGATAGTAACTTATTAATAAGTGTATTAAAAGAACTTTTAGATATAGAAAGTGTATTTTTAGAAGGAACAGAAATAGACACATTAGCTACAAAGATGGTTCCAGAAAATATATGCAAAAGATATGCTGTATTTCCATTCAAAATTGATGGAAATAAAATATGTCTAGCCATGTCAGACCCACAAGACAGAGAAGCAGTTCAAGATGTAAGACGTATGTCAGGTAAAGATGTCGAAATATTTATATCAAGTGCAGAAGATATAAACAAAGCAATAGGTCATGCTTATGCACATTCAGAAATAAATAAAGCAATGACTGAATACAACAAAAACAAGACTGGTGGAATTAGAGAAACAGTAATCCTTGAAGAGGATGTAAATGCTGCTCCAATAGTAAGACTAGTAAATAATATACTAGAAAATGCTGTTAGAATGGAGGCCAGTGATATACATATAGAACAAAGCGAAAATTACATGCGTGTTAGATTTAGAATAGATGGAATGTTAAGAGAATATATGAGAATGAACTCTGCTCCATACAAAGCGGTAATAAGTCGTATAAAAATAATGTCAGATATAAATATATCTGAAAAGCGGATTCCACAAGATGGTAGAATATATTTAAAAGTAGATAATAAACCTATAGATTTTAGGGTTTCTACAATGCCTACTAATAGGGATGAAAAAATAGCAATGAGAGTACTTGATAAGAGTAATTTTATGGTAAGTAAAGAAGTACTAGGAATAGATGAACATGGCTCTAAGATATATGATGAGTTAATAAATACTCCTTATGGGCTTATATTGGTAGTTGGACCTACTGGAAGTGGAAAAACTACTACATTATATTCAATGCTAAATCAATTGAATACGGAAAATAGAAATTTATTAACGATAGAAGACCCTATAGAGTATGAACTACCTGGTGTAAATCAATCTCAAATAAATGAGAAGGCAGGACTTACTTTTGCCAGTGGGCTTAGAGCCTTTATGCGTCAAGACCCAGATATAATAATGGTTGGAGAGATAAGAGATACAGAAACTGCTGAAATAGCAATTAGAGCTTCTCTTACAGGACATTTAGTTTTAAGTACATTACATGCAAATACAGCAGTCGGAGCGATTTCACGTCTTTTAGATATGGATGTGGAAAGTTTTTTGATAACTTCATCTCTTTTAGGGGTAATATCTCAAAGGCTGACACGAAAAATATGTGAACATTGTAGAATTTCATATGAAGCAGACACTGGAGAAAAAAAGGCTCTTGGAATTGATGTAAACGAATCAGTGACTATCTATAAAGGACAGGGATGTGAAAGATGTAATAATACTGGATATAAGGGACGTCTAGGTATATTTGAAATGCTTGAAATTACACCAGAAATAAAAGAGCTAATAGATTCATCTGCAAATCAAAGAGAAATTTTAAAGTTAGCTAAAAAACAAGGTATGATTAGTCTAAAAGAGGATATAGTTAAAAAGGTTTTAGGTGGAAAGACAACAGTAGAAGAAATGATTAGAATAATTTTGATGACTGATTAAGGGATGATATTATGAAAAGTTTTAAGTATACAATAATAAAAGAGGATGGGAAAAAGCAAACTGATGTGATTGAAGCTAATGATTTTAATGAAGCTAAAAGTCTTCTTAGAAAAAGAAATCTTAGAGTTCTTGAAATCAAAGAAAGTAAAAGTAAAAATATAAATATATCTTCTAGAAAGAGAAAAAAAGACTTAGGAGCTGACCAAATAAGCCATTTTTGCAGACAGTTTGCTATTATAGTATCTTCTGGTATAAATAGTATTTCTGGATTAGAAACATTAGCAGGAAGGTCAACTAATGTTACATTAAGAGAAGAAATAAATCGTATAGTAGCAGAGATAAAAATAGGTTCTACTATTGCTGACTCAATGCTTGCACCAAAGTCTAAGTTTCCAAAGTTACTTGGTGCTATGGTGGCTACAGGTGAGGCTACAGGTAAACTAGATGAAGTATTAAAAAGTATGGCTTCATTTTATTCCAGCGAGCATAGAGTTAAGCAAAAGCTTAGAAATGCAGCTACATACCCATTAATAGTTTTGATTTCTTCATTTATAATGATTTTTATATTTACAGCATTTATGGTACCTAAGATGATTAATTCAATCACAACAGTAGGTGCCACTCTTCCACTTGTAACAAGGATTGTTATGGGATTTGGTACATTTATGAAGACATTTTGGCCAATAGTACTTTTAGTTATTATACTGTCTATTTACCAATTTAAGAAGTATCTAAAAACACCAGTGGGTAGAGCTCAAAAGGATAGAGTTATAAATAAGATTCCTGTATTGGGAAAAGGTATAAACTGTATGGTGGCTACACGATTTTCAAGAGCATTGTATCTATTTGTATCAACTGGGTATCCATTAGTTCAAGGGCTTGATTATATTATAGATAGTGTAAATAATACTATGGCAGAAAAGATTTTAACATCAGCAAAAGATGGAATAACAAGAGGTGAAAGTCTAGCAGAAAACTTAGAAAGATATACGTATTTTGATTCAGTTTTAGTGCAGATGATAGCTATAGGGGAACAGACAGGGGAATTAGAGAACATAAGTAGACAGATGGCTGAATTCTATGAATATGAATCCGAAATTTATCTAAATAGAATGGCATCAATGATAGAACCTGTTTTAATAATTGCAGTTGGTATTATAGTTGCGGTACTGGTTGTATCAATATTCATGCCAATGCTTAGTATATATGATGCTATGTAGGAGGGAAAACAACAAATGAATAAGGTTTATGTATCATATTATGGTGATTCTATATCCATAGTTGAAGGCAGATACAAACATGATAAAGATAAATTTTATATAAAAAACTTTAATGTATTTTCAATAGAGGATATTGCTCAAGATTTTTCTAAAGAAAAGTATGCTCTATTGAGATATGCATTAGAAAATGTAAAGTTAAAATCAAAACATATAGTGTTTTGTTTGAATACGAGAGATGTAATTCTAAAACCTCAAAAGTTGCCTAAGATGGATAAAAAAGATTTAGATGGATTTATGAAGCTAGAAATGGATGAAATGATGGCCCTGGAATCAGATGAGTATGTATTTTCATATGAAGTATCTAGTGAGATATCTGATAGGTCAGAAGGTGAAGAGGCTAGTTTAAATCTGATTATTGGGGCTATAAAGAAAGAAGAAGTAAATGCAATTGTAGATATAATACATGAATTTGATTTGGTATTAGATAGAATAGATACATTATCAACAGCTTATTTAAGAATTCTCAAGAATTTAGATTACAATGATATAATGGTGACAAATATAAGCGATAATAGCACAATTATAAACATATATAAAAAAGATACTTTATTTATTAGTGATAATATACCAATAAGAATAACTGCTAAAGATATGGAAATGCAATTATTAAATGTGGTCGAAGAGTCAAAAGGACTTATGAATTACTATTCGTCAAGAAACTTTGGTAAGGTAACAGATACTATATTGATATTGGGGAAAAGGTACTCTAATAAATTAATTTATGAGGCTTTTAGTTCTGCATTTTCAAACTATGTTTCTCAAGGTCTTACAGAGATAATGGATATAGCTGATATGGTATCTGGTGATATAGATGAAGATGATATAAATTCAATTGTAGAACTTTTAGGTTGTATGATAGAGCCTAAAGACAAAAAAGATTTTGAAAATATAAATTTTCTACCAATAGATATACTTAGAAAACAAATGAAAGCTAAACAAATAAAAAGTGTAATGAAAATGGCACCTGTGGTTATTTTAGTGATTTCTATTCCATATTTATGTTTAATTTTTTCAAACAGTTTAGCTAATAAAGAACTTGAAAATGTAAATGATGAAATAAGAAATATTGAGTCTGCTTACTATCAAATTGGAAATATAGAAAAAATGATACAAAGTAAAACAGAAGAAATAAAGGTATATGATATGTTAATTGGGAAAAAGGTAAAATGGGAAAATCTATTGGATGATATAGATAAAAATACTCCAAGTAGAGTTGAACTAATGAGTTTATCAACGACTTATCAAAATCTTGGAACTACTAATAAAACTGAGAACTCAAATAACAATAAAACTACCACAAATAAATCAAGTAGTAATGAAACAAAATCAAATACAAAAAGTAGTAGTGATGGAGATAAAGCCAGCAGTGATTTAAATGAAGATAAGACTACAAATGTGTCAGAAGCATTAACTGGAGATAGTGGAACTGATAGTGATGATACAGATAAAGATGATAAAACACCATTATATGATAAGATACCAAATGTTATAAACATAGAAGGAAATGCTAAAGATTCTTCTTATGTAGGTCAGTTTTTATATAAATTAAAGGGCTTGTATTATTTTGAAGATGTTAAACTGCATAGCATAAAAAGCAATGAAGAGAATTCCAACTATACATTTAATATGACATTATACCTGAAAGAAGGTGTATTAACTAATGAATAAGGACATATTTAAAAAAGATATAAAAGATATATTTAAAATGGAAGTTAGTCTAAAGGGAATCATTATAAAAGTCGTAATTTTACTTGCTATTTTATCCTATGGATATTTTGGACTTTATCCACAATATGAGAAATATGTCTTTACAAAAAATTCTGTAAAACAAGCTACACAAAAATTAAATACATACAAAGAGAAAACAGCTCTTATGCCAAAATATGAAAAACAACTTAAAAATATTGAAACTGAATTAAATGAAAAAAGTAAAAACCTATTATATGATATGCAAGATGGTCTGTTTCTAATTGGTTTAGACAAGAAAATGAAAACATATAATATTGACTTAACTAGCTATGATGTTGGAAATATTAGAGAATATGAACATTTTTATGGAATATCAACAACAATAAGTGTTAGAGGGGATTATAGAAATGTTAAAAAATTGATGGCTTATTTAGAAGAGCAAAAAAATGTTACTCAGATATTAGACTATACTATGACTTCATATATAGAGCCAGAAAAAGAAGAACAAGAGACAACAAGTAATAAAGACTTAATTAAAAATGTGAACATAAATAAAGATACAAAAATATATTGGGTAGAAGGCGAAGATAAATGGCATTTATATAATGACTGTCCATTGATAAAAGAAGGAGAAATTCTTAAGAATGACAAACTTTTAGATAGGTCAACAAGTTATCTATGTAACACTTGTGTACTTAGAGCTGCAACAGAAAAAGAAACAAAAAAAGAAGTAGTAACTCCACAAGCAGAAGGTGTAGTAGAGGCTACATTTAAATTTATAATGTATACTAAAGAAAATACTACAATGGTACTTGATACAGATAATCCATCTTCATGGAGACCAGGAAAATATAATCCATTTAAATCTAGTGCAAAATAAAACCAAATAGGTTTTAAAGATAGGTGATGAGCTTGTACAAAAACAATGAAAGAGGTCTTACTTTATTAGAAATAATAGTAGCTGTATTTATATTGACTATAGTTTTAAGCATTTCTTATAAAGTATTTAATGGTATAACATCAGCAGTAAAAAAACAACAAATCATTACAGATGCTCAAGTAAATATTAATTTAATTAATAAATATTTAAATAGAGACTTAGAAAACTGTAAGGATGTAACAAAGAACAGTTCAGGTAGTGGCTATGAATACAATATAGAAACTCCAGAGAATACAGTAAAGTATGAAGTATCTATAGATACCAAAAACAATACAGGAGTATACTCTGTAACAAGAATTCAAGAAAATACCACTAATACTGAAGATGCACTTAGAGAAGAAATAATTTCTAATCAACCATTAGTTCAAAACAATAAAGAAATGAAGGAAACGCCATTTAAAATAGAAAAACAAGCTGATAAATCTATTTATACAGTAAGTGTATATTATAATGAATCAGCTCAAGAAGGCCAGAAAAGCAGTGATTTAAATAATAAGACTTATACATTTGATGTTATGTCAAGAATTGGGTAAATGGGAATTTATTTAAAAAATAAGTAGGTTGATAAAATATGAGTAAAAAGAGTAATGAAAAAGGATTTTCTTTAATTGAAGTATTAGTAGCTATGGCGATTATGGGAATTATATTATTTGCATTTTTTAATATTATCAATACTAATGAAAAGGCCAACACTAAAAATGAAGCAGATATAAGTTCCTTAAATTATGTTCAAAGTGAAATAGAGAACTTAAGAGAGAAAATAAAAAGTGGAACATTTGATTTTGACAGTCTGGATAAGCGAGAAGATGGAACAGTGGAATATGAAAAATTAATAGATAAATCAAACAAAGTCGTATATGATAAAGTACTTAACAAGGATGATGTGAGTTTATATGATACTCCATATAAAGAGATTACAACAGTAGAAGATAAAGACGGAAATATAATTGACAAGGAAAGTATTACAAACAAAGTAAAGGTTATTGTAGATGATAAAAGTGGTCAAA
The DNA here is from genome assembly GCF_020676075.1 of Clostridioides sp. ES-S-0001-03. Taxonomy (NCBI): domain Bacteria; kingdom Bacillati; phylum Bacillota; class Clostridia; order Peptostreptococcales; family Peptostreptococcaceae; genus Clostridioides; species Clostridioides sp. ES-S-0001-03. The sequence goes on along the minus strand of NZ_JACVWJ010000011.1, from coordinate 73,155 downwards.
TATACAAAATAACTGCAACGGGAAAAAGCATGAATGACTATTCAAGTAAAAAAGAAGTTAAAATTGTAACTGAAATATTTAAAGATAAATAATTTTACTTGGGGGTGAGATTTTGAGGAAGTATAATAAGATAAAAAACGAAAGAGGGGCGGCATTAGTTTTAGTTTTGGTTGTAGTAGCATTGCTTTCTATTGTTGGATTGACATTTTCAAATCAGATAGCTAATAGAATAAAATCTACAAAGACTACTAATGAGGGTATACAGGCCAAGTATCTAGCAGATACATGTGTGGAAAATAGTGTTGATAAAGCATATGAAAAATTGTATGATGAGCTTGAAAAAATAGATAATGAACTTAAAAGTGAAAATCAAGAAAAATCAATATCAAGGTCAGCATTAAGAAATATATCAAGTTTGGAACTTAATAATCAAGATGAGGAAAATCTTCCAGTGGAGAGACTTGGGTATATGAATAATATAAAGTTCTATTTAAATAAAGCTGCTCCAGATTTAGAAAAAGCTAGTATAGAGTTAAAAAAATTACAGGGTTTAAATATATTTGAGGATAGGGATATTGAAGATATAGCTGAAACTATTCTTTCACATAGAGATTCTACATTAAGAATTTGTAAGACTTATACTTCTGGAGATATCAGTAAAATAAATGAAAGTATTTTGGTTGGAGATATAGATTCAACTACATTACTTCAGGCAAAGTTAGTAAATAATGATATTCTTTTAAAAATGTTTTTAGAAGGAAATAAAGTTGAAAATGAACATTTAAATGGGACATTTTCATACACTTATAAAGCTTTAGATAGTATTTCTTTGGCAATGCAAAATATGATTGAATACAGACATACATTTCATATTGATGAACCAAAAGTAGAAATATCTGATGGAATTCCAGATTCTCAACAATATTATGACTTAATACAAAATCCTATAATAAATGGGAAGAGATATGGTTGGAATAGTAACTGGGATACATTAGAAAACTTGTTAAAACTCTTACCAAATCAAACTGAAGGATTTAATGCTTTGAGGGTTCACTTGAGAAATAATGTAAGGAAATTTGAAAAATTAAGTGAGAATATATATAGTGGAAATAAAAATACAGCAGAAGATTTTTTGGAATATAAAGAGTTACTATATGAGATATCAGACCAATGTAATCAGTTAAAAAGTATGTCTTATGAGAAAATACCTGTTAAATATGATAATATGACTTTGATAACAACTTTTGATTATATACAAAATGAGCTTTTAGCGGAGATAAAATGTAGACTGAAGGAATTAAAACCTCAAGAAGTTGATAAAACAGAAGATGCTACTATAAAAATACCTTTTTATAAAGCTGACTACGACATGACGAAAGAAAGCTGGCCAGAATTAAAAGAAAATGGCTCAGGGGCAGAGTTAAGTTTAGTAGTAACTGGTGATAAAGATGGAATAAAAGAGGTAGAAGTTAAAGATGGACAAAAAAATATTCTTGGATTAGGTGTTGAAGAAAACTCAAATTCAAAATATGAAGTTGAAGCTAAAGTTAAATTTAATATAAATGTAGATTCAAATATATTAGATAATTATGACATAAAAGATAAAATTTCAATTAGTCATGACATAAGTTCGTACAAAAAAGTAAACTAAACACAAAACTATAACTTAGTATAAACTAATAAGTAATAAAATAACTTTGTATGTTTATTACTAAAAAAATAAGTAAATTAATAAAAGATATGGAGAATAAATATTATGTATATTTATGATTTATTAGAGCAAGCAATAAGTTTAAATGCATCAGATATACACATAACAGTTGGTACAAATCCTGTAGCTAGAGTAAAAGGTGGATTTGTAAAGCTAAGTGAACAAATCTTGACACCAGAGATAACGATGCAAATGGCAAAAGACATAGCAGGGGAATCTATGTTTAAAGTAATAGAAGAACATGGAGAAGCTGATTTTTCAGCTTCTCTAAAAACTGGAGAAAGATTTAGGGTAAACTCCTATAGACAAAAAGGAAATTATGCAATAGCAATAAGAACTATAACAGCAGAAATACCAACTTTTGAGAAACTAGGACTTCCAGAAAACATAAAATCTTTTACTGAAAGACATAAAGGATTGGTTTTAGTTACAGGACCTACAGGAAGTGGTAAAAGTACAACACTTGCAAGTATGATAAATATAATAAATGAAACGCAACAAAAACATATAATTACACTAGAAGACCCAATAGAGTATGTCCATCACCATAAACAAAGTTTAGTAAACCAAAGAGAAGTAGGAACTGATACAGAAAGTTTTCACTCAGCTCTTAGAGCTATTTTACGTCAAGACCCAGATGTAATACTAATAGGGGAAATGAGAGACCCTGAGACTGTGTCAATAGCGTTAACAGCCGCAGAAACAGGACATCTAGTATTTTCAACACTACATACAGTTGGTGCTGCTAAGACAATAGACAGAATAGTGGACATGTTCCAGCCAGCCCAACAACAACAAATAAAAACTCAATTGTCTACAGTGTGTGAAGGGGTAGTATCACAACAATTACTTCCTACATCAGATGGGAAGGGTAGGATAGCTGCAATTGAATTGATGTTTGCAACACCAGCAATAAAAAATCTAATAAGAGAAGGAAAAACATATCAAATTCCAAATATGATACAAACTGGAGTTAAAGCAGGTATGAAAACTATGGATCAAGATTTAATGGAACTTTATAAAAATGGAAAGATTACAAAAGATATGGCACTTAGTAGATGTACTGACCAAGAATTTATGACTAGAATGATAGGTGGAGTAAGTTATAATGGAAATTATAGTCGTTAATTTATATGTATTTGTAGTTGGGCTAGTATTTGGAAGTTTCTTTAATGTTTGTATTTTTAGGATTCCAGAAGGTATATCTATCTCTAGTCCCCCATCTCATTGTATGAGTTGCAATACTAGATTAAAGACTATGGACTTAATACCAGTTTTTAGCTATTTAATGAGTGGGAGAAAATGCAGATATTGTGGTGAGAAAATTTCTAGTAGATATGCTATAGTAGAGTTAATTACAGGAATTTTATTTTTAACAGTATTTATGGTTTATGGAATATCCATATCAACTATTTATTATTTGGTTCTTGTATCTTTATTAATTGTAATAACATTTATAGATATTGACCACTTTATAATACCAGATAGGATACTAGTTTTTGGGGCTATATTTGCTATAATTTTTAATCTTCTACTAAAAGAAGTTTCAATTAAAGATTCTATTATAGGTGCTTTTGTATGTGGAGGAAGCGTTTGGCTTATAGTAGTTCTAATTGAATTCATAATAAAAAAAGAATGCATGGGTGGAGGAGATATTAAACTATTCGCAATGTTAGGCTTATATATGGGTGCTAAAAATGGTCTTTTAACAGCTTTACTGAGTGTTTATGTAGGGGCAGTATATGGAATTTGTGTGATAGTTTTGAGCAAGATAAAGGGAAAGAAATACAATTCTGTTATACCTTATGGGCCATTTATATCAATTGGAGCATTAATAACAATTTTATTTGGAAGACAATTACTTGAATTTTACTTTTCTATACTTATGTAGAGGATAGTTAAGTTTAATGTAATTTTAATTTTTATAAAAGTGAATTAAAGTAATCAATAAGGACAATATTATTATTAACCCTACTACATAGTACTGTAGACTATGGAGTATATAATAATAATTTCCTTATTTTTTGCATATTTGATAAATAAATCCTTATATATTTTTTGTGATGGATTAAAGAAAAGTTCGTATAATATGCTTTTTATTTACATAGTAACTGTAGTTTTATCTGTATTAATATATCTAAAATTTGGGATTAGTACAGAATGTGTACAATATATAGTATTGATTCCATTTTTAATAATTATATCTATTATAGACTACTACACAATATATGTATATGATATAACAATAGTTAGTGGTATAATAGTTCAAGGTGTAATTTTTTTAATCTTTTGCAATATAGTGCAAATTGACTATATAAGTCATATATTTGGACTGGCAATAGGTTTTATTATACCTTATATTATTGCTAAATTTACAAAAGGATTAGGCTATGGAGATGTAGGTCTCTATAGCTTATGTTGCTTTGCATTGGGAAATAACTATGGATTTTATGTGATAATTTTATCATTTATTTTAGCATTTTTATTTTTTGTTATTTTATATGTAATTAAAATTTTTAAAAATATAAATATCAAAAAACAAATTCCTTTTACACCATTTATTTCTCTAGCGACAATTATAATAATATTTACAGAGTATAATATATTTGATTTTTATTATAGTTTGTTATATAAATTTCTATAACAGGAGGTAAAAAATGTACGTAGTAGTAGGGTTAGGAAATCCAGGAAAAAAATACGAAAAGACTAGACATAACGTTGGATTTGATGTCATAGATATTCTTGCAAAAGAATACAACATTAGTGTTACTAAAATAAAACACAAAGCTTTAATTGGCGAAGGTAGAGTAGGTGCTGAAAAAGTATTACTAGTAAAACCACAAACTTATATGAATTTAAGTGGAGAAACATTAATAGATATATATAAATATTATAAGGTAGATTTAAATAATATAGTAGTAGTGTATGATGATATAGATTTAGATGTTGGAAAGATACGCATAAGAAAAAAAGGAAGTGGTGGTACTCATAATGGAATGAAATCTATAACGAAGTGCTTAGGTTCAAATGATTTCCCAAGAGTAAGAGTAGGTGTATCTAAGCCAGAAGTTGGCCAAGACTTAGCAGATTTTGTACTTTCTAGATTTAGAAAAGAAGAATCTGATAATATAAATGAAGCACTAGAAAAAGCGGCGTGTGCTGTTGACTCAATAATAAGAGAAAATATAGACATGTCTATGAACAAATACAATGGATAGTGAGAGGGAGATTTAAATGAATGATGTTTTTTTATATCCTTTGCAGAACTCAAAAGAGTATAAAGATATAATAAACTGCATAAAAAATACAAAAGGCTCATTATTGGTTAATGGACTTTTACCAGTACAAAAACCTCATATATCATATTCTATGTTTAATGATTTGTCACGACAAATGATTTTTATCACAAGTAGTGATTTAGAAGCAAAAAAAGTATATGAAGATTTAAATTTTTATGTTGGAGATAAGGTCGAATATTTAGGGTTTCAAGATATTTACTTTTATCATTTAGATGCAAAGGACAGAAACGAAGAAGCAAAAAAATTAAAGGTGTTGTTAAAACTAGCAAAGAAAGAAAAAATAATTTTAGTGACTTCTATTGAAGCCGTTCTAAGAAAATATATACCAAAACAAGTTTTACTTGATAGTGTGTCTCATTACAAAGTGGGGGATAGTTTAGATTTAGAAAAATTAACTGAGAAGTTAGTTTCCTTAGGATATGAAAGAGTTTCAAAAATAGAGGGGTTTGGTCAATTTAGTATAAGAGGTGGAATTATTGATGTATTCTCGCTTGAGTATACAAATCCGATTCGTATGGAATTATTTGATGATGAGATAGATTCCATACGAACTTTTGACGTATTTTCTCAAAAATCAATTGATAAATTACAACAATTCTCTATAACCCCTTCAAGAGAATTTATTTATCCAGAAAAAACTACAGATGCATTAGTTAGATTAAAAAAAGAAACAACTAAAAATACTGATGAAGGAACCTTTCAAAATATAGAATATATATCAAGTAAGACCTATTTTGAAGGTGTAGAAAACTATATAGATTATATCTATCCAGAAGAAAACAAAAGTATATTTACTTATCTAGCAGATGATGCAATAGTATTTATCAATGATATAACAAGACTTAAGGAAAGATGTGAAAATTACTTAAATGAGTTTAGAGAAAATTACAAATTAAACCTTGAAAGAGGTTTAGCTATTAAAAATCAAGGAAAACTATTATACCACTATACAGACTTAGAGTACCTAGTAAAAGACAAGTCTGTAGTCTTAAATTCACTATTACCAAAGTCTATAAATAACTTTTCTGTAAAATCCATAATAAATTTTGAGAGTAGAGAAGTACCTACATTTAATGGAAAAGTAGACTTACTTGTAGAAGAATTAAATCGGCTGAAATACAATGGCTATAAAATAATTTTGGCTACAAATACATTGGAAAGAGCAAATAAATTAGGAAAAGATTTGTTGGATAAAGGCTTAGAAACAACTGTTTCTAAAGATAGAGATATTGAAATTAAATCTTCTCAAATTGTAATTGTACCTGCACATATAAATAGTGGTTTTCAGTATAAATCCATAAAATTTGTTGTTATAACAGATAATGAAATGATAGGGGTCTATAAGAGAGCCTCTAAGACTAGTAATAAAAAAGCCAAAAAAGGAAAGAAGATAGAGTCATTTTTAGATTTAAGCGTTGGAGATTATGTAGTACATGAAAATAGTGGTGTAGGTAGATACACAGGAATTGAACAGATTACAGTTAACGCCATCAAAAAAGATTACATGAAAATAGTTTACCAAGGTGGAGATAATTTATATGTACCAATAGATCAGATGGATAAAGTACAAAAATATATTGGTGCAGAGGTAGAAAAAGTTAAGTTAAATAAGCTTGGAACAAATGAGTGGACAAAGGCAAAGGCAAAAGTCAAAAAAGAAATTGAAGATATGACAAAAGACTTAATTGAACTCTATGCAAAACGTGAAAAGATACAAGGGTATAAGTTTTCAAAAGATACACCTTGGCAGGCAGAGTTTGAATCCTTGTTTCCATATCAAGAAACAGAAGACCAATTAAAAGCAATAGAGGAAACTAAACATGATATGGAATCAAGTAAAGTAATGGATAGACTTGTTTGTGGAGATGTTGGCTATGGAAAAACAGAAGTAGCAATTAGAAGTATTTTTAAGGCATGTATGGACCAAAAGCAGGTTGCAGTATTAGTACCAACAACGATACTGGCTCAACAGCATTACAATACATTTAAAGAAAGGTTTGAAAATTATCCTTTGAGAGTGGAAGTTTTGAGTAGATTCAAGACTCCAAAGCAACAAAAGCAGATTATTGAAGATGCTAAAAAAGGGTTAGTAGATATTTTAATTGGTACTCATAGAATAATATCTAAAGATATAAATTTACCAAACTTGGGTCTTGTAGTTATTGATGAGGAACAAAGATTTGGTGTAAAACACAAAGAAGCTTTAAAGAAAATTAAATCTACAGTAGATGTTCTTACACTTTCAGCAACTCCTATACCAAGAACTCTACATATGTCTTTAAGTGGGATAAGAGATATGAGTGTTATAGAAGAACCCCCGCAAGAAAGACATCCTGTAATAACGTATGTTACTGAGAGTAAGGAAAGCGTAATTCAAGATGAAATAGAAAGAGAATTAAGCAGAGGTGGACAGGTATTCTTCGTATACAATCGAGTTGAACATATTGAAGAAATGGCAAGTATGATTCAAAAGCTTGTGCCAGATGCTAGAGTAGCTGTTGCACATGGAAGAATGACTTCTAAATCACTAGAAAATATAATCTTAGGATTTTTAAATAAAGACTATGATGTGCTAGTATGTACTACAATAATAGAAACAGGCATGGATATATCCAATGCAAATACCATGATTATATACGATGCAGATAAAATGGGATTAGCTCAGTTATATCAGTTAAGAGGTAGGGTTGGAAGAAGTTCCAGACAAGGATATGCATATCTCATGTATGAAAAAGATAAGACTTTAAGTGAAATAGCAGAAAAAAGATTAAAGGCTATTAGAGAATTTACAGAATTTGGATCAGGCTTTAAAATAGCGATGAGAGACCTTGAAATCAGAGGGGCTGGAAATATTTTAGGTTCTCAACAACATGGTCATATGGCAGTCATAGGTTATGATTTATATGTCAAAATGCTTAATGATGCAATTAAAAAGGTTAAAGGTGAGCCTATTGTTGAGGAAATTGATGTTGAAATAGATTTAAGTGTAAATGCATATATTCCAGACAATTATATTAAGGATGAATTGATTAAGATTGAAATGTATAAGAAGATTGCTTCTATTGAAAATAGGGAAGATATGTTGGATATACAAGAAGAACTTGAAGATAGATTCTCTGATATACCTAAACCAGTACAAACACTACTTGCAATAGCTTATATAAAATCATTGTGTAAGATATTAAAAATAGAAAAAATTAGACAAGTGAAAGATGAAATATTATTAGTTCCAATAACAAAGTATAGAACTAAACAAAAAATAGGTTATAATATAGTTACAGAATTAGAAGAACTGTTAGAAAAAATGTGCAAGGTAAAATAACTTGTAAATTTAAGAAGGGATGTTTTAAATTTGAAAAAAGTAATAACGTTAGTAATAGCTATGATAGTTGTAGTATCAATAACAGCTTGTAGCGCAAGCACAGATGGAACTGTAGCAACAGTAAATGGTACAAAAATATCATCAGATGAATTTAAAAAAACTATAGCTCTTTATAAAGATTCTATGGAACAAACTTATGGAAAAGACATTTGGGACAAAGAAGTTGAAAAAGGAGTAAAGTATAAGGACAAGTTTAAAGACTTAATTCTTGAACAACTTATAACTACAGAAGTCATATATTCACAAGCTAAAAAAGATAACTTACTTCCTAAAAAAGAAGATGTTGAAAAAAGTTTTAAAGATTTAAAAGACGCTATGAGTAAAGATGAAAATTATAAAAAACAACTTGAAAAATTAGGTATAGATGATACATTTTTAAAAGACCAACAAGAAAAAGATTTAGCTATGCAAAACTATCAAGCTAATTTTACTAAAGAAACTAAAATATCAGATGAAGAAATGAAAAAATACTATGATACACATAAAGATGAATTCAAAAAAGATGAAGTAGAAGCTTCTCATATTTTATTAAAAACAGTAGATGATAACAATAAGCCACTTTCAGAAGCGAAGAAGGCAGAAGCCAAGAAAAAAGCTGAAGAAGCCCTTAAAGAAGTTAAATCAGGTGAAGATTTTGCAAAGGTTGCAAAGAAATATTCACAAGATGCTTCAGCAAGTGATGGTGGTAAATTAGGATTCTTCTCAAGAGGTCAAATGGTAGCTGAATTTGAAGAAGCAGCGTTTTCTATGAAAAAGGGTGAAATATCTAACTTAGTTGAAACTCAATATGGATACCATATAATTAAAGTAACAGACAAAGTAAATGAACAAACACCATTTGAAGATTCTAAAGAAACTATAAAAGAACAATTATTAAAAAATAAATATCAAGAGAAAATAGAAAAATTAACTAAAGAAGCTAAAGTAGAAAAAGATGAAAAAGTAATAAATACAATCACAATATAAAAACTAAAAAAATAGTAATATGCTTAAAAAAGCTATATCTGGAGAAGATATAGCTTTTTTTGTATATTTTTCTTAACAATGGTAAAAATAAACTTAAAGTAATTTATGGAGGGATTAAAAAATATGAAAGCAACAGGTATAGTTAGAAGAATAGATGATCTTGGAAGGGTAGTTATCCCAAAGGAGATAAGAAAGACATTAAGAATTAGAGAAGGAGATCCTTTAGAGATATTCACAGCAAAAGATGGAGAAGTCATACTTAAAAAATACTCTCCAATAGGAGAATTAAATGAATTCTCTCAGGAATATGCTGAAACATTAGCAGAAGTACTAGGATATGGTGTATTAATAACAGATTTAGATTCTATAATAGCTGTATCTAAACTTCCTAAAAAAGATTATAAAGAAAAAAGTATAAGTGATGAGTTAGAAGCAATAATAAGTGAAAGAACAGTAAAATACTCAAAAGATAAAAATATTTTACCTTTATTTAAAGAAGACCAAAAGGAATATATTAGTCAAGTTATTATGCCTATAATTAGTGCATCTGGTGACTGTATAGGTTCGATTGTAGTTGTTTCAAAAGATAAAGATACAATTGCAGAAAGTGAAGAAAAATCTTTAAAAATAGCTGCTAACTTTTTAGGAAAACAAGTTCAATAATTTTATCATAAAGACCTTTTACGTGAAGGTCTTTTGAAGTTTTTGTTTAAAATATTGAATATAGCATTAAAAATATGGTATATTAAAGTTTGTTATATAAACAGTATGGAGGTTATGTTATGAACAATAACAAAAACAAAGACTCCTTTTTAAAAGGAGCCCTTATACTTGGGCTAGCAGGTGTAATTGTAAAAATAATGGGTGGATTTTTTAGAATTCCCCTTGGAAACATGATTGGTTCAGAAGGAATGGGATACTATCAGGCTGCTTATCCTGTGTACACTCTATTTTTAACATTAGCTACTGCTGGATTCCCAACAGCTGTGGCAAAGTTGGTTTCGGAAAAAGTTGCCATTGGAAATTATAAAGGTGCAAATAAGATATTTAAAGTATCACATACAGTTTTATTTATAACTGGTATAATATCATTTTGTATATTGTTTTTTGGAGCTGACTACATAGTAACAAACATAATGAAAAATCCTGGTGCATTGTACTCTATGAAAGCTATTGCTCCAGCTTTATTATTTGTTCCAGCAATGTCAGCATATAGAGGATATTTCCAAGGTAGACAAGACATGACTAAGATTGCTGTGTCTCAAGTTGCAGAGCAATTTTTTAGAGTTGTATTAGGTCTTACTTTGGCTTACCTACTTATGAAAAGCTTTGGGCAAACTTTAGGAGCAGCGGGTGCTATATCAGGAGCTACAATAGGTTCAGTAGCATCTATGGTTTATCTGATGTTTGCTTATATGTTAGGAAGAAGAGAACGTAGAGCTGAGATAGATGCGAGTCAAAGGTTTAAGGATGAACAAGTTTCTTATATCTTTAAAAAGCTTTTAACAGTTGCTATTCCGATAACAATAGGTGCATCAGTAATGCCACTTGTAAATATGATAGATAATGTTATTGTAATAAGAAGACTTATGGAAGCAGGCTTTACATATAAAGTAGCAAATTCAATGTTTGGTCAATTGACAGGTATGGCAATGGCAACAATAAATTTACCAGCCGTTATAACAACTGCAATGAGTATGAGCTTAGTTCCAGCTATTTCTAAAGCATATGCATTAGGTAATAAATCAAAGGCTAGAAAAGATACTAAAAGTGCTGTTAAGGTGACTTTACTTATAGTATTACCTTGTGCGTTTGGTATGGCATCATTAGCGATACCAATAATGGGTCTTTTATTTCCACATGAGCCATCATCTGTAGGAACTATCTTGTTTACTCTTACTCCATGTGTACTGTTCTTAGGATTAATACAAACATTGACTGGTATAATTCAAGGAATGGGAAAACCAATAGTTCCCGTAATTGCTTTATGTGTGGGTATGTTATGTAAGATTGTTATAAGTTATACATTGACAGGTATTCCAGATATTAATGTATTAGGTTCAGCTTTTGGAACAGTTACAGCATACTTTGTGGCAGCTATGATTAACTTATTATATGTTAAGAAATATATGAATGTAAAATTTCCTAAGAAGGAATTTATAATAAAACCATTTATAACAGTTATGACAATGTTTATAATGGTTAAGTTGAGTTATGGTGCTTTAGTTGGATTATTGGGCAATAGTATATCTACAATAATCGCAATAGGTGTTGGTGGTATTGTATATGTAGTAGTTATACTTGGAATAGGCGGAATTAAAAAAGAAGAGATACTAACTATGCCAAAAGGTGATAAATTATATAAATTGTTAAAAAAAGTTAAACTTATAAGATAATATAGGAATATATATGCAAATAAAGGAAATACTATACAAATAGTAAAGCTCCTTATTTGTATAACAATACAAAAATAAAGTGAAATTTGCTAATGGGAGTGATGTTATGGGTAAGATAAGTATTGTAGGGCTTGGACCAGGAGACTATTCTCTTATAAGTCAAGGTGTACTGGAATCTTTAAAAAATAGCCCTAGAGTCTTTTTTAGAACAGAGAAACATCCGATAATTGATAAGCTTAAAGAAACTATACAATACACTTCTTTAGATTACTTTTATGAAAATGAGGAAAACTTTGAGAGTGTTTACTTAAAAATATCTGAATTTATTATAGAAGAATCTACAAAAGGTGACTTAGTATATGCGGTTCCTGGTCATCCAAGGGTCGCAGAAAAGACTGTAAGTATAATAGAGAGACTTGCCAATGAAAAGCACATAAAAGTGGAGATAGTACCTTCTATGAGCTTTGTAGACGCTATGTTTAACTATTTAGCTATAGACCCATCTGATGGATTTAAATTGATAGATGCTTTTGAGATAGAAAACTCATATATAGATTTAGATACAAGTATGATAATAACTCAAGTGTATGATAAATTTATAGCATCAAATGTAAAGTTAAAACTTATGGAATATTATGATTATAATCAAGAAATATGTATAGTAAATGGAGCAGGTGTCAAAGATTTAGAAAGTAAAAAGTTTATAAAATTATGTGAATTAGACAGAAATGAAAACTTTTTTGACTATTTAACTAGCTTATATATACCCAAAAGTTCTAAAAAGATGTATAATACAGTACATGACTTAGAAATAATAGTTAATACATTAAGAAGCCCATCTGGATGTGAATGGGATAAAAAACAAACACATCAATCATTAAAAAATTCTGTTATAGAGGAAGCATATGAACTTTGTAATGCAATTGATAATAATGATATAGATGAAATGGTAGAAGAGCTAGGAGATGTTCTTTTACAAGTTATATTCCATTGTCAGATAGGTAATGAGGAGGGCTACTTCGATTTAAAAGAAGTGGTAAATGGTATATGCAAAAAATTAATTCATAGACATCCTCATATATTTAATGGTGTAAAATTAGATATGTCTAAGTTTGAAAAAACTTGGGAAGAGTTAAAGAAAGAAGAAAAAGGCGAAAGCACTGTAACAGATGGCCTTAGAAGAATACCAAAACATTTACCAGCTCTTATGAAGGCTAGTAAAGTTCAACATAAAGCAGCTCTTGTTGGCTTTGATTGGGACAATGTAGAAGATGTATTTAAAAAAATTGAAGAAGAATATCAGGAATTACTTGACGAACACAGGGTCGGGAATATAAAATACATAAAGGAAGAACTAGGCGATTTATTATTTTCGATAGTAAATCTAGCTAGATTTTTAGACATAGACTCAGGAGAAGCCTTGAACTGTACTACAGATAAATTCATAAATAGATTTGAGTTTGTAGAAAAAAGTGCAATGAATTTAAATAGGAAATTAGAAGACATGACACTTGAAGAGATGGATGAATTTTGGAATCAGGCTAAAAAACAATAAAATTGTGGAAGGAAATTTGTCAAAAATCTAGAACTTTTATCAGAAAGATAGGAGTCTATATTATAAACATTTTTAGGAGGTAAATATCGTGAATAAAGCTGAATTAGTATCAAAGATGGCAGAAAAAAGTGGATTAACAAAGAAGGAAGCAGAGGCTGCGTTAAACGCATTTATGAGTTCTGTTCAAGATGCACTAGTAAATAATGAAAAAGTTCAATTAGTTGGATTTGGAACATTTGAGACAAGAGAAAGAGCTGCTAGACAAGGAAGAAATCCAAGAGATCCAGAGCAAATTATAGATATACCAGCTTCTAAAGCACCAGTTTTCAAAGCTGGAAAAGGATTAAAGGATACAATAAATGGATAATTAGAAATCTTGTGAAAAAGTGTGGATAAATTTACCACACTTTTTCTATAGAGCTAAGGAAGGTGATAATTATGAGATTAGATAAGTTTTTAAAAGTATCTAGGATTATAAAGAGAAGAACTGTTGCTAAAGATGCATGTGATAAAGGAATTGTCACTATAAATGGAAAAGTCGCTAAATCTTCTTCAGAAGTGAATATTGGAGATACATTAGAAATACAATTTGGAGAGAAGAAGATGAAGTTTAAGATAAATGAAGTAAGAGAGCATGTATTAAAAAATGATGCGAAAGAAATGTACGAAATTTTAGAATAAAATTAATAGTCCTCTAGTATATTAATAGTAGTATTAGTGAAATATTTACTGGGGGGATATTATGGAACAGAACATAACTTTGAAAGATAGATCAAAGCTGGTTATTTCAGGAGTTGAGCACATATATTCTTTTAATGATAAAAGAGTAGAGCTTAAAACTTCTGTTGGTGAGATGGTAATTGAAGGCGAAAACCTAGATATGAGCAAGCTAAGTATAGACGAAAATATAATTAGCATAGATGGAACTATAAATTCTATGGTATATGCAAAGCCTAAAAAGCCACAAGAAAGTTTTTTGAAAAAGGTATTTAGATAGATGATACCTTTTACTCAAGATGTAAGTATTTTCTACGCTACTATTTATGGTGGAATACTCATAGGAGTGTTGTTTGATTTTTATAGAAGCCTGAGAGGGAGTTTTAAATTCATCAATTATTTTGCAATAATTTTTGATGTATTATTTTGGTTTCTAGCAACCATTATAATATTTATAACAATAAACCTTACAGAGTTTTTTAATTTAAGATATTACCATTTTGTGGCTTTGTTTATTGGTTTTATTTTATACTATAACACCATAAGTAAAATTGTTTTATCAATTATCAATAAAATAATTCGTTTTGTGAGGAATTCTTTTAAAAAAGTTACATACTACATAGTCAGTTTTTTAAACAATTTGTATTACGTTATAATCTATTCACTACACCTACTATTTGATATTATATTTTATATACCAAACATATTTATAGCAACAAAAAAAAGTATAAAGAGAAAATCAAATAAAAAATCAAAAAACAAGAAAAAATCAAAATCTAAGAAAAAAACTAAAACTAAAAAAAGGGTGTAGGAAAAATGAACTTAAGAAAAAAATTTTCAGGACAAATTATTGTTATCAGTTTATTTTTAGGAATATCAATTTTTAGTATAATGACAGGATTTGTATTTGAGTACGAAAAAGCTAAAGAATATAAAACAGAAATAGCAAGTCTAAATAAACAATTAAAAAAGACTGAAATACAAATAAACAGCTTAAAGAAAGATGAAAAATCATATGAAGGAGACTTAGAAGAAATAGCTAGAAAAAGGTTAAACATGGTAAAGCCTAATGAAACCGTTTATGTAGATATAAATCGTTGATTAAAAGTTGCCAAGAAGTCTACAAGAGTATTGATTTTAAAATTTAAGATTGAATAAAAAAGTCATTCAGTTTAAGGATGACTTTTTTATTTTGATTTAAGGAGGAATTTTATAATGAAAATAGGAGCTATTGATATTGGAACAAACTCAATGAGATTGTTGATAGTAGATTATGTGGATGGAAAACTTATAAATAGAAAAAAATTTGTTAACACAACTAGAATTGGGCAAGGTGTAGATAGCGAGGGATATATAAAGGAAGATGCGATTCAAAGAAATATAGAAGCATTAAAAGAATTCTCTGACAAGTGTAATGATGAAAAATGTGAAAATATTTATTGTATGGGGACATCTGCTCTTAGAGATAGTAAAAATGGAGATTATTTTGTTAAACTAGCAAAAGAAGAGGCTGGTATTGATGTTGACATAGTTACAGGTATAGAAGAATCAAATTTGGGCTTTAAAGGTGTTTTAGAAGGCATACAAGAAGATAATGATATTATTGTTATAGATATTGGAGGAGGTTCAACAGAATTTATTATAGGTGATTCAGATGGAATTAAATTTAATAAAAGTGAAAATGTAGGAGCTCTTAGAATGACAGAAAAATTTTTAAAACACGATATCATTGAAAATGAAGAGTTTGAAGCTATGAGTTCATTTATATATAACGAAATCAGTGAGACTTTAAATTACATAAAAGAAAAGGGATTAAAAACTCTTATAGGTATAGGAGGTACAATCACATCATTGTCAGCAATTAATCAAGAATTAGAAATTTACTCTATGGAAAAAATACATAATAGTAAGATATGCAAAAAAGAAATAGAAGAAATTCTACAAAAATTAATAAAGATGACATTAAGTGATAAAAAGAACTTAAAAGGGCTACAAGAAAAACGTGCGGATATTATAACTGCTGGTGTAAAAATATTGAATATAATAATGGAAAAATTAGAAATAGAAGAAATAACCGTAAGTGAATACGATAATTTGGAAGGCTTAATATGTCAAAAGTCAAAAAAAATGTATTAATATTTTTTGATATTTGGAACCGATTATGACAAAAAAAATTACTCCTCTTTGTTACAATTCTTAATATAAACAAAAGAGGAGGTTTTTTTATGCAAAGAAGTGTAGCAGTTGTAAAGAACAAAACTGTAAAACCAAATGTCATAAAATTAATAAGCGGATATATTGATTTTACTACAGTGTCATTCGCTGTAATGGGATTTTTACTTAGTAGGTCTATCATAGTAGACTCTGTAGCTCCTTTAGGGATTGCCTTTTTTATATGTGCATCAAAGATTGATAAGTACAAGATACCTGTATTTATATCAGCATTAATAGGGATATTGTTATCATTCAATGATTTTGGAAATGTAGCAAAATATGCTGTGTGCCTTACAATATTTATGGCATTAAATAAGAAACTAAAACTATTAGATTCAATTGCCAAAGTGGCGTTTATAGGTGCAATGGTATTACTTCCAATTTCCATGGGACAAGCGTTCCTTTCTGATAGGTGTGTGTATAATCTGCTTGTTGCAGGTGTAGAAGCAATAATAATGTTTATATCTATATATGTATTTTCTTATGGTATAGGTTTAATGGCCAATGTAAACAATAGGATGTCTGTACGGACAGAAGAAGCCATATCAATAAGTTTACTGCTAACCTTTAGTATAATGGGGATAGGAGATATATCTTTATTTGGAATATCGATAAGGACCATTTTGTCAACGGTATTGATATTACTGACCTCAATAGTAGGTGGAGCTACCATGGGAGCATCTAGTGGTGTAATTATTGGAGTGGCATCTATTTTAAATAATATGACATCAGCTATTTATATGGGTATATATTCTTTTTCAGGATTAATAAGTGGTGCATTTAATAAAATAAATAAATATTTCTGTATATTAGGATATATTCTAAGTTGGACAATAATATACCTATATACTTCTGGTATTACTTCAAATATGATGCAACTAAGAGATATATTGTTAGGATGCTTGATAGTGATTGTGTTGCCTGAAAGGTTATTCAATAAGATTGAAAAATTAATAAAAAGTAATGTAGCTTCAAATGAAATTGTATACGATTATATTATGAGAAGCAAAAACTTAACGAATAGCCGATTAAACAGTATCTATAAAACTTATGATGACCTTGCAGATACATTTGACAAGATAAGAGAAAAGGATAAGGTTCTAGACCAAAGAGACATAGCTAATGTAATAGATATGATTCATAATGATGAATGTAAAAGTTGTAGTATGAGAAGAATGTGTTGGGAATCAAGATTTAATCATACATACACTATGATATATAATATTCTTGAAAAAATTGAAGAGAAAGGAGAATTAAGTGTAAACGATATACCTAAAAACTTTAGAAAGGAATGTATGAAGCCAGAGTCAATAGTGAAAATATCAAATCACTATTATAAAATGTTTGTATTAGATTATGATTGGAGTGTGAAGTTTTCAGAAAGTAGAAAATTAATAGCAAATCAGATAAGGAGTATTTCAAAATCAATTAAATCGCTGTCTCAGGATTTAGAGGGCGATATAATGTTAGATATAGAGAAAGAAAAAAATATATATGAACAATTAGAGAGATATGATATAACTGTTGATAAAGTAAGTTACTTAACAAAGAGTAACAGCGAGTTTGAAATATCAATAGAAAAGAAAACTTGCAATGATGGTTGCATGTGTGAAAATAAAATTGTAGATATAATTTCAGACCTAGTAGGAGAGAATATGTCTGTTAGAAAAATAGGATGTCACTGTTTAGGAGGTAAATGTAAAGCAACATTTGTTAAGTCTCAAAAATATAAGGCTGTTACAGAAGTTTCAGCAATGTCAAGGGATGGACATATCCTTTGTGGAGATAACTACACATATATGGAGATAAATGATGGCAAATATATGATGGCTATAAGCGATGGTATGGGAAAAGGTAAAAAAGCTTATGAAGAGTCTTCTGCTACTATTGATATACTAGAAAAAATGATAGATGCAAAGATTAAAGATGAAATAGTTATAGATACTATAAATAATATGTTGTTATTAAAGTCTTCAGAAGAAATGTTTTCAACTCTCGACTTAGGTATTTTAGATTTAAAACGAGGGTGTTTAGAAACTATAAAGATGGGAGCATGTTCTACCTATATAAAAAGAGAGGATGGAGAAGTTGATTTAATATCATCATCATCTTTACCTGTGGGTATATTGTCAGATGTAAAGATTGATAGAAAAAATGTAAAAGTTAAGGAAGGGGACTATGTTATAATGGTTTCTGATGGAATTGTAGATGCAGGAAGAAATAACAATTTAGGTGATAATTGGTTAATATATTTCTTAAAAAACATAGAAACTACTAATCCAAAAGAAATTTCAAATTTAATATTAGATAGAGCATTGGAGTTACAAGCGTTACAAATCGAAGATGACATGACTGTTCTAGTTACAAAAATATGTACAAAATAAACTTTATAAATTTCTGTGTATAATATGTGGATAACTTGTGTATAATGTGTTAATAGACTTTTGAAAAAAGTAAAGTTATTAACAAAAAAAACGTATAAATCAACAAAATTTGTTGATAAGTATGGCATAAATGTTAATAAAATGTAAAAAAAGAAAAAACAAAAGCTATTATCAAAAGAGATTCATGTTGAAATAACTAAATTTCTAAGCAAGTAAAGCCTGTGAATATGTTGATTATTATGTGGATAACTATTAATTCGATATTTATTTATATAGTATGAATAATTGAATAATATATCTAAAAAAAGCCATCCTATTATTAAGTAAACTTATTGAAAGGATGGCTTTTTATGAATAGGAAATTGTGCAAAGCAATAATACCTTTATTTATCTCTATTTTTTGCATGTTAATAATAAGTATAAAAGCTGACCAAGGATATCAAAAAAATAATGATAGAGCAATTACTGTCATGAATAATGATACTGAAGATGATGCTGAAAAAAAACAAGAAATAGATTATGAAAAAACATGTTGGAATTTACAGTCTCTATTTAAAAGTGATGACCAATGGAAAAAAGAACTTAAGAGTTTTAATAAAGATACAAAAGAACTTAAAAATTACATAGGTAAAGTTACAAAGTCACCAACGCATTTGTCTTTTGCGTTAGATATCAAAGAGAAACTTGATATAAGATTAAATAAACTTTCTGCTTATGTAAAATTAAAACAAGATACTAATAAAAATTCATATAAATATTTAGATATGAGTGATAGTATGGGTAAATCTTATGGAGACTATATGGGGATTTGCTCAGATTTAGAGTTAGAGATATTAAAATTATCAAATAGAGATTATAAGAAGATTATTTCAAATAAAAATATAAATAGAAAATATGGTGTGTATTTAAGAGATATAAGAAGAAATAAAGTACATTATTTGGACGATAAATCAGAAGATATTCTAAGTAAAGTGTCTTCAATAAGTAGTCTTCCAAGTCAAGTGTATGAGTTATTTAGAAATATGGATAGAAAAACTAATTTGACACCAGCTCAATATGCAAGTGAACTGGAATCGCCAGATAGAGAAAATAGAAAAAAAGCTTATCAAGATGAACTCATTACTTATAATGATAATATAAATACAATTGCGGGCTTGATTACTGGCCAAGTTAAAAAGAATATATTTTATTCTCAAGAAAGAGGTTATGAGTCGTCTTTAGAAATGTATTTAGAATCTGACAATGTAGATGAAAAAGTATACAATAATTTAATAAGAACTGTAAACAGTAATATGGATAGTTTACACAAATATATAGATTTAAGAAAAAAAGTCTTAAAGTTGGATAAGGTTCATTCATATGATATGTCTGTACCTATAGTTAAGGCTGTTGATAGTAATATTAACTATGAAAAAGCTCAGAGTATAGTATATTCAGCATTATCACCTTTGGGAAAAGAATACAATGATGTAGTATACAAAGCGTTTAATGAAAAATGGATAGATGTTTATTCACATGAAAATAAAGTGAGTGGTGGATATTGCCTATCTGTCTATGAAAATCATCCATATATACTTTTAAATTATAATAATTCACTAGGCTCAGTTTCAACTTTATCACATGAGTTAGGTCATGCTGTATATGAATATCTAAGTTCTAAGAACCAAAATTATTTTAATTCAAGTCCATCTATATTTACTCATGAAGTTGCGTCTACTACTAATGAGGCATTACTTTATGAGATGCTTATAAGAGAATCTAAAAGTAATGGTGAGAAAGCTTATTATATAACACAATATCTAGATTTAATAAAGGATACTCTTTATACACAAACTATGTATGCTGAATTTGAAAAAACTATACATGAATTAGTAGAAAAAGGAAAAAGTGTAAATGCATTAGTGTTAAATGATGTTTGGGGACAACTTCTCAAGAAGTATTATGGGCAAAACTATGAATTAGACCAATTATCTAAGGTCGGATGGGCAAGAATCCCACATTTTTATAATAGTTTTTATGTCTATAAATATGCTACAGGCTGTAGTGCAGGAGTCAGTTTCGCCCAAGATATACTAAAAAATGGCTCAGATAATTATATAAATTTTCTTAAAAAAGGAAGCTCAGATTATCCAATAGACTTATTAAAAGGAAGTGGGATAAATTTAACTAATACAAAACCTATAGAAAATACAATCAAAAAATTTGACAGCTTAGTAGCAGAACTTGAAAAGCTATTATAAAAGATTTATTATAATCCACATGGAAAATATATCGAATTAATGTTAAAATATACTAAAAGTTTAAAGTCCTATTTATAAATAGGACTTTTTATCTATTAATTAGTGGGAGATGATTCTATGCAAGTTAAAGTTAAGAAAGCTGTAATACCAGCAGCAGGTTTAGGCACTAGATTTTTGCCAGCGACAAAGGCACAGCCAAAAGAAATGTTACCAATAGTTGATAAGCCAACACTACAATACATAATAGAAGAGGCTGTAGCTTCAGGGATAGAGGAAATATTAATAATAACAGGTAGAAATAAAAAATCTATTGAAGACCATTTTGATAAATCTGTAGAATTAGAACTTGACTTAGAAAAAAAAGGTAAAAAAGAGTTATTAGAAATAGTACAAAACATATCTAATATGATTAATATACATTATATAAGACAGAAAGAACCAAAAGGACTGGGAGATGCGATTTATTGTGCTAGACATTTTATAGGTGATGAGCCTTTTGCTGTAATGTTAGGAGATGACATTGTAGACAATGATGTACCTTGTTTAAAACAATTAACAGACGCATATGAAGAGTATAGAACTACAATATTAGGTGTGCAAAAAGTGAATCCAGAAGATACTAATAAATATGGTATAATAGAAGCTAAAAATATAGAGGGTAGGGTTTATAAAGTAAAAGATATGGTGGAAAAACCAGAATCAGGGAAGGCACCTTCAAATATAGCTATTTTAGGTAGGTATATAATAACTCCTGAGATATTTGACATCCTCAAGGATTTACCACCAGGCAAAGGTGGAGAAGTACAACTTACAGATGCTTTAAAAGTATTATCTAAAAAGGAAGCCATGTATGCATATAACTTTGAGGGTAAGAGATATGATGTAGGTGATAAATTAGGATTTTTAGAAGCGACTGTCGATTTTGCTCTAAAGAAAGAAGACCTTAAGGAAGATTTTATTAAATATTTAAGACATGTCTGTAATGAATTTGATAAAGATGACAATGTGTTATACAATAGTACAAATGAAGGAATAGATTCAGATAAGATTTGCGAGATTAAAGAACTCGAAGTTCAAAAATAATTAGGAAAGGTGATGTAGTGTGGCAAAATCAGGTCAAAAAAAGATTAATAGAATAATAGCTGTTGGGATTGTAGGTGTTCTTGTATTAACAAGTATAACAGCTGTTTTAAGCATGATTGCAACTATGTTGTAGAAATAAATAACTACTGTAGTATACATAAATATAAAAACCATATATAACTTGATGTAGTTAAAAATTTACAGAATTCTAGTTATGTATGGTTTTTAGAATTTATAAAGATAAAAAATAATTTTTATAATAGTTGCATATTTTAAGGGAAAATATTATTATAAGATATAAATATAGTGATAAATTTATAAAAACGTGCTAAGATTGGACTTGAGATATAATAAATAAATGGATAATATGGATAATAATGTTTTAAATTTTATTTATTGACCATAATGTATAAATAGTGATATTATTAGACTTAACTGTTTGAATAAAACTTTTCTTTTTCATGCCTTCAATTTCCAAAAAAAAAGTATGTATATAAATGAATATATAGATGAGGAGGATTTTTTTGATTTTAGATGATAAAGTATTAGAAGGATTGGGTAGTAAAACATTAGTTGAACTACGAGAAATAGCAAAAGAATTAAAAATAAAATCAATTACTACATATAAGAAAAATGAGCTAATTGAGATTATAAATTCTAAGAGCAAGAACGAAGTAAAAACAAGTGATATTAAAGTGAGTGAAGAAATTAAAGATAAAAATGAAAATATAAAAGAAGACATAAAAAATAGAAAAGAAAATATAGAGAGCGAAAGCATAGAAAAAGAAGTTGAATATAAGAGCCCTGCCAAATCATATAACAAAAAAGATATGGATAATCAAAATATTTCCCAAAGCCAAGATAACAGAAACCAAAAAAATGATTATAATAAGACATCAAATACAAATGATTACAATAAGGCGTCAAATACATGTAATAGAATGGTCAGAAATAATAATAAAAACTATTATATGCCTAAACAAGTTGATGAATCTAAGATAGTAGATGAATTTAACACATCAAAGGAAGATGAAGTGGTCGGTGTACTTGAGATTTTACCAGATGGATTTGGTTTTTTAAGAGGCTCAAATTATTTATCTACTGAAGGCGATGTATATGTTTCGCCATCTCAAATAAGAAGATTTAATATGAAAACAGGAGATAAGATTAAGGGTATAACTAGACATCCAAAAAGTGGAGAAAAGTTTAGAGCACTTTTATATGTTCAAAAGATAAATGATGAAAATCCTGATACAGCTATACAAAGAAATGCATTTGAGACATTGACACCAATATTTCCAGAAGAACGACTTACACTGGAAACAAAT
Source organism: Clostridioides sp. ES-S-0001-03 (assembly GCF_020676075.1). Lineage (NCBI taxonomy): Bacteria > Bacillati > Bacillota > Clostridia > Peptostreptococcales > Peptostreptococcaceae > Clostridioides > Clostridioides sp. ES-S-0001-03. The sequence goes on along the minus strand of NZ_JACVWJ010000011.1, from coordinate 49,880 downwards.
AGAAATGAGATAGCCACAAGAATTATAGATTTAATTTCTCCTATAGGTAAAGGACAAAGAGGATTGATAGTCGCACCTCCAAAAGCTGGGAAAACAGTTCTTTTAAAAAGTGTCGCAAACAGTATAGCTAAAAACCATCCAAATGTTGAACTTATAGTACTTCTTATAGATGAAAGACCAGAGGAAGTTACTGATATGAAGGAATCTATTGAAGGAGATGTTATATATTCTACTTTTGACCAAGTATCAAGTCATCATGTTAAGGTTGCAGAAATGGTATTAAATAGAGCTCAAAGACTAGTTGAACACGGTAAAGATGTAGTAATATTACTAGACAGTATAACTAGACTTGCAAGAGCATATAACCTTACAATATCTCCTACAGGTAGAACTTTATCTGGAGGTATTGACCCTGGGGCACTTCATGGACCTAAAAAATTCTTTGGAGCTGCTAGAAATATAAGACAAGGTGGTTCCCTGACAATACTAGGAACAGCATTAGTTGAAACTGGCTCTAGAATGGATGATGTAATTTTCGAGGAATTTAAAGGTACAGGAAATATGGAATTACATTTAGATAGAAAATTAGCTGAAAAAAGGATATTCCCTGCAATTGATATTTATAAGTCTGGGACAAGAAGAGATGACCTATTGCTTGATGATGAAGAAAAAACAGCTCTTTGGAGATTAAGAAGAGAAATGAGTAATAATTCAGTGATGGAAATCACAGATAAAGTCATTGAACTTATAAAAAGAACCAAAGACAATAAAGAATTTGTAAAATCGATAAAGAGTTTGTAAAATCAAGGAATAATTGTAAAAATAGATTATATAAAGTAATAGAAAAATCACTTGAATGGCATAATAAGTTGTGCTATAATAATGTAGTTGATAATGTAAAAAGAAAGTTAATATAATTAATTTTTTTAAATAAAGAGAAGAGGTGACTATAATGCAAAAGGAAATACAACCAAAATATAATCCAGTTGAAGTGCGTTGTGCTTGTGGGAACACATTTGTTGCTGGTTCAACTAAGGACGAAATAAAAGTTGAAATATGTTCAGAGTGCCATCCATTCTATACAGGAAAACAAAAGAACATAGAAAAAGGTGGAAGAATCGACAAATTCAAAAAAAGATTCAAAATGGACTAATTTTTATAAAAGTGGAGTTGGAGGAAGCCAACTCCTATTTTATTACAAAAAAAGGTTCATATTCTACTTTAAATTGTCTTTTTGTATTATAATAATAAATATGTTAAATTAAGTATTTAAAATGCAATTGAATGAGGTGAGTGGATGGGAAAGCAATCTGTAGGTGGTCAAGCTGTTATTGAAGGCGTAATGATGCAATCAAAAGATAAAAGAGCTGTAGCTGTTAGAAAAAGTGACGGAGAAATAGCCTTAAAAGAAGATAGAATAAAAAGTTGGGTAAGAGATAAGAATATAGACAAGATACCTTTTATTAGAGGTTCTTTTGTTATGATAGATACAATGATTCAAGGAATAAAGAGCTTGAACTTTTCTTCAGAGTTTTTTATGGAAGAAGCTGAAGAGGACAAATTTGACTTATTTATGAAGAAGATTTTTAAAGATAAGGCAAATGATATACTTATAGTATTTTCCTTGGTTATAGCCATGATACTTTCAGCTGGTTTATTTATTTTTATACCTACACTAGTAGGAGGGGCTTTTTCTAAGGTAATACCTAGTGATTTTATGCTCAATTTAATAGAAGGTATTATAAGGATAGTTATATTATTTGCATATATAGTATTGATTTCTAGAAGTAAGGATATAGAAAGAGTATTTCAATATCATGGCGCAGAGCATAAATCCATATATTGTTATGAAAATAATTTAGAACTTACAGTAGAAAACGCTAGAAAATTTAAAAGACTTCACCCTAGATGTGGTACAAATTTTTTGTTTATAGTTATGGCTGTATCAATAATACTATTTGCATTTTTTGGTTGGCCAAATCCAATACTTAGGATATTTATGAGAATCATATGCGTTCCTATAGTAGCAGGATTATCTTATGAAGTAATTAGAATTCTTGGAAAATACGACAATGGATTTACTAAGATTATTGCATATCCAGGTATGATGTTGCAATACTTTACGACTAAAGAGCCTGATGATGAGCAGTTAGAAGTAGCTTTAGAAGCATTAAAGGCAGTAGTAGATTAAAGAAAAGGGTATTTATTATGACGATAAAAGATATAATTATTAAATATTCAGAGGAATTTAAAGGTATAAGTGATACTCCAAGACTAGATACAGAATTATTGTTACAAAAAGCATTAGGTGACGTTGATAGATTGTATATTCACTTAAATCTAAGTAAAGAATTAACTGAAGAACAGAAAACAGAATTTATAGGTTTTGCAGAAGAAAGAATAAATGGAAGACCAATAGCATATATAGTTGAAAATAGGGAGTTTATGGGACTAGATTTCTTTGTTAAGGAAGGAGTATTAATCCCAAGACCAGATACAGAAACTTTGGTAGAAGAAATAATTGAAATATGTAAAGGTAGAAAGAATGTAAGCATACTAGATATAGGTACTGGTTCAGGTGCGATTACAGTTAGCTTAGCAAAATATATTGAAAATTCTAAATTGATGTCTTTTGATATATCAGAAACAGCCTTAGAAATAGGAAAGAAAAATGCTATTATAAATGAAGTTGATGAAAAAATAGAGTACATTAAATCAGATTTATTTACAGTATTGAATAATAGTGATATAAAATTTGATATTATAGTTTCAAATCCACCATATATAAAAAAACAAGACATAGAAACACTACACACACAAGTTAAAGATTATGAGCCATATAATGCACTTGAGGGTGGAGAAGATGGATTGGATTTTTATAGAAAAATAACAGAGCAAGGTAAGAAATATTTAAATCAATGTGGAATATTAGCATATGAAGTTGGTCACAATCAAGCTGAAGATGTAATTAATATTATGAAAAGTAATGGATATAAAAAAATATATACAAAGAAGGATATACAAGGCATTGATAGAGTTGTTATAGGATACAATATATGATATAATCAACAATTGATATGTTACATTTAATCGAGGTGAAAGTATGTTAAAAAAATTAGAGGTATTGGAAGATACATATAAAGACTTAAGTGAAAAAATAGGTGATCCTGATGTAATAAATGATCAAAAAGTTTGGCAAAAGTATATAAAAGAACATGCTGACTTAGAGCCTATTGTTATGAAATACAGAGAGTACAAAAGCGTTTTAGATAGCATAAAGGAATCAAAAGAAATTTTACAAGAAGAGTCAGATGAAGAGTTAAGAGAATTAGCTAAAATGGAACTATCTGAAATGGAAGAAAAAGTAGCTCCAATAGAAGAAGAAATAAAAATACTACTATTACCTAAAGACCCTAATGATGACAAGAACGTTATAGTTGAAATTAGAGGTGGAGCTGGAGGAGATGAAGCAGCTCTATTTGCAGGTGATTTATTTAGAATGTATTCGAGATATGCTGAGAGAAGAAGATGGAAAATAGAATTATTAAGTGCTAGTGATACTGGAGTGGGTGGATATAAAGAAGTATCTTTTATGATAAAAGGTAAAGGAGCTTACTCAAGATTAAAGTATGAATCTGGAGTTCATAGAGTTCAAAGGATACCATCAACTGAATCTGGTGGAAGAATACACACATCAACTTCTACTGTTGCAGTATTACCAGAGGTTGAAGATGTAGAAGTTGACATAAATCCAAATGATTTAAGAATAGACGTTTTCCGTTCTTCAGGTAATGGAGGGCAAAGTGTCAATACTACTGACTCTGCTGTTAGGGTAACACACATACCTACAGGTGAAGTAGTATCTTGTCAAGATGGAAAATCACAATTAAAAAATAAAGAGCAAGCTTTAAAAATATTAAAAGCGAGACTTTACGATAAAGCATTGGCAGAACAACACAAAGATATAGCAGCAGAAAGAAAAAGCCAAGTCGGAACTGGTGACAGATCAGAAAGAATAAGAACATATAATTTCCCTCAAGGTAGAATAAGTGACCATAGAATAAATTTAACTTTATATAAGCTAGATGCATTCTTAGATGGGGATATAGATGAAATGATAGACGCTTTAATTACTGTTGACCAAACAGAAAAAATGACTGCAATATAAGGAATGTTTTAAAAGAGCTGTTTCTTTCTAGAAATTATTTTCTATTTTGAAACAGCTATTTTGCATTTTAGGTCATGTTATCATATTCTACTGTATATAATTGTTATATACAAGTACAGGAGGGTTATATGATACTAAAAGTAACAATAATTGGACTTTTGGCAGGTGTTATAGGGACAGGATTAGGAGGAGTTATATCAGCTATCTTCAAAAGAGAAGTTGATAAATACCTAAATTTCTTTATGGGATTGTCTGGCGGAATAATGTTGGCTGTAGTAGTATTTGATTTGATGAAAGAATCCATGGATAAAATGGGAGTAATCAATACAGTTATATTTACATTTGTTGGAGCTCTCATAACTATGTACATAAAAACAAGATTGGATGTATCTGGAAGTATGGCATCTGGATATCTTATATTCATAAGTATATTACTACATAATTTACCAGAAGGATTGGCTATTGGTTCTTCTTTTATGTCAACAGAAAGCTTAGGTATCACTCTTGCTATAGTAATAGGTCTACATAACATACCAGAAGGATTAGCTATGGCATTGGGTCTGATATGTAATAAAATGAGGATGAGTAAAGTTATTTTATTTACAATAATAGCTGGATTGCCTATGGGTCTAGGAAGTTTTTTAGGTGTTTATTTTGGAGGAGTGTTTACTTCTCTTATAGGTGTATTTCTTGCTACAGCAGGAGGTACAATGATGTATGTTGTATTGGAAGAAATTTTTCCGCATTCAAAAAGTGTGTATTGTATAGTTGGTTTTTTGTTAGGTACAATAATTGTAAACTATATCTAAAATTAAAATGAAAGCAGGCATACGAAAGATGAAGACTATTATAAGTAATATTGATATAAATAATATTGATTATGAGGAAATAAAAATACAAGCAAAACTTCTTAGAGAAGGTAAGACGGTTATTTTTCCAACTGAGACAGTATATGGATTAGGTGCAAATGCATTAGATGAAAATGCAGTAAAGAAGATTTATGAAGCTAAAGGTAGACCTAGTGATAATCCACTTATAGTCCATATTTATGAAAAAGAAGAAGTTTATGATTTAGCTAAAGATATAAGTGATAAAGCTAAACTTGTTATGGAAAAACTTTGGCCAGGGCCTATAACCATAATACTAAATAAAAAAGATATAATTCCATATAGAACTAGTGGAGGACTTGATACAGTTGCAATAAGAATGCCTTCTCATATTATTGCCAGGGCAATAATAAAAGAAGCAGGCATACCTATTGCAGCTCCTTCTGCAAATATATCAGGGAGACCATCCCCAACAAAAGCGAAACATGTATATGAAGAAATGAATGGAAGAGTTGATGGAATAGTTTTAGGAGGAGATAGTAACTTTGGACTAGAATCAACTGTATTAGACCTTACAGAAGAGATTCCTATGATATTAAGACCTGGAAGTATAACTAAAGAAGTCTTAGAAGAAATTCTTGGTGAAGTAAGGCTTGACCCATCATTAAGTAAAAAAGAAGATAATCAAAAAGCCAAGGCTCCAGGAATGAAATATAAACATTATTCACCAAATGCAGACGTATATATTATATCTGGCAAAAGGGAGAATGTAGCAACAAAGATTAATGATATGATAAAATCTAATAAAGAAAAAGGTCTAAAAACAGGTGTAATGTGCATTAGTAGAAATAAAGAGTTTTATAATGGAGAAGTAATAGATTTGGGGAGTACTCTTGAGGAAGTAGCAAGTAATTTGTTTGATGCTCTCATAGAAATGGATAAAAAAGGTATGGATGTTATATATTCTGAGGAATTTCCTAAGAGCGGTGTCGGACAAGCAATTATGAATAGATTACTTAAGTCAGCAGGATATAAAGTAATAAAAGCTTAAAAAGGAGTTGTGAAATATGAATATACTTATTGTATGTACAGGAAATACTTGTAGAAGTCCTATGGCTGAAGTTATATTAAAGAAAGCTATTGAGGAGTCTGGAAAAAATATTGAAGAATATTGCATATCCTCAGCGGGTATATCTACAGCAAATGGTATGGATGCTTCTAATAATTCTATAGAAGCTTTAAAAGAGCTTGGAATAGATTTATCAAATCATAAAAGTAGAGTAATTACTAAGGATTTATTAGATAAATCAGATATCATACTAACAATGACTAAATCTCATAAAGAAATTTTAGTCCAAGCAGTTCCAAAATGCAAAGAAAAAGTGTATACTTTTAAAGGGTTCGCAAATCAGGATGAGTCAGATATATCTGACCCATTTGGTGGAAGCTTGGATACTTATAGAGATACTATGAAAGAAATAATATATTCTGTCAACCAAATAGTAAAAAATATATAAAACGGAGGATAAAGAAATGAAAATAGGATTAGGCTGTGACCATGGAGGATATAATTTAAAAAAAGAAATAATAAACTATTTAGAAGGAAAAGGGATTGAATGTGTAGATTATGGAACTAAGAATGCTACAGATTCTGTTGATTATCCTGCGTATGGAGAAATAGTTGCAAATGCAGTTATAGATAAAGATGTAGATTATGGAATATTATGCTGTGGTACAGGGATAGGAATATCTTTAGCTGCCAATAAAGTTCCTGGAATAAGATGTGCAGTTGTATCAGATGTATTTTCTGCAAAAATGTCAAAAGCACACAATGATGCAAATATGTTGTCATTAGGTGAAAGAGTTTTAGGTAAAGGTTTAGCACTTGAAATAGTTGAGGCTTGGATTAGTACAGATTTTGAAGGTGATAGACATGCTAGAAGAGTAAATATGATTAAATCAATAGAAGAAAAACACAATAAATAATAAAAATTACAGTTTTATCAGGAGGAATTATCAAAATGAGCAAAGTGGTAGAGACAAACCATCCATTAATACAACATAAACTAACTTTAATGAGAGATAAAAATACTGGTTCTAAAGATTTCAGAGAACTTTTAACTGAAATTGCAATGCTAATGGGATACGAAATAACAAAAGATATACCATTAAAAGATGTAGAAATAGAGACTCCTATTCAAAAAACATCATCTAAAGTTGTTGCAGGTAAAAAACTAGCTATAATTCCAATTTTAAGAGCAGGGCTTGGAATGGTAGATGGTTTAGTAAGTTTAATGCCTGCAGCAAAAGTTGGTCATGTAGGATTATATAGAGACCCAGAAACATTAAAACCAGTTGAATATTATTGTAAACTTCCTCAAGACATAGGAGAAAGAGATATAATAGTAGTTGACCCTATGCTTGCTACAGGAGGTTCTGCTGTTGCAGCAATAGATTTACTTAAATCTAAAGGAGCTAAAAGTATAAAATTAGCTAATTTAGTAGCTGCACCTGAAGGAATACAAGAAGTACAAAAATATCATGATGATGTTGATATATATGTTGCATCAATTGATGAGAAATTAAATGAACATGGATATATAATTCCTGGTCTTGGTGATGCAGGAGACAGATTATTTGGAACTAAATAAAAATTAATAACTATAAATATTTATTGGGAACTTTCTTATATAGTAAAAATTATTTAATATAAGGAGGTTCCTTTTTATATGTATTTTCTCATAATAAGAATTCTTGAATTGATAAATTTCTCGAATTGAGAATAAAAAGCTTTTACCAATTAATAAAGAATGGCTATTTTACTTGAGTTTACAAATTATGAGCAATTTTAAATATGGCATGTTAGTTGCTTACGATTAAATTGATATATATTAATTGAGTTTAAATTAAAATATTAATGATATTATTGGGAGTGATAATACATGAAAAAATGTATAGTAGTAAGAGGAGCTGGAGATTTAGCAACAGCAGTTATACATAAGTTACACAATAGTGGTTTTAAAGTGGTTGCATTAGAAATAGAAGAGCCTTTAGCAATAAGAAGACAGGTCTCTTTTTGTGAGGCTGTATATGAAAAGGAAGTTACTATTGAAGGTATAGATTGTAAACTTTGTAAAAATAAAGATGAAATCGAAAAAACGTTATCTCAAGATAAAGTAGCACTTATTGTAGACCCAAAAGGAGAAAAACTATCTGAGATAAATCCAGTTGTTTTGATTGATGGAATATTAGCCAAAAAAAATTTGGGTACAACTAAGGATATGGCTCCACTTACAATAGCTTTAGGACCTGGATTTTGTGCAGGAGAAGATGTTGATGTGGTCATAGAGACAATGAGAGGTCATAATCTAGGAAGAATAATAACCAGTGGTAGAGCTGAAAAAAATACAGGAATACCAGGTGCAATAAAAGGGATTTCTAAAGAAAGAGTAATACACTCAGAACATAGCGGAATAATGGAAAATGTATGTAAGATAGGCGATATAGTTGAAAAGGGTGATTTACTTTGTTATATTAATGATTATGGACAAAAATATGAAGTTAGAGCAACAATATCTGGAGTTCTTAGAGGATTACTAAAAGAGGGAGCAAAAGTAAATAAAAATTTAAAAATATTAGACATAGACCCTAGAAAAGAGGAAGTTAAGAATGCTTTTACCATATCAGATAAAGCTAGATGTATAGCTGGAGGGGTTTTAGAAGCCATATTAAAAAATGGAATCTATCCAATAAATTAATTTATGATAAATAAGACTATTAATATTTCATTAAGGTGATATAATAAATTTAATAGATTAAGGAGAGCATATAAAGGGTATTTAAAATTTAAATGGTAAAAATGCTCTTTTTTTATTGGACATTCAATTGACATGTGTATATAATATAAAAATAAGTATTTATTTAGGAAGAAATCTAATAAATATATATGAGACCAGTACATAAACAAAGAGGAGAAAAGTAAATTATGAGACCATCATGGGATGAATACTTTATGGAAATTGCAGAAGTGGTAAAAAAGCGTTCAACTTGTATTAGGAGACAAGTAGGAGCTGTTATTGTAAGAGATAAACAAATTCTAACAACTGGATATAATGGTTCCCCAAGAAATCTTGAACATTGTGAAAATATTGGGTGCAAAAGACAGGAACTAAATATTCCTTCAGGAGAAAGACATGAACTGTGTAGGGCATTGCATGCTGAGCAAAATGCTATAATACAGGCTGCCCATAATGGTATTAGTGTAGCTGGAGCAACTTTATATGTTACTACAAGACCTTGTGTTTTGTGTGCAAAAATGTGCATAAATGCAGGGATATTGAAAATTGTTTATGAAGGCGATTATCCAGATGATATGTCTACAGAATTGTTAGAAGAAGCAGGAATAGAACTTATAAAATTCTAGTAGATAAATTTTTAGTGAATAATTTTAGAATGACAATAAACGATAAAATTTGACACTGAAATACATGCTCATGAAATGATTAAAAGAAAGTGTTTGAAAAATAATCAGATTAGTAGTAAGATATATTTTATAATTAAATAAATTTATGATATAGATTAATTACATGTTATTTATTTTGTAATAATGAGGGATACTATTTATGAGTAAAAAAAATACACATATGGAAATTGCAAAGCTGTTTAGTTTAATAAGTCAAATAGGATTGATGATTGTAATATCAATATTAGGATGTACTTTCTTAGGAAAATTTTTAGATAGTAAATTAAATACAAGTCCAGTTCTAACAATAATATTTTTACTGTTAGGGGTTGGAGGTGCTTTTAGTGGTGTTTATAAAACTCTGATAGTATATACACGAAGGAAGTGATATATTGGATATAAAATTACTTAACCAAGTAAGGTCAGTAACAAAGGGTATAGTAATATTTGATGTAATTTTAATTGTGCTAATGTTGATAACATCAACATTAAGTAAGCCAGTATTTTTAGGACTTATATTTGGCTCTATAATAGCTATGTTAAATTTTAGATTATTAGCAATCTCACTAGAAAAAACAGTGTCATTGCCAGCTGGAAAAGCACAAGCTTATGCATCAGCACAATATACCATTAGGCTATTTATAATGGCAGTTGTTCTATTTGCTTCAGCTAAGGTTCCACATTTAAATATAATCGGAACAGCACTAGGATTATTGAGTACAAAGTTTGTCATATTATCAAAAAACTTTATAAATAAATTAAAGAGGAAGGAGGCGTAAGTATGAGTCAAGCGCATTATTATCTCATAGGAAACTTTAAAATTAGTGAAACAATACTAGTGAGTTGGGGAATAATGGCCTTTTTAGCGATAGCATCTTATTTTTTAACTAGAAATTTGAAAAAAGTTCCAACCAGTAAAGTTCAAATATTTTTGGAATTTGCAATAGGTGGTCTTGCTAAAATGGTTACAAATGTTATGGGTAAAAACACAGTAAAAAGAATGCCATATATGATACCATACATAGGAAGTTTGTTTTTATTTTTCGCGTGCTCAAATTTAAGCCCATTACTTGGATTAAGATCACCAACAACCGACCTAGATACAACTGCTGCATGGGCAATGATTACATTTTTTATGATTTATTTTGCAGGAGTTAAATTTAAAGGAGTATCATACTTTAAAGAATTGGCTCAACCACTTGCCATAATGTTACCAATTAACATTATAGGTGAGTTAGCTAGACCAATATCATTAAGTTTCCGTCCATTTGGAAATATCTTAGGTGGAACAATTATAATGGGTCTATTTTATCAACTTTTAGGTTTTATATCTAGTCTAATACCAGGATTATCAATACCAATTGGACAGATACTAATACCAGTACCATTACACTTGTACTTCGATTTATTTGCAGGATTGTTACAAGCATATATATTTATAATGTTAACAATGGTGTTTATATCAAGTGCAGGGGAATTAGATTAAGAAATCAACTTATATTAAGATAAAAAATAAAAAACAATTTAAATTTTTAAATTTTAAGGAGGAAATAATTATGGAAACAGCAATAGTAGCGGCAGCATCAGCAATAGGAGCAGGAATAGCAGTTGCAACAGGTATAGGTGCAGGAATTGGTCAAGGTGTAGCAGCAGGTAAGGCAGCAGAAGCAGTAGGAAATCAACCAGAAGCTAAAGGTGATATAACTTCAACTTTATTACTAGGTGTTGCTATAGCAGAGTCTTCAGCAATATATGGCTTGGTTGTATCAATAATACTTCTATTCGTAAATCCATTCTTCAAATACTTAGGAATGTAGATTTAGTCCTTAAATATTTTGAGATAGGTTTTATAGATAAATCATCTCAAACTTATAATCATGAGATGAATTTTATCATCTCGTGATTATAAGTAGTTATGATTTATGGAAAGGAGGATAATTATGGAGAAAGCACTAGTAGGTATAACATGGGAATTTGTATTCCAAATTGTTAATACTTTTATAATATTTTTACTTCTAAGAAAGCTTTTATTTAAGCCAGTTTTAAATATAATCCAATCAAGAGAAAATGATATTAAAAATGACTTAGCAGAAGGCGAAAAAGCAAAAAACGAAGGATTGGCACTAAAAAAAGAATATGAGTCAAAAATCAATTTTGCTAAAGACGAAGGTCAAGAAATCATAAAACAAGCAACTATAAGAGCAGAGAAAAAATCAGATGACATAATAAGTACTGCAAAACAAGATGCTCTTAATATAAAAGATAAAGCAAGCAAAGATATAGAACAAGAAAAACAAAAGGTTATGAATGAAATTAAGAGTGATATATCAAATATAGCACTACTTGCAGCATCTAAAGTTATTGAAAAAGATTTAGATAAATCTAAACATGAAGAATTGATAGAAAACTTTATAAAAGAGGTAGGGGAGGCTAAATGATAAATGTAGTAGCAAATAGATATGCCGAAGCCCTGTTTCAATTAGGAGAAGAAGAAAATTCAACTGATATATTATTTAAAGAATTAGAAAAAGTAGTAGATATGATGACTAAAGTTAGCAAAGATTTCTACAAAGTTTTAAAATCACCATTAGTTTCAAAATCAGAAAAGAAAAACTTGGTAGAAATCATTTTTGATAAGGAAGTAAGCTCTAACATAAAAAATTTCTTAAAAGTTTTGGTAGATAAAGATAGAATAGCGTTTTTGGAAGACATAGAGTTAGCTTATAAAGACTTATTAAATAAGAAAAATAATATAATTGATGGTGTCGCAATAAGTGCGATTCCAATGAGTGAAACAGATATTAAAGAACTTGAAGTTAAACTTTCAAACAAATACAACAAAAATGTTACTATAGAAAATGTAGTTGACAAGACTATACTAGGGGGAGTTCTAGTTAGACTTGGAAATGAGCAGATAGATGGCACTGTAAAAACTCGTCTAGATAAGATGAAAGAAAAGCTATCTGAAGTAATATCTTAAGAATGGCGGTGAACCCATGAACTTAAAACCTGAAGAAATAAGTTCTATAATTAAACAGCAAATAAAGAATTATGAGAATAAAGTTGAATTGACAGATACAGGTAGTGTTTTAACCGTTGGGGATGGTATAGCTAGTGTATATGGATTAGAAAAAGCTATGTCTGGTGAGTTACTAGAGTTCCCAGGTGAAGTATATGGTATGGCACTTAACTTAGAAGAAGAAGTAGTTGGAGCTGTTATACTTGGAGATGACAGTGGAATAAAAGAAGGCGATATAGTTAAGAGAACTGGAAGAATAGTTGAAGTTCCAGTTGGAGAAGCCTTAATAGGTAGAGTTGTAAATTCTCTAGGTCAGCCAATAGATGGAAAAGGACCTATAGCTTGTACAAAAACTAGACCAGTTGAATCTGAAGCACCTGGTATAATAGATAGAAGATCTGTTTATGAGCCATTACAAACAGGTATAAAATCAATAGATTCAATGATACCAATTGGTAGAGGTCAGAGAGAGTTAATAATAGGTGACAGACAAACTGGTAAAACATCTATAGTTGTCGACACTATATTAAATCAAAAAGGAAAAGATGTTATCTGTATATATGTAGCAATTGGGCAAAAACGTTCTACTATAGCTCAATTAGTTAGTTCATTAGAAAAAGGTGGAGCTTTAGACTATACAATAGTAGTTTCAGCAACAGCATCTGAATCAGCACCACTTCAATATATAGCACCATACGCTGGAGCAGCTATGGGTGAAGAATTTATGTACAATGGAAAACATGTGCTTATAGTATATGATGATTTAAGTAAACAAGCCGTTGCATATAGAGAAATGTCATTATTACTTAGAAGACCACCAGGACGTGAGGCATATCCTGGAGATGTATTCTACTTACATTCAAGATTACTTGAAAGAGCAGCTAAGTTATCTGATGAATTAGGAGGAGGCTCAATGACTGCCTTACCTATAATAGAAACTCAAGCTGGAGACGTTTCTGCGTATATACCAACAAATGTTATATCTATAACAGACGGTCAAATATACTTACAACCAGAATTATTCTATTCAGGTGTAAGACCAGCAGTTGACCCTGGTATATCAGTATCGAGGGTTGGTGGTTCTGCGCAAATTAAGGCAATGAAAAAAGTTGCAGGTACATTGAAACTTGCATATTCACAATATAGAGAGCTTGCAGCATTCTCACAATTTGGTTCTGACTTAGATGAAGATACTAAAAAGAGACTTGCTCAAGGTGAAAGAATCGTTGAGATATTAAAACAAGGTGAGCATCAACCAATAAAAGTTGAAAATCAAGTTATGATAATATACGCTGTTATAAATAATCACTTGGAAGATATTCCAATAGATAATATAGCTAGATTTGAATCAGAATTGTATGCATTTGTAGATAATAATTATCCAGAAATATCAAGAAAAATATTAGATGGAGAAGACTTCACTCATGATTTAACAGATGCAATAAATGAATTTAAAGAAAAGTTTGTTGTTGAAGTATAATCCTTTTTAAAAAAGGAGGTAAATTAATTGGCAGGAGCTGGAATTAAAGCGATTAAAACACGTATGGGGAGTGTTGAAAGTACAAAACAAATAACTAAAGCAATGGAACTTGTTGCATCTTCTAAGCTTAGAAAAGCAAAAGAAAAAGCTGAAGATTCAAGAGAATACTTTAATACTTTGTACGATACAGTAAAAGATATTGCCCAAACAACACGTGGAGTTAGAAATGAATTTTTAAAAGTAAGAGAAGTAAAAAATAAATGCTATATAGTGGTAGCTGGAGATAGAGGTCTTGCAGGTGGATACAATTCCAATGTATTAAAGGAATCTGTATCTCACATGGAAGGAAAAAAAGAAACAGTTATCACAGTAGGAAAGAAGGCACACGAGTTTTTTTCTAAGAGAAATTACAATATAGCAAAAGATATAAATAGTGTTGAAGCTTGTGGATATGAAGAAGCGATAGAAATTTCACAAACTGTTATTGACCTGTATAAAAAAGGTGAAGTAGATGAAGTTTATATAGCTTATACAAAGTTTAAATCAGCGTTATTACAAGAAGTTGAAGTTTTAAAATTGCTTCCATTGGTGTTTGAAAAAGATACAGATGACCATGGAATTGTAATAAAAGAAGAAAAACAAAATAAATCGAAAGTACAATATATACCATCAGCAGAAGCAGTCTTAAGTTATATTGTGCCTCAGTTTGTATCAGGTACAATATATGGTGGGATTTTAGAATCTTTTGCATCAGAGCAAGGAGCTAGAAGAACTGCGATGGAATCAGCCACAGATAATGCGAATGAAATGCTATCTAATTTAGAGTTAAGTTATAACAGAGCAAGACAGTCAGCTGTAACTCAAGAAATAACAGAGATAGTTGGTGGAGTTGAAGCTCTAAAATAGGGAGGTTAGGAAATGGCAAATGTAGGTGAAATAGTACAGATTGTAGGAGCTGTACTAGATGTTAAGTTTGATAATGAACAAAGCCTACCTAACTTATTAAATGCGTTAGTAATAAAGTTAGGAGATAAAGAAATAGTTGCAGAAGTTGCTCAACATATAGGTGATGATACAGTAAGATGTATCTCTATGAGTGCAACAGATGGACTTGTAAGAGGTATGGAAGTTGTAGATACAGGAGGACCAATAAGTGTTCCTGTTGGAGATGAAACTTTAGGTAGAATATTCAATGTTCTTGGAAAACCAGTTGATGGAAAACCAGCTCCAAAGTCTGCGCCTAAGTTACCTATACATAGACCAGCACCAGCATATGACGAACTAGAAACTACAGCTGAGATACTAGAAACAGGTATTAAGGTAGTTGATTTGCTAGCACCATATCTGAAAGGTGGAAAAATAGGTCTATTTGGAGGAGCAGGAGTAGGAAAAACAGTTTTAATACAAGAACTTATAAACAATATTGCTAAGCAACATGGTGGTATTTCTGTATTCTCAGGAGTAGGAGAAAGAACAAGAGAAGGTAATGACCTTTATGGAGAAATGAGTGAGTCTGGAGTTATAAATAAGACAGCTCTAGTATTTGGTCAGATGAACGAGCCACCTGGAGCAAGAATGAGAGTTGCTTTAACTGGACTTACAATGGCAGAACATTTTAGAGATGAGCAAGGACAAGACGTCTTACTTTTCGTTGATAATATATTCCGTTTCACACAAGCTGGTTCAGAAGTTTCAGCACTTCTAGGACGTATGCCATCAGCTGTTGGTTACCAACCAACATTAGCTACTGAAATGGGTGCACTTCAAGAGAGGATAACGTCAACTAAGAAAGGTTCAATAACATCTGTTCAAGCAGTATATGTACCAGCAGATGACTTAACTGACCCAGCACCAGCTACAACATTCTCTCACTTAGATGCAAAAACAGTTTTATCTAGACAAATATCATCACTTGGTATATATCCAGCGGTTGACCCTCTTGAATCTACATCAAGAATTCTTGACCCTAGTATAGTAGGAAAAGAACATTATGAAGTAGCCAGAGGAGTTCAATCAATACTTCAAAGATATAAAGAACTACAAGATATAATTGCCATACTTGGTATGGATGAATTGTCTGATGAAGATAAGTTAATAGTTGCACGTGCTAGAAAAATACAAAGATTCTTATCTCAATCGTTTACAGTTGCAGAGCAATTTACAGGAAATCCAGGTCAATATGTTCCTGTTAAAGAAACTGTAAGAGGATTCAAAGAGATACTTGAAGGTAAACATGATGACTTACCAGAGTCAGCATTCCTGTTTGTAGGTACAATAGAAGATGCTGTTAAAAAAGCGAAGGGAAGTATGTAGTCATGGCTAGTGAATTTTCATTGAAAGTTGTAACTCCAAATGATACATTTTATGATGGAGAAGTTGAAATGATAGTAGTTAGAACTACAAAGGGAGACAAAGGGGTATTGAAAGGTCATATACCATTTGTTTCAGGCATACCTGTAGGGACTTTGAAGATAAAAAAAGATGGAAATTTTAAAGAAGCAAAAATATCAGAAGGATTTGTTAATGTAGATCAAAATAAAACCGTTATATTGACAGAATCTGCTGAATGGATTTAATAACTTAATATAAAACATGAAAAGTCATTTTTACTAAAAATATTTTTGGTCAAAGTGACTTTTTTTATGTTTTGGTGTTAATAAAATAACAACAAATAGAGTTTAAAGTATGGAGAAATTGTACTGATAATAAATTCACAAAATGTTTGAATTTACTGCAAAATTATGTTGTAATTAATAAGATAAAGAAAGTTTAGATAGATTATATAGAAGTGAAAAAATATTCATATAAGGAATCTATATAAAATTTTTATAAAATTTAAAAAATTTGCTTACTTGTGTAGTATAATAAATAATATAATAGATTTACATAGGTTATTTATTATAAATAATTTTAAAAGTTACAATTTTATTATAATGATTATTAAATTGGTATAAGTAACATAAACTAAACAATAATAGGTATTATCAATAGTAAATTTATAAATTCATTATTAAATGAAAAGAGCTATTATAAATTTTCTGGAGGAAAAATGGATATATTTGATATTGGAGTGGACATAGTTGAAATTGACAGAATAAAAAAAGCTGTAGAAAAAAATAATCGGTTTTTAGAGAAAATGTTTACAGATAAAGAAATTGAATATTTTAATTCTAAAAATTTTAAGGCAGAAAGTATAGCTGGTAATTTTGCGGCTAAGGAAGCTATAAGTAAATCTATGGGTACAGGAATCAGAATGTTTAACTTTAAAGATATAGAGGTTCTCAGAAATGAAATGGGAAAACCAATAGTAAAAACTTATAATAATCTGGCAAAAATGTGCATAGATTATAATGTTTTAGAAATAAAAGTTTCAATATCACATTCAAAAGATTATGCTATAGCAAATGCGATAACTATAATTAAGGACTAAGGAGTGATTACACTATGATGGATAAAACAGCAAAAGAAATAATGACAACAGATGTAATAGTAGCAAAACAAGATGATAGTATAGCAGATGTAGCTAATATGCTAATTGCAGAGAAAATAGGAGGATTGCCAGTTGTAGATTCAGAAAATAAAGTTGTTGGAATAATTTCTGAAACAGACATTCTTAAAAAAGAAAAATATATAGAAGCACCTCTCTATATAAATTTATTACAAGGGCTGATTTTTTTAGATGATTTAAAAAAGGTAGAAAAAGACATAAAGCAAGTAGCAGCGTATAAAGTCGGAGAACTGATGTCTAAAGACATAATAAAAGTTCATGAAGATGATAAGTTCGATGATGTGGCTAATATAATGATTAAAAAATCAATAAACAGAGTTCCTGTAGTAGATGATGACAATAAAATTAAAGGTATAATCTGTAGATATGATATAATAAAAGCTTTATATAATGAATAAACTGAAGTAGGAGGTGTGATGTGAAAAAAAAGTGGACTATAGTATGTATTATGTTCTTGGCACTGGTTATAATTGTAATAGGATGCCAAAAACGACAGTCCACAAAAGAAGAAGTATACAAAGACTTTCAAAAGCAGATTTCTGATATGAATTCTTACAGTTGTAAAGCTGAAGTAGAAGTAGTTGGAAATAAGAGCCCACACAATTATGTTTTAATTCATACTTATAAAAAAACTGATAACTATAAATTAGAAGTAATTTCCCCAAAACACTTAAAGGGAAAAAGTATAGAGTATCAAGGTGATAAAATATTAGTTAAAAATCCAAATATCAGTGATATAGTGGAATTGCCTAATACAGGAAAAAATAATCAATATCTTTTTATAGGAGACTTTATAAAAAATTATCTTCAAAACGAAGAGATGAAAATAAAGTTATCCAAAGGAAATTTGGTTTTAGAGACTTTTATTCCTGGGGATAATAAATATTTTAATAAGCAAGTATTATATGTAAATGCTGACACAAAGAACCCTGAAAAGATGGAAGTGTTAGATAATGAAGGAGTGCCAAGATTTACAGTAAAATACAGAGATTTTGAATACAGAAACTAAGGGGGACTAAAGAAATGCAAAAAATAACAGTGCCTACATGGGCAGAGATAAATCTAGATAACTTAAGATTTAACTTAAAAAATATTAAAAATTTATTAGAAGAAGATATTAAGGTTTGTGGAGTAATAAAAGCTGATGCATATGGACATGGTGCAGTAGAAGTTGCAAAATTATTACAAAAGGAAAAAGTAGATTATTTAGCAG
This sequence comes from Clostridioides sp. ES-S-0001-03, assembly GCF_020676075.1. Classification (NCBI taxonomy): domain Bacteria; kingdom Bacillati; phylum Bacillota; class Clostridia; order Peptostreptococcales; family Peptostreptococcaceae; genus Clostridioides; species Clostridioides sp. ES-S-0001-03. The sequence continues at coordinate 31,203 of NZ_JACVWJ010000011.1, read as the reverse complement.
TAGCAAGAACTGCTGAAGGAATTGAACTTAGACAAAATGGTATAACACTTCCTATTTTGAACTTAGGATATACTCCAGATGAAGCTTTTGAAGATTCTATAAAAAATAAAATAACTATGACCGTTTATTCTTTAGAAACAGCACAAAAGATAAACGAAATTGCAAAATCTTTAGGAGAAAAAGCCTGTGTTCACATTAAAATAGACTCAGGAATGACTAGAATAGGTTTCCAACCTAATGAAGAGTCAGTTCAGGATATAGTAAAATTAAATAAATTAGAATATATAAATTTAGAAGGTATGTTTACTCATTTTGCTACAGCTGATGAAGTAAGTAAAGAGTACACTTATAAACAAGCTAATAATTATAAATTTATGTCTGATAAGTTAGATGAAGCTGGTGTAGAAATAGCTATAAAGCATGTATCAAATAGTGCAGCTATTATGGATTGCCCTGATTTAAGATTAAATATGGTAAGAGCAGGAATAATATTATATGGTCATTATCCATCTGATGATGTATTTAAAGAAAGACTAGAACTAAAACCAGCCATGAAATTAAAATCAAAAATCGGACATATAAAACAAGTTGAACCAGGTATAGGAATAAGTTATGGACTAAAATATACAACTACTAGTATGGAAACAATAGCTACAATTCCAATAGGATATGCAGATGGATTTACTAGAATTCAAAAGAATCCAAAAGTTATTATTAAAGGAGAAGTATTTGATGTAGTTGGTAGAATTTGTATGGATCAAATAATGGTTAGAATTGACAAAGATGTAGACATAAAAGTTGGAGATGAGGTTATACTATTTGGAGAAGGTGAAGTTACAGCTGAACGTATAGCCAAAGACTTAGGAACTATAAACTATGAAGTGTTATGCATGATATCAAGAAGAGTTGACCGTGTTTATATGGAAAATAATGAGCTTGTACAAATAAACAGTTATTTGCTAAAATAAAACCATGATATTATAATCTGGGAGGCGATTTTGTGTACGATAAGAGTAAAGAAAAAATAGAAGTTACTTTACCAGACTCTCTGATTTCTGAAGTTGATAGTATTGTTCAGATGGAGAACAGTAACAGAGAAGATTTTGCAAAAGCTGCTTTTCAGTTCTATATAACTCAGAAAAAGAGAATTCATATTAAAGAATCTATGAAAACGGGTTATAGAGAAATGGGTCAAATTAATCTGTCATTAGCTGAACTAGGTATGACAGTTGACGAAGTATCTTCTGATGATAAAAATGAAGGGAAGATTGCCCAAGGTGAGTACTAATTGTGAAATAAAGCGTGGTGATTTATATTACGCTGATTTAAGTCCAGTTGTTGGTTCAGAACAGGGAGGAGTTAGGCCTGTTCTGATAATACAAAATGATGTAGGTAATAAATATAGTCCTACAGTTATAGTATCAGCTATAACATCTCAGATTAATAAAGCCAAATTACCTACTCATGTAGAGATAAGTTCCAATGAATATGGGCTTAATAAAGACTCAGTGATTCTTTTAGAACAAATCAGAACTATTGATAAAAAGAGGCTGAGGGAAAAAATTGGTTGTCTAGATGAAAATATGATGATAAAAGTAGATGATGGACTTCAAATAAGTTTAGGATTGTTTACTTTTTAAAGAGGGATTTGTCTTTTGTTAGACAATCCCTTTTTTCTTTAAAAATATTTCATAGAGTTTAATTTTAGTGCCTAAGCTAATAAAATCAAAAATAACGAAAAAAAATAGCATAAAAGTGATATAATAATATGGAATTGATATAAAAATTACAAACTCAAGGGAGGTAATTACATGAGAGACCATAAAGGATTAAATGAGATTGCGCGTATCATAAGAAGAGATATAGTTTCTATGATACATAGAGCCAAATCTGGACATCCAGGAGGGTCATTATCAGTAGTTGAAATACTTACTGCGTTATACTTTGATGAAATGAATGTGGATTCTTCAAATCCTAAAATGGAGGATAGAGATAGATTTGTATTATCAAAAGGACATGCTGCACCAGCATTATATGCAACATTGGCTGAAAAAGGTTATTTTGATAAGGAAGAATTAAATGGGCTGAGGAAAATAGGAAGAATGTTACAAGGCCATCCAGATATGAAAGGAACACCTGGTGTGGAGATATCTACAGGTTCCTTAGGTCAAGGTTTCTCGGCTGCATGTGGGATGGCTATGGCATCAAAATTAGATAATGCACCATGGAATGTGTACACTTTACTTGGTGATGGAGAAGTTCAAGAAGGTATTGTTTGGGAAGCTGCTATGAGTGCAGCACATTATAAACTTGATAATTTAATTGCTTTTTTAGACAATAATGGACTTCAGATAGATGGAAACATAGAAAGTGTAATGAACTTAGGTTCAATAGTTGATAAATTTAAGGCTTTTGGATGGAATGTAATTGAAATAGATGGTCATGATTTTGACCAAATATTTGCTGCTCTTGATATAGCTAAATCAACAGTTAAAAAGCCTACAATGATAGTTGCAAAGACTATAAAAGGTAAAGGAATATCTTTTATGGAAAATCAAGCAGGATGGCATGGGACAGCTCCAAATGATGCAGAACTAGAACAAGCCTTACTTGAATTAGGAGGTGCTGACAATGAATAAAATGGCAACAAGAGAAGCATATGGTAAAGCCTTGGTAAAATTAGGACAAATAAATGACAATGTTGTAGTATTAGATGCAGATTTATCAAAGTCTACAAAGACACATGATTTTTATGAAGCATTTCCAGATAGATTTTTTAATATGGGTATAGCCGAACAAAATCTAATAGGTGCTGCTTGTGGGTTATCAACTGCTGGAAAAATACCTTTTGCTAGTACTTTTGCTATGTTTGCTACAGGAAGAGCATTTGAGATTATAAGAAATTCAGTTTGTTATCCAAAATTAAATGTAAAAATTTGTGCTACTCATGCAGGACTTACTGTTGGAGAAGATGGAGCATCTCATGAAAGTGTAGAGGATATTGCAATAATGAGAGCTATACCAAATATGACAGTTCTTGTTCCAGCTGATGGAGTAGAGACAGAGAAGATGATTTTTGAAATAGCTAAATACAATGGACCTGTTTATGTTAGACTAGGAAGAAGTTCAGTTCCAGTTTTATTTGATGAGGATTATCACTTTGAAATAGGAAAAGGTGTAGTACTAAGAGATGGCAATGATGTCACGATTATAGCTTGTGGGATTATGGTGAATGATGCTATATTAGCACAAGAAAAATTGCAAGAAGAAGGTATTAGTGCTAGAGTCATAAATATGTCAACAATAAAACCTATAGATAAGGATTTAATATTAAAATCAGCAAAAGAAACTAATGCCATTGTAACTGTAGAAGAACATAGTATAATTGGAGGATTAGGTTCTGCTGTAAGTGAGACAGTTGGAGAATCTTATCCAACTATTGTAAAAAAAGTTGGGATTAAGGATTCTTTTGGAGAATCTGGTGCTCCAAACGAATTGTTAAAAAAATATGAATTAACTTGTGATGACATAGTAAAAGCTGTAAAAGAAGCTATTCTTGCAAAAAGAATGTAAGAAATATAAATTATGCATGTTTGTTAACAATATAATATGTGTAAAAGAGAGATATAAAGCATTATATGAATTTGTATCTCTCTTTTTTATACACTATATCAATTTATCAAAAACCTAACCGAATATTCAAATTTTTACAAAAATAGAGGAAATATTCAAATATATATTGACTATTCAGAAAAATATGACTAATATATAGTTTATAGGGAAATTAGTTTTATACATATAATAACTACTTAGATAAAAAGAATTTAAAGAATTGTATGAAGGGAGGTATACTGTATAAAAAATATGCTATAAGTTTTAAGTTATTATACAAAATACAAAAAGTTTTAAAACAGTTATCATGGATTTTATGTTAAAGGAAATTGTAAGTAGTTTATCGAAGTAATTAAGCAGATGAAAAAATTTCACGTGGGGAGGTAACTGAGATATGTCAGAAAAAGTAAATGTTAAAACAGTCATCAGTTTCGCAGGAGCTTATGTAGCAACAGTAATCGGTTCTGGGTTTGCAACAGGACAAGAAATAATGCAATTTTTCACTTTTTATGGGTTTGCAGGTATTATTGGTGGGATAATTTCAATGGTATTATTCTCATGGATGGGTGCTTCAGTAATGTCAAAAGGTAAAGAACTTCAACTTAAGGAACCTATCAAAATTTATCGTGTTTATTGTGGTAAGTATTTAGGAATATTCTTTGAGTGGTTTGGACCTTTATTCTTATTTGGTGTTTTCGTAGTAATGATTTCAGGAGCAGGAGCAACTTTAACTGAATACTATGGATTAAATCCATTTGTAGGTAGAATAGGTATGGCAGTAGTAGCATTATTAACTGTTTCATTAGGTCTTGATAAATTATCAAAGATACTAGGTGGAATAGGACCTATAATAATAATATTTACACTTTTAGTTGGAGCTATAAGTTTAAGCAGTAATATAGGTAATTTATCTCAAGCAGGAGAGATTCTTAAAACTGTAGAGGTAACTAGACCAGTTCCAAACGCATACCTATCTGGTGTAATATACACTACTTATAATACAATCGTTGTCATGGCGTTCTTAACAGGATTAGGAGCAAGTGCTGCTAATAAAAAAGAAGCTGTTTGTGGTGGTATACTAGGTGGGGTAGCACTTATGGCAGCAGCTATAATGATGAACTTAGCAATGCTTTCTGATATAGGAAACTTATATTCAAAAGCAATACCTTCATTATTCTTAGCTGATAAGATTTCACCACTAGTTGGAGTTTTATTCTCAATAGTTCTTATATTAGGAATATATACAACAGCTGTACCTTTATTATGGTCAGTAACTAATAGATTTGTAGATGATAATCATCCTAAATTCAAATTAATAACAGTAATAACAGCTATATTAGGTCTTATAGGAGGATTCTTACCATTTGATAAGCTGGTTGGCATCTTATATCCATATACCGGATATATGGGCGTCATAATACTGGTTTGTGTTCTTTATAGACAGATTACAAAAACATCTGGCTATCAAGAAGGAGTTAATGGTAAATAAGTAATTTGGAATTGTAAAATAAAGAGTTATATAAAAACAATTTAATTGTTTTTATATAACTCTTTTTTATTTTATAATTTATTTGTCATAAAATCCCTTTTTTAATTGTTTTATACTTGAAGACAATTGTTAATAAACATTTTATTATTGATGATTTAAAGTCTAAGACAAAATTATAAATCATATATTTAAATAGATGGGAGGAGTGATAAAATTGAATGTAAAGTTTAATATTAAAGGTATAATTTATGGAGTTATAGCTCTTATATTTGTAATAGGAGGATTTATATTCATACCAAGTATGTTTATAGAAAAAACTAAACCAATAGATTATACAGTATTGCAAAGGAATTCAATACCAGAAAAGATACTTGACGTTATGGACAAATACACGAATGAAGAAAGGGCATTAGCAGCTAAAATTGATAATAAAATATACATCATAGTAACTAGGGGAAATAATAAATATGGTATTGAGATGGATAACATAGAAAGTGTAAGTGAAGAAGGAAAAGAAGTTTTGAGAGTTAAGATAAAGTATAAGGATAAGGAGGATTCTCTTCCATACATAGTGGTTGAAACAAATATGAGTGAACTTCCAGATAGAATAGAATTAAATTCTACTAAATAAAAATATATTTGTAATTAGATAACTATTTATTTGTATAGTAAAATAAAGTCATGGTTTTTATTAATGTAAATAAATCATTTTGAAGCTTTATTGATGTAAAAGCCATGACTTAAAATATTCATTGAATGAGATAAAAATTAAATATTAAACAGAGTGTTATATTAATAGTATTGAGAGTCTTAATTATTTGGTGTAAGAATTCTAGTTTCAGTAACTATATAGTTTAATTGAGCATCATGAGTTTCTTTTGGAATAGAATCGAATACCTGAAAGTCAAATGCTATTCCTATAGTTATTGCGTCTTTTCTTAAGTTCTCTAAAAATCTATCATAAAATCCTCCGCCATATCCCAATCTATAGCAATGTATGTCATATGCAACAGCTGGAACAATTACAACATCTAAAGCTTTAATATCAATTTTAGGCGATTTTTCGTTAGGTTCTCTTATTCCATATGCACCAATTTTTAGTCCGTTATCTAAATCTGTTATTTGAGTAGGAATTAATGTATGATTTTCTTTTATTGTAATAGGACTTGAGACTATTTTCTTTAGAGATAAAAGTTTTTTGATTAAATTATCTGTGTTAACTTCGTTATTAAAATCTAGATAAAGCATTATGTTAGTTGCGTTTCTTATATCCTCCATTTGAAGTAATTTTTCTGTTATCAAATTTGAATTATTTAGTATAAAATCAGCACCTTTATTTTTTCTATGCTCAATAACTTTTTTCCTAAATTCTTTTTTCATAAAATATTCCTCCCTTAATATGTTATAATGTGAACAGAATTTATATTCTAATATAAATTTTAGTATAGTTTATTGTAATAAGGCAATATATTTGGGTAAATGTAATAAAAATAACAGCTAGTCATATAATATATAATAGTTTATGTAAAAGGAGATGTATCTTGTGATTTCAAAAAAGAAAGCTATTTTTTTAGGGGTGATTTTAGTAATTATAACAGCTATGGCCACATCGGCATTTCAGCTTACATTAGGGAACAAAGTTGTAATATCAAAAGAACTCTATGAAGGCTATAAAAAATATGATAAGTTGTTAGGATTAGAATCTATTATAAAACAAGATTTTTATAAAAAAGTCTCTGATAAAGATTTAGTGGATGGAGCATCAAAGGGGTTATTCCTAGGAACAAATGATAAATATTCTGGTTATTACACTAAAGATGAAATGAAAAAGCTAATAGAAGATAGTGAGGGCTCTTATGTTGGTGTAGGGATGTATATAGGAGCATCAAAAGATGGAGGTCTTGTAGTAGTTCCTATGAAAGATTCTCCAGCAGAAAAAGCAGGAGTAAAAGCAGGAGATAAATTAATAAAAGTCAATGGAAAATCTGTATCATATAAAAATTCGGATGAAGCTGTAAGTATGATGAAAGGTAAAAAAGGCAAAAAAGTAAAGTTAGTAGTATTGAGAGAAGATAAACAACTAAGCTTTGAGCTGAAAACAGAACAGATAGTTGAGAAAAGCATAGAAAGTAAAGTAATTGATAATGATTTAGGATATATAGAAATTACCCAGTTTATATCAAGTACATATACTGATTTTGACAAAGCTTTAAAAGGGTTGAAAGAAAAGAATATTAAGGGATTAGTAATAGACCTTAGAAACAATCCTGGAGGAATGTTGGATATATGTAAAGAAGTTGCTGATGAATTAATTGGTGAAGGAACTATAGTATATACTAAAGACAATAAAGGTAATACAGAATACTTAAAATCTGATAAAGAAAAATTGGGACTTCCAATAGTAGTTTTAACTAATGGAGAAAGCGCCTCTGCTGCTGAGATATTAACTGCTGCAATTGTTGATAATAAAGAAGGTATTTCTGTAGGTACTACGACTTATGGTAAAGGGCTGGTACAGTCAGTTGTAAGATTGAAAGATGGAACAGGATACAAGCTAACTACTGCTCAATACTTTACACCTAATGGAGATTATATCAATGAAAAAGGGATAAAACCTACCATTGAAGAAAAAGATGAGAAAAAGCAACTGGATGTAGCAACTGAATGGCTTAGAGAGCAGGTTAATAAATAGAATTTAAAGTTTGTAGATATAAAAATATTACTGGAAATTTAGCATTCCAGTAATATTTTTTTGATTTAAGAAATATTAATATTAATAACACTATTTTCTAATACTATACCTACTCTCATTTCAGTAATATAGAAACTTATTTGTTTTATACTGATTATAAGAATATTTAAGGTATTTTCTATTTTGAATTACATTAATATTTTGTAAAAACACATACATGTAAATTAAATTTTTTATCTAATGTATGTCTATACTATAAGAAGTTGTAAAAATTTTTCCTTTACCTAATTTGTTTATAAATTTCTTATCTTTATAAATTTTATTAGAATGTATACTATCAGCGAGACCATACCATGGTTCTATACATAAAAATGGAGCAGTAGAATTAGTTTCGCTATAATAAGGAGTCCAAATGCCAACTAGAGGAAAATTCTTCATAGATATAGTTAGGCATTTACTATCTTTATTATTATATATAGATACTTCGTCTATGTTAGTGTATATTAAAGCATCATTTTTAAATAATTCTGGATTTAATTGTAACTTTTTTAAATCTCCAATAAATGTTATATCATCAGTAAAAGAACCATTTAAATTAATTTTTTCCACATTATTTCTTCCTTTAAACGCAAGATAGTATTTAGAAAAGTCATCTTGTTCATAAAAAGGAAGATTAAATGCAGGATGTCCACCTATAGAAAAGAATATATCTTTAGAGTCAGTATTTTTTACAATCCATTCTATATTTATGCTATTGTCATTTAATGTATAATTTATAAGCAGTTCAAAAGAGTAGGGATATTTTTTTAGAGTAGATTCGTTGGATTTTAAACTATAAGATATGAATGTATCACTTTTATTTGTAATTTCAAAATCCATATCTCTAGCAAATCCATGTTGAGTCATATTGTATAAATTTTCTTCTATTATGGTTTCATTATCAAGAAGTTTACCAACTATAGGGAATAATATAGGTGATTGTCTACCCCAATGCTTTTTATTACCATCCCAAAGAATATTTCTGTTATGTTTTTTAGAAAATATCCTAGTAAGCTCAGCACCAGAGCTACTTGATTCAATAATTAAGTTTTCATTTTGTAATATATTCATTTAAAATCTCCTTTATTATACTTTGTTAGTATATTATACTATAAAGTATAATGAGTTTTAAATTGTATTTGATATTATATTTGAAAGGTAGATTTTAGTATATTTTGAAAATTTTGTTTTGAAAATTTGGGATTATTTAAGAAATTTTGTATTATAAATAGAAGGAAATAGATAAATTGTATAGAATTAAATATATTAAGATAAGTTAATAATGTTAAATGGGAAGTGAGTTTATGGAAAAACCAAATACAAAAGTTGTTAACTTTCAAGAGTATAAAGACAGAAAAAAACAAAGAGAAGTAAACCGAGACGAACTTTTAAAGCTTATTAAAAAAATTGTGACTTCAAAATAGGGAGTTGTTAAACTCCCTATTTTAATGGGTTCCTAAAGAATTAAGACATTCTAAGTCCATCTATATAATCTTTAAATTGTGAAAAATCTGATTCACTACTTAACTCTACAGTTTCTGTACCTTCCGTATAAAAATTCTTAAGATAGATAGTATAATTATTATCAACACAATTATGATAAATACATCTATATCCATCTTCATATAAATTTTTTAATTTAGAAAAATCATCCACAATATCAACTCCTTAAAGTTCTTTTAATTATATTTTTACAAAAAGTATGTGATTGTATGCAAATTAGAAATGTAAAATAAAGGAAATTAAGATAAAATGTAGAATAATCTCTATATGTATGTAAAAATAAAAAGAAAAAGTTGAAATTTTTAGAAAATAAGAGTATCTTTTATCTAAAAAGATAATTAAAAAATAATATTGGGAGGATAGAAAATGAGTTTATTAGAAAGTATATCAAGGAATATATATTCTCTAGATAAGTCTTCTATTGAAAAAGCAAAACAGAGGTTGGACAGGCTTATACATCCAACTGGAAGTTTAGGAAAGATAGAAGATATTTGCATGCAATTAGCAGGGATATTTGGTAATGAAAATTTTGATACAACTAAAAAAGTTATAATTGCTTTTGCTGGAGACCATGGAGTATATGAAGAAGGAGTTGCACCTGACCCTCAAGACATAACAAAGTTACAATTTCCAAATTTCTCAAAAGGGCTATGTGGAGTTGGGGTAATAAGTAAATTTGTAGGAGCAGATGTTGTAGCTGTAGATGTAGGAATAAATTGTGATGAAAAATTAGATGGAGTATTAGATTATAAGATAAGAAAAGGTACTTCAAATATGGCAAAGGGACCAGCCATGAGTAAACAAGAGGCTATAAGATGCTTAGAAATAGGAATTGAAATAGCAGAGCAATGTATAGAAAGAGATTATAAAGTAATTGGTATTGGAGAGATGGGAATAGCAAATACTACTCCAAGTACTGCAATAATATCTGTAATCTCAGGATGTGACCCATCAGAAGTGACAGGAATAGGTGCAGGTCTTAAAAAAGAAAGATTAAAACATAAAGCTGATGTAATTAGAAAAGCTATTGAAATTAACAATCCAAATCCAACTGATGGTGTAGATATTTTATCTAAAGTAGGTGGATTTGAAATAGGTTCAATGGCAGGTGTTATATTAGGATGTAGTGCTAATAGAATCCCAGTTGTTATAGATGGGTTTATTTCTTATGCTGCTGCTTTAATTGCTTATAAAATAAATCCAAAAACTAGAGAATATATGATAGCATCACATTTATCAGCAGAATCAGGAACTAAAAGAGCATTAGATATATTGAAATTAGACCCTATACTAAATATGGATATGAGATTAGGTGAAGGAAGTGGAGCTGCTTTGGCATTCAATATAGTGGAAGCTTCAAATTATACTTACAAAAATATGGCGACTTTTGATGAGATAGATATGGGTCGATAAAAAATTTAATATATTTAGGAGTGTTTTGATGAGTCAAATTATTCTGGTAACAGGAGGAGCTAGGTCAGGAAAGAGTAATTTTGCAGAAAAATTGTGTTTAGATAGGAATAATAATACAGCCTACATAGCGACATCTATTCCATTTGATGATGAGATGAAAGATAGAGTAAGAAAGCATCAAGAGAGTAGACCTAAAAGTTGGAAGACATATGAAATATATGAAGATATATATTCTATAATTAAAAATATATGTGGAGAACATGAGACTGTTATACTAGACTGTGTCACACTATTAGTGAATAATTTAATGTTTTCACATAATTTAAACATAGAAGAATCTACTCAAGAAGAAATAAATAAATTGGAAGAGTATATAAAAGAGCAAATTAGTAAACTGATTAAAGAAATAGAAAAAACAAATCTATATTTTGTATTTGTGACAAATGAATTAGGTATGGGAATTGTTCCTGGAAATAAACTTAGTAGAATATATACTGATATTGTAGGTCGTATAAATCAATATATAGCATCAAAAAGCAATGAAGTTTATTTTGTAGTTAGTGGAATACCTATGAAAATAAAGGAGTAGTATGTGACTATGAAAAGATTTATTTTGATACTACAGTTTTTGACAAGGATACCTATAAAATTAGATGTAGGATTTGATGATGAATTTTACAAATCCATAGTATATTTCCCACTTGTAGGTCTTGTTATTGGTATATTAACTTATTTAATAGGATGGGTTTCTATACTTTTATTTCAGCCATTTATATGTGCGATTATAATAACACTTGCTGGTGTTTTGATTACTGGGGGGCTTCATATAGATGGATTAGGGGATACATTTGATGCAATATACAGTTATAGAGACAAAGAGAAAATGCTTGAAATAATGAAAGACTCTCGATTAGGTACAAATTCGCTTTTAGCAATTATGTTTGTACTTTTATTAAAGATTGGATTTGTATATAGTATTATAAGTAATAATTCACTATGGGTTATAATATTCATGCCAATGATTGCAAGGTTAGGAATAATGTTATTGACATATAAAACGGTAACACCAAGAGCAAAAGGAATGGGGAATTTATTTATAGGAAAATTGACTACAAGTATGTTAATAACAGCTATAATATATACATTATTGATAGTTAGTATTATTGCTAAATTAATATTTTTAGTGCCTAATATAGTATTGATTAAAGTATTATGCTCAGCTATAGCAGTTTTTATATTTATAACATTGTTTAAAAATCATATTTATAAAAAAATTGATGGAGTAACAGGAGATATATTAGGTTGTGGAATAGAACTTTCAGAACTTGTATATTTGATTTATATATATTTGTTAATTTTTATGTTTATTTAAAACTAAAAAGTGGTGATAATGTGATAAGATTAATATTAATAAGACATGCATTGACAATTGATAATGAAAAAGGAAGATTATCAGGTCATATAAATAGTTATATAAGTGAAGAAGGTAAATTGCAAATAAATAAAATTACAAAATATATGAGTAGTGAAAGTATAGATAAGATTTATACAACTCCATCTTCACGTACTAAAGATACAGTAGAGAAAATATCAAAGCTGAAATCAATAGAAATAGAAGAAAGAGAAAATCTAAGAGAAATTAGCTTTGGAGACTTTGAAGGAATAACTTTTGAAGAAATAAAAGTTAAGCATCCAAAAGAATTTGAAAAAATGATAGAAGAAGGTAGCAATTATAGATACCCAAATGGAGAAAGTTTGATAGATTCATATGAAAGAGTAGCAAAAGAGATTGACAATATAATTTTAGAAAATGATGACTATTTAAATAGAAAAGCAATACTTATATGTTCTCATGCAGGTACAATAAGAAACATAATAACACATTTGATTTCTGGTAGTTATAAATATCATTGGAACTTTAAAATTGATAATGCATCTATTACAATTTTGGAAGTTGATAATGTATTTACTGTAATAAATAAAATGAATTTTACTGATTTTATATAAATTAAACATTAAACGATATGTGCTTATAAACTTACTAACAAAAATAGAATATTAGATTAAAATTAGGTTCTCAATTAGATGTAAAAAGGGAAAAAGGTTAGATGCCTTTGCAGCCCCCGCTACTGTGAAACCAACGAAACTATAAATACCACTGTCAATTTGATGGGAAGGTTATAGGAGTAGGATGAAGTTAAGCCAGGATACCTGCCTAATTTAATTTAAAACATGAGGTCTTCGGGGTGAAAGATTTTTAATTGATATATATATAAAAGTCCTAGCTTTAGAAGCATTAGGACTTTTTTTATTTTATTTGTAGGTAAAATTTAACTTTAAGGAGGGGGAGAAAGTGGGTAAAAAAGTAATGTTACAGGGAACTGCATCAAATGTAGGTAAGAGCATTTTATCAGCAGGATTGTGTAGAATATTTAAACAAGATGGTCATACTGTTGCTCCTTTTAAGTCACAAAATATGGCTTTAAATTCTTTTATAACTAAAGAAGGATTGGAAATGGGGAGAGCACAAGTATTTCAAGCAGAAGCGTCAAAAATAGAGCCAATAGTAGATATGAATCCAGTCTTATTAAAACCTTCTGGAAATCATAAAAGTCAAGTGATTGTAAGGGGAAAAGTTGTAGGAGAAATGCATTCATCTGAATATCATGATTATAAGCTAGAATTGGTAGATGTATTAAAGGAAACCTTTAATAATTTAAGTTCAATGTATGACATTGTGGTTATGGAAGGTGCAGGGAGTACTGCAGAGATAAATTTAAAAGATAGAGATATATCTAATATGGGTATGGCAAAAATAGCAGATGCACCAGTAATAATAGTTGGGGATATTGATAGAGGAGGAGTATTTGCATCATTAGCAGGTACAATGCTTTTATTAGATGATGATGAGAGAAAAAGAGTCAAAGGAGTAATAATCAATAAATTTAGAGGGAAAAAGGAACTCCTACAAGATGGTTTAAAGATGCTTGAAGATATTATAAAAGTACCAGTTTTAGGTGTGGTTCCTTATATGGATATAAAAATAGAAGATGAAGATAGTGTAACAACTAGATTTAAGAAAAAAATGGATAAAAATGATATACATATAGAAATAATTAGAACTCCACATATGTCAAATTTTACAGATTTTAATATATTTGAAACACAAGAAGATGTAAGCCTTAGATATGTAGACTATGGAGAAGCTATAGGAAATCCAGATATATTGATAATACCTGGAACTAAAAGTACTATAGATGATTTAAAGTACATAAGAGAAAGTGGTCTTGAGTCACAAATTAAAAATTTACATAGTCAGGGTAAATTGATATTTGGAATATGTGGTGGGTATCAAATGCTAGGTAAAAAATTAAAAGACCCTTATCATGTTGAAAGTGAAATTGAAGAAGTAGATGGCATTGGTCTTTTAGATACAGAAACAATATTTGAAGAGGAAAAGACTACAACTCAAGTAGAAGCCACCATTATTGAATGTACTGGCGAATATATGAACAACCTTAAAGGTAAGAAAGTAAAAGGCTATGAAATACATATGGGAATTACAAATCGCAGTAATAAAGTAAGTAGCTTAGACTTAATAACAAAAAAACTAGATAAAGAAGTCAATTATACTGAAGGAAGTGTAAATAAAGAAGGTAATGTAATTGGTACTTATCTTCATGGAATATTTGATGAAATAGATTTTACAAGAGCAATTTTAAATAATATAAGAAAGAAAAAGGGATTAAAAGAATTAGAAAGTACTGTAAGTTCTTTTGATGAGTTTAAAGATAAAGAGTATGATAAATTGGCAGATTTCTTGAGAGAACATTTAGATATAGAGCAGATATATGAAATTATGAAATAAGAATGACTTTATATTTATACTTTAGGTAGGAGGTGTATTATGAAAAAGATTCTGATTGCAGGTACTAGCAGTGGAGTTGGGAAGACTACAATATCATTAGGCATAATGCAGGCTTTAGTTAAGAGAAATATGAAAGTACAGCCGTATAAAGTAGGGCCAGACTATATAGACCCTTCATATCACACATTTATAACTGGAAGACATTCTAGGAATTTGGATTCTTATATGTTAGATGATGAAAAGATAAAGCATATAGTAAATAAATCTTCAAAGGATGCAGATATTTCAGTAGTAGAAGGAGTTATGGGATTATATGATGGTTTTGGGATAGATTTAGATAATTGCACAAGTTCACATACTTCTAAGGTATTAAAAGCCCCAGTTATACTAGTTATAAATGGAAAATCTATGGCTGCATCTAGTGCTGCTATGGTACTAGGATATAAGGAACTAGATAAAGCTGTGGATATAAAAGGTGTTATAGTAAATAATGTAAAAACTAAGAGCCATTATCAAATAATTAAGAGTTCTATAGAGAAATATTGTAATATCGAAGTGTTGGGATACTTTCCTCCAAATAATAAATTTTCATTAGAATCCAGACATCTAGGTCTAGTTCCTAGTGTTGAGATGAAATCTTTAAGAGAAAAGTTTTATACTTTAGCTGATGAGATTGAAAACTACATAAATATTGATAGAATAATCGAAATCTCAGAAAGTGATGAATTTGAGAGTAGTTTTGATTTTCAAAATCTAATAGAAAATAATAAGATAAAAGAGCATGTTAAGGATAAATCAATAGCCATAGCATATGATAAAGCCTTCAATTTTTATTATAGGGAAAACATAGAACTTTTAGAAGAGCTTGGATTAGAAGTAAACTATTTTAGTCCTCTTGAAGATACATCAGTGCCAAATTCAGACTATATTTATATTGGAGGCGGTTTTCCAGAGATATTTGGGAAAGAACTAGAAGCAAATGAATCAATGAGAGCCTCTATACTAGAAGCACATAATAATAATATTCCTATTTATGCAGAATGTGGTGGATTAATGTACTTAGGTGAGAAGTTACTTAATCAAGAGGAACAAGAATTTAATATGGTTGGCATATTTAATGGAACTAGTAAGATGACACCTTCTTTAAAGAGGTTTGGATATTGCCTTGGTATAGCTAAAGAAAATACAATTTTATCTAAAACAGGTGAAATTATTAAAGGGCATGAGTTTCATCATTCAATATTTGAAAGTGATGAGAAATGTGCATATTCAATGAAAAAAGAAAGAGAAGGAAATTTAATAGAAGAATGGGATGGAGGTTATAGCAAAGGAAATACACTGGCAACATACCTTCATACACATTTTTATAATAACTTAAATTGCATAGAAAATTTTTTGGAAAAGGGAAATGAGTAAATGAATATTTTATCTATTTATATAGGGTATATAACAGATTTAATTGTAGGAGACCCATATTCTTTCCCTCATCCAGTAAGGTTTATTGGAAAACTTATAAATCTTATCCAAGGGATAATAAGGAAGGCCTCTAAAAATGAAAAACAGTTAAAAATTGGTGGCTTTATATTATGGTTTGTAACTGTTGGAATAACTTACTTAGCAACTTATGTTATAGTGAAGCTATGTAGTTTTAATGTATTATTAAGCACTGTAGTAAATGGGTTTATAATTTATACGACATTAGCAACAAAGTGTTTAAAAGATGAAGCTGTAAAAATTTATGATGTATTAAAGACTGGAGACATAGAGAAATCTAGAATTCAATTATCTTATATAGTGGGTAGAGATACAACTAATTTAAGTGAACCTGAAATAATAAGAGCAACTGTGGAAACTGTGGCAGAAAATACTGTAGATGGTATAATTGCACCTATGCTTTATGCATTTATTGGGGGAGCACCACTTGCTATGGCATATAAAGCCATAAACACTCTTGATTCAACTGTCGGATATAAGAATGAAAAATACAAAGATATTGGTTTTGCTTCTGCTAAAATTGATGATATAGCTAATTATATACCAGCAAGAATATCTGTTATTCTTATGACAGTAGGGAGCTTTTTTCTTGGTTATAACTATAAGAATTGTTTTAAAATTTCTATTAGAGATAGAAAAAATCATAAAAGTCCAAATTGTGCTTTTTCAGAAGGTGCAGTATCAGGAGGCTTAGGAATTCAACTAGGAGGAACCAATGTTTATTTTGGAAAAAAAGTAGATAAGCCAACGATAGGAGATAAAATTAGAGAGATAGATATAGAAGATATAATTAAAACAAATAAAATTATGTATGCTTCTTCATTGACCTCTATATTAGTATTTACGCTGGTATCTGTGGTATGTAGGATGATTTTAATTATATAAATTAATTGTGTATTGATTTAAGGGGGATGTAGATGAAGGATTTGGGGCATGGTGCTAATGTAGACGAAATGGCAAAATTGTATGGGAAAGACCCAAAAGAAATAATAGACTTTAGTTCAAATATAAATCCAAAAGTTTTACCAAATTTAGAAAAATATATTTTAAGAGGGTTAGATGAATGTAGGAATTATCCAGATATAAATTATACAAACTTGAGAAAAAATATATCAAAATATATAAATATAAATTCAAACTTTATAATACCTGGAAATGGAGCAACAGAGATAATTTATTTGCTTATGAAGAGTATTAAAAAAAGATTGGCTATAATAAACCCCACTTTTTCAGAGTATAGAAGAAGTGCCAAACTAAATAATATAGATATTATAGATTTAGAATTAGATTCAAATAATAATTTTAAACTTGATATAGATACAGTAAAAAATAACATTGAAAAATTTGATTGTTTATTTATATGTAATCCAAATAATCCTAGTGGGAATGTTCAAGATTTAAAGGAACTTGTTTGTTTATTAAATGAAAACAATAAGATGCTAATAATCGATGAAACTTTTATGGAATTTGTTGAAAATGAAAATGAATATAGTTTAGTTAAATATATAGAGTCAAATAAAAATATATTTATAATTAAAGCTGTGACTAAATTTTTTGGAATGCCTGGTTTAAGATTAGGGTATGGCCTTACAAGTAATAACAACATTATGGATAAAATTTATGAGCATAAAGAACCATGGACTATAAATTCTTTTGCTGATATGCTATCCAATTTTGTTTTTGAAGATAAAGATTATATTAGAAATAGTAAAGAGTACTACATAAAAGAAAGAAAATACATGTTACAAGAGTTAAAAAACATAAGAAATATAAAAGCTTATGATACAGATGCTAATTTTATCCTAATAAAAGTTTATAAAAAGACAGCTTATGAGTTAAAAAAAGATTTGTTTAAGCATGGAAATATATTGGTTAGAGATGCGTCCAACTTTATAGGATTGGATGACAGTTTTATAAGGATAGCTATAAAATCTCATGAAGATAATAAAATTCTTATAGAAAATATAAAAAATTTATTAGGTGATTAAAATGAAATCTTATGGAATATGCCCAGCATCATGTGGAGAGTTTGTTCAAGGGATAATAGATGATGAAGAATATCTATGTTCATATGCTATAAATATGTACTCTAAGGTATGTATTGAAGAGAAATTAAAAGATATAAATTTAGGTAGACATAAATCAAGAATAGCTATAGAAAAGGTATTTGAAAAATTTAATTTGCCTAAAAAAGATACCAAAAACATTTCTTTAAATATAAACAGCAAAATACCTGTTGGAAAAGGAATGGCAAGTTCGACAGCTGATATAGGGGCTACTATAAAAGCAACATTATCGTTAATAGATAAAGATTTAAATAGTGAAGAAATATCGAAATTGGCAGCAGAAATAGAACCAACAGACTCTATATTTATAAATAAAAATAGTATATTTAATCCATTAAATGGTACTGTTATAAAATACTTGGGAAATATAACTAATGCAAAAGTTATAATTCTTGAACCTAATAAAGTATTAGATACGATGAAAATTAGAATGAGGAAAGATTATAGTAAGCTAAAAATCGAAAATAAGGAAATTATAAAAAAGTCATTTACTCTTTTAGAAGAAGGTCTGAAGAAAGATGATTTATCCTTAGTTGGAGAGGCTTGTACATTAAGTAGTTTAGCAAACGAAAATATAGAAAAAAAAGAATACTTAAATGAAATAATAAAAATATCTAAGCTATATGGAGCCTATGGAGTAAATATTGCCCATAGTGGTACAGTAATAGGGATTTTAATTGATAAGCTTATGAATGATAAGAAATTAATAGATGTATTATGTGAGTCTAATATAAATTCTGTTTATAATAAAATCTATACCTTGGATATAATAGATGGTGGAATTAAGGGGGAAGTAGAATGGAATACATAAAGAATCCTATGAAAATAGAAGAAAGAAGTTTTGAATTAATACAAGGAATAATAGATGAAATCAGACCAGATTATAAATTTAAAAATGAGATTGAAGAAAAAATAATAAAAAGAGCTATACATACTACTGCTGATTTTGATTACTTGGATATATTAAAAATATCAGAAAAGGCAGTTGATAGTATAATAGATGCGCTAAAAAATAATGCAAGTATTTATACAGATACAAATATGGCTCTGAGTGGAATAAATAAGAAGAAGTTGGAAGCATTGGGATGCAAATATAAATGTTTAGTAGCAGATGATGAAACTGCAAAAGTAGCTAAAGAAAAAGGTATTACCCGCTCTATGGCAGCTGTAGAAATTGCATCAAAAGAAGAAGGAAGAAAGATATTTGTACTTGGGAATGCACCAACAGCTTTATATAAAGTTATGGAAATGAAATCAGAAGGGAAATTGGATGTAGATGCAGTTATAGGAGTTCCTGTAGGTTTTGTAGGAGCACAGGAGTCAAAAGATGAAGTTGAAAAGACAGATATACCATATATAATTTCTAAAGGTAGAAAAGGTGGTAGTAATTTAGCAGCAGCAATAGTGAATGCTATCTTATATGCCATGTAGGTATCTATATGGAAGAATATGTATATATAGATGGGAAAAAGTATCGAAGAGGATATACTACAGGTTCTTGTGCTACAGGTGCATCTAAGGCTGCTGTGTATATGATGATTACAAAAAATAAAATTGATACAATAAACATAGATACTCCTAAGGGAATACCACTATCATTAAATATTGATAATGTAAACATTTCTGATGATTTTGTGGAATGTTCTGTAAAAAAAGATGGTGGAGATGATATAGATGCAACACATACTATGGATATCTATGCAAGAGTTGAAATTATATCTAAAACTGATGATAGCAATAGTTATCTTACCTTAGAAAATATTGATAACATAAATATTAGTGAAGAATGTCAAAGTGAACTCTATAAATTTATTAGGGTCTATGGTGGAACTGGTATTGGAGTAGTAACTAAAAAAGGATTAAGTGTAGGTGTTGGTAAACCTGCCATAAATCCAACTCCATTAAGAATGATAAATCAAGAAATAATAAAGCTTATAGAAAGTGATTTTGAATCTATGCTTGGGCATGATAAAGTTTTAAAAATAACAATCTTTGCTCCACAAGGAGAAAAAATAGCAAAAAAAACATTTAATCCAAGGTTAGGAATAGTTGGAGGAATATCTATAATAGGAACAACTGGGATAGTTGAGCCAATGAGCGATGAGGGCTGGAAAAAATCTTTATCTATAGAACTCCAAATGAAAAAAGAACAAGGTTTAGACAAGATAATATTAGTTCCAGGAAATCATGGAGAACAATTTATAAGAGAGAAACTGAACTTAGATATTAAGTATGTAGTAAGAACCAGTAATTTTATTGGTTATATGATTAAAGAGGCTCAAAGAATAGGATATAAAAAAATATTGATGGCTGGGCATATAGGTAAATTTATAAAAGTATCAGCTGGGATTTTTAATACTCATAGTAAAGTAGCAGATGCTAGAAGTGAGATATTAGTGGCAAATCTAGCTTTAATGGGAGCTACACATGAATTTTTACATAAAATAAATCAGTGTTTAACTGCTGAAGAAGCTGTAGAGTTAATAAATAATAGCGAATATAAACAGGTTTATAATATATTGAGTAATAAATGTAGAGATAGAGTAAAGCAATATTTAAATGAAGATGTAGATGATATTGATGTAGAAGTAATAATTTTTTCAATGGATAAGTCTTTGTTAGGAAAATCAGATAATACAGATGATTTATTGGAGGTTTTTATATGATAAATATAATAGGTTTAGGGCCTGGTAACTTAGACTATATAACAAAAAAAGGTGAAAATTTAATTTCTACTTCAGATGTATTAATTGGTGGCAGAAGGAATTTAGAATCTGTAAAAAACTTTGAAGGAGAAAAAATAATATTAGATTCTAATTTAAGAGAAATTGTAGAGTATATAAATAACAATAGTGAAAAGCAAATATCAATAATAGCTTCAGGTGATCCACTGATATATGGTATAGGTAAGTATTTATCTAAAAATATTGATAATAAGATGTTAAATATGGTTTCTGGAATTAGTTCTTTACAATATATATTTTCAAGGATATATGTTGATATGAATGATTTATATATTACCAGTAGCCATGGTAAAATACCAGATTTCGATTATATACTATCACATAAAAAAGTATGTATGGTTACAGATTCTAAGATAGGACCAAAGCAAATAAGTAAAGAAATAATAGATAGGAATTTAAATAAAATTATTGTTGTAGGTGAGAATTTATCATATGATAATGAAAAAATAACAATAGCAAAGCCAGATGAAATAATAAGAATGGACAATTTCGGAATGAATGTTGTGGTGATTTTAGATGAGGAATAGTGAATTTATAACAGGTAAGGTTCCAATTACTAAAGAAGAAGTTAGAGCAATATCAATAAGCAAACTAGATTTAGTAAATGCTGAGAGTTTTATAGATATAGGTGCTGGTACAGGAAGTGTAAGCATTGAAGCTGCATATAACTATCCCAATCTAGAGGTTATATCTATAGAGAAAAATGATGCTGCTGTAGAACTTATAGAAAAAAATATTAAAAAGTTTAATTTGAAAAATGTAGAAGTAATAAAAGGCTATGCACCGATAAACATAAGCTTAAATACTAAAGTTGATTCTATTTTTCTTGGGGGTACTGGAAATAACTTAGAAGAAATAATAGCATGGTCTAAAAAAACTTTAATTACAGGAGGAAGACTTGTAGCTAATTTTATAATCATAGAAACATTTAACCAAACTCTAAAGTTACTTAGAAAATATGGGTTTAAAGAAATAGATGTATGTGTTTTAAATGTTTCTAAACTAGAGAAACTGGGAAAAGGTGAATATTTTAAACCACTAAATCCTATATATATAATATCTTGTGAAAAAGGGGAAGATGATGATGAATAAAGTACATTTTGTAGGAGCAGGACCTGGAGACAAAGAGCTAATAACTTTGAAAGGGTATAAACTATTAAGTAATGCAGATGTAGTAATATATGCTGGGTCACTTGTCAATCCTGAGCTTTTAGAATATTGTAAAGAAGATTGTCAAATACATAATAGTGCACATATGGATTTACAAGAAATAATAGATGTTATGAGAGATGGTATAGAAAATAACAAGTCTGTTGTGAGATTACAAACAGGAGATTTTTCTATATATGGTTCAATTAGAGAACAAGTGGAAGATTTAAATAAATTGAATATAGACTATGATTGTACACCAGGAGTGAGTTCTTTTTTAGGGGCAGCTTCATCTCTAGGAGTGGAATATACAGTTCCTGAAATTTCTCAAAGTGTTATTATAACGAGAATGGAAGGAAGGACTCCAGTTCCTGAAAAGGAATCAATACAATCTTATGCTAAGCATCAGACATCTATGGTAATATTTTTATCAGTTCAAGAGATTGAGAAGGTTGTATCTAAATTATTAGAAGGCGGTTATCCAAAGGACACTCCTATAGCGGTTATATATAAAGCTACATGGGCAGATGAAAAAATAGTTAAAGGAACTTTAAATGATATAGCTGTAAAAGTTAAAGAAAATAACATAAATAAAACTGCTTTAATAATGGTAGGTAGATTTTTAGGAGAAGAATATAATAACTCAAAGTTATATGATAAGGATTTTAAACATGAGTATAGAGGGTAATATCGCTATAATTTGTATTACTGAAAACGGAAAAAACTTAGCTAGAAAGATAGAATCTTTAGTGGACAATTGTGTTGTATATCAAATAAAAAATAAAAAAGGTACTTTAGATATTAGTCAGGAAGATTCTGTACAAATAATACAAAAAAAACTAAGTGATTTTGTAGGAGAGGTATTTAATAAATTTGAGTACATAATATTTATAATGGCGACAGGGATAGTTGTACGAAGTATAGCACCATATATAACAAGCAAGTTTAGTGACCCTGCAATTCTAGTGATAGATGAGAAAGGACAAAATGTAATAAGTTTATTGAGTGGACATATTGGAGGAGCAAATAGTTTAACGCATTATATAAGTAGTCTTATCAATGCGAATCCAGTAATAACAACAGCTACTGATGTAAACCAAAAAGCTTCTTTAGATATGATAGCAAAAAAATTAAATGCTTATATTGATAACTTTAGAGAAAATGTAAAAGAAGTAAATTCTATGTTAGTAAATGGTAAATGTGTTGGTTTGTATGTTGAGGAAGGCTATCAAGTTGACACTAGAGGATTTAAGCTTATAAAAAGTAGTAAAGGATTAAAAGATAGTTTTTTAAATAAAGATATAGAAAAGATAGTTATAGTAAGCAACAAGATAAATTTTACTAAAGATATAGAAAGTTTAGATGTGGATAATAACTTTACACATAATTATTACAGAGAAAAAATAATAAAAGTGATTCCAAAGGATATAGTTATAGGGATTGGGTGTAGAAGATACACAGATAGTAAGTTGATGTTTGATTCTTTACTAGAATTTTTTGAGGTACAAAATATAGATATTAAAGCTGTAAAAATAATTGGAAGTATAGACCTAAAAAAAGATGAAAAGGCAATCATTGATTTAGCAAAAAAGCTAAAAGCGCCATTTAAGACATTTTCAATAGATGAAATATCCAAAGTTGATGATATGTTTGATAAATCCGATTTTGTGAAAAAAAATGTAGGTGTATATTCAGTAGCAGAACCTGTAGCATATCTTTTAAGTAAAGGAAACTTAATAGTTGAAAAACACAAATATAAAGGAATAACTTTTTCGGTAGGGAGAATAAAAATATGATATATGTTGTAGGAATTGGACCAGGAAATAAAGATACTATGACTTTAGAGGCGATAAAAGCGATAGAGGACTCTGAGGCTATTGTTGGGTATAAGACTTATATAAATTTAATAGAAGAATTTATAAGTGATAAAGAAATAATTCAAAATGGTATGAGACAAGAAGTTGATAGATGTAAACAAGCAGTAGAAGAAGCGAAAAAAGGGAAAAAAGTAGCAGTTATAAGTAGTGGAGATGCCGGTATATACGGAATGGCAGGACTTATTTTAGAATTAATATCTAAGGAAAGTGAAGACATAAGAGTTAAAGTAATTCCAGGTGTTACTGCTAGTATTGGTGCAGCAGCTATACTTGGAGCACCTATTATGCATGATTTCTGTCATATAAGTTTAAGTGATTTAATGACTCCATGGGAAGTAATTGAAAAAAGATTAAAGTTAGCTGCAGAAGCTGATTTTGTAATATGCCTGTATAATCCAAGAAGTAAGGGAAGAAGTGAACATCTAAGTAAAGCATTTAAAATAATGGGAGAGTTTAAAGATGGAAATACACCTGTTGGAGTGGTCAAAGATGTAGGTAGAGAAAAAGAAACTAAGTTTATATGTACTTTTGAGAATATGGATTTTGAAAAAGTTGATATGACTACTATGGTTATAATCGGAAATAAATCTACTTATATTGATGGTGAACTGATGATAACTCCAAGAGGTTATACAGTATGATTTTGATTCTAGGAGGAACTTCAGATAGTTTAGCTATATGTGATATGATAAATGAATTGGAAAATCAGTCCTATGTACTTTCAGTAACTACAGAATATGGAAAAGAACTTGCACAAAAACATACAAATAATATAGTTTTAGGTAAGCTTGGAAAAGAAGAAATGCTAAGGTTTATAAAGGATAATTATATAGCTAGAATAATAGATGCTACTCATCCTTATGCAGTTGAAGTATCTAAAAATGCTATTACTTGTGCAAAGTTATCAAACATAGAGTATATAAGATTTGAAAGAAAATCGTTAATAGAAGAAATAAATTATGACAATAAGTTTATAGTAGATACAATTGAAGAAGCCTGTAAAATTGCAAATAAAATAGGAAAAAATATATTTATAGGAACAGGAAGTAAAAACTTAAACAGATTTGTAGAAGGAATAAGTAATAAAAATTTAGTGGTTAGAGTTCTTCCGACAAGTGAAGTTATCTTAAGTTGTGAAAAATTAGGTTTAAATGCAGACAATATAGTAGCAATGAAAGGTCCGTTTAGCCAGTGTATAAACGAGGAAACATATAAACATTATGATGTAGATTTAGTTATAACAAAAGAAAGTGGGGTAGCAGGAGGTTTTTTAGAAAAAGTAAATGCATGTAAAAATCTCAATATACCAGTAGTAATTATTAAACGAGAATCGATTAACTACGAAAATGTAATTAATGACATAAATAAAATTAAAGACATAATTGTGTGATTTTTAGGAGGAGAAGATATGAAGAAAGCCTTATTAGTAGTAAGTTTTGGGACAAGCTACCATGAAACAAGAGAAAAGACAATAGATGTGTGTGAAAATAAAATAAAGAATTCGTTAAAAAACTATAATTTTTTTAGAGCGTATACATCAAATATGATAATAAATAAAATAAAAAAAAGAGATGGCATAGAAATAGACAACCCTACACAAGCTTTAGATAAAATATATGAGCAAGGGTATGACGAAGTAATAATTCAAACGCTTCATATTATATGTGGAGAAGAATTTAATAAGCTAAAAGAACAAGTAGAAAGCTATTCTTCTAAATTTAAAAAACTTATATTAGGTAGACCTTTACTTACTCACATAGAGGATTATCAAGAATCAGTAGAGGCAATTAAACATCAAATTCCTCATATGGAAAGTGATGAAGCAGTAGTATTTATGGGTCATGGAACAGTTCATGAGTCTCATTCAGCATATCCAGCCTTAGAATATATGCTTAGAGATAATGGAGTAAATGCTTATGTTGGTACGGTTGAAGGTTATCCAGAAATAGAACATGTAATGAGAAGATTAAAAGAAGGAAATATAAAAACTATAAATTTAATGCCATTTATGTTAGTTGCAGGTGACCATGCCATAAATGATATGGCAGGAGATGAAGAGGATTCTTGGAAGACAATACTTGAAGATAATGGATTTAATGTGAAAATTCATTTAAAAGGGCTAGGAGAAAATCCTTATATACAAGATAAATTTGTTCGTCATACTCTTAAATGTGCAGAAACTGCTAAGTTTTATGGTATAGGAACAGGACCAGGAGATAGTTCTTTACTTACAATAAAAGCAGTTAATACTCTAAAAAAACTAGATGTTTTATACACTCCAGAGTCAAAAAGGGGTGGAGAAAGCTTGGCATTATCAATAGTTAATGAATATTTACCAGAATCACTAGAGATAAAATCTAGACATTTCCCAATGAGTTTTGATGGAAACGAAAAAGAACTAGCTTGGGACAATGTAGCAGAGGAAATTATATCAGATGTTAATAATGGTAAAAATGTAGGATTTGTAACATTGGGTGACCCTATGCTTTATAGTACATATGTGTATATAATGAACAGAATAGTAGATGAGATAGAAGTAGAAACTATACCAGGAATTTCTTCGTTTTCTAATATAGCATCTAATCAAAATTTTCCATTAGTTATGGATAGAGAAGCATTAGTAGTAGTTCCTTGTACTATGGAAGATGATAAGATAGAGAATGCTCTACAAAATTATAATTCTATAGTGTTAATGAAAGTGTATAAGAATTTTAAAGAAATAATAAAAAAATTAGAAAAATATAATCTGATAGAACATGCTATTTTAGTTAGTAATTCGTCTCAAGATAGTGAAACTGTATTTAAGGATTTAAGAGAAGCACATCTTGAAGATAAGATATCTTATTTTTCTACGATACTAGTAAATAAAGAGAACAAAATAAAATAGACGAATGTAATATTTAAAGGAGATTTAATATGAATATCGTGGTTGGAACTAGGGGTAGTAATCTAGCACTTATACAAACTGAATGGGTAATAAATGAGCTAAAAAAGAAATATCCTTATATTAATTTTGAAATCAAAATTATAAAAACAAAAGGAGATATAATTCAAAATGTTTCATTAGATAAAATAGGTGATAAAGGATTATTTGTAAAAGAAATAGAGCAACAATTATTGGATGGACAGATAGATATAGCAGTACATAGTATGAAAGATATGCCTTCTTATTTGGCAGATGGACTAAAATTTGCTCATACACCTAAAAGAGAAGACCCAAGAGATGTGTTAATACTTAGAGATGAATATAAAAGCCTAGATGATTTACCTCATGGAGCAGTAATAGGAACAGGGAGTAAAAGGAGAAAATTTCAATTATTAAAGCAAAGACCTGATTTAAACATAGTTCAAGTTAGGGGAAATGTAGAGACTAGAATACGAAAAATCAAAGATGAAAATCTACATGGAATTGTATTAGCTGCATCAGGAATAATAAGGGCTAATTTACAAGATAAAATAAGTTCTTATTTACCTGTTGATGTTGTCATTCCAGCACCTGCTCAAGGGGCTTTAGCTATAGAGATAAGAAGTAATGATAGTGATGTTGAGGAGATAGTGAACTCACTAAAAGATAATGATACAGAAATCCAAATATTAGCTGAAAGAGGATTTTTAGATGGTGTGAATGGAAGTTGTCATATTCCAATGGCAGCTTATTGTGAAATAAATCAAGATAAAATACATCTTACTGGTTTATATGGAGATTCAGAAGGAAATAAAATAGTAATTAAGTCCATAGAAGGAGATATCTCTTCTCCTAGAGAGTTAGGTTTAAAGTTAGCTAAACTTGTATTGAAGGAGTATGAAAGTTATGAAGGGTAAGGTTTACTTAGTAGGTGCAGGACCAGGAGATTATAAACTCATGACTCTGAAAGGCTTAGAGTGTATAAGAAAATCGGATGTAATAGTATATGATAGATTAGCAAATAGTAGTTACTTAAGAGAAGCTAAAACAGATTGTGAATTTATATATGTAGGAAAGGCATCAAGCAATCATATTTTGCCACAAGAAGATATAAATAGAGTTATAGCAGAAAAAGCTAAAGAAGGAAAACTTGTGACTCGTTTAAAAGGTGGAGACCCTTATGTATTTGGTAGAGGTGGAGAGGAAGCAGAGACTCTAGTGGATGAAGGTATAGAGTTTGAAGTAGTTCCAGGGATAACTTCTGCAATAGGAGGTTTATGCTATGCGGGTATTCCTATAACACACAGAGACCACGCTTCATCATTTCATGTAATAACAGGTCATCTGAAAGGTGATGATAGTGGGGAATTAAATTGGAATGCTCTTGCAAACAATAAAGGCACTCTTGTGTTTTTGATGGGGATTTCTAACTTGAAGAAAATAAGTGAAAACTTGATGAAAGAGGGAAAGAGCAAAGATACACCAGTTGCTCTTATAAGTTGGGCAACTAGATATAATCAAAGGGTTGTTACATCTACACTTGAAAATGTCTATGAAGTTGCTATCAAAGAAGAAGTAAAACCACCAACTCTTATAGTAGTTGGAAGTGTTGTAGGACTTAGAGAAAAACTGAATTTCTTTGAGGGGAAACCTTTGTTTGGAAAAAGTATAGCTGTGACTAGGTCTAGAAATCAAAATAGTGTATTAGTAGAAAAGATAATGGATTTAGGTGGGAATCCAATAGAGATACCTACTATTAAGATAGAAAAAATACAGAATAATACTAAATTGGAAAATGAAATAAAAAATATAAATGAATATAACTATCTAATACTAACCAGTAAAAATGCAGTAGAAATATTTTTTGAGAAGATTTATGAAGTGAATTTTGATTCAAGAATATTATCTAACCTAAAGATATGTGCAATAGGCTCAGCAACGTCAAGTGAATTGAAGAAAAGAGGAATTACAGCAGATATAGTACCAAAAAAATTTGTAGCAGAATCATTATATGAAGAGCTATCACCAATTTTAACTGAAAATGATAAGATACTTATACCTAGAGCAGAAAATGCTAGAGACTATTTAGTTGATAAGCTTAAGGAAATTTGTGAAGTAACAGAAATACATACATATAGAACCGTGATAGATGAAGATAAAAGAAATGAAATATTAGATATTTTAAATTCGAATGAGATAGATTATATAACATTCACAAGTTCATCAACAGTAAATAATCTTATTGAGATTATAGGAAAAGAAAATATTAAAATTTTAGATAAAATAAAAGTATTGTCTATAGGGCCTATAACTACAGAGGCAATAAATAATTTAGGAATAAATTTATATAAAGAGGCTACAACATCTACAATAAATGGATTAGTAGATTTAATTATAGAAAATTAATTTTGGAGGATTGAGATGTTAAGAAGACCAAGAAGACTAAGAGCAAGTAAAGCAATAAGAAATTTGGTAAGAGAAACTAAAGTAAATGTAGAAGATTTAATATATCCTTTATTTGTAGTAGAAGGGGAGAATGTAAAAGAAGAAATTAAATCTTTACCAGATGTTTATCACTTATCAATAGACATGTTAGAAGAAGAAATAAAAGAAATAAGAGATTTAGGAATTGAACATATAATGTTATTTGGTGTACCAGATGAAAAAGACGAATGTGCATCACAAGCATTTAATGAGAATGGAATAGTACAAAAAGCGATTAGAAAGATAAAGGAAATAGATTCAAATATAAATGTAATAACAGATGTCTGTATGTGTCAGTACACAAGTCATGGACATTGTGGAATTTTAACAGATACTGGTTATGTTGATAATGATAAATCATTAGAATATTTAGCTAAGATATCTGTAAGTCATGCTAAAGCAGGAGCAGATATGGTTGCTCCATCTGACATGATGGATGGAAGAATACAAGCAATAAGAGAAGCTTTAGATGAAAATGGTTTGGAAAATATCGGTATAATGGCTTACAGTGTCAAATACGCTTCAAATTTTTATGGACCTTTTAGAGAAGCAGCTCATTCAGCACCATCATTTGGAGATAGAAAGACATACCAGATGGACCCTGCAAATAGCAATGAAGCTATGATAGAAACAGAACTTGATGTATTAGAAGGTGCAGATATACTTATGGTTAAACCTGCATTATCATATTTAGATGTTATAAGAAGAGTTAAAGATAATTTTGATTTGCCTTTAGCTGCTTATAATGTAAGTGGAGAATACTCTATGCTTAAGTTAGCTGTTAAAGAAGGATTATTAAATGAAGATGTAATTCTTGAAGCAATCACATCTATAAAGAGAGCAGGAGCAGATATAATAATAACTTACTTTGCTAAAGATATTGCTAAATTATTAAGAAAATAAGCTATTAAAATATAAAGTATTATGAAAAGTATAGAAATTGTAATTTGTTATTTTAAAATATTTTCATCTACAAGTTTAGTAATCTATAATCTTAGTAAATGAAAATATAAGTGACTTTACAATTTCTATATTTGTTTATGTATTTAATAAAAATTTTGGAGGGTAAAAAATGCTATATCCTATTAACTTAAAATTAGATGACTTAGATGTAGTCATAATAGGAGGAGGAGAGGTTGCATATAGGAAATGTAAAAACTTTTTAGATTTTAATAAGAGTGTTACTGTAGTTTCTAAACATATTTTAAATAAGTTTCATGATTTAGAAGGTAACATAAATATAATAAAAGACGATTATAAAGAAGAATATATAGAAAGTAGCTCTGTGATAATTGCTGCTACAGATAATAGGGAGCTGAATTTAGAAATAGGATTATATTGTAGAAAAAATAAAAAACTAGTAAATGTTGTTGATAATGTAGAAATATCAAATTTTACTGTTCCATCATATGTAAAAAGAGGTGATTTGCTTATAAGTGTATCCACAGGGGGTAAAAGTCCATCTTTGTCTTCAAAAATAAAAAAGGAGCTAGAAGAAAAATATACTGAGGATTATGAGGAATATTTGAACGTGTTAGGCGAGATTAGAAAAGAAGTTATAAAAAAATATCAAGATAAAAATAAAAGAAAAAGTATACTTAATATGTTGATAGTACTTGATTTAGATGAATTAAAAAAGTTTAATGTATAAAGTTTTTTAAAAAAAATATAAAAAAGCTGTTGACGAATTATTTTTAAGGTGATATAGTATTACTTGTCCTTAAGAAAAGGGCAAACATGAAAAATGAACTTTGAAAATTAAACAGTAGGTTAATTTATAAAACAAGAAACAAACCATAAAGCCAGATATTTAGATAACAATAGTATCTGAGCCTGATAAACTTTTATTTGAGAGTTTGATCCTGGCT
>NZ_JACVWJ010000010.1:0-132119 GCF_020676075.1 Clostridioides sp. ES-S-0001-03 | reverse complement strand
TACAAGCAGGGGGTCGCAGGTTCGAGCCCTGCTGGTCCCACCATTTGCGGCCTGGTAGTTCAGTTGGTTAGAATGCCAGCCTGTCACGCTGGAGGTCGAGGGTTCGAACCCCTTCCAGGTCGCCAAATTAAATAAGCGGGAATAGTTCAGTGGTAGAGCGCAACCTTGCCAAGGTTGAAGTCGCGAGTTCGAATCTCGTTTCCCGCTCCATAATGATTTGGGTGCATAGCTCAGCTGGATAGAGCAACGCCCTTCTAAGGCGTGTGTCCGGGGTTCGAATCCCTGTGCGCTCATTAAGAAAAGTTTACTATATTTATAGTAAACTTTTATATTGTTTAAAAAGACACAGGATACATGCATGTCACCTGTGTCTTTTTCTTTATAAATATAAAATTATATAAGAGTTACATTATATTCATTAATATTGTAATCATATTAATGGTAATGTATAATAGTCTACAAGAAGTTTATAGAAAGATTTATTGCATAGATTTAATTAATTAGTAAATAGGCTCATATACATTATACTGTATACTTTATAGTACTAAGATATTAGAATACTATTTAAATTTATAAATTAATTTCTTATACTGAAAAAGAACGATGAAATCTACTATGAAATACTAGAGATTCTAAATACTTGATAATATAGTGCTTGTAGATTATTGTATTAAATGAATTGTTATACTTATAAGTAATATATCTATGACTTTGAAATAGATAAGTTGTTTTAATTATTTTTATAATAAAAGATAATTTCTAGAAAAGATACATAATAAGATATTAATAGAACTTGATATAAATTATTTATAAGATAAATTATTAGTATAAGATAAAAATAATATTACTAATATAATATTAATAGAAATATAGAAATAATGTTACAATTTTATATAATTAATAAATAGATTATTAAATTTATTGTAGCAAACATATATTGAAAAATAATATGTATTTTGAAATAGATTTTATAGTATAAAATTGCATCAAGGCGCGAGTACTATTTTGTATTCGCGCCTTGATGATTTGAATTATTTAAACTAGATTTAACTTTAATAAAAAATATATATTTAATGAGCAATATTTTTAATGTATTTAGAGATTATTTAACAATCTCAATCTATAAAAATAGAATTATTTACACAAAAGTTAAATAGTTTGTATAGAGTTAGATTTATATAGTATAATACATAGTGTAAATAATTAAGAAGTTATCGAACAGGAGGATAAAACTGTGTTAGATATAAATTCTTTTTTAAATGAATTTTTTAATATAATATTAAGAATGAGTATATATGATTTAATTGACATATCCATAGTAGCATATATTTTTTACAAAATATTTATGTTTATAAAAGATACAAGAGCAGAACAAGTATTTAAAGGTATAATATTTCTTTTGCTAGCAACTCAACTTAGTAACACTTTTAAATTGCATACTGTTTATTGGATATCTCTTAAGGCTCTGGATTATGGAGTTATAGCAGCTCTTATAATTTTTCAGCCAGAATTTAGAGCAGGACTTGAACATATAGGAAGAGCAAAGTTTAATTTATTTGGAAAAAATGTAAATACTTCAGAAGAAACTCTTAATAGAACTATAGAAGAGATTGTAGAAGCTTTATATTCACTTTCTAGACAAAAAATAGGAGCTCTTATCATAATGGAGAGAGAAACCAGAATAAGTGATATAATAAATACAGGAACTATAATTGATGCTGAAATTTCTAGGCAATTATTGATAAATATATTTATACCAAATACACCATTACATGATGGCGCTGTTGTAATTAGAGATTCTAAGGTAAAGGCAGCTGCATGTTTCTTGCCATTGACAGAGAGTAAAGATTTAAGTAAAGATTTAGGCACTAGACATAGAGCGGGAATAGGTGTAAGTGAAGTATCTGACTGTATAACACTAATCGTATCAGAGGAAACTGGAGGCGTATCAATTGCTAAAGCTGGTAAGTTATATAGAGATATTTCTAGAGAAAGAATGATGAATATATTACGTAGTAATCTAAAAACGAATACGGAAACAAGAAGTTTTTTCAAAGGTGGTATATTTAAATGATAAATAGACTAAAAAATAATACCAAAATAAAAATAATATCATTTTTAAGTGCAATTGCTTTATGGATGTATGTCATGGCTGTAGTTGACCCTGAAGAAACTAGAGGGTTTGAAGATATACCTGTATCTATAAGTAATATGAGTGATTTAAATGATAAAAATCTTGTTATATATCCAGACGAAAAATTAACAGCAGATGTGTATATAAAAGGTAGTTTATCAAAGGTACAAAAAGTTAAAAAAGAAGATATACATGTATATGGAACTGTTGAAGACCCAATACAAGGTAAGAAAGAAGTATATTTAAAAGCAAATATTCCTCAAGGTGTTACTTTAGAATTTAAGCATGATGTTTTAATAGTAAATCTTGAGAAAAATATAAAAGAAAAAAGAGATATAAAGGTAGAAGTAAGTGGAAATTCTAAAAGAAATATAGATAAAATTGAACTGAATAAAAATTATGTCGATATATCGGGTCCAATGAGTCTAGTTAAGGAAGTTAAGAATATAAGAGCTAATCTAAATGTAGGTAATGAGACAGAAGATTTCTCTAAAAAATTGGATTTAATACCTTTAAATAGTGATGGAACTAAGGTTGAAGGTGTGACACTAAGTTCAAATTCTGTAACAGCAAGTGTACAATTATTAAAAGAAAAAACTGTACCAATAAGAGTAGATTTAAAGGATAATAATCAAGATAATAATACATTGAAAAATTATAAATTAAGTAAAGATGAAGTTAGCATAAAAGGTAAAAAAGAAAGTATAGACAAAATAAATTATATTAAGACAAAACCTATTGATTTAGTTGATTTAGCTAATGGAGAGGAAAAAGAAGTGAGTCTAGAGATTCCAGAAGGAATAACTATTGATGATAGCTCTATAACTATAAAACTAAATGAAACAAAACAATTAAGTGCTGAGTTTGTATATAGTTCAGAAGATATTATGTTAAGAAATATTCCAGCAAATATGGACAATCCGAGTATAATTTTTACTGGAGATATTCAAGTTGTTGTAGAATCAACAGAAGATTTAAGTAAGCTAAATAAAAAAGATATTTCGTTATATATCGATTTATCAGAAGCACCTACTGAAAATGGTAAATATAAAATAAAATATGAAACAACATATCAATTTAAAAAAATAAATATAGAACCTAATATTGTTGAAGTGGAATGAACAAATATTTTGAATATTTAGTTGTTACAAGATGCGACAAAAAAATCTATAAAATTAAGTTTGTTAATTTTATGTTTTTGTTGCATCTTGTTTATTTTAGTTATATTATAAAATAAGGACAATGAGATATTTGTTAAATCTAAAAAGTGTTAGATATATGAAAAAAGACTGATAAATAGATTTAAATAAATATTTTTGAATTAAATATTTCAATTATCCCTAGGAAAACGTTGCTGAACGAGTTATAATTTAATTGAGATATAAAAGTTCTATTTCAAAAAATTCAAGATGAGGTGGAAATGCATGAGAAGTTTTGAAGAAGTAATTAAGTTTGCAAAAGAAAGAGGACCTAAAACTATATCAGTAGCATGTTGTCAAGATAAAGAAGTTTTAATGGCAGTTGAAATGGCTAGAAAAGAAAAAATAGCAAATGCCATTTTAATAGGTGATATAGAAAAGACTAAAGAAATTGCAAAAAGCATAGACATGGATATCGAAAATTATGAAGTAATAGATATAAAAGATTTAGCAGAAGCATCTCTAAAATCTGTTGAATTAGTTTCACAAGGAAAAGCCGATATGGTAATGAAAGGCTTAGTAGACACATCAATAATACTAAAAGCAGTTTTAAACAAAGAAGTGGGTCTTAGAACTGGTAATGTATTAAGCCACGTAGCAGTATTTGATGTAGAGGGGTATGACAGATTATTTTTCGTAACTGATGCAGCTATGAACTTAGCTCCTGATACAAATACTAAAAAGCAAATCATAGAAAATGCTTGCACAGTAGCACATTCATTAGATATAAGCGAACCAAAAGTTGCTGCAATATGCGCAAAAGAAAAAGTAAATCCAAAAATGAAAGATACAGTTGAAGCTAAAGAACTTGAAGAAATGTATGAAAGAGGAGAAATCAAAGGTTGTATGGTTGGTGGACCTTTTGCAATAGATAATGCAGTGTCTTTAGAAGCAGCTAAACATAAAGGTATAGATCATCCTGTAGCAGGAAGAGCTGATATATTATTGGCTCCAGATATCGAAGGTGGCAATATATTATACAAAGCTTTAGTATTTTTCTCAAAATCAAAAAATGCAGGAGTTATAGTTGGAGCTAAAGCACCAATAATATTAACTTCTAGAGCAGATAGTGAAGAAACTAAGCTTAACTCAATAGCCTTGGGCGTTTTAATGGCAGCAAAGGCTTAAATTTAAGGGGGAAATAGGCAAATGAGCAAAATATTTAAAATCTTAACAATAAATCCTGGTTCGACATCAACTAAAATAGCTGTATTTGATAATGAGGATTTAGTATTTGAAAAGACACTAAGACACTCTTCTGAAGAAATAGGAAAGTATGAGAAGGTTTCAGACCAATTTGAATTTCGTAAACAAGTAATAGAAGAAGCATTAAAAGAGGGTGGAGTAAAAACATCTGACTTAGATGCTGTAGTAGGTAGAGGTGGTCTTCTTAAGCCTATAAAAGGTGGAACTTACTCAGTAAGTGATGTTATGATAGAAGATTTAAAAGTAGGAGTTTTAGGAGAACATGCTTCAAATTTAGGTGGTATAATAGCAAAACAAATAGGTGATGAAGTTAATGTTCCTTCATACATAGTAGACCCAGTTGTTGTGGATGAACTAGAAGATGTTGCTAGAATTTCTGGTATGCCTGAAATAAGTAGAGCAAGTGTAGTACATGCTTTAAATCAAAAGGCAATAGCAAGAAGATTTGCTAAAGAGATAAACGCAAAATATGAAGATATAAATCTTATAGTTGCACATATGGGTGGAGGAGTTTCTGTTGGAGCTCATAAAAATGGTAGAATAGTAGATGTTGCAAACGCATTAGATGGAGAAGGTCCTTTCTCTCCAGAAAGAAGTGGTGGATTACCAGTAGGAGCATTAGTGAAAATGTGCTTCAGTGGAGAATATACTCAAGATGAAATTAAAAAGAAAATAAAAGGTAATGGTGGATTAGTTGCATATTTAAATACTAATGATGCTAGAGAAGTTGAAGAAAGAATTGAAGCTGGTGATGAAAAAGCTAAATTAGTATATGAAGCTATGGCATATCAAATCTCTAAAGAAATAGGAGCTAATGCAGCAGTTCTTAAGGGAGATGTAAAAGCAATATTATTAACTGGTGGAATCGCATATTCAAAAATGTTTACAGATATGATTGCAGATAGAGTTAAATTTATAGCAGATGTAAAAGTTTATCCAGGTGAAGATGAAATGATTGCATTAGCTCAAGGTGGACTTAGAGTTTTAATTGGTGAAGAAGAGGCTCAAGTTTATGATAACTAATGATAAAAGAATAAGAATCATAACAGGTCACTATGGAAGTGGTAAAAGTGAATTTGCGATGAACTATGTTGTTAAATTAAGAGATATGGTTTCTGGCAAAGTTGCTATAGCTGATTTGGATGTGGTGAATGTATACTTTAGAACTAGAGAAAAGAAAGAGTTAATGAAATCTTTAGGTATACAACCAATAGATAGTTCAATTAATGCTCCAACATTAGATTTACCAGCAGTATCAGCAGAAGTAATGTCACCTATGGTTGATCATTCATACAATTCTGTTATAGACTTAGGCGGAGATAATGTAGGTGCTAGAGTTATAGGAAGATTTAGTCATTTATTAAAAGAAGGCGACTATGACATGCTTTTTGTAATAAATGCAAATAGGGAGAAAACTCAAACTTCTGAAGAAGTTATCCAATATATAAAGGAAATAGAAAAATCTTCTAAACTAAAGGTAACAGGTCTAATTAATAATACTCATCTTATTAGATTTACTACTATTGATGATGTATTAAGAGGTCAAAAAGTTGCAGAAGAAGTTTCTAAGGAGTGT
Organism: Clostridioides sp. ES-S-0001-03; assembly: GCF_020676075.1. NCBI lineage: Bacteria > Bacillati > Bacillota > Clostridia > Peptostreptococcales > Peptostreptococcaceae > Clostridioides > Clostridioides sp. ES-S-0001-03. Next base: position 126,004 of record NZ_JACVWJ010000010.1, on the reverse strand, counting down.
AATATACCTATAAGATATGTTGCATGCTTAGAAAATCTTGTTGAACAATTACCAAAAGATTTAGAGGGAGAAATTTTTCCAATAAAATTATATATGAGAGAAGACTGGATGTAGTTTGAGCTCAAATATATAGAAAGTTTAAGGAGGCTTAGGTAAATGGCTAAAGGAAAAGTATCTTTTAATCAAGAACGTTGTAAAGGTTGTGGATTATGTGTTGAAGCATGTCCAGTAAAAATCATACAATTAGACTCAAACACAATAAACAAAAAAGGGTATAACCCAGCAACTGTTTCTGAAATGGAAAAATGCATAGGATGTGCAAGTTGTGCGACTATGTGTCCAGATGTAGTTATAACAGTAGAAAGAGATTAATTTAAATTAATATTTAAGGGGGAATTTTAATGGCTAAGATACTTATGAAAGGTAACGAAGCATTTGGAAAAGCAGCTATAGAAGCTGGTTGCAAATATTTCTTCGGTTACCCAATAACTCCACAAAGTGAATTACCAGAATATTTATCAAGAGAGTTACCTAAAATAGGTGGAGCGTTCGTTCAAGCTGAATCAGAAGTTTCTGCGATAAACATGGTTTATGGTGGAGCAGGTGCAGGAGCAAGAGTTATGACTTCTTCATCTTCACCAGGAGTTGCTTTAAAACAAGAAGGTATAACATATGCAGTAGGAGCAGAAGTTCCTTGTGTTGTACTTAACGTAATGAGAGGTGGTCCAGGACTTGGAAGTATACAACCTTCACAAGCTGACTACTTTATGTCTACAAGAGGTGGAGGAAATGGAGACTACAGAACTCCAGTATTCGCACCAGCTACAGTTCAAGAAGCTGTTGACATGATAATGGAAGCTTTTGATGTTGCAGATTACTACAGATCACCTGTTATGGTAGTTGCAGATGGTATGATAGGTCAAATGATGGAGCCAGTTGAATTCAAAGCTCCTGAAAAGAAAAGAGAATTGCCTCCTAAAGATTGGGCAACTGTTGGAACTAAAGGAAAAAGAGTACCTAATGTAATAAACTCTTTATACTTAGAGCCAGAAGTATTAGAAGATCACTGTTGGCACTTAGAAGCTAAATTCAATGAAATGGAAAAAAATGAAGTACAATATGAAATGTACAAAACAGAAGACGCTGAATTTATATTTGCAGCTTATGGAACTACTTCAAGAATAGTGAAAAGCGCAATTGATATATTAAGAGAAGAAGGAATAAAAGCAGGTCTTATAAGACCTAAAGTATTATGGCCATTCCCATTTGAAGCATTTGATCAAATCCCTAGTGCTAGAAACATATTAACTGTTGAAATGAGTATGGGACAAATGGTGGAAGATGTAAAAATGGCAGTAGAAGGTAAATTACCAGTTTACTTCCATGGAAGACCAGGAGGAATGACTCCAACACCAGCAGAAATAGTTGAAAAAGCTAAAAAAATTATTGCCGGAGAATTGGTTGCAGGAGGTGCTAGATAATGGCTGTTGTATTTAAGAAAACTGAAGGGTTACAAGATACTCAAACTCACTACTGTCCAGGATGTACACATGGTATAATCCATAGATTAGTTGGTGAAGTATTAGAAGAATTAGGAGTATTAGGTGATGCTGTAGGTGTTGTTCCAGTTGGATGTTCAGTTTTAGGATATAAATATTTTAACTGTGACACTCAAGAAGCAGCTCATGGTAGAGCACCAGCTGCTGCTACAGGAATAAAAAGAGTTCATCCTGAAAACACAGTATTCACTTATCAAGGTGATGGAGACTTAGCTTCAATCGGTACTGCTGAAATAGTTCATGCAGCTGCTAGAGGAGAAAAAATAACTACTATATTTGTAAACAATACAACATATGGTATGACTGGTGGACAAATGGCTCCAACTACATTAGTTGGACAAAGAGCTACTACTGCTCAATCAGGAAGAAATGCTGAAACTCAAGGTTATCCAATAAGAGTAAGTGAAATGTTAGCTACATTAACAGGAGCTGTATTTGTAGAAAGAGTAGCAGTTGATACTCCAGCTCATGTTAGACAAGCTAAAAAAGCTATAAAGAAAGCATTCCAAGTTCAACAAGCAGGATTAGGATTTGGAATAGTAGAAGTATTATCTACTTGTCCTACAAACTGGGGACTAGCTCCAAATGATGCTTTACAATGGTTAAGAGACAATATGATACCATACTATCCATTAGGAAATTTCAAAAATGTTGAAGTTGAGGAGGTGAAGTAAATGTCTACAGCTAGAGTAATATGTGCAGGCTTCGGAGGCCAAGGTGTTATGTCTATGGGACAATTACTTACTTATGCAGGAATGTTAGAAGGTAAAGAAGTTTCTTGGTTACCATCTTATGGACCAGAAATGCGTGGAGGTACAGCAAACTGTGCAGTAACTGTATCTAGTGAACCAGTTGGTTCTCCACTTATAACAAATGATGCAACTGCAGCTATATTATTAAATATACCAGCATTTGAAAAATTTAAAGATGATGTTGTACCTGGTGGAAAAATAATAGTAAATAGCTCTTTAATAAAAGAAAAAGTTGAAAGAACAGATGTAGATGTTTATTATATCCCAGCAAATGAATTAGCTGTTGAATTAGGTAATGATAAAGTTGCTAATATGATAATGCTAGGAGCTTACTTAAAAGTAGCTGATACAGTAGATATAGAGTCTGTATTAGAAGCATTTAAAAAAGTTTTCGGACCTAGAAAAGAAAAATTTGTTCCATTAAACAGAGCAGCTTTACAAAAAGGTATGGATGCTACATGTTGCGGAGCAACTAACTAATAAAGAAAAAAGATGTCAAAAAAAAGACAATAGAATTATTTCTATTGTCTTTTTTGCTTAGAAGTATTAAAATATTTTTATGACTGAAATTAAGAATATAATAGTATTTTATGAATTATAAAAATATAATACAAATTACAAGCTTTTCAATTATGAAAGGAGAATATTTAGTGAGAAAGTATTTTGGAACAGATGGAGTTAGAGGAATAGCAAATACAGAATTAACATGTGACTTAGCATATAGACTTGGTAGAGCTGGTGGATTTGTTTTAGCTCAAGGAGACCATAGAGTAAAAGTAGTAGTAGGTAAAGATACTAGAATATCAGGAGATATGCTGGAGGCATCTTTAATAGCAGGTCTTATGTCTGTTGGATGTGATGTTATTACTGTTGGAATAATACCAACCCCTGCAGTTGCATATTTAACTAGAAAATATGGTGCTGATTGTGGTGTGGTTATATCTGCATCTCATAATCCTGTTGAATATAATGGAATTAAATTCTTTAATAAGAATGGATATAAATTGGATGATGAAATAGAATTAAAGATAGAAGAATATATAGATGACATGGCTAAAGTAGATTGTATGCCAGTTGGTGAAAATGTAGGACGAAGATTACATGAGCATTATGCACAAAGAGATTATGTAGATTATTTAAAATCAATAATTAACACTGATTTTAGAGGATTAAAAGTGGTTTTGGACTGTGCTAATGGTGCATCGTATAAAGTAGCACCAATAGTATTTGATGAATTAGGAGCAAGTGTAATTTCAATAAATAGTTCACCAGATGGAAACAATATAAATTATAAATGTGGCTCTACACATCCAGAACAACTTCAAAAGGCTGTTTTGGAACATAATGCTGACTTAGGTCTTGCGTATGATGGAGATGCTGATAGATTAATTGCAGTAAATGAAGAGGGTCAAATTGTTGATGGAGACCATATAATGATATTGAGTGCTTTAAATTTAAAGAAAAATAATAAATTAGCACAAGATACTTTAGTAGTTACAGTTATGAGTAATATAGGATTAACAATAGCTGCAAAAGAAAATGGAATAAAATTATCTACTACAGCAGTTGGAGATAGATATGTTTTAGAAGACATGGCTAAAAATGGATATAATCTTGGTGGAGAACAATCTGGACACATGATATTCTTAGATTACAATACTACAGGAGATGGAGTTCTTAGTTCTTTAATACTTGCAAATATAATATTGCAAGAAAAGAAACCTTTATCAGAACTTGCATCAATAATGAGTCAATATCCACAAGTACTAGTGAATGCAACAATAAAAAATGAAAATAAAACCAAATATATGGAATATCCAGAAATAAAAGCTGAAATAGAAAGAATAGAATCTATTTTAGATGGAAATGGTAGAGTCTTAATAAGACCATCAGGAACTGAACCATTAGTTAGAGTTATGTTAGAGGGTAAAGAGGAAGGTCAAATAAAAGAATTAGCAACAAATTTAGCTAATCTTATACAAGAAAAATTATCGTAATTTATAAGGGTATTCTCAGATATAAACCCTGAGGACACCTTTCTAAGCGCCAGAACTTAGTTATAGGCACAAGAATTAAGTATTATTGGAACTAAGTTGACGAGGTCAGAGTTAATCGAATTGTCGGCGGATGCTCTGCGGTGTGTTTACCATCGAAAGACTTCTTTAAATAATAGGAGTAATCCTATGGACAAAGGGAAGCCAAAGTAAACTTATATGACCTAACTCTTAAAATATATAAATAATATTTTTAGGAGGACACAAATAATGTGTGGAATAGTTGGATATTTAGGAAGTAGAAAGGCAGCAGAAGTTATCATAGAGGGGCTTTCTAAGCTAGAGTACAGAGGTTATGACTCAGCAGGTGTAGCAGTTAATGGTTCTAATTGTGATGAACTTAATATTAGAAAGTTCAAAGGTAGACTTTCTGTGCTTGCAGAAGATTTAGAAAAAAATCCTATTGATGGAAATTTGGGAATAGGACATACAAGATGGGCAACTCATGGAGAACCATCTGATGTAAATTCACATCCTCATTTTAATCAAGCTAAAACAATAGCAGTTGTTCATAATGGGATAATAGAAAATTATATGGAAATCAAAGAAGAATTAATTTCTGAAGGTGTTAAATTTGAATCTCAAACAGATACAGAAGTAATAGCACATTTAGTAGATAAATACTATGAAGGTAACTTATTAGACGCTGTATATAAAACTATATCAAAATTAAGAGGAGCTTATGCATTAGGTGTTATATGTAAAGAACATGGAAATGAATTAGTTGCAGTAAGAAAAGATAGTCCTCTTGTAGTTGGTGTGGGTGAAGGCGAAAACTTTATAGCATCAGATATACCTGCTTTATTAAAATATACTAGAGATGTTTATTTCTTAGAAAATGGAGAGATAGTTCACCTAAAAGATGAAAATGTAACAATTTATGATTCTAATAGAAATGTTGTAGAAAAAGAAGTATTCCATGTAACATGGGATGTAGAAGCTGCATCTAAAGGTGGATATGATTACTTTATGTCAAAAGAAATACATGAGCAACCAACAGGAGTTAGAGAAACTCTAGAAAGAAGACTTGATGATAATGGAAATATAATTTTAGATAGTATAAATATTTCTAAAGAAGATTTAGATAAAATAAATAAAGTTTATATAGTAGCTTGTGGAACGGCATATAATGCTGGATTACTTGGTAAGTATGCTATAGAAAAATTTGTAAATATACCAGTAATAACTGATATAGCATCAGAATTTAGATATAGTGACCCATTTGTAGATGAAAACTCATTAGTAATATTAGTTAGCCAATCTGGTGAAACAGCAGATACTTTAGCAGTACTAAGAGATTCAAAAGCTAAAGGAGCAAGAATACTTTCAATAACTAATGTTGTAGGTTCATCTATAGCAAGAGAATCAGATGATGTTTTCTATACTTGGGCAGGACCTGAAGTAGCAGTTGCATCAACTAAGGCATATACAACTCAAATAACTTCTTTATATATGATAGCTTTAGATTTTGCTATTAAAAAAGGAACAATAACTAGAGAGTTTTATGATGGTATGATTACTAAGATGAAAGAAATACCATCAAAAATACAAGAAATATTAGATAATGAAGAATATATAAAAGAAGTTGCTAAAACAGTTGTTAGCTCTGACCATGCTTTCTATTTAGGAAGAGGTATAGACTATAGTTTAGCAATGGAAGGTTCATTAAAATTAAAAGAAATATCATATATACATGCAGAAGCTTTTGCAGCAGGAGAATTAAAACATGGAACAATAGCATTAATAGAAAAAGGAACTCCTGTAATTGCTATAGCTACTCAAGAAAAATTATTTGAAAAAATGGTTTCTAATATGGAAGAAGTAAGAGCAAGAGGAGCTTATGTTGTAGCAATTGCTCAAAGTCATAATAAAGACGTTGAAAAAGCTGCTGAAAAAATAATTTATATACCAAACTCAGATGATATTTTATCACCAATATTAGCAGTTGTACCAATGCAATTACTTGCTTATCATGTTTCTGTATTAAGAGGTTGTGATGTAGATAAGCCAAGAAACTTAGCTAAATCAGTAACAGTTGAATAAAAATATATTAAAAAGTGTATAGATAATATCTATTAGAAAAAACTCATTCTATTTGTTATAATTTTATAGAATGAGTTTTTTATTATAGAAAAAAGCTATTAATCAATATGGAGGTGTATTTGTATAAAAGAGGTAAAGTTAAAATTAGAGACGTTAAAAAAAATCGAAAAAAATAACAATGATTGTATAAATTGCAAAAAATGTTTTAAGGTATGTCCTATGATGAAAGAATTTGGAGACTCACCAAGAGAACTTATGATAGACATTTTGCAAAATAAATCAATAAATAAAAATATACCATATTCTTGCATGTTATGTGGAATATGCAAGGTAGAGTGTCCAAAAGATATAGATTTAAAAGAAATGTTTTTTGATGTAAGGAAAGAAATATTTCATAGCAATCAAAAAGAATTAAATGATATAGGATATAGAACAATAAAATTTCATCAAACTAATAGTTTCTCTTCATTATTCTCAAAAAAATTTATTAAAAAAAACACCAAAAAGATTTTTTTTCCAGGATGTAGCCTTTCTAGCTATAGTAGTGACTTAGTATTAGCAACATATAAATATTTAGAAAATCATATAGAAAATATATCCTTAGCTTTTGAATGTTGTGGCAAGCCAACTTTAGCTATGGGAGATACAAATAAATTTGATAAATATTATTCTAAAATAGACAAGCTATTTAGAGAAAATGATATAGACGAAGTAATCGTAACTTGTCCAAATTGTTTTAATACTATAAGAAATAATAGTGATATAAAAGTGACTTCAATATGGGAAGTGATAAAAGAATATGGACTTCCAGAAAATCTAAAAAATCATTATGATGATTTAAATCAGGAATTTTTATTACATGACCCATGCCCTATAAGAAATGAGCATAATATACATGAATCAGTCAGATATATACTAGGTTTTATGGGAATAAAAATAATTGAATTTGAAAAAAATAGAGAAAACACAGAGTGTTGTGGCTCTGGAGGTATGGTAAGAGTTACTAATAATGAAGTTGCTATAAACCAGACCAAAAATAGAGCAAATAATGAAAAAACAGATTATGTAATCTCATACTGTCAATCTTGTTGTGAGTCTATGTTAATGGCAGATAAAAAAGTACTACATGTATTAGATTTAATTTTTGATGTTGATGTTATAAACAAAAATAAATTAACCCAGAAAAAAACATCATCTATTAAAAAATGGAGTACAAGGTATAAAGGAATAGAAGTAGCAAAGAAGATGAATATAGAAACTTAATAAATTCCCATAAAAAGTATATAAGCTAATGAAAGGAAATAATATGTTAGATACACATGCAAGAAAATATGTAGAGCCATTTATAATCAAAGGAGCAGAGTTCTTTTTAAAACTTAAATTAACTCCAAATAACGTGACAATAATAGCACTTATAGTTGGAATATCTACGTCTTTATTTATATATCTCGATATGAAAGTGCTAGCAATAATTACATTATGGGTTTCAGGATACCTAGATGCTGTAGATGGTGATATGGCGAGAAGTAGTAATAAAACATCCTTATTTGGAACATTAATGGATATTACTTTTGACAGAATAGTAGAAATAAGTATGATTTTAGTATTTGGCTTGAAGATGATTGATGTAAGGTTAAATCTAATGATTCTTTTAAGTAGTATTCTTATGTCAATGACTATATTTTTAACTGTTGGGGCCTTAACTGATAAAAAAGGTATGAAATCATTTTATTATCAAGCTGGTGTAGCTGAAAGGAGTGAGGGATTTATACTTTTTACTTTGATGATTTTATTTCAAAGTTATATTGGAACGATAGCAAATCTATTTTCTATAGTCGTTTTATTTACAGCAGTTCAAAGACTACTAGAAGCAAAAAAAATATTATAAATTAATTTTTGAGAGGGGAAAAAATGAAAAAGAGGATATTAACAATATTATTATGTTTAGGGCTTGTATTTGGATTGATAGGGTGTTCAAATAACGATAAAAAAGAAGAGCCTCAAAAAGATATATTAAAAAGTAGCAATGAAGAGATTTTAAAATCTGCAAAAGGTACAACAGTTAACTTTTATGGATATGGTGGAAATGAAGTAATGAATAAATGGTTTGATAGTTATGTAATTCCAAAGATGAAAGAAGACTATGACATAACTGTAAAAAGAGTAGGAATGGATATAGAAAACATTCTTAATAAACTATTGTCAGAAAAACAAGCTGGAAATGCTAAGGGTACTATAGATGTGGTTTGGATAAATGGAGAAAACTTCAAAACAGCAAAAGAGAATAAATTGCTATTTGGACCTTTTGTAGAGAAACTTTCTAATTATGAAAAGTATGTTGATTCATCTTCTGAAGATATTACTACAGATTTTGGAGTTAGGGTAGAGGGGATGGAAGCTCCTTGGGGTAAATCTCAATTTGCAGTTGTAACAGACATATCTAAGATTAATACAAAAATAACTGATGCAAAAACACTAAAAAAAGTAATTGTATCTAATCCTGGAAAATTTACCTATCCAGCCCCACCAGATTTTACAGGAAGTGCATTTGTCAGAAATATAATATATGATGTAGTAGGATATGATAAAGTAAAAAATTTACCAGAAGATGAAGCTAAAGTAAAACAAGTCATACAACCCGCTATGGAGTATCTTAAAGAAATAAAACCATACTTATGGAATAAAGGTAAAACTTATCCTGCGACATCTTCTCAGTTAGATAATATGTATTCAGATAATGAAACCTATTTTACAATGACTTATGCTCCCAATGTATTATTAGGAAGGATAGAAAGTGGAGAGTTTAGCAAATCTACAAAAGCAATAGAATTTGAAAAAGGAAATATAAGTAACACACATTTTGTTGCTATACCAGATAATTCTCAAAATAAAGAAGGTGCAATAGCGTTAATAGATTTTTTGATGAGTATAGATGCACAATCCTCTAAGACAGAAACTAAAAATTGGGGAGATACATCTGTTTTAGATATGAAGAAGATTCCAGGTGAAGATGTTAAGAAATTTAGTGAAACTATAGTATTAAAAAATTCAGTTCCAGAATTAAAAGCAGGAATAGTTCCAATAATAGAAAAAATATGGACTCAAGAGGTACTAGAAAGTGAAAAGTAAAATAATTAATGATAAAATAATTCCATATTTATTAATAGCACCTGTATCTATCATCTTGATACTTATAATGGGTGTAGGAATTATAAATTGCATCTCACAAAGTCTAGGATTTTTTCCTCAGATTGGTCTTGAGCAAATTACATTAAATTATTATAGAGAAATTTTTAGAGATTCTAATTTTTTAGAATCTCTTATCTTTAGTTTGAAGATTTCTTTAGTGTCATCAATTTTGGCTATTATTATAGGTATACTTTTAGCATATATAATGTCTCAAAATAAATTTTCTAAAGTTAGATATATGATTCTAAATGTTCCACTAGTAGTTCCACATATAATAGCTGTATTATTGGTATTTATAATATTTTCTCAAACAGGTATAGTTTCAAGAGTATTTTATTTTTTCAATATAATAAAGGATTCATCTGAATTTATACCAATGGTTTCTGATAAAAATGGAATAGGGATAATTTTAGTTTATTTGTGGAAAGGAATACCATATATAACACTGATGGTTTATAATATATTGAAAAATATAAATGATAATCTACAACAAGTGTCTATAAATTTAGGTGCAAGTAAACTTCAAACGTTTAGATATATAGTGTTGCCGCTTGCTATGCCTACAATAATTTCTTCATTTATAATAATTTTTGCCTTTTCATTTGGTTCTTTTGAAGTACCTTTTTTAATAGGTGCATCAACTCCAAAAGCATTACCAGTTCAAGCATATTTGAGTTATTCTAGCTCAGATTTAATGCAAAGACCAATCTCAATGTGTATCAATGTTGTATTATCTGGAATAAGTTTTATACTATTAATAATTTATGATAGATTTTTTAATAAAATATCAAAATATAATGTATAGGAGTATCTATGAGTAAAAAATTTAATATAATTCTTAATATCATGTTTGTAGTTATTATAGCTCCTATAATATTATTGTCAATATGGGGAGTTGTAAATACATGGCCATTTCCAAATCTTTTACCTAAGGAATTTTCATTAAGAGGATTTAGATATATTTTGGATATAAATAATCTGAATATCATTTTGAGAAGTATTATAATATCAATAACTGTAGTCTTAGTTACTATTTTATTAAGTATACCAGCATCTAAAGCGTTAGCACTATACGATTTTAAAGGAAAAAGGTTTTGTGAGTTACTGATATTGTCTCCAATTATAATTCCACTAATATCTGTTGCTATGGGCATACATATAGCATTTATTAGAATAGGTCTGGCCAATAATATTTTGGGAGTAATTATTATAAATATACTTCCATGTATACCATATTCAGTTCGAATAATAACAGATGTTTATAAATTAATAGGTGATAATTTAGAAATACAAGCGAAAGTACTTGGAGCAAGTAGATTTAATACATTTAGATATGTAACTTTCCCTTTGATTTTGCCAGGGATATTGGGTGCATCAAGTATGTCTTTCATAATATCCTTTAGTCAATATTTTTTGACTCTTCTTATAGGCGGAGGTAGTGTCATAACTTATCCAATGATTATGTTTCCATATATACAAAGTGGAGACAGGACAATCGCATCTTTGTATAGTATGCTCTTTTTAATAATAAGTTTATTTATCTTGATAATAATAGAATACAATGTAAAAAAGAACTATAAGCATATTCAAAATACAAGGCTATTTTAGTATGATTGGAGGTGTAATAATTGTCATCAGTTAAACTTATAAATTTATGTAAGAGTTTTAACAAAATCAAAGTTTTAAACAATATGAATTTAGATATAAAAGAAGGAGAAATAGTTTCTCTTTTAGGTCCATCAGGTTGTGGAAAAAGTACTACTCTAAAATTAATTGCTGGTATTTTACATCCTGATTGCGGAGATATACTTTTAAATAATGAATCAGTATTAGATATACCTATAGGAAAAAGAGATACTGTAATAGTTTTTCAAGATTATTTATTATTTCCACATATGACTTTATATGAAAATATAGAATTTGGTCTTAAAATGAAAAAAATAAATAAGAATATAAGAAAAAGTAAAGTAAACGAGCTTATAAATTTAGTTAAGTTAAAAGGATATGAAAATAAATATCCAAACGAACTCTCAGGAGGACAACAACAACGTGTTGCAATAGCAAGGTCTTTAGCAATAAATCCAAAGGTACTGTTATTAGATGAGCCATTTTCAAATTTAGATATTAATTTACGCAATGAAATGAGGGAATTTGTATTAGGATTACAAAAACATCTAAAGATAACAACGATATTAGTAACACATGACAAAGAAGAAGCGTTAATGATGAGTGATAGAATAGCAGTTATGTTAAATGGTGAGGTTAAACAATTCGACACACCTGATAATCTTTATGAAAATCCCAAAAGTAAAGAAGTTGCAAATATATTTGGAGAAAAAAATTATTTAATCGGAAATATAAGAAATGGAGAATTTGTAAATGATATAATTTCTATTAAATTAGATAAATATAAAAATATAAATATAGATAATGTAGAGTTAATGATACCAAAAGAAAGTATAATCCTAAAAACGATTGATAATGATGTAGGAAGACAAGGGTCTATATTAAAAAAAAGATATGCAGGAGATAAAGTTTACTATGATGTAGATATTGATGGAACGGTATTAAAAGCTAGTAGCAACAATAATTTATATGAAATAAATGAAAAGGTAGATGTGTTTATGGAACAAAGAAAAATTCTATTCTTTCCTGTTGAACTATAGAAAAAAACTATGGCTGTAAACAAGTAAATAAGTATCAAATATATTTTAATTTTGTTATAATGAATTCGAATACTATAATAAAATAAGATTTTATATCAAAAAAGGGAATATTTTTAATATTTGGAGGGTAATTTTATGAAATTTAGTAAAAGATTTAAAGTTTTAGCTATTGGTTTAACTTTAGTATTAACATTAGGGAGTGTAGTTGGTTGTGATTCTAAAGAATCAGAAAAACCAAAAGAATCTTCTCAAAGTCAAGATAAGGCTAGTTATAAAGAAGCCACAGGTGAAGAGGCTGTAAAAATGATGAAGAAAAATAAAGAATTATTGATATTAGATGTAAGAGGTGCAGAGGACTATGCTAAAGGTCATATTATAAATGGTATAAATATATCAGTAGATGATTTAGAAGATAAATTAAGTGCTTTAGAAGGATATAAGGATAAAACTATATTAGCGTATTGTAACTCAGGTAAAAAAAGTGCAAAAGCTGCTGAAATATTAGTAAAAAATGGATTTAAAGATGTTTATAATGTAGAAGGTGTGAAAGATTTTGATTATGAATTAGTTACATATAATGATATAACTGCGCCTGAAATGTTAAAGTTAATAAGCGAAAATAAAGATTCTATAGTAATAGATGCTAGAAAGTCAAAAGAATTTGAAACTGGACATTTAAAAGAGGCTATCAATATACCATTAGAAGACACAGAAAAGAAAATGGGAGAACTTGATAAAAATAAGGATATAATCTTATACTGTAGAACTGGAAATAGAAGTGGGCAAGCAGCTAAAATACTTTCAGAGAATGGATTTACAAAAGTATATAATTCAGTTGATGGTGTGGATGAATATGATTTTGATTTAGTTAAATAGATTTAAAATAATAAAAGATTGATTAGAAATCGGAGTACAAATTATGTCGAAGAAATTAAGAGAAGAAATAGAAGAAGGTTTTTGTGCTAATGTTAAATCAATTTCTACAGAAGATTTGAAAGAGAAAGTACAAGATGAATCTTGGGTTATAGTTGATACTCGTTTAAATGATGCATATAATGGCTGGAAATTAGATGGAGTAAAAAGAGGTGGGCATATAAGAGGAGCAGTAGATTTTTCTGCGAATTGGTTATATGTAGACTCAGATAAAAAAGACAAAGTATTAGAACAAGCACTAAAAACAAAAGGTATTGATTTAGATAAAAATATAGTACTATATGATGCTAATGGAAAAGATGCTTTACTTGTAGCTACTTACTTATCTAAAAAAGGATATAAAAATCTATATAAATATGATATTAAACAATGGGCAAATAATGAAAATCTTCCAATGGAAAGATATAAAAATTATCAAATGATAGTACCTGCTTCCATAATAAAAGATATCTTGGATGGAAAAATTCCAGAGACATTTGAATATTCTAAGAATATAAAAATGATTGAAGCAAGTTGGGGAGAAGAAAAAGAATCTTATGCAAAAGGGCATATACCTACAAGTGTTCATATAAATACTGATATTATAGAACCTCCTCCAACATGGATGCTTACTAACAATGATAATTTGGCCAAATTTGCTTTAGACTATGGATTTACAAAAGATGATACTGTGATAGTTTCAAGTAGCGCATCTATGGCTTCTTATAGAATTGCTATTATATAGGAGTAAGAGATGTAAGAGTTTTGAATGGTGGAATAAACTCATGGTTATCAGAAGGATATGAGCTGGAGTTAACTAGCAATCCAAAAAGTTCATGTACTACTTTTGGAGCAAATATACCAGCTAATCCACAACTAATTGTTAGTATACCAGAATTAAAGCAAAAACTAAGAGATAAAAATAAATTTACATTAGTGGACAATCGTTCTTGGGATGAACATATAGGTAAAATATCTGGATATAGCTATTATGATAAAAAAGGTCGTATACCAGGAGCCTTATATGGTCATGCAGGTAGTGACAGTGTATCACTAGAAGAGTATCGTAATATAGATAACACAATGAGAAATCAATATGAAATATTGGCAATGTGGGATAAAGAAAATATAGATACTAATAAACAACTTGCATTTATGTGTGGCAGTGGATGGCGTGCTGCAGAGGTATTAACATATGCAAATGTTATGGGATTTGAAAATACTTCTCTCTATAGTGATGGATGGATGGGATGGAGTCTTGATGATTCAAATCCAATTGAAACAGGAGATTCAAAATAGAATTTTGTAAAAAATATAATATAATTGTTTAAAATGAAGGTATATTCAGTTTATTAAGTTGAATATACTTTTGTTATGTTTTAAAATATAAACATAGTTAGAATATGCTTATATGGATGTGCACTTATTTAAACATATTATTAGCAATATAGAATTATAAAATTATATATTATGAGGTGTGAAATATGATTAGTAAAGATGAAAAAGCAAGGTTAAAAGCTGAAGGTATATTAGCCCAAAGCCAAGAAGGGTATTTCTCAATAAGAATATTGAGTAGAGCGGGAAACTTTACAGCAGAACAGCTTATCAACTTATCAAAGTTATCTGAAAAATATGGTAGAGGTTATTTAGGTGTTACTACTAGATTAGCTGTTGAAATACCATGGATAAAGTATGAAGATATAGATTTAATGAAGGAAGATTTAAAAGCTGTAGGGCTAAAGCATGGTGGTACGGGTAAAAAAGTAAGACCATTAGTTGCATGCAAAGGTACTGTATGTCAACATGGAATATATGATACACAAGAATTATGTGGAAAGTTACATGATTCATATTTTGGATATGATTTACCATCTAAAACTAAAATTACACTAGTTGGATGTCCAAATAACTGTGCAAAAGCAAATACTAATGATGTGGGTATAGTAGGTCAAGTATACGTAAAATTTAATGAAGATAAATGTAAAAATTGTGGATTGTGTACATCATCTTGTAGACAAAAATCAGTTTATATGGAAGATAAGAAATTAGTGTGGAATAAAGAAGAATGTGTAAATTGTGGAAAGTGTGCTCAAGCATGTCCATTTGGAGCTATGGAAGTTGATAAAAAAGGACTAGCTGTTTATCTTGGTGGTAGAATGGGAAGAGGCTATAGATTTGGAGATAGACTTAGTAATTTGTATACAGAGGATAATATAGAAGAATTAGTGCAAGATGTATTTTATACATATAAACAATTAGCAAGTCCAGGAGAAAGAATAAGTAAAGTATTAGAGAGAATTGGAATCGAAGAGTTTGAAAAACATTTATTTAATATAAAATTACAAAATGCATAAAAATACATATTGATAAAGTATATCTCTCTTAAATTTGTTAATAATTCTGTTATAGAGAAAAACAAATTTAAGGGGGATTTTTATTATGAAGATAATAAAATTAGTTGTAAGTTTTTTTATGTTAATGGCTATAGGCATGACAATATCTTATGCAGATGCAAATATAAATACTAGATATAATAAATTAATTAGTGCTCTTGAAACTTCAGAAGCCGATTTTAAATATTATAATATAAAAATTAATTCTGTTATAAATTACAATTTATCAAATAAAGAATTACATAATATTTTTCTAGAAATAATTAACAATCTAAAGTTAGATGAAAAAGGAATAAATTGGAACCAAAAAGGGTATGGCGATGAAATACAATTATATGCTACTATAAAAGATAGCGATAAAGAAATTTCTATAAAAGGAATAAATAAAAATAATAAAGAAAGCTACATAATAGTTGACATATTGGACAACAAAGTATATAAACATAAAGAGGATATTTATAGTAGTGTAGAAAACGTGTTAAATAAATATTCATCTCAAGTAGATGTATCTGCTTGTATTGTTGGAGAATACACAAAAAGGTTACAAAACCACAAATATGATGATATTTTACAAAAAATATTATATAATATGAGTGCTAAGCAAATAGATAAAGTGAAAGACGTAAACTTTTTATCTATAACAGCATATAGTAAAGTATTAAATGATGATGATTTAGAATATTTAGGGGAAAAAATCAATTTAAATATAGGAATTAAATATAATGAGGACGATGGAAAAACACTCATATATATTGCCACACCAATTATAAAATTAGATTATTAATTATGAGGAGATCAGAAAATATGGCTAAGATAATAGTAAAAAAGAGTAATCCACTTAAAGGTAGTGTTAAAATAGATGGCGCAAAAAACGCAGTTTTACCAATAATAGCAGCAACTTTATTAGCAAACGGGAAATCAACTTTAAATGGAGTTCCAAATTTAAGAGATGTTCATGTTATATCAGATTTATTAAGACATGTAGGAGCAGAAGTTGAATATAAAGAAAATACACTTACTGTTGACGCAAGTAATATAAGAACTTGTGAAGCTCCATATGAGCTTGTAAGAAAGATGAGAGCTTCTTTTTTGGTTATGGGACCATTACTTGCTAGATTTAATAGTACAAAAATTTCTATGCCAGGAGGATGTGCTATAGGAACGAGACCTATAGATTTACATTTAAAAGGATTTAAAGCTTTAGGTGCAAAAATAGAAATGGACCACGGTTTTGTTGAAGCAGCAACAGAAAAATTAGTAGGAAATAAATTGTATTTAGATTTCCCATCTGTTGGAGCTACTGAAAATATAATGATGGCAGCTTCTTTAGCAGAAGGAACTACAATAATAGAAAATGCAGCAGAAGAACCAGAAATAGTTGACTTAGCTAATTTCTTAAATGAAATGGGAGCAGATGTTAAAGGTGCAGGTACTAACACTATAAAGATAAAAGGTGTTAAGGAGTTAAAAGGAGCAGAACATAATGTAATTCCAGACAGAATAGAAGCAGCAACTTATATGGTTGCAGCAGCTATGACAAAAGGTGATATAACAGTTGAAAATGTTTTAATGGAGCATTTAAAGCCAGTTGTAGCTAAATTAAGAGAAGCTGGTTGTGAAATTACAGAGATGGACAATTCTGTTAGAGTAGTAGGTCCAAAGGTATTAAAGCCAATAGACATAAAGACTTTACCACATCCAGGGTTTCCTACAGATGTGCAAGCTCAATTTATGGCTATGCTTACTGTAGCTAATGGAACTGGTGTAGTTATAGAAACTGTTTTTGAAAATAGATTTATGCATGTTGCTGAATTCAATAGAATGGGTGCTAATATAAAAATAGACGGAAGAAGTGCGGTTGTTAATGGAGTAGATGAATTACACGGTGCAGCAGTGAATGCTACTGATTTAAGAGCAGGAGCAGCGCTTATTTTATGCGGTCTTATAGCAGAAGGAGAAACTCAAATAGGAGAAATATACCATATTCAAAGAGGTTATGTTGATATAGATAAAAAGATAACAGCATTAGGTGGTCAAATCAAAATAGTAGAAGATTAATAATCGGTTTAGATAAGTAAGTTATAAATTGATAGGGTTGTTCATATACTTAAATACAAGGTTTTAAAAGCTAAGGAGGAGAGTATATGAAGAACCCATTAGTTGTTTTGTTAGGATTTGTAACTTGCTCTGTGTTAGTCCCTTCATTGATAACTTTAGTTTCTTACAAAAATGTGGAGCTAACTGAAAAACCAGAGAAAGTAGTTTCCATAAACAAAACCATTAAAAAAAATGATATTAAAAATGAAGGTAAGAAAGAAGATAAAAAGGTAGTAAACTATGAAACTGTAGACAAAAAAACACCAGTTATAAATGTCTATAATCACATGTCAGGTAAAGTTGAAAAAATGGACATGGAAAACTATTTATGTGGAGTACTAGCTGGTGAGATGTCCTCGGATTTTGATATAGAGGCCTTAAAAGCCCAAGCTGTAGCAGCTAGAACGTATGTAGTATATAAGCAAGAACATGGGAAATCAAGTAAACATAAAAATGCAGTGGTATGTACTGATTATAAACACTGTCAAGAATACAAGAGTTATGCGACTCTTAAAAAGTTGAATGGTGAAGAATGGATTAAAAATAAGTATTCTAAAATTAAAAACGCAGTTAAAGGCACTAAGGGGCAGATAATAACTTACAATGATAAGGCTATACTTCCTCTTTATTTCTCTACCTCATCAGGGAAAACAGAGAATAGTGAAGAGGTATTTTCATCAAAATATCCTTATTTAAAATCTGTAGAAAGCCCATATGATAAGTATTCTCCCAAATTTGCATCAACACTTAAAATAAGCAACACAGATTTTGTTAAGAGCCTTAGAAAGTCTTATAGTAGCATTGTGATAGATGTAAATAATTTGAGTAAACAAGTTGCAATAACTGAAAGAAGCGATGCTGGAACTGTAGAAAAAATAAAATTAGGAAACAAAGAAGTCACAGGAAAAGATGTGAGGACTGTTTTTAACTTAAATTCTGCAAACTTTGATATAAAATTTGGAGAAGGATACATAGATTTTGTAGTAAAAGGATATGGTCATGGAGTTGGTATGAGCCAATGGGGAGCTGAAGGTATGGCAGAAGAAGGCTATAAATACTATGATATATTATCACATTACTATACTGATACAAAAATAAAAGATATATACTAATAATTGTATAAAATACCAAAAACACGTCAATAATCCAAATGTAGAAATATATTTGGAGGTGCGAAATGAAGAAAAAACTGTTAGAAAAAGATGGTTTTTATTTATCTTTATTTGTATGTGTTTGTTTATTAGCAGTAGGTGGAGTTTGGTTTACAAATAATAATGTAGATAAATTAGCTTCTAATAAAGGCATGATAGAAAAATCTAATAAAGATAGTGAAGAGGAAATACATTTAATTGAAAAAGATAAGAAAGATGCTATCCCTACTGCGACAGATTCAAAACAAAACTTAGAAAAAGCTAAGGCAAAAGAAGAAAATAAGTCAAGTACAACAAAATTAAATTACATTGGTGATAAGATAATAAGAGAATATTCAGAAAAAGAACCTAGTTATTCTAAAACATTGGATGTTTGGGAAACTCATAAAGGTATAGATGTTAGTTGTACTAAAGGTAAAGAAATAAAATCTCTATTAAACGGAATGGTAGTAGATGTATTTGATGATGAAGAATATGGAAAATCAGTAAAAATAAAAAGCGACAATAATACTGTAGTAGTATATTCAAATCTAGATGAAAATGTTAGTGTTAAGAAGAATCAGAAAGTAACAGAAGGACAATCATTAGGGACTGTAGGAAGTACTTCTCAGATAGAAAGTGAAGAGGGTATACATGTGCATTTAGAAGCATATAATGGAGAAAAATCTATAGACCCAATGAGTCTAATTAAGTAAAAGTATAACAAGTTTAATCATATTTGGTTAAGCTTGTTATATTTTTTGGTGTTTTTACATATATATCATTAAAGCTATTATGTGAGGGGGGTAATCTTTGAGATCTCATATAGAGGAAAGAGCCATAGTGGTAGCAAAATATATACTTGAAAAAAACACTACAGTAAGACAAACAGCCAAGACATTTGGAGTAAGTAAGAGTACAATTCACAAGGATGTTACAGAAAGATTAAAGGAAATAAATCCATCCCTTGCCAAAGAAGTTAAAAGTGTGCTAGACAAAAATAAATCAGAGAGACATATTAGAGGGGGATTAGCAACGAAATTAAAGTATGAGAAGGAACATAAAAAAATGTAGGTTAAAAACCTACTTTTTTTATTACATTAAATTATTGTAAGAAATATATTATATAATTATAAATAGCAAAAGAATAATACTCTCAAAACATTTATTTTCTCTTGATTAAAGCGAGATTTTTGTATATGCTTTATTATAGGAGTATTAATAAATAGGCTTATAATATAATCTAATATATAAATGAAGGAGTTGAAAAAATGGCTGGAGCTGATATAGGCATAGATTTAGGTACTGCAAATGTACTTGTTTATGTTAGTGGTAAGGGAATCGTTTTAGAAGAACCATCTGTTGTTGCAATAGACAACAGAACAGATTCTGTTTTAGCTGTAGGAGAAGAGGCTAAAAAAATGATAGGAAGAACACCAGGAAATATAGTTGCAATAAGACCTTTAAGAGATGGTGTAATTTCAGATTATGATGTAACTGAGAAGATGTTAAAATCTTTTATAGATAAGATAGTTGATAAAAAGGGATTTGGAAGATTTTTCATGCCTAGAATTATGGTATGTGTGCCAACAGGTGTTACAGAAGTAGAAAAGAGAGCAGTAGAGGATGCTACTAGACAAGCTGGGGCTAGAGAAGTGTATATCATAGAAGAGCCAATAGCAGCAGCTATAGGAGCTGGTGTAGACATATCACAACCTAATGGTAATATGATTATAGATATTGGTGGAGGAACTGTAGATATAGCCGTAATATCACTAGGGGGAGCAGTTGTAAGTGAATCTATAAAAGTTGGCGGAGACCGATTTGATGATGCTATAGTTAAGTACATGAAAAAACAACATAATCTTCTTATTGGAGAAAGAACCGCAGAAAAAATTAAGTTTGAAATTGGTTCTGCATTTAAGAGAGAAGAAGAAAAGTATATGAAAATAACAGGAAGAAATCTGATTACAGGTCTTCCTAGTTCTATAACTATAAACTCAGCAGAAATGTTAGAAGCCCTTAGAGAATGTGTTGAACAAATAGTTGTTGCAACTCATGCTGTTTTAGAAAAAACACCACCTGAATTAGCAGCAGACATAGGTGATGTTGGTATAATAATGACTGGCGGAGGCTCATTATTATATGGATTAGATAAGATAATAGAACAGAGAACAGGAATAACTGTTACAATAGCAGATGAACCACTATCTTGTGTTGCGAAAGGAACAGGGATTGCCTTAGGCTCAATAGATTTACTTGAAACAGGTGGGTCTTTCAAAAGAAAATAATTAGGAGAGTTTAAAATGTTAAATATAGATGAAATAAAAGAACTAATACCACATAGATATCCATTTTTATTAGTAGACAAGATTACAGAGTTAGAAGTTGGAAAAAGAGCTGTTGGTATAAAAAATGTAACAGTTAATGAACCATTTTTTCAAGGTCATTTTCCAAATTACCCATTGATGCCAGGAGTGCTGATAGTAGAAGCTCTAGCACAAGTGTGTGGAGTAGCAATGATGTCTTTGGAAGAAAATAAAGGGAAATTAGGTGTATTTGCTGGTATTGATAAAGTTAGAATCAAGAGAGAAGTAAGACCAGGAGATACATTGACTATGGAAGTTGAAATGACAACGCTTAGAAGAAATATAGCAAAAGCAGATGCTAAAGCTTATGTTGGTGAAGAACTTGTCTGTAAAGGTGAGTTAATGTTTGCTCTAGTAGAGAAATAAAATTTTTAAGAATGAAAAGCATTAAATAAAATAGAAGAATAAATATCAAAATAAAAAGGTAGATAATTTGGAGTATTTATTAAATTAAATACTCTATAGTATCTACCTTTTTAATACAAAAAATTTTATCAGTTACCTTATATAAGATTTAAGTAGATACCAATAGTGCTAAGGCTATTGTTTCAGCTAAATCTAGTATAAAGCTAAGACGTATATTATTAAATGAAAGTCTGTTATTTTCATCAATTTTATCTACAATTCCTACTATAGAATAATTTCCTATTTGAGGTAGTTTTTTTCCCACACCTTTTCCGGGCAGGATAGGTCCTTCTCTAATCTGTATATTGCCTATGTTACTCTGTGACCCCAAGCAAGCATCTATAGCCAAGAAGTTACCTTGCATATGTGTATTTTTTATAGTATCTAAAGACTCATATATATTTAAGGCGTGAATAGGGTTATCTAGTGTACCGTAAACGGGGTATTTAAATTTACTGTTTTTAAGTATTGTTCCAACTAAAGGGCCTAAAGTATCACCTATAGCCCTGTCTGTTCCTATGCAAACAACAATCGTATTTTCATTAATTATGGTTTTGAGAACTGAACTTAGCATCTGTATAACATCATCATCGCTGTAATTTACTTTAGCTAAATACAATAGGAACACCCCCTTCAAAAAAATATATGAATAAAAAACACTAAAAAGACCTAACTTTAAATTTCAGATAGAGATAATATTTTATTTGTCTCACAAAAAAAGTAATGGCAAAAATATGACTAAAAATCTTGACAAAATTTTAAAAAAATAGTAAGCTAATAAAGTAAAATAAAACTTAAATCTTGATTACCTTATCAAGAGCGGCTGAGGGATAGGCCCTGTGAAGCCCAGCAACCACCCAAATGGGAAAAGGTGCTAATTCCTACAAGACAAAAGTCTTGAAAGATGAGGTCAGTTAATTAGTATGCGATTACGATTATTAACCTCTTCTTATAAGGAGAGGTTTTTTATTTTGAGTAAAATTTCTAAGAATTGAAGATAAGGTAAAACCTATAATAAAAATTAAGAATGAATAAGGAGGAACAAAAATGGCAAGACATTTATTTACGTCAGAATCAGTTACAGAAGGACATCCTGATAAGATATGTGACCAAATATCAGATTCAATATTAGATGCATTGTTAGAAAAAGACCCACAATCTAGAGTAGCTTGTGAAACTACAGTAACAACAGGCTTAGTTTTAGTAGCTGGAGAAATAAGTACATCTGCTTATGTAGATATACCTAAATTAGTAAGAGAAACAGTAAAAGAAATTGGATATACAAGAGCAAAATATGGATTTGACTGTGACACTTGTGCAGTTATAACTTCTATAGATGAACAATCTGGAGATATAGCTATGGGAGTTGATGAAGGTCTAGAAAGTAAGACTGGAGAAGAAATAGAGCAAGAAATAGAAAAAGTAGGAGCTGGAGACCAAGGTATAATGTTTGGATTTGCATGTAATGAAACTCCAGAATTAATGCCACTTCCAATATCATTAGCTCATAAATTATCAAGAAGACTTACAGAAGTTAGAAAGACAGGTTTAGTTGATTATTTAAGACCAGATGGAAAAACTCAAGTTACTGTTGAATATGAAGGAAATAAAGCTGTAAGAGTACATACAGTTCTTATATCAGCTCAGCATTGTGAAACAGTATCAAATGATAAGATAAGACAAGATTTAATTGAGCATGTTATAAAATCAGTTATACCAGCTGAATTACTTGATGAAGATACTAAAATTTATATAAACCCAACAGGCAGATTCGTTATAGGAGGACCTCAAGGGGATACAGGTCTTACAGGAAGAAAAATAATAATAGACACTTATGGTGGATATTCTAGACATGGTGGAGGAGCTTTTTCAGGAAAAGACCCTACAAAAGTTGATAGATCTGCTGCTTATGCTGCTAGATATGTTGCTAAAAATATTGTTGCGGCTGGACTTGCAGATAAATGTGAGATAGAACTTGCATATGCTATAGGTATAGCTAGACCATTATCTATATTTATAGATACTTTTGGGACAGGTAAAGTTTCAGAAGAGAAGCTTGTTGAACTAGTAAACAAACACTTTGATTTAAGACCAGGAGCAATAATAAGAGATTTAGATTTAAGAAAGCCTCTTTACAAAAAGGTTGCTGCTTATGGTCACTTTGGTAGAACGGATATAGATTTACCATGGGAAAGAACTGATAAAGTAGAACAATTAAGAAAAGACGCATTAGGTGAATAATGCTTAGATAAGGAGCTGCTAGAATGTAATTTTAAAATTACGTTTTAGCAGTTTTTTATTTTATGATTAAATATATTTAATAAATACTAATTTTAAATCATATAATAAATAAACATTATTTAGTGAGATTAATATATTTCATTATATAATATTGCATTAAATTAATACATAGTAGAAGGAATATGTTAAAAACTGGTTAAGATTTCGTTAAGTAATGTTAAATAATTCAAAAAATATTGAAAAGCATCAATAATACAACTAATATAGTCTTAATAAACTTACATTAAATTTTACTTATTAAAAAATTTATTTTATTTAGGAGGGAGTAGTGTGTATGTCGGATAAAATAAACATCAAAATGGTTATAAGTTTTGCTGGAGCATATGTAGCGACTGTAATAGGTTCTGGATTTGCAACTGGTCAAGAGATAGTACAATTCTTTACGTTTTATGGGTATGCTGGAATTATAGGAGGAATAATATCTATGGTATTATTCTCATGGTTTGGAGCAGAAGTTATAGAAAAAGGGAGAGAATTAAAGCTTAAAGAACCAATAAAGATTTATCAGGTATATTGTGGAAAATATCTTGGTACATTTTTTGAGTGGTTTGGACCATTGTTTTTGTTTGGTACATTAGTAATAATGATTGCAGGAGCAGGAGCTACATTATCAGAGTATTATGGTCTAAATCCATATGTAGGTAGAATTGGTATGGCAATCGTTTCCCTAATAACTGTATCTCTAGGTTTGACAAGGATTTCAAAGATACTAGGTAATATAGGTCCTATAATAATAATATTTACACTTTTAGTAGGAGCAATTAGTTTATTTAGTAATATTGGTGCTTTATCAAATGCAGGAGCTATAATTGATAGTCTAAACGTTAAAACTGCTACATCAAATGGATATTTCTCAGGTGTACTTTATACTTGCTATAATGTAATAATAGTAATAACATTTTTAACTGGAATGGGAGCTTCAGCAAAAAATAAGAAAGATGCTGTATGGGGAGGTATAGTAGGTGGAGTAGCCCTTATGGCAGCTGCTATAATGATGAATCTAGCATTACTTTCAGATGTAGGAAATATATACACAAAAGAAATACCAGCTCTTTATTTAGCTGACAAGATATCTCCAATTATAGGTATTTTATTCTCAGTAGTACTTTTATTAGGAATATATACTACAGCTGTACCATTATTATGGTCAGTAACTAATAGATTTGTGGAAGATGACCATCCTAAATTTAAAATAATAACAGTAGTAGTAAGCATATTAGCATGTATAGGAGGATTATTACCATTTGATAAGCTTGTAGGGACATTATATCCATATACAGGTTATATGGGAATTTTAATTTTACTATGTATGCTTTATCGAAGAATTACCAAAACTGAAGGATACAAGGAAAATAAATCTGAGGTAAATTAATATCAAAATAAATTTGTGAAATTTAATCTATGTTTTAGAAGTAAGCTGGTTGAAATAAAATAATTATTTATATATGGTACCTTTACTTTAAGGTACCATATTTTTAGGGTGCAGATTTTTTTTGTTTCTGATAAAATGTATAATAGTTAGAAATTAAGTTAAGTATAAAAATATAGAAAAATTTTCTGATAGAATCCTATCATAGAACTTAATATATTTAAGTATACTAACATACGAACGGAACAATTATTAGTATTTTTAGGAGATAAAAATGGAAAAATTAGAAGGAATGATAAGTGAAATAGTCTTTAAAAATGAAGATAATGGCTATACAATAGCTCATCTGGTAAATGAAAATGATGAAATTGTTGTTGTAGGATGTATGCCTACTTTAGCAATGGGAGAGAGTATAGAGGTTGAAGGTAAATGGGTAAACCACAAAATTTATGGAACTCAATTTGAAGTGAATAGTTTTATGCCAGTGACACCATCATCTTTGGAAGGAATTTATGTTTACTTATCTTCTGGTATGATACATGGAATTGGCGAAAAAATGGCTAAGAGAATAATTGATAAGTTTGGTGTTGACACACTAGATATAATACAAAACTACCCAGAAAAATTACAAGAAGTAGAGGGGATAGGTAGTAAAAAGGTAAAGCAAATAGTAAAGAGTTATGAAGAAGATAGAGAATTAAGAAACATAATAATTGAACTATCTCCTTTTGGAATAACACCCAACTACTGTCTAAAAATATATAAAAAATATAAAAGTAGTGCAATAGAAATTATAAATAAAAATCCATATCAGCTTGCTGAAGACATAAGAGGAATAGGGTTTAAAGTAGCTGATAGTATAGCTAATAAAATTGGTATAGATAAGAATTCTAAAGATAGAATATGCCAAGGAATATTATATACCTTAAATAAATCACTAAGTAATGGGCATACATATTTGCCAGAACATATTCTAATACAAGATTCGGAAAAATTGTTGGAGTTAAGTGGAGACATAGTAAAAGAATGTGTAATGATGTTGGTATATAATCAAAAAATACATATAGAAAAAGTAAATAATGAAAATCTCATATATCTTATGCCCTACTATTTGTCTGAAAATGGAGTATGTAGTCAAATAGTAAAACTGTCGCAGTATGAATTTGAAGATTTGAATATAGATATAGAAAATGAAATTAAAATTTTAGAAGATGATAAGAATATTAAGTTAGCAGAGAAGCAAGTTTTAGCAGTTAAAGAATCTGTGAATAGTGGCGTATTAATTATAACTGGTGGGCCAGGTACCGGAAAAACTACCACTATTAATGCAATTATAGATATATTTGAAAATAATGGGAAAAGTGTAACTTTAGCTGCTCCAACGGGAAGAGCAGCTAAGAGAATGAGTGAAACTTCTAATAAAGAAGCAAAGACTATACATAGATTATTAGAAATGGGATTTTCAACAGATGATGATTTAACATTTTTTAAAGATGAAGAAGACCCAATAAATTCAGATGTAATAATAGTCGATGAAGTATCAATGGTAGATATTATCTTAATGTATAATTTACTTAGAGCAATAAAATTAGGAACAAGAGTAATATTAGTTGGGGATAGCGACCAATTACCTTCTGTAGGTGCAGGCAATGTACTTAAGGACATGATAGATTCAAATATTATAAATGTAGTCAAATTAAATGAAATATTTAGACAAGCTCAACAAAGTATGATAATTGTGAATGCGCATAAGATAAATAATGGAGAACCACTTCATTTAAATACAAAGGGAAAAGACTTCTTTTTTATAAGAAAATCAACAAATGAAGAGATATTAAATGAAATAATAGGTTTGGTAAATGAAAGATTACCTAAATTTTATAATGTCGATAAACTAAAAGATATACAAGTGTTATCTTCAATGAGAAAAGGAGAGCTAGGAGTTACCAATCTTAATATAGAGTTACAAAAGTATCTTAACAAAAAGGAGAAGTTTAAAGTAGAAGAAAGTTTTTCTAAAAGGTTGTTTAGAGTTGGTGACAAGGTAATGCAAGTAAAAAATAATTATACAAAAAAGTGGGAGACAGAAGACCAAAAGGAAAGTGGGGAAGGTATATATAATGGAGATATAGGCTATGTATATCATATAGATAAGGATAAGAAAACTATTTATGTACTATTTGACCAAACTAAAATTGTATCATACTTATATGATGAATTAGATGAGATTGACCATAGTTTTTGTACAACCATACATAAAAGTCAAGGAAGTGAATTCCCAGTCGTAGTGATACCAATAACTTGGGCTCCTCCTATGTTACTAAGTCGTAATTTATTATATACAGCAGTGACAAGAGCAAAAAAATTAGTTGTGTTAGTTGGAGATGTGAAATATTTGGAATATATGATAAAAAATAACAGAGTAAATCAAAGATATTCAAACTTAGGATATAAGTTAAACAAATTCAAACAAGAAGGGCTGTTGATAGAGTAAATATGAAAATATGCAATGATAATTTTATTAAGAGTCTTAGAAATCTAATTAATAAATGTCTGGATTTTATTTATCCTGAAAATATAAATTGCATAATTTGTGATAAATCAATAAAAAAAACTAATACCTATTCAGTCTGTAAAAGTTGTTTTAATGAAATGAATTTTATACTAAATGGGTGTATAAAATGTGGAAAGCCAATAATACATCATTCACTTGAAAAAGAATTTATTGAAGGATGTAGCTATTGTTTTGATAAAAGTTTTTATTTTGACAAGTCAATCTCCTGTATTGAATACAACGAGATAACTAAAAAAATAATATTAGGATTAAAGTACAATCAAAAAACATTTATGGCTAAATACATAGCGCAAATAATGAAAGAAAAGTTGGATTTAGAAAATGTGAAGTTTGATTATATATTATTTGTTCCACTTCATAAGAAAAGACTTAATAAAAGAGGATTTAACCAAGCACAAAAAATAGCTTTGAGTTTGAGTAAAATAATCAATGTTCCAATGTTAGATTGTATATCCAGGGAAAAAAATACAAGGATGCTTTATAAGTTAAGTAAACAAGAGAGAAAAAAGGAATTAAAAAATGTGTTTGCTGTTAACAAAAATATTAAATTAATAAATAATAAAAATGTACTTTTGATAGATGATATATTTACAACTGGCGTGACAACAAATGAAATATCTAAGATTTTAAAGTTATCTGGTGTTAATAAGGTTTTTGTAATGACGTTGCTTACAAGAGCAAATGACAACTACGTTATGGAATAATCTTATATATTGACAATTTTACTTTAAAATATTAAAATGAATAAGTGATATTTAGGTCTGTGGTTGAAAGTCCAAGCCAGTCGCAGGCAAAAGGATCCACGTAAGTTAACACTAAAAATTGGGTTAATGAGCATGGTGCGGCTTAGAAGTAAGACCTACCGATAATAAAATCGAGAGAGAGTAGTAGTGCGGCGAACCCAAGCGAACCCTCCAGTAGGCGAGTGTGGGGTCAAAGACCAGGTCAGCTAAATATCATATTAAAAGAGAGCTAGCATAATGTTTTTATGTGTAGCTCTTTTTTATATATAATAAATTTAGATTGAATCATAAAGAGGTGATATATATGAACAAAAGACAAGAGAACTTGTTGACAGTATTGCTATTGAAAGAAGAATTTATAAATATCAATGACATTGCTAACGATTTTGAGTGCTCGGAGAGAACAATAAGAAATGATTGTAAGTACATTGATGAATGGTTGTCTACTTTTTGTAGTGCTTATATTAAAAGAAAGCCTAAAATAGGAATTAAGTTTAGTGGAGATGATACAGATAAAATAATAGTAAATCAGAAGTTAAGAGGTGAAGTTAAAAGAGTAAATAGTGAACTCCATAAACAAGTTGAGATATTGAATCTATTACTTTGCAATAATAAGAAGATTACCTTAAATGATTTGTCCAATAAATTGTATATAAATAAAAACATTGTTAGGGAAGAAATAAATACATTATCAGTAGAATTAAGTAATTATAATTTGAAAATTTCAACTAAAACGGGCAGTGGTATATGTATTGAGGGAAATGAGAAAGACATAAGGATAATGTTAGTGGCATTTTTATTTAAATATATAGATAAATACAGACTAAACATGGATGAAATAGAATATTTCCATATAGTAGACATAATAGTTGTCAAAAATATAATGTCTATAATAGAAGATAAAATGGATATAAGACTTACAGATGTTTCATTCAGGCAATTGATGTTATTTTTACTTATAAATATCATACGAATAAGGTTGGGGAATTCTTTTGAAATAGTAAATATTAAAAAAGAATTAAAGTTAGAAATTCTTATATTAGATATAGAAAATGAGTTGAAATCCAGTCTATCTATAGTATTAAACCATGAAGAAAAATTATTTATAGAATCACTAATACTTGGCATGAATAAACAAATAAATAGTAAAGATACTAAAAAATCACTATACCTTAATGAAGAATTATCAGAGTATACAAAAAGAATTATAAATCTGGTATCAGAAGAATCGGGTATAAACTTTAATAATGATATATTGCTTTATGACCAATTAATATGTCACTTAAATGTTACAATGCACCAAATGCAAAGTAACGTTTATTTGGAAAATCCACTTTTAGATAATATAAAAAATAAATTTTGTTTTTTATTTACAGTAATTTCAAATTCAATAGGAATTGAGCAAAAAGGAACACAAATAACTGAAGATGAAATAGGTTATCTTACTCTTCACTTTCAAACATCTTTAGAAAGAAAAAGTAATAAGAGAGAATCAACTAAAAAAGCAAGTATCGTGTGCCCATTTAGTTTTGGAGTAAGTATGTTACTAAAAGTAAAGATAGAAAAGAGATTTAATAATATAGAAATAGTTGAAACACTAAGGGAAGAAGATTTAAGAAGAGATAACTTCAATAAAATGATAGATTTTATAATTGCATTTCAAGAATATGAAAATGTACAAAAGCCAATTTTTATAACAACACCACTATTTACTGATGAAGATGAAAATAAACTCAAAGAATTTACCAACAAAATAAAAGAAAAAGATACATCATATAAACTTATGAATAGATTAATGATGTCTGATTATTTAATAAGAGAGCTAGAACATAATGATATTTATGAGGCTATAGCATACTTAACTAATTTATTAATCGAAAAGCATTATGCAGATAAAGAATATTTAAATTCTATTATAGAAAGAGAAAAGGCATATCCAACTAATGTTGGGAAAGGAATATTATTTCCTCATGGAGATATGAAGTATATAAAACAATCTGTCTTATGTTTTGCAAGATTGAAAACACCAATAAAAATTAGAAATGGAAAATACATAAAGATTATACTTTTATTAGCTTATAAAAAAGAGGATGATAGAAAAGTATTTAGAGAATTATTCAAAGAAATATCTAAATTGACAGAAGATGAAAATATGCTTGATGTGCTAAGTAATTGTGATATTAAAAATATAAAAAATATTCTTATATAAATTTATATCAAAATGTGAATAAGCACAAAATTTTCCATGTAGTGGAAAAAGTTGTGCATGTTTTTTTGTTTTTATAAGATATTATATATCTATCAGATAGAAATCAGTTAAAAGTAGACAAGTAATTTAGGAGGAAGAAATGGAAGAAATAGTATTAAAGATTATAATTCATGCTGGAAATGCAAAATCTATGCTTTATGAAGCTCTTGATTGTGCAAAGGAAAACGATTTTGAAAAGGCTGATGAATTAATCGAAAGTGCAAATGAAGAAATATTAAAAGCACATAAAGTACAAACAGAACTTATACAAAAGGAAGCAGGAGGAAATAAATCAGATATATCTATTTTACTAATTCACTCTCAAGACCATTTAATGACTTGTATGAGTGAAAGAAACCTTATAAAAGAAATGATAGTGCTAAGAAAAGAAATTCAAAAATTAAAATAAAAAGTAATTAAGGGGGATTTAAGATAATGAAGAGAAAAGTATATTTATTTTGTAGTTTTGGTATGTCAACAAGCTTACTTGCAGGAAAGATGCAGAAAGTAGCAGATGAACACAATTTACCAATAGAAGTAGAAGCATTTCCAATAGCAGAAATTGATAAGATAGTTGCAGATAAGAATCCAGATTGTATATTGTTAGGACCTCAAGTTAAATACATGCTAAAGGAGTTAAAGCCAAAGTTTGAAGCTCAAGGAAAACCTGTGGATATAATAAATGAAACTGATTATGGAACTATGAATGGAGAAAAAGTACTAAAGCTTGCTATAAAATTAATAAAATCTAAACAAGCTTAAAATATAGTAAAAAGATACTGAGAAATGAGGGTGGATAGATGAATAAATTGGAAAGAATACTTATGCCGTTGGCTGAAAAAATAGGTAAAAATAAATTATTAATTGCAATTAGAGATGGTTTTTTAGTATCATCACCATTATTGATAATAGGGTCATTATTTTTATTAGTAGCAAACTTCCCAATAAAAGGATGGGACGAATTTGTAGGTCAAATTTTTGGTCCAGATTGGGCAGTAAAATTACAACAGCCAACTATAGCGACTTTTGAAGTAATGACTTTACTTGCAGTTTTAGGAATTGGTTACTCTTATGCTAAACAAATAGATGTAGACCCAATTGCATCAGCAGCAGTTGCAATAGTCGCCTTTTTTATAGTTACACCATTTGTAATACCATATACACCAGAAGGAACAAAGGCAGTCTATATGGTAACTGGTATCCCATTAGGTTGGATGGGTTCTAAGGGAATGTTTGTAGGAATGATAACCGCAATAACATCTGTTAAGTTATTTGCAGTAGTTGTCAAAAAAGGGTGGACATTGAAGATGCCAGATGGAGTTCCTCCAACTGTTTCAAAATCATTTGCTGCATTAATACCAAGTGCAATAGTTATGGTAGTTTTCTTTTTAGTTAAGATTGCTTTTGAAGCTACACCATATGGAAGTATACATGAATTTATATTTAAGTTTTTACAAATGCCATTATTAAAATTAGGAAATAGTTTAGGTGCTATGGCAATAGCTTATATATTCTTACATTTATTCTGGTTCTTTGGAATAAATGGTAGTAGTGTTGTTGGAGCTGTCTATAATCCAATATTAAAAATTTTATCAGCTGAAAATTTAGCGGCTTTTCAAGCTGGTTCAAAAATACCAAACATAATAACTGGTCAATTCCAGGATATGTTTGCAACATTTGGTGGGGCAGGTAGTACACTATCCTTAATTATAGCTATGTTACTTATATGCAAAAGTAAACGTATAAAATCAATGGGTAAATTATCAATTTTACCAGGGATATTTGGAATAAATGAGCCATTAATATTTGGTCTACCAATAATGCTTAACCCAATATTATTGATACCATTTGCAATAGTTCCAACAATAAACATAATAATAGCCTATTTCTGTATGTCAGCAGGATTAGTACCACTTACAAATGGAGTTCAATTACCATGGACAACTCCAATTATATTCTCTGGATTTCTAACAACAGGATGGCAAGGTGCTTTATTACAAATAATACTTCTTGTACTAGGAATATTTATGTACATGCCATTTATAAAGATGTTAGATAAACAATATTTAAAAGAAGAAAAAACAAATGTTGAAGAGGAAGATGATGATATATCTTTTGATGATTTAGTATTATAGGAGGAAAATTATGAAGAAAATAGTTATGATATTGGATCAAATACAAGCAGGTGCAGGTGGGAAAGAAAAAAGCAATATACCTCCTGCTGGAAAATCAAGTCCATTAGGTCCAGGTGTAATGATGGAACCATTTTTAAAAGAATCTAAAGTAATAGCGACACTTTTCTGTGGGGATGAATTTTTTATAAACAATGAAGAAGAAGTGACAAATAAAATGATAGCTATGGTTAAAAAGTTAAATCCTGATGTAGTAATTTGTGGACCAAGTTTTAACTATGAAAATTTTTCTAAGATGTCAGCAATATTATCTAAAAATATAAATAATAAAACAGATATACCAGCTTTTGCAGCTATGTCAGAAGAAAATGCATACGTAATAAACGAATACAAAAATGATATATGTATAGTTAAGACACCTAAAAAAGGTGGAATTGGTCTTAATGATTCACTAAACAATATATGTAAATTAGCAAATTCAATAGCAAATAAAGAAGACATAACTTTAATGAAAGAAGAATTTTGTTATTAATTAACACTTTACTAGGGGACAGGTTTAAGTAAAATATTATTTACATTAAAGTATGTGGATAGAGTTTCTATAATTAAGGAGGGATTTTCTGATATGTGGGGAATGATAGCAACATGGAGAATGGCTATAGAAGGAATCACTGAAGCATCAGAACATTTAGAAAAAGGAATGGAAGCAGGAGATGCTGTAGAACTTGCTGTAAGAAGAGTCGAAGATTATCCATTCTATAAATCGGTTGGATATGGAGGACTTCCAAATGAAAATTGTGAAGTAGAACTTGATGCTGCATTTATGGATGGAAACACACTAGATATAGGAGCAGTTGCAGGTATAAGAGATTATTCTAACCCTGTCAGCATAGCTAGAAAACTAAGTTATGAGAAAGTGAATAATTTCTTAGTTGGAATAGGAGCTGAAGAATATGCCCATAAAAATGGATTTGAAAGAAAAAATATGTTAACAGATAGAGCGAAACTACATTATAAGAAGAGAAAAAAAGAAACTTTAGATAAAGGATTAAGCCCATATGCTGGTCATGATACTGTTGGGATGATATCTTTAGATAGAGATGGAAAGATGTGTGCAGCAACCTCAACAAGTGGTCTATTTATGAAGAAAAGAGGTAGAATAGGAGATTCTGCACTATCTGGTTCAGGGTTTTTCGTTGATAGTAACATAGGAGGGGCTACAGCTACTGGTCTTGGAGAAGATTTGATGAAAGGGTGTATATCATATGAGATAGTTAGACTTATGAAAGAAGGAAAACATCCACAAGAGGCATGTGATATAGCAGTAAATGAGTTAGATGAACAACTTATCAAAAGACGAGGAAAAGCTGGAGACTTATCATTAGTTGCTATGAATAATAAAGGAGAATGGGGAGTAGCTACAAACATAGCTGACTTTACATTCTCAGTAGCTACTAAAGCAGAAGAACCTACAGTGTATATATCAAATAGAATAGATGGTAAAACTATACATAAGGTTGTGTCAAACGAGTGGATGGAAGCATATGAAGCTAGGATAAAGGCTCCAATAGAAGTGAGTGAATAAAGTTTGTATTTATGCAGCAAAGTAGAGTCTTTAATATTTAAAAGGAGATTTTTATGAATATTATAAACAATAAAGTAGACGAGATAAAAGAACATTTATTAAGTGATATTGTAGATATTGTAAAAATACCTAGCGTTGAAGGGGAGTCAGAAAATGACTTCCCTTTTGGCGAAAAGGTAGGAAAAGCACTCAATAAAGCACTAGAAATTTCAAGAAAATTAGGCTTTAAAGTTAGAAACTTAGACAATTATATTGGTTATGCAGAATATGGAGATAGCGAAGATTATATCTGTGTAATTGGCCACGTAGATGTAGTACATGAAGGGGAAAATTGGATATATCAACCTTATGGAGGAGAAATATATAATGGAAAAATCTATGGTAGAGGGGTATTAGATAATAAAGGACCTATAATGTGTGCTTTATATGGATTATATGTTATTAAGGAATTAGGTTTAAAGTTAGATAAAAAAGTTAGGATAATTTTTGGCACAAATGAAGAAAGTGGATTTAAAGATATACCATATTATTTAAAAAAGGAAAAACCTCCTATAATGGGGTTCACACCAGATTGTAAATATCCTGTTGTATATGGTGAAAAAGGTATGGCGAAAATTATAATCAAAAATAACTGTAACTATAAGGAAGATACATTTCTAAGCTTTATAGAAAATATGTCTGAAAAGGTGATTGTCACAAATCAAGAGTTACATAAAGAGAATAGTTACATAATACTTGAGATAAAGGTAAAATATGAATTTAGTTATAAACTAGAAGATGTCTTAGATGAAATAAAATCTAATTTTCCCAATGATACAGAGATAGAAGTAATTTCTAATTTTAACCCTGTATATTTTGATAAGGATAGTAAGCTTGTTAAAAAACTTCAAATAGCTTATGAAAGAGTAACATCATTAGATGGTACTCCAGTAACAACTAATGGAGGTACATATGCAAAAGTAATGCCAAATATAGTTCCATTTGGACCTTCGTTTCCAGGACAAAAAGGAATAGCACATAATCCTGACGAATATATGGATATAGATGATATAATCTTAAATGCAAAGATATTTTCAAATGCAATATATGAATTAGCAAAGGAGTAGTTATGCTAGAGATAATAGGAATGACAGTAGAAGACGCTAAGATTATAGAAGATTGTGGCGCAGATAGAATAGAATTAGTTAGTGCTTTAACTGAAGGAGGGCTAACACCAAGTTTTGGACTTATAGAAAGTGTTGTTAACAGTGTAAAGATACCTGTGAACGTAATGATAAGACCACATGCTAAAAGCTTTGTATATAGTAAAGAAGACATAAATATAATGTTAAAAGATATAAATACAGTCAAAAAGATTGGAGCTAATGGAGTTGTATTTGGAATGTTAGACAAGAATAATAATATAGATGAAGAAAATTTAAATTTTTTGTTGCAATATTGCGATAATCTTGATGTTACATTTCATAGAGCAATAGATGAATCAAATACAATAGAAAGTGTTAATCTTTTAAAGAATTATGACAGAATTACAAATATATTAACGTCAGGGGGAAAGGGAAGTATAAGAGAGAATATAAAAATTATAAAAGATATGATGCTTAACTCTAATAATATAAAAATTCTTTTAGGTGGAGGTCTTAATTTTAATAATATAGTTGAAATAAAGGGAGTAACTAAGGCAAATAATTTTCATTTTGGTACAGCTGTTAGAATAGATAAGAATCCATTTGAAGATATAGACAGACAAAAGCTAAAACAATTAGTGGATATAATTTCGAAATAATATAAACATATATAATTTATATAACTTATTAGATTAAATAAAGAGTGTTAGTCAATTGTAGTTTGGGTATATGAATATTATGAGTATTGATTAAGAAATTATTGTTATGATGCTTTACTACTTTTAGATAATTTTGAAGTTAAACTAAATAGTGAAAGAAAAAATGAAATATGGAGGTCTTAGAAGGTGGATAACTATGAAAAATTTATAAAAGTTAAGTAACATATAATACATATAATTTCCTAAAATTACCACTTTATGACATGAATTCACATATTAATAAACAATTATTGGAGATATTTGTGGATAGAAAGGATAATAAAAATAGCTTTAAATACACAGGAACAAGAGTTATTAACAGTTTTATCCACATTATCCACAGGGTATTGTTATAATATTAATCCACATAAGCATTAAGGTGATTAAAAATGAAAAATAATTCTATCAATTGAATAGAAAAAATCACAAAAGTTAATAATAAAAGAAGGATTATGAGATTTCGTGTAGAATATATTATTTAAGTATAAATTTTCTTATACTGGCATAATTGAAGGGAGATGTACTTATGAACATAATTATATCTGGAAAACAAATCGAATTAACTGATGCAATAAAAAATAAAATCGAAAGCAAGTTAAGTAAGTTAGATAATTACATTCATCCAGACACTGATGTAAAGGTTACAGTAAGTGCTAAAAAAACAAGACAAAAAATAGAAGTAACAATAGCTACTGTAAATGGTCCTATAATTAGAGCAGAAGATATGCAGGAGAATTTATACACAGCTATAGATGTTGTATATGATAAATTAAGCAAACAATTAAAAAAATATAAAAAGAGATTACAAGATAAGCATCAAGACAATAAGAGTATAAGATTCCAAGATGCAGAGATAAATCTAGCAGATGAACAAGAAGATTATGAAGATGAAAATCAAGATATAGTAATTCAAAGACGTAAGAAATTTAGTGTTAAGCCAATGAGCGAAGAAGAAGCTGTATTACAAATGGAATTAGTAGGACATGATTTCTATATGTTCAAGAATATAGATTCAGATGAAATAGCTGTAGTTTATAAACGTCATAATGGCGGATATGGTATAATAGAACATGAATAAAGCAATTTAGATTTAATCATATTAGCTATCGATAAATTATTTATCGATAGCTTTTTAAATTAATATTAAAAGTATAGTTTTTATGGTAAAATGAATAATAGTACAATAAAGAACGAGGAGAGATGTAAAATATGAGCTTTATGGATAGTTTATTCAACATGGCAGATAAAAAAGAATTGAAAAAGTTCAATAAGACTGTTGATATAATAGATTCATTAGAACCTAAATTTGAATCTATGGCAGACTCGGAACTTAAAAATATGACAAATACATTTAAAGAAAGATTAGAAAATGGAGAAAGTATAGATGATATACTTCCAGAAGCATTTGCAGTAGTCAGAGAGACTTCTAAAAGAGTATTAGGTCTTAGACACTACAGAGTTCAAATGATTGGAGGTATAGTATTACATCAAGGAAGAATAGCTGAGATGAAAACAGGTGAAGGTAAAACTTTGGTTGCAACTGCTCCTGTTTATTTGAATGCTCTTACTGGAAAAGGTGTACATGTTGTAACGGTAAATGATTATCTTGCAAAACGTGATAGAGACCAAATGGCAAAAGTTTATGAGTTTTTAGGAATGAGTGTAGGTGTTATTGTACATGGTCAAAATCCAAAAGTTAGAAAAGAACAATATGATTGTGATATAACTTATGGTACAAATAATGAATATGGATTTGACTACTTAAAAGACAATATGGTAATACACAAAGAGCAAAGAGTTCAAAGAGGATTAAATTATGCGATAGTGGATGAGGTCGACTCTATACTTATAGATGAGGCTAGAACACCACTTATTATATCTGGCCCTGGAGATAAATCAACTCACCTATATTCAGATGCAAATACATTTGTGTTAACTTTAAAACCTGATGACTATGAATTAGAAGAAAAAGATAAGGCTGTATCTCTAACAGCATCAGGTATACAAAAAGCAGAAGTATATTTTAATGTTGATAATATAACAGATATATCTCATACAGAGTTATATCACCATATAAATCAGGCTTTAAGGGCACATGTAATAATGAAAAAAGATGTTGATTATGTTGCTAAAGATGGAGAAATAGTAATAGTTGATGAGTTTACTGGTAGACTTATGTTTGGTAGAAGATATTCAGAAGGCTTGCATCAAGCAATAGAAGCAAAAGAAGGTCTTAAAATACAGAGAGAATCTAAAACACTAGCTACTGTAACATTCCAAAATTACTTTAGAATGTATAAAAAACTTTCAGGTATGACTGGTACAGCAAAAACGGAAGAAGAAGAGTTTAAAGCAATATATAAAATGGATGTCTTCCAAGTGCCTACTAATAAGCTTATGGTAAGAGAAGACTTGCCAGATTGTGTATATAAAAGTGAGATAGGTAAATTTAATGCTGTAGCTGAAGAAATAATTGAAAGACATAAAGTTAATCAACCAATACTTGTAGGTACAGTTTCGATAGAAAAGTCAGAACTACTATCACAAATATTAAAGAAAAAAGGTATTAGACATGAAGTATTAAATGCTAAACACCATGATAAAGAAGCAGAAATAATAGCTCAAGCAGGTAGACTTGGAGCTGTTACAATAGCTACTAACATGGCTGGTCGTGGTACTGATATAGTTTTAGGTGGGAATCCAGATTTCTTAACTAAGAGAGAAATGAGAAGAAATGGATTTAAAGAAGATGTAGTAAATAGAGTTGATACTCCAATAGAAGGAATACCTGTGGCAGGAAATGAAATTTTATTTGAAGCTAGAGCAGAGTACGAAAGATTATATAAACAATTTAAGCAACAAACAGAAGACGAACAAAAACAAGTAGTAGAAGCAGGTGGACTTGCTATAATTGGTACAGAAAGACATGAATCTCGAAGAATAGATAACCAGTTAAGAGGTCGTGCTGGTCGTCAAGGTGACCCAGGTAGCTCAAGATTTTATATAGGTCTTGATGATGACCTTATGAGATTGTTTGGAAGCGATAGAATATCTGGAATCGTAAATAAAATAGGTCTTGAAGAAGACATGCCTATAGAACATAGAATATTATCTAAGTCTATTGAAGGTGCACAAAAGAAAGTCGAAGGTAAAAACTTTGGAATAAGAAAACATGTACTTCAATATGATGATGTTATGAATAAGCAAAGAGAAATAATATATGCAGAGAGAAAACGTGTATTAGAAGGTGAAGATTTACAAGAGCAAGTACAATCAATGACTCATTCTATAATAGAAGAATCAGTGACTCTTTATACACAAGATAAAGGATTTGATGAAGAAGGATTTAAGGAACATATGTATAATCTGTTCTTACCAAAAGGTAGTATAGAAATTCCAGAGATAGAAAAGCTTAATCCAGTTGAAATAACAGAAAAAGTTTATGAAATAGCTATGAAGATATATACTGCAAAAGAAGAACAAATAGGTTATGAAAGAATGAGAGAAGTTGAGAGAGTTATCTTACTTCAAGCTGTTGATAATCATTGGATAGACCATATAGATGCAATGGATCAATTACGTCAAGGTATAGGGCTTCGTGCTGTAGGTCAACAAGACCCAGTTATTGCTTATAAAATGGAAGGTTTTGATATGTTTGATGAGATGAATAAACATATCAAAGAAGATACTGTAAGATATTTATTTAATATAACAATAGAGGCTCCAGTAGAAAGAAAAGCAGTTGTAGATGTTGAAAATCTAACTTCTCCCTCAGATGGAACTCTTCCAACAATCAAAACTATTAAAAAAGATGAAAAAGTTGGAAGAAATGATTTATGTCCTTGTGGAAGTGGTAAGAAATATAAAAACTGTTGTGGAAGATAGTTTTGGAGGATTAAATGTTAAAGATACAAGAGTATAGACATAGTGTGGAGCAAATAGCTTCAAATTTAGAAGAATTGAGGGTTTCTCTTTGACGTAGCTTCATTGATGGAAAAGATAAAAATTAATGAAGAGAAGATAAATAAACAAGATTTTTGGAATGACAATGAAGTAGCGCAAAAAGTACTTCAAGAAAACAAAGCTTTAAAAGAAACTATAGATGAATATGAAAGTCTAAAAAACTTATTAGAAGATGTAGAAGTATTGATTGAAATAGGCCTAGAAGAAGAGGATGATTCTGTTGAAAAGGATATAGAAATGTCTATAGAATCAATAGAAGAAAAATTATCTGAGATGAAAATAAAAACTCTTTTAAATGGCGAGTATGATAAAAATAATGCTATATTATCTATAAATGCTGGAACTGGGGGTCTAGATGCTCAAGATTGGGCTCAGATGCTTTTAAGAATGTATATAAGATGGGCAGAAGGTAAGGGTTATAAAGTTAAGCTTTTAGATATAATATCAGACCCTGAAGCGGGAATAAAGACAGCTACAATTCTTGTAGAAGGAACCAACACTTATGGATATTTAAAAAGTGAAAAAGGGGTTCATAGATTGGTAAGAATATCTCCATTTGATCCATCAGGAAAGAGACATACTTCATTTGCTTCTATAGATGTAACACCAGAGTTAGATGAAAATATAGAAGTAGAAATTAATTCATCAGATTTGAAGATAGACACATATAGAGCGTCTGGTGCTGGAGGACAACATGTAAACACAACTGATTCAGCTGTTAGAATAACACATATTCCTACTGGTGTAGTGGTTCAGTGTCAAAATGAAAGGTCTCAACATTTAAATAAAGATAGAGCTATGAGACTTTTGATGGCAAAATTGATAGAGTTAAAAGAATTAGAGCAAAAGGAAAAAATAGAAGATATACAAGGCAAATACTCACAAATAACGTGGGGTAGCCAAATTAGGTCCTATGTTTTCCAACCATATAAGTTAGTTAAAGACCATAGGACAAATGCTGAGTTTGGAAATGTAGATAGTGTGATGAATGGGAATATAGACTTGTTTATCAACGAATACTTAAAAATGAATAAGACAGTTTAATAAACAATGTACAGTAATTAAGATAGATATATAAGAAGGTTAGTGCTTACTATGCACTTTACAGCACTTAGGCTGAGGACTACAACCCTCAGCCTTCGTTCTGTTTGTTATACTTATGAAAAAACTAACATTAGGAGTGAAAAAAATTGGATATAAATCAAATCTTAAAAAATGAATTTAATCTCAAAGATGAACAAATAAATAATACGCTAAAGCTTATTGATGAAGGAAATACAATACCATTTATAGCTAGATACAGAAAAGAAATGACTGGTGAGATGAGTGATGTCACATTAAGGGAATTCTATGAAAAATTGATGTATCTAAGAAACCTTCAAAGTAGAAAAGATGATGTAGTTAGATTAATAGATGAACAAGGAAAATTAACAGATGAGATAACACAAAATATAGAAAAAGCAAAAACACTACAAGAAGTAGAAGATATATATGCTCCATATAAACAAAAGAAAAGAACTAGAGCAACAATAGCAAAAGAAAAAGGGTTAGAAAATCTAGCAGTATCAATACTAGAGAGTAATCTAGATAATATAGATTTAGAGGCGAAGAGTTATATAAATGAAGAAAAAGAAGTAACTTCTGTTGAGGATGCCTTAAAAGGTGCAAGAGATATAATTGCAGAAACAGTTTCAGATGATGCGAAGATTAGAAAATACATAAGAGAGCTTGCTTTAAGAGAAGGAATGATAGTTAGTAAAAGTTCTACTGATGAGAAATCAGTTTATGATATGTATTATGATTATAGTGAAGCAGTGAAAAGTATGGCTCCACATAGAGTTTTAGCAATAAATAGAGGAGAAAAAGAGAATTTTTTAAAAGTCAAATTAGAAATAAATAATGATAAAGTTTTAAATTATATAGTAAATGAATATGTAAATGATAAAAACTTTAAGAATAAAGATGAAATTGTAAATTCAATAGAAGATTCATATAAAAGATTAATTTTCCCATCGATAGAAAGAGAAATAAGAAATCATCTGACAGAAATAGCTCAAGAAAGGGCTATAAGTGTATTTGGAAAAAATGTTAAAAGTTTATTACTTCAACCACCAGTTAAAGATAAAGTAGTTATGGGATTTGACCCTGCATTTAGAACTGGTTGCAAAATAGCGGTTGTAGATAAAAATGGTAAATTATTGGACTATACAACAGTATATCCAACAGACCCTCAAAATAATGTAGAAGGGGCAAAGAAGACTTTAAAAGAATTAATTGAAAAATATAATATAGACATAATTTCAATAGGAAATGGGACAGCATCAAGAGAGTCAGAAACATTTGTGTCAGAAATGATAAAAGAGATAGATAGAGACGTTCAATATGTTATAGTCAGCGAAGCTGGTGCATCAGTTTACTCAGCATCTGAACTCGCAAATGAAGAACATCCAGATATAAATGTATCAATAAGAGGAGCTATATCTATAGCGAGAAGACTACAAGACCCCTTAGCAGAACTTGTGAAAATAGACCCTAAGAGTATAGGTGTAGGCCAATATCAACATGACTTAAATAAGAAGAGATTAGAAGAAGTATTAAATGGAGTTGTTGAGGATTCCGTAAATAGTGTTGGAGTAGATTTAAATACTGCATCATATTCTCTATTAGAGCATATTGCAGGAATAAGTAAGGTTATCGCAAAAAATATAATAGCATATAGAGAAGAAAATGGAGACTTTACATCAAGAGTACAACTGAAAAAAGTAAAAAGACTTGGCCCTCAAGCATTTACTCAATGTGCTGGATTTATGAGAATCTTAGATGGAAAGAATCCTCTAGATAATACAGGTGTACATCCTGAAAGTTATGATATATGCAAAAAAATGATTGAAATAATAGGATATTCTTTGGATGATGTAAAAAATAAAAATATAGAAGAAATAGATGAAAAAGTTAAGGAAAATGGTTTGAGAGAATTAAGTGAAAAATTGGAAGTAGGCCAAGTTACTTTAAGAGATATCATAGCTGAGATTAAAAAACCAGGAAGAGACCCAAGAGAAGAAGGAATAAAGCCTATACTTAGAACTGATGTCCTAAAAATTGAAGATATACAAGAAGGGATGTCTTTAAAAGGTACAATAAGAAATGTTGTAGATTTTGGAGCATTTGTAGATATTGGAATAAAAAATGATGGGCTAGTTCATAAATCAGAAATGAGTAATAGCTTTGTAAAAGACCCTATGAGTATTGTTACAGTAGGTGATATAGTAGATGTAAAGGTAATTGGAATTGATTTAAATAAAAAAAGAGTTGCATTATCAATGAAAAAATAGGTTAATTTATGTTTAGTTATGATACTTATGTGTAACAATTATAAATGTAAGTAGCATAATAAAAAATTTAAGAAATTATGAAATGAGACTG
The DNA here is from genome assembly GCF_020676075.1 of Clostridioides sp. ES-S-0001-03. Lineage (NCBI taxonomy): Bacteria > Bacillati > Bacillota > Clostridia > Peptostreptococcales > Peptostreptococcaceae > Clostridioides > Clostridioides sp. ES-S-0001-03. Next base: position 82,274 of record NZ_JACVWJ010000010.1, on the reverse strand, counting down.
TAAAGAGATAATATTTAAAATAGTTAGTATAGTATTGAAAATCAGGAGGAAAATGAATGGTTTTTATAAAAAATGGTAATATAAATACCATAACAAATGGAATAATTCAGGGAGATATACTTATAGACCAAGGAAAAATAATAGAGATAGGAAAAGACTTAATAGCACCTTTAGATGTAGAGGTGATAGATGCAAGTGGTAAATTTGTGTTTCCAGGGTTTATAGATGCCCATACTCATTTAGGATTGTGGGAAGATGGTATAGGATTTGAAGGAGCAGATGGAAATGAAGAAACTGACCCAATAACACCACAATTAAATCCTATAGATGGGGTTAATCCAATGGACAGAACATTTAAAGAAGCTTTTGAAGGTGGTATAACTTCTGTATGTACAACTCCTGGAAGTGCAAATGTTATGGGAGGTCAATGTATAGCTATAAAGACCTATGGGAAAAGAATTGATAAAATGGTAATAAAAAATCCAGTAGCATCTAAAATAGCCTTTGGAGAAAATCCAAAAAGCTGTTATGGTCAAGATGATAAATCTCCACAAACTAGAATGGCAATAGCTTCATTACTTAGAGAGAATCTTAAAAAAGCAGAAGAATATTTAGAGGAAGTCGACCTGTATGAAAGTCATGATGATGAAGATTGTGAAAAACCTGAATATGATATAAAAATGGAAAGTTTAATACCCGTTTTAAGAGGAGAAATTCCTTTTAAAGCACATGCCCATAGAGCTGATGATATGTTCACAGCCATAAGGATTGCAAAAGAGTTTAATTTAAAGCTTACATTAGACCATTGTACAGAAGGTCATCTTATAGTGGAGGAGCTATTGGAAGAAGGATTTCCTGTAATAGTAGGGCCATCATTATCAGAAAGGTCTAAATTTGAACTTAGAAATTTAACGTTTAATACAGCTGGAATACTTTCAAATGCAGGACTTGATGTATGTATAATGACAGACCATCCAGTAATACCAGTTCAATATCTTCCAATATGTGCAGGGATAGCAGTTAAGCATGGAATGAAAGAAGAAAAAGCAATAGAATCCATTACAATAAATCCAGCTAAGACTCTAGGAATTGAAGATAGAGTAGGTTCTATAGAAGTTGGTAAAGATGCAGATATAGTAATTTGGGATAATTCTCCACTAGAGATTCAAAGTAATGTACTTTACACTATAATAAATGGGAAAGTAGTGTATGAAAAAAAATAACTTGACAATTATTAAAAAATTAACTAATATAAGAGTGTAAGGAAAATTAAAAAATCAAAGAAGATCTTCGGGGCAGGGTGAGATTCCCTACCGGCGGTATAGCCCGCGAACTACTTATGTGGTTGATTTGGTGAAATTCCAAAGCCGACAGTAAAGTCTGGATGAGAGAAGATATTTATGGAATATAAATAAGTTTATTTTAGTTTGTTTAAACTATATCCATAAAAACTCGAAGATAAGGTCTTCGAGTTTTTTGTTTTTCCTAAAAAAATATAAATATATTTATTAGGAGGATAATAATTATGCAAAGTACAGCAAAAAGAAGTAATATGATTTCAACAAGAACTTTAGTAGTAATGTCAATTTTATCAGCAATATCTTATTTACTAATGTTTATTCAAGCACCAATACCAGGTATATTTCCAGATTTCTTAAAAATTGACTTATCAGATATTCCAGCAATATTTGGAGGGATGTCTTTAGGACCATTAGTTGGATTTGGAATAGTTGTAGTAAAAAATATACTACAAGCGATTACAGCAACAACAACTGTAGGAGTAGGAGAGTTTGCAAATATATTAATTGGTGGTTCTTATGTAATGATACTTTGTTATTCATATAAGAAAAGGAAAGATTTAAAAGGCATATTAATTGGATTTGTATTAGGAACAATAGCTATGACTATAATTGGCTCAGTGTTAAATTACTTTGTAATGTTACCACTTTATGGTCAATTTATGGGACTAGATGCTATAATAGGGTTAGGTTCAGCTATAAATCCTAAGATTCATGACCTATTTACTTTTGTAATTTGGATGATAGCTCCATTTAATGTACTAAAAGCTGTGATAATATCTTTAGTAACATTACCACTTTATAAAAAAATGGGAAATGTAATAAAAAAATAATCAGACAAGAAAATATAAAATTTTAAAATTAAATATATTGGAAAGCCATAATTTATTTATAACTTCAGTCTCATGTTGTGATTGATGTATTAAATACATTATGGCTTTATTAATTTATCAAAAAATGTATTTAAAATAAGAAATATTTAGACAGATTTAATTTTTAAAATAAAGGAAGAATTAAAACGATTAACTATTAAAATACTAAAAAGGTATCTACAATATGCAGAGCGAATTCATAATAAACAAAAAATAAAGTTATTATTAAGAATAAATAATGTTTTGAACTGTAATTCTTAATAAAAACTAATTTAACGATGATAGGAGAGTAGATTTATGAAAGTATGTAAAAAAATGAAAAAAGTATTTTTAGACGATAAAGGGTATTATTTTAATAGTGATTGGGAAAATATTCATATAGGCATTGATAGTAAAATGTTAGGAGATTCTTTAAAGTATATTACGAATGAATATATTGAAAATATGGAAAGAGTGAAGTATGACTATCATGAATTAGAAAATATAAATAATCAAACAGATGGTATGTGTATTTTAGCTATAAGACAGAATTATAAAGCTTTGAAGTATGTAAAAGAGCAAACAGAAGAATTATGTTTAGAAGCTATAAGGTACAATTATAGAGCACTTGAATATGTAAAAGAACAAACTGAGTATATATGCCTTGAAGCAATAAAAAAAGATTGCAATGCACTTAAGTATGTAAGAAATCAAACAGAAGAACTTATTATAAAAGCAATAAGATGTTCTTCTAATATAGATGTTGTAAGTATATTAAAAGCTTTAGAGGTTCAAACAAGAAAAATATGTTTAGAAGCAATTAAAAAAGATGGCAGGTGTCTTGCATATGTTAGAGAACAAAGTGAAGAATTATGTATAGAAGCAATAAAACGAAACTATAAAGCACTTAAATATGTACAAAACCAAACAGAAAAAATGTGTATTGAAGCTGTAAGTCAAAATGGTATGGCATTACAATATGTAAATCAGCAGACAGAAAGAATATGTTTAGAAGCAGTTAAACAAGATGGAAGAAGCCTACAATTTGTTAATAATAAGACAGAAGAAACATGTATAAGAGCTATAAGATACTTGGATAAAAAGTACAATATTAAAGATGTACTAAATTACATAGATAACTATACAGAAGAGATATGTACAGAGATTGTAAGACAAAATGGAAAGATGCTTATGTATATAAAGAATCAAACAGAAAAAATGTGCATTGAAGCAGTAAAAGAAAATTATAAATCTCTCAAGTATGTAAAAGAGCAATCAGAGGAAATATGTAAAGAAGCCCTGAAACAAAATTGTAAGGCAAAAGAATATGTAAGGATTGCTATTGATGATTATATATAAGTTTTAATAGAATCATCAATATTGAAAGATAAACAAAAAAGATAAATAGAAGTACTTTATAATAGTTGGGGCTTATACTATAATTAATTAAGCAGTGATATAAATTCACACGACGATTATATCAAGATGGAGATGAATTAATGGCAAAAATATATTTAGAAAATGAAAGTAAAACTAGAGAAATAGGATATAAATTAGGTAAATTATTAAAAGAAGGTAGTGTAATTTGTTTAGTGGGGGATTTAGGAGCTGGAAAGACCACAATGACACAAAGCTTAGCAGACTCATTAGGTATAAATGATTATATAACAAGCCCAACTTTTACTATAATAAACGAATATGAAGGAAAAATACCTTTGTATCATTTTGATGTTTATAGAATTGGTAGTAGTGATGAAATGTATGATATTGGATATGATGAATATATAAATTCAAATGGAATCTGTATAATTGAATGGGGTAATTTAATAGAAGATATACTTCCAAAAGAATATTTAAACATAGAATTAAGGTACAAAGATGAAGGAAGAGAAATGATATTAACTCCAAAAGGAGATTATTATAAAAGTATAGTTGAGGAGTTGATTAAATAATGAAGATATTAGGTATAGATACATCTTCTATGGCAGCAAGTGTAGCAGTTGTTGAAGATGATAATTTAATCTGTGAGTTTACAGTAAATAACAAAAAAACTCATTCACAAAAGCTTATGCCAATGATAGAAAATATGTTGGATATAAGTGATTTAAACATAAAAGAGATGGATTTGCTAGCTATATGTATAGGCCCTGGTTCATTTACAGGTCTTAGAATAGGTATGGCTACAGTAAAAGCTATAGCCCATGTAAATAATCTACCAATAATAGCAGTAAATTCTTTAGAATCTTTAGCAGGTAATATGAATTTATGTGAAAGAAAAATATGCTCTATATTAGATGCACAAAAAAATCAGGTGTATTCAGCTAAATATAAGTTTGAAGATGGAGAGTTAATAGAGTTAGATAGTGTCGATGTTGTAGAATTTGAAACTTTACTAAAGGAAATTAAATCAAGTGATGAAGAATTTATAATAGTTGGAGAAGCTGTTTATAAATATAAGGATGAGCTAGAAAACGTAAAAAATATAAAGATACCTTCACCAGCTCATAATGTATCTAAAGCAGGAAGCTTATGTTCTGTAGCACTAAATAAATATAGTAAAAATATAGATGTACATACTTGTTATACAATAAACCCTATGTATATCAGAAAATCTCAGGCCGAAGTACAATATGACGAAAAAATGAAGAGGATAAATAATGAAAGATAATACAAAACAAATAATAGATGATGTAAAAATAGAAGAAATGACTATTAAAGATATAGATGAAGTTTTTGAAGTGGAAAAAAATTGTTTTGAAGATTATTGGTCAAAAGAATCTTTTAGAAAAGATTTATCTAATGAAGTAGCAAAGTATATAGTAGCAAAACTAGATGGAAAAGTAGTTGGATATGTTGGAATTTGGCTTATACTTGATGAAGGTCATATAAATAATGTGGCTGTTCATAGTGACTATAGAGGCAAAAAAATAGGAGATAAGTTAATAAAAAGATTAGTTGATTTATGTAAAGATAATAATATTGCGTCTATGACATTAGAAGTTAGAGCATCAAATAAAATAGCACAAAATCTATATAGAAAATATGGATTTAAAATGGGTGGAATCAGAAAAGAATACTATAATGATAACAAAGAAGATGCAATTATAATGTGGAATCAATTAAAAGAGGTGTAGAGTTTATGGGTGATATAATAACATTAGCTATAGAGAGTAGCTGTGATGAAACAGCTGCATCAGTTTTAAAAAATGGTAGAGAAGTACTTTCAAACATAATCTCTACTCAAATAGAAACACATAAAAAGTTTGGCGGAGTAGTACCAGAGGTGGCTTCAAGAAAACACGTTGAAAATATTGATATAGTTGTTCAAGAAGCTTTAGATGGGGCAAATATAGGATTTAATGATATAGACCACATTGCAGTTACATATGGCCCAGGACTAGTAGGGGCTTTATTAGTAGGATTATCTTATGCTAAAGCACTTGCATATACATTGGATATTCCTCTTGTAGGAGTAAATCATATTGAAGGACATCTAAGTGCAAACTATATAGAGCATAAAGATTTAAAACCTCCTTTTATAACATTAATAGTATCTGGAGGTCATACTCACTTAGTAGAAGTTAAAGATTATGGTAAATATGAAATTTTAGGAAAGACTAGAGATGATGCATCTGGAGAAGCCTTTGATAAGATTTCAAGGGCTATGAATTTGGGGTATCCAGGAGGACCTATTATTGATAATTTAGCTAAAAAAGGGAATAAGCATGCTATAGAATTTCCAAGAGCTTATTTAGAAGATGATAGCTATGACTTTAGTTTTAGTGGTCTAAAATCTTCTGTATTAAATTATTTAAATGGAAAAAGGATGAAAAACGAAGAAATAGTAGTTGAAGATGTTGCTGCATCTTTTCAAGAAGCAGTAGTTGAAGTTTTAGCTACTAAAGCATTAAAAGCGACAAAAGATAAAGGTTATGATGTTATAACTCTTTCTGGTGGAGTTGCTTCCAACTCTGGTCTTAGAGCTAAAATAACAGAACTTGCAAAAGAGAGTGGAATTATAGTTAAATATCCTCCTTTAATTTTATGTACAGATAATGCTGCTATGATAGGTTGCGCAGGATATTATAATTTTATAAACAATAAAACACATGATATGAGTCTGAATGCAGTTCCAAATCTTAAGATAAACCAGTAATATAAACTAAGTTTAAAAATATATTGAGCAAGTATTTTTATAAAATTAAATATAGTATATGTTAAAGCTTAAAACAAGACAATGGACAATCTTTATATTTTAATAAATCAGTAGGTTTTTAGATATTTAGATATAAGGTAAATTTATGGTCTAAAATGTTTTAAGTTTTATTTTTTTGTAGAAAGATTATTTTAGAAAGTGGGTAATAGACTCTTTTTTTCCCTTCTTAAAAAGTTTTATACTAAGTATAGAAAGTTTAAGGAGGGGAAGAAATGAGTCAAAGTAAAGAAGATAAAATAAGAAGTATTTTAGAAGCAAAAAATATTAAAGCAAATTTTCAAAATCAGGAAAATTTAGATGAACTTAGTGAAAAAAAAGCAAGTAAAAGAGCAGATGATTTATTGAATGTATATTACAATACATTGTCTACAGCTGATATGGAATTTCCATATTGGTACAATAGAGAATATAGAAAATCAGATGGGGATATAGCAGTAGTTAGAAGAGCTAAAGCTCTTAAAGCTGCTTTTTCTCATATGACACCAAATATAATACCTGGTGAGAAGATAGTAATGCAAAAAACACGCCATTATAGAGGTTCTTTCCCAATGCCTTGGGTAAGTGAAAGTTTCTTTGTTGCTCAGGGAGAACAAATGAAAGAAGAAGCAAAGAAATTAGCTAGTAATACAGCAGATGAGCTTACAAAATTTGGTTCTGGTGGAGGAAATGTAACTGAAAGTTTTGGAAATGTTGTTTCAATAGCTGGTAAATTTGGAATGAGAAAAGAAGAAGTACCTGTTCTTGTAAAAATGGCAAAGGAATGGGTTGGAAAATCAGTTGAAGATTTAGGATTTCACTATGAAAAGATGATGCCAGATTATGATTTAAAAGAAAATTTAATGAGTACACTTATATGTATGTTTGATTCAGGATATACACTTCCTCAAGGTAGAGAAGTTATAAACTATTTTTATCCTTTAAATTATGGATTAGATGGAATTATAGAAATGGCAAAAGAATGTAAAAAAGCAGTTGCAGGAAATGCATCTGGAGATGGGCTTATCGGAATGGATCGTCTATATTTTTATGAAGCTGTTATTCAAGTCATTGAAGGGTTACAAGCTTGGATTTTAAACTATGCAAAACATGCAAAATATTTAGAGAGTATAGAAACAGATTTAGAATCAAAAAAAGAATATTCAGATTTAGTAGAGATATTAGAACATATTGCACATAAACAACCTCGTACATTTAGAGAAGCTCTTCAATTGACTTATACAATTCATATAGCATCAGTAAATGAAGATGCTATATCTGGTATGTCTATAGGTCGTTTTGGTCAAATTTTATATCCTTGGTATGAACAGGATATGGAAAAAGGACTAATTACAAAAGAAGAAGTTATTGAATTATTAGAACTTTATAGAATAAAAATCACTTGTATTGACTGTTTTGCTTCAGCAGGTGTAAATGGAGGAGTCTTATCAGGAAATACATTCAATACTTTATCTATAGGTGGGTTAAGAGAAGATGGTTCTACAGGAGCTAATGAATTAGAAGAATTATTATTAGAGGCAAGTATGAGATGTAGAACTCCTCAGCCTAGCTTAACTATGTTATATGATGAAAAACTTCCAGAAGATTTTTTAATGAAAGCTGTTGAATGTACAAAACTTGGTTCTGGTTATCCAGCATGGGTAAACAATTCAAATGGGACAACATTTATGATGAAGCAATTTGCTGATGAAGGAATGACTGTTGAAGAAGCTAGAGCATTTGCATTAGGTGGATGTCTGGAAACATCTCCAGGATGCTGGAAACAACTGACTTTAAATGGAAAGACATATTCTATTGCAGGTGGAGCAGGACAATCTGCTGGTTCTGGAGTTCACTTTATTGCTAATCCTAAAATATTAGAACTTGTTCTTATGAATGGTAAAGACCATCGTATGAATATACAAGTATTTGAACCTCATAATAAGCCATTAGATACTTATGAAGAAGTTGTAGAAGTATTTAAAGACTATTATAAACAAGCAATAAATGTTCTTGAGAGAGCAAATAATATTGAGTTAGATATATGGAGAAAGTTTGATACTTCTATAATAAATTCTCTATTAAAACCAGACTGTTTAGATAAAGGTCAACATATAGGAAATATGGGATATCGTTATAATGCAACATTAAATGTAGAAACTTGTGGAACTGTTACTATGGTTAACTCATTTGCTGCACTTAAAAAACTTGTATATGATGACAAAGCTTTTACAGTTGAAGAAATGAAGGATGCTGTATTAAATAATTTTGGATTTAAAGATGCATTAGAAGTTGGTAATTATTCTATGGCAGACCAAGTAAAAGTGGATAAGACTGGCAAATATGATGCTATTTATAAGGCCTGTCTTGATGCACCTAAATATGGAAACAATGATTTGTATGCAGATATGATTCTTAAAAATTATGAAATATGGCTAGCAAAAGTGTGTGAAGAAGCACAATCTTTATATGCTAAAAAAATGTATCCTTGTCAAATTTCTGTATCTACACATGGACCACAAGGAGCTGCTACTTTAGCTACCCCAGATGGTAGATTAAGTGGAACAACATATTCAGATGGTTCAGTTTCTGCATATGCAGGAACAGATAAAAATGGTGTGTATGCATTATTTGAATCTGCGACTATTTGGGATCAAGCAGTAGTTCAAAATTCTCAAATGAATTTAAAACTTCATCCTACAACTATTAGAGGACAACAAGGAACAAAAAAATTGTTAGATTTAACAAGAAGTTACTTGAGAAAAGGTGGATTCCATATTCAATACAATGTTGTGGACTCAGAAACTTTGAAAGACGCACAAAAAAATCCTGATAATTATCGTCAACTAATGGTACGTGTTGCTGGATTTACTCAATACTGGTGTGAACTAGGTAAACCAATACAAGATGAAGTAATTGCTAGAACAGAGTATGAAGGGGTGTAAAATATGAGAAAACATAGTGATTGTATGAATTTTTGCGCAGTAGATGCGACTAAAGGGATTTGTAGATTATCAAAACAAATGATTAATTTAGATGATGAAGCATGTTCAGAAATAAAAGTAATGCCAAAATGTAAAAATTGTAAAAATTTTGTTGATGCTAATGATGAAGGTATAGGTAAATGTGTTGGGCTAGAGAATGAAGATTGGGTATACTCAACATTAAACGCAATTACTTGTGAAGGGCATGTGTTTAATGAATAGTCAAAGACAATTAGAAGGAATGATTTTTGATATACAAAGCTTTTCAGTTCATGATGGGCCAGGTTGTAGAACAACTGTGTTTTTAAATGGATGTCCACTTAGTTGTAAGTGGTGTGCAAATCCTGAAAGTTGGACTGTTAGACCACATATGATGTTTAGTGAGTTGTCTTGTCAATATGAAAATGGATGTACTGTATGTCATGGTAAATGTAAAAATGGTGCATTGAGTTTTGACCTTGACAATAAGCCAGTCATAGATTGGGGCATATGTAAGAATTGTGAGAGTTTTGAATGTGTCAACTCGTGTTATTATAATGCGTTTAAATTATGTGCAAAGCCCTATACTGTAGAGGAACTTGTAAAGGTGATTAAGCGTGATTCTAATAACTGGAGAAGTAATGGAGGAGTAACATTTAGTGGAGGAGAGCCACTACTTCAACATGAATTTTTACATGAAGTGCTATTAAAATGTCATGAAACAAATGTGCACACTGCTATTGAAACGAGTGCATGTGTTTCGAATGAAATTTTTAATAATATATTTAAGGATATCGACTTTGCATTTATTGATATAAAACATATGGATAGAGAAAAGCATAAGGAACAAACAGGTGTATATAATGATTTAGTATTAGAAAACATATCAAATCTTGTAAACTCTGACTGGGGTGGAAGATTAGTACTTAGAGTACCAGTTATTTCAGGATTTAATGATAGTATAGAAAATATAAATGATATTATATCTTTTATGCATAAAAATAATTTAGTAGAAATCAATCTGTTACCATTTCATAGACTAGGAGAGTCAAAATGGATTCAATTAGGTAAAGAATATGAGTATTCTGATAAAGGAGATGTTGATGAAGAGCATCTTGAAGAATTACAGGACATATTTTTAGATAATGGCATAGCCTGTTATGTTGGGCATGAGACTGCTTTTTAGAAATAAATATCATGAAAATTAAATATTAGTTTGTAGAATGGAGTTATCGCATGAGTAAATTAAATTTGTTCTGTGATAGCTCCTTTTTACGTATCTTAATTAAGTATATTTTAACTTATTTTATATAAAGTTTATACTTTAAGTTAAAAATATGTACGAGAATAAAGGTATAAAAATACTCTTTTTTAGGTAATATTTGAGTATAAATAATATATTTAGAATATTTTTTTTTATAAGGAAATATCAACAAAAGGGAAAATACTAAGAATATAACCCTTACTATTCATGTTTTACTATGTAGTTCATCAAGTATTAATTAAAAATATAATGGACATAAAAAATATCATAAATATGTGATAAGATAAATATATAGAAATATTTTACTTATTTTTGGGTTGTTATATATTTAGGTACTGGGGTGATATAGTTGAACCAAGAAATATTTTTTAAAGTAATGAATGAAATATTGGAAAATATTGATGAAGGGGTACATTTTGTTAATAAAGAAGGGAAAACTATAATCTACAATGATTCTGTACAAAAAATGGAAAAAATGAATAGACATGATGTTTTAACTAATTCATTTTTTGATATAGTCAGCAAAATGAAAATAAATAGAAGTACACTAGTAGAAGTTTTGGAAAAAAGGGAAATTATTAAAGATAATATTCAAAAATATCTAGATAAAAATGGAAAAGAAATAACAGCAATAAATACTACGATACCAATTGATATTAAAGGAGAATTTGTAGGGGCACTTGAAATATCAAAGAATATGACAACTATAGAAAATTTATTAAACAGAAGCTATAAAAAAAATTTAATTAATAAAGTTGACAATAAACAAAAAAAGGGCTATGAATTTGATGATATTTTAGGGGAAAGTAATCTGATTAAAGAGGCAATAACAAAATCTAAGAAAGCTTGTAAGTCTGATGCCTCAGTATTTATATATGGTGAAACTGGGACAGGCAAAGAGCTATTTAGCCAGTCCATTCACTATGGAAGTAATAGAAAAAATTATCCATTTATAGCACAAAATTGTGCAGCTTTACCAGAATCATTATTCGAAGGAATACTATTTGGAACTGCTAAGGGAGGATTTACAGGGGCAATAGACAGGCCGGGTTTATTTGAGCAAGCTAACAAAGGGACATTATTATTGGATGAAATAAACTCCATGCCTATTATGTTACAGGCTAAATTGCTAAGAGTTTTGCAGGAAGGTTATGTAAGAAGAGTTGGAGGGACTAAGGATATACCTGTTGATGTAAGAATTATTGCAACAACAAATGAAAGTCCAAAAGTTATTTTAAATGAGAATAAAATGAGAAAAGATTTATATTATAGGCTTAACATAATAGATATAAAAATTCCTCCTCTTAGAGATAGAAAAGAGGATATATCTGTATTATGCAAAAAATTTATTTCAAAGTATAATAAAAAGTTAAATAAAAAAGTAGTAGGTATTTCAGATGAAGCTATCAGGGTTTTAAAAAATTATGACTGGCAAGGGAACATAAGAGAACTAGAAAACATAATTTATTGTACTATGAGTATGATGGAAAACGAGATACAAATAGAAACAAGCATGATTAATTTAAATGACTATTACAATCTTAAAGAGAATAAAGAGGGGAATACTTATTCTTTAAATGATTTAGAGAATAAGACACTTAATAATGTTCTCAGTGAGATAGAAGAGAAGTATATATATGAATCATTAGAAAAGGCATCATATAATATAACTAAGGCTGCATCAATTTTAGGTATGAATAGGCAAAATTTACAATATAAAATAAAAAAATATAATATTAAAGTCCTATAAAGAAGTAAAATAAAAAAGAAAAATAAAGGCGCAAAATTATTATAAAAGAGCAAATTTTTTTGCTCTTTTTTTATTTCTCAGAAAAAATATTATTTTTTATTTATGAAAATACATAACAAGATAATTATAGTTTCAACGTTCTAATAAATATTTATTTTTGTTTTGAAGTTGGCACGATTCATGCTTTAACTAATAATTAAGAATATAAATTTTTAGGAGGGTGTATATATGAGAAAAGTAAGAGTTGGTATATGGGGATTTGGAGCTATGGGGATAGGCATGGCTAATATGATTTTAAAAAAAGAAGGTATAGAAATAGTATCTGTTTGCAGTAGAAGTACTTCAGGTAAAAGTATGTATGATGTCCTAGGAATTGAAAGAGGAGAAAGAACAGAAGTTATTATCAATGGAAATTATGAAGAAGTTTTTAAAGAAAAAAGTGTAGATGTTGTTTTATTAGCAACTGATTCATTTACTAAAAAGGCTTTTGATAAAATAATGTTCTTATTAAATAGAAAAATAAATGTTATATCAACAGCAGAACAAATGGCATATCCACAAGCTGATGATGCAGACTTGGCTAAGAAAATGGATGAAGTTGCAAAAGAGAATGGAGTAAGTATTCTTGGAACAGGAATCAATCCAGGGTTTGTACTAGATTTACTAGTATTAGCGCTTTCAGGTACTTGTGAAGAAGTTAATAGTATAAAAGCGAAGAGGGTAAATGATTTATCACCATTTGGAAAATCTGTTATGGTAGAACAAGGTGTTGGAGTAACAAAAGAAGAGTTCATAAAAGGTGTAGAAAATAATACTATAGCAGGTCATGTAGGATTTGTAGAATCAATAAATATGATAGCTGATGGATTAGGGTGGAAACTAGATAAGATAGAACAAACAAAAGAACCAATAATGACTACAGTAGATAGAAAATCTAAGTACGGAGAGGCATTGGCTGGAAATGTTGCTGGTTGTAGACAATGTGGATATGGATATGTAAATGGAGACGTTTTAATTGAAATGGAGCATCCACAACAGATAATACCTGAAGCAGAAGGTATTAAAACAGGAGACTATGTATCAATAAAAGGGATACCAAATATTGATTTACAAATAAATCCTGAAATACCTGGAGGGGTAGGTACTTATGCAATGATAGTAAACTCTATTCCATTAATAATAAATGCTAGACCAGGCCTTAAAACTATGTTGGATATACCAGTACCTAGAGCAATAATGGGAGATATAAGAAATCAGATAGAAATTGAGTTAGAAGAAGAGTCAAAAGCAAATTAATAAAATAACAGTTAGCTGATAAGGGGATGAAAAAATGGATGCTAAAATTAATGATTGGGTTATTATACACAATATAGTGTTGACTCCAGAAGAAAGAGCTCCACAAGTTCCAGAGGATACTAAGAAAGTATCCTTAGAAATGTGGGTTAAAGGGTTTATACAAAAGGATGCCTCTATAGGTGATTTAGTAGAAGTTAAAACAATTACGGGTAGACTTGTAAAAGGTAATTTACTTAAAGTAAATCCATATTATACTCATGATTATGGTAAATGTATACCTGAGTTACTCCAAATAGGAATACAGGCTAAAGAAATATTATTTGGAGGTGTATATAATGAATAATGCAGCATCAATGAAAGATATGAGCTATCAAGCTGTCATGGGAAGAAACAATGAAATAATGAAAAACGCAATTGGATTGGATTACTCATCTTTTGAACAAGAAGGAATAGGATTTGACTATGAAAAAATGATGGGTGAAACAGGATATACATTACAAGATATTGAAGCAATTCAATCACAATATGCTGTTGGAAATACTCCTATAATAGAACTTAAAAATTTAACTAAGTTGGCTAGAAGATGTGCTCCAGAAGGTAAAGGTGCTAGAATATTTGTAAAAGATGAAGCAATGAATGCATCTGGTAGTTTTAAAGCAAGAAGAGCAGCTACTGCAGTATATCATGCTAAAAAAATGGGATATAAAGGTGTAATAGCAGCTACTAGTGGTAACTATGGAGCAGCTGTAGCATCTCAGGCAGCAATGCAGGGTTTAAAATGTATAATAGTTCAAGAATGTTATGATTCTAATGGTCTAGGTCAACCTGAGATTATAGAGAAAGCAAGAAAATGTGAGGCATATGGTGCAGAAGTTATTCAATTAACTGTTGGACCAGAATTATTTTATACATTCTTAGTCCTACTAGAAGAAACAAGCTATTTTAACGCATCGTTATATTCACCATTTGGAATTGCAGGTGTAGAAACTTTAGGATATGAGTTAGCTATTCAATTTAGAGAAAAATATAAAAAAGACCCTGATGTAGTTGTTTGTACAAATGCAGGTGGAGGTAATCTCACTGGAACAGCAAGAGGACTAATAAAAGCTGGTTCTCTTAATACAAAAGTAGTTGGAGCAAGTGTTGATTTAAAAGGATTACACATGGCTAGTGATAGTCAATTTAATAAAAAATCATTTACAACAGGACATACAGGTTTTGGTATACCATTCTGTACATGGCCTGATAGGTCAGATGTACCTAGGTCTGCAGCTAGACCACTTAGATATATGGACAGATATGTGTTAGTAAAACAAGGAGAAGTTTTCTATACAACTGAATTATTGGCACAGTTGGAAGGTATAGAAAGAGGACCTGCTGGAAATACATCTTTAGCAGCAGCATTTTCCTTAGCACAAGAATTGGATGAAGATAAAGTTGTAGTAGTACAAGAGACAGAGTATACAGGTGCAGGTAAACACATATGTCCACAGCTTACATTTGCAAAAGAAAATGGAATAGATATAAAATTTGGAAATCCAAGAGAAGAAATTGCAGGAGTAAACTTAATATTACCAGAAAGACCAGAATTATTAAAATGTGTTGATATCGACATAAATAAAATAAGAAAATCATTTATAAAAAATTGTATATCTCATAATGGTATTGATGATGTTAATAGTCTAAGTAATGAAGATATAGAGTTTCTAATGAAAGAAGTAAAAAGTTCAAGAGATTTTGTTATTGATACGTTAGATAATTTATAATAATTACTATTTTTTAATTTAACATGAAATGAATAGTTGGAAAATTCACTTAAATTAATATGAATGGGGGAATGTTCATGAAAAAAAGAGAGGATGATTTTGAGGTTAGAAGAAAACATCTTCAGAAATTGAGCGATGATGAGTTAAAAGAAAGATTTTGGAGTTTAGCTGCCCAGATAGTAGAACCAATGATAGACCTTGGCAAAAAGAATACAACGCCATCAATAGAAAGGTCTGTTTTGTTAAGAATGGGATTTTCTTCTCTTGAGGTAAAACCTATTTTAGAAGGTGTTATGGAAAGAGGTCTTATAGGTAAGGGAGCAGGGCATGTAGTTTATAAGCTTGCTAAATCTAAAAATATATCAGTTAGAGAAGCTGGTTTATTATTAGTTAATGGTGAATATTGGGATGAAGTTACATGTTTATTTAGAGAAGGGGTAGAATCATGTTAAAGGAAAATAAAAAATTAGATATAGACTATATATTAAAAGATTTGGATAAATATAAACCAAAAAGAAGAGGTTGGGTTTGGAGAGAACACTTGGAAAATCTTGAAATGGGACCTTTTGAATATAAAGACTGTACAAAACCTTTAAAGAAGAGTGTAGGGTTACCATCATCTAAATATTTTAATAATATAGACCCTCAACCAAGCCCAATTATTACTACTGAAATAGCTTCTGGAAGATTTGAAGATGATATAAGAAGAATGAGGATGGCAGCTCATCACGGTGCTGACCACTTAATGGTCATTAGAACTGCTGGGCAATCACATTTTGACGGACTTATAGAAGGAACCCCTCAAGGTATAGGAGGTGTTCCAATAACAAGAAAACAAGTAAGAGCTCAAAGAAAAGCTCTTGACTTTATAGAAGAAGAAGTTGGTAGACCTATTAATTACCATTCATATGTAAGTGGTGTTGCGGGTCCTGAAGTAGCAGTAATGTTTGCTGAAGAAGGGGTCAATGGAGCACATCAAGACCCACAATATAATGTTCTATATAGAAATATAAACATGGTAAGATCTTTTGTAGATGCTTGTGAAGCTAAGCAAATAATGGCTTTTGCAAATATAGCTCAAATAGATGGAGCACATAATGCTAATGCTACGGCTAGAGAAGCATGGAAGGTAATGCCTGAACTTATGGTTCAACACGCTTTAAATTCTATATTTTCAGAAAAAATAGGAATAGATAAAAGTAATATATGCTTATCAACAGTGCCACCAACAGCCCCTCCAGCACCATGTTTAAGAATAGACTTACCTTATGCTGTTGCACTTAGAGAATTATTTAGTGATTATAAGATGAGAGCTCAAATGAATACTAAATATATGGAATCATCAACTAGAGAAGCAACAGTTACTCATGTATTAAATTTATTAACATCAGTACTAACTAGAGCTGACATACAATCAACTATAACACCTGACGAAGGTAGAAATGTACCTTGGCATATATACAACATAGAAGCATGTGATACAGCAAAGCAAGCTTTAGTTGGCATGGATGGTCTTATGGATATGATAGAACTTAAGGATGTTGGAGAATTAAGATACAAAGCAAGAGAGCTTAAAGAAAGAGCTGTACTATATATGGAAGAAATCTTTGAAGTTGGAGGATATTTTGAATCAGTAGAACAAGGATTCTTCGTTGACTCAGGAAATTATCCAGAAAGAAATGGTGATGGTATATCTAGAAAAATAAAAGGCGGAGTTGGTGAGGGTACTGTTTATGAAAGAGATAAAGATTATTTAGCACCTGTAACTGCTCACTTTGGATACAATAATGTAGCTCAATATGATGAAAAAGCTATAGATAATCCATCAATATTAATAGATGGATGTACATTTGAAAATCCAAACAAAATAATATATATCGATGAACTTGATGATTTTGATAATGTAGAAAATAGACTAAAAGAATCAGAGGAATACAGAGGTGGAACTAAAATCAAACCTGAAATGGAATGGTGTGCAGATGGAATTGTGATGATAACAATGATGCTTCCTACTGATAAAAGAACAGCTGAGTTTGCAGCATTGGAATTTGTCAAAAAAGTGAATTTACAAGAAGTTGAAGTTATAAGTAGAGAAGTTATGCATGAATCCGAAGGCACTAGGATAGAAGTGAAGGGAAGAGTTCCATTTGATATAGATTTAAATGACTTAGTAATACCAGAAGAACCTAAAGTACTAACTGATGAAGAAATAAGAGCAGATATAGAAGAAAAGCCTATGAAAATAGTTTCAGCTACAGTTGGAGAAGACGAACACTCAGTTGGTTTAAGAGAAATAATAGATATAAAACATGGTGGTATTGAAAAATATGGTATAGAATGTCATTACTTGGGAACTTCTGTACCTGTAGAAAAATTAGTAGACGCAGCAATAGAGCTAAATGCAGATGCAATACTTGCATCTACAATAATAAGTCATGATGATATTCATTATAAAAATATGAAGAAATTACACGATTATTGTGTAGAAAAAGGTATAAGAGATAAAGTAATGATTGCTTGTGGAGGAACACAGGTAACACCTGAAATAGCCATTGAACAAGGAATAGATGCTGGATTTGGAAGAAACAGCAAAGGTATACATGTAGCCACTTTCTTAGTTGAAAAAAGAAGAGAAATGAATAATAAATAATGGAGAATAAAAAAGTTTCTTTAAAAATAGATGTGTTGGTAGCTGAAATAGGAAGTACTACCACTGTAGTAAACGCTTTCCATAATATTGATTCTGATAATCCTGTATTTTCGGGTCAAGGTCAGGCTCCAACAACAGTATTTGAAGGTGGCGATGTAAGAAATGGCTTATCGGGTGCTATTAAAGATTTAGCTAATAAATTATCTGTAGATGATATAAAGTATAATGATATGTTTGCAACTTCTAGTGCAGCTGGTGGATTAAAAATGACTGTTCATGGATTAGTGTATGATATGACAGTAAAAGCAGCTAAAGAAGCTGCTCTAGGAGCTGGAGCTGTTATTCGTCAAGTAACATCAGGTAGAATTAAAAGAACTGATTTAAAGAAAATAAAAGAAATAAATCCCAACATAATCTTAATAGCTGGTGGAGTTGACTATGGAGAAAGAGATACAGCTATTTATAATGCTGAAATGATAGCTTCTATGAGTTTAGGTATACCAGTTATATATGCTGGTAATGTTGAAAATCAAGAAGAAGTAAGGTTAATATTTGAAGATACGAATTATAAGCTTTATATAACAGAAAATGTATACCCTAAAATAGATTTATTGAATATAGAACCTACAAGAAAAATCATTCAAGGTGTGTTTGAAGACCACATAACTACAGCGCCAGGAATGAGGTATATCAAAGAAATGGTTAATGAAAATATTACCCCAACTCCAGGGGCTGTAATGGAAGCTTCTAAACTTTTATATAAAAATATTGGAGATTTATTAACTCTAGATGTAGGTGGAGCAACTACTGATGTGCATTCTGTTACATATGGGAGTGACTATATTAATAAAATATTAGTTAATCCTGAACCTGTAGCTAAGAGAAGTGTTGAGGGAGATTTAGGTGTATATGTAAATATGAAAAATATAGTAGAAGTTATAGGTAAAGAAAATTTACAAAATGAATTATCTATAGATATTGATAAAGTAATAGATAATTATCCACCAATACCAAAATCAAAAGAAGAAATATTATTTGTGGAGAGATTGACAAAAGAAGCTGTTATTAAAGCTATGTTAAGGCATTCAGGGAAAATAAGAAATATTTATGGAACAACTGGAAAAACCAAAATTGCAGAAGGAAAAGATTTAACAGAAGTAAGATATATAGTGGGTACAGGGGGAGCACTTACTAGGCTCCCTAGTAGAATTAAAATATTAGATGGTATAACTAAATACAATAAAAATAAAGAATTACTATTTCCAAAGGAAAAAACAAAGATATTGATAGATAATGACTATATTATGGCATCTATGGGGGTTTTATCTAAAAAATACGAAGAAGCATCTCTTAAGCTCCTACTAAAAAGTTTAAACTTCAAGGAGGAAAGACTATGTACCCTAGATTAGAAATAGATATAGAAAAATTAAGACATAATGCTAAAGTAATTTTACAGAGTTGTCATGAAAGAAACATTAAAGTATCTTTCGTAACTAAATCATTTTGTGCACGAAAAGAAATAGTAGAAGCAGTATATAATGAAGGAATAGATCATATAGCAGATTCAAGAATACAAAACTTAAAAAAGTTACAAAATATAAATTTACCTAAAATACTAATTAGAATACCCATGATAAGTGAACTAGAAGAAGTTATCAATTATTGTGATATAAGTTTTAACTCAGAATTAGAAACTATAAAGAAATTAAATGAATTATGTGAAAGTAAAAATATTATTCATAATATAGTTCTTATGTTTGACTTAGGAGATTTACGAGAAGGGTATTTTTATGAAGAAGACCTCTTTAATAGTATAAAAGAGATAGTAAAACTAAAAAATATTAAAATAATTGGTATAGCTACAAACTTAACTTGTTATGGAGCTATTATACCATCTAAAGAAAATACAGGTAGGCTAGTAAGTATAGCTCAAAAGATAGAAGGTAAATTTGGAATAAATCTAGAAATAGTATCAGGAGGTAATTCAAGTTCTATACATTTAATGACAAGTAATAATATGCCAGAAGGTATTAATAATTTGAGAATAGGTGAATCTATTTTACTTGGTAGAGAAACGGCATACGGTAAAAATATAAATGGGACATATCAAGATGTATTCAAATTAATATGTCAAATAGTTGAATGTAAAGAAAAACCATCAGTTCCTATTGGAGAAATAGGAGTTGATGCGTTTAGAAATAAACCTGTTTATGAAGATAAAGGAATCTTAAAAAGGGCAATTATAGCCATAGGTAAACAGGACATAAATATTGACTCTTTAATTCCAATAGACACTGATATAGAGATATTAGGGGCAAGTTCAGACCACATGATATTAGATGTAAGTAATACAAAATGTGATTATAAATTAGGCGACAATGTAGATTTTTTATTAACTTATGGAGGTATCATGTCATCTAGTACAAGCGAATATGTTTCAAAGAAAATTATAGTATAGTGTTCAAATAATTAGGAGGAAATTATTTTATGAAAGAGCGAGAATGTAGAAAAGCAAATCTGTTTGATGCAATGATACCAATTACTTGCTTGATATTATTTTTAAGTTTAGGGGTATTAATGTATGGCTCATCACCTCATGTACCACTAATAGGAGCTGCAGCAGTAGCAGGCCTTGTAGCTGTATATAGGCTTGGATTTAAATGGAAAGACCTAGAATTAAGTATGTTTAATAGTATAAAGATGGCAATGCAAGCAATCTTAATCATAATTATAATAGGTGTGCTTATAGGAACTTGGATAGTAAGTGGAGTAGTTCCATGTATGATTTACTGGGGACTAAAAATTTTATCACCAAATATTTTTTTAGTAGCATCCACATTAGTCTGCTCAATAGTGTCTCTTGCAACAGGGTCATCTTGGAGTACAATGGGTACAGTAGGCGTGGCACTTTTAGGAATTGGGCAAAGTTTAGGTATGCCAACTGGATTAATAGTGGGTTCTATAATATCTGGAGCTTACTTTGGAGATAAACTATCACCTTTATCTGAAACGACTAACTTAGCACCAGCAATGGCAGGAACAGATTTGTTTACACATATAAAATATATGTTATATTCAACTATACCATCATTATTAATTTGCTTAGTAATTTATGGTGTAATCGGAATGAAGTATTCAGGTCAAGCATTAGATATAAAACAGATAGAGCTAATTAGGTCTACATTAGATTCTACATTTAATACTTTATCACCAGTATTATTATTAGCTCCAGCAATAGTAATTGGATTGGTTATATTCAAAGTTCCTGCTATACCAGGGCTTATAGTAGGTGCTGTATTAGGAGTATTGTTTGCAGTAGTTTTCCAAGGAGAATCTATGAATGTAATATTAGATGCAGCACAAAATGGATATGTTTCATCAACACAAGTAGAAGAGGTAGATGCTTTATTGTCTAAAGGTGGGATTATGAATATGATGTCTACTGTATCTTTAACAATATGTGCCTTATCTCTTGGAGGTATTTTAGAAAAAACAGGCATGCTTGAAGCAGTAGCTTCTTCTTTACTAAGGTTAGCAAAGGGTGTATTTGGAACAGTATTATGTACAATGGTAACTTGCACAGTTACTAACATAATAGCAGGAGAACAATACTTGTCTATAGTTATACCAGGAAGAATGTATAATAAGGAATATAAAAAGAGAGGTATACATCCTAAGATGCTATCAAGAGCTTTAGAAGATAGTGGAACTTTAAGTTCTCCATTGGTACCATGGAATACATGTGGAGCGTATATAACAGCAACATTAGGTGTATCTGCATTAACATATGGTCCATATGCATTATTAAATATCATAAATCCATTGGTATCTCTAGCATTAATTGCATGTAAGTTTAAAATAGCAAAAATAGAAGATGAACCTGAAACTTGTTTGAATTTTGATGTTTGATTATAGTATTTGATATATGTTACTTATTAGAAAAAATAAAGGCCTAAACTTTGTGTAAATAATAAAGTTTAGGTCTTTATTAACTTTTTCTATAGATTTTAAATAAAAAAGAATGTCAAGCAATCTATAAAATATTACTGAATTTTTTCTCTTGGAACATATAATTTTGAATCTTCTGACTTATCTTTGCACTCACATTCAATTTTTTTGTTTTTTTTCATAAGTACATATAAAGGTGCTATCAATAACATTGCTCCTAATCCTATCAAAACTCTATTTTGAGTTATAGGTTTTGACATATCTTCAACGCAAGCTTGTTGTAACAACCATATACTACCTAATATAGCTACTGTTGGTATAACAGGGCCAAAAGGAATTTTAAATGAAGCCTGGATATCTGCTCTTTTTCTTAAAACTATTACTGCTAAACAAGTTGGTATGTATTGAGCAAATCTGGCAATTACACTCATTACTGCAAGCTGTTCAAAACTTCCAGTTAATACAAGTGGTATGCAGAAGATTAAAGATATTATTATTGCTACATATGGAGCATCATATTTATTTGTTTTTCCTATAAATGCTGGAAGAGAGCCTTCTTCTGCTAGAGCAGAACCACACTTGGGAGTTACTATTGAAGAACCTATATTTATTCCAAATATAGATATTAATGTTGCTACAGATATAAATACTTTACCATAATTGCCTAAAAATACGCTTGAAGCGTCTGCGATTGGAATACTATTTTCAAATAATTTGTCTCCAAGTATACCCATACAGACAACTTGAATTAAGATATAAATTATTGCACATATAAATATTGTAGTTATTAATGCTATTGGAAGATTTTTTTTAGGATTATCCATTTCTCCACTTGCTACAACAAATGATTCAAATCCAGTAAACGCGTAAAATACTAATATTATAGCTGGTCCTATACTAGAATTTACAACATTGCCTGAAGGAACAACATTACCAAATTTTATAAAGAATATTCCTACTATTACAAAAACTATTAATGGTACTAATTTAGCTATGGTTATTACATTATTCATTATCTTTGTACTTTTAATTCCAAATAAGCTGTTTATTGAAAGTAATGTTACTAATGCCACTGCGATATATCCTTTATATTCAGTAGCAGCTTCTGGCCAAAATGCACCTAAAGCTGTTGCAAATCCTACTGCTAGTGTAGACCATGATATGATTCTAATAACCCAAGACATTGTACCAACTTCAAAACCTATAAAATCACCAAATGCCTTTTTGGAGTATAAATATGCACCTCCATTTTTGTCAAACATACTTCCAGCCTCTGCAAAACATAAAAGTATTGATAGAACCAGAAGTGTAGCAAAAATATATATAAATATACTATTTTGGCTCGCTAGATTGTAAACTTTACCTGGTAGTAAGAATATACCTGAACCTATGATACTATTAATTCCTAATAATATCATACTAAATAACCCTAATTTTTTAGCTTTTTCCATATTAATTTATCTCCTATTCTTTTATTAATTACCATATTAATTAAAATATAAAGTATTCATTACATGCATCATAACTCCTATTGGAAGACAATCCTCATCTACATTAAATTTAGAGGTATGAAGAGGTGAAGTCAGTCCTTTTTCCTCGTTTTTGCACCCTAAATGGAAGAATGCTCCTTTGCAATGTTCTGTATAAAAAGAAAAATCTTCACCACCTAATGAAGGGTTTGCTCTCAGTATAAATTTTTCTTCTCCAAGTAATTCCTTAGTACTTGAAATAACAGTATCTACTAATTCCCTTTCATTTATAACAGCAGGGTAATTTTCATCGCTCACGTGTAATGTTCCAATACATCCAAATGCAGATGCTGTATCTTCAACAATTTTAGTAATCTTATTAATTACAAAATCTCTTGTCTCACTATTTAAAGTTCTCAATGTACCCTCTAATTTTACATCTTCACATATTACATTATGTGCATCACCACCATATATTTTGCCTATAGTCAAAACTGCAGCATTATTTGGTTCTAGGTTTCTACTTATTATGGTTTGTAGTGATGTAACAATTTGTGAAGCTGTGACTATTGCATCAATACCATTTTCAGGATACGCACCATGAGCTCTTTTACCCTTAACACTTATTTCTATAGTATCAACACTTGCATTTAATGTGTCGTATTTCGTTTCAATAAATCCTGTTTTAATGTGTGGCATGACATGAAGCCCAAATATATAATCAGCTTTAGGGTTTTCTAAACACCCATCCTCAACCAAGAACTTTGCTCCACCAAAACCTTCTTCTGCTGGTTGAAATAAAAATTTTACATTTACATTTAGATTATCTTTCATTGAATAGAGTACTTTGCATGCTCCAAGTAACATTGTTGTATGCGCATCATGACCACAAGCGTGCATTTTTCCATTATGTATTGATTTATAAGGTATATCATTTTCTTCTTCTATAGGAAGCGCATCCATATCTGCTCTTATAC
Source organism: Clostridioides sp. ES-S-0001-03 (assembly GCF_020676075.1). Lineage (NCBI taxonomy): Bacteria > Bacillati > Bacillota > Clostridia > Peptostreptococcales > Peptostreptococcaceae > Clostridioides > Clostridioides sp. ES-S-0001-03. The sequence goes on along the minus strand of NZ_JACVWJ010000010.1, from coordinate 57,850 downwards.
AAATAGTTTTATCTGCATTTTCTTTTAAAATGTATGCCATAATTCCATTGTGTTTTGTAAATTCCATATAATCAATTCCTATTTCTTTTAAATAAGAAATGACTTTTTGTTTTGTAAGATTTTCCTCAAGAGCTAATTCTGGAATTCTATGTAATTCTCTTCTAATATCTATTAACCAAGGTTTTATAGAATTACAACTTTCTATTACAAAATCTTTTTCCAATTCTTTAACTTGATTTTTTAATTTTAAAGCTGGTTGCATTTTTATTCCTCCAATTGCTTTTTATTGTCTTGTTAATATAGTTAAGCAATTATTATGCCATGTTTTTTTACTTAAGAATTTTGTTTTTTATAAAAATATTGAATAAAAAAAATCATTATCTTGTATGAAAAGTATGAAAAATAAATATTATATTGCAATTTTCAGTAAAAAATTTTGTTTTGGTTAAAGATTGCACTATATATGAGTATTTATAAAAAAAATAGGAAAATTTTTATTTATCCTATTCCTATTAATTCCTATTAATTAAATAAAAATAGACTATAATTTTGATGTATTTAGCAAACAAAAAAATCTACTAAGGAGACAAACTATTCCCTAATAGATTTTTTATTTAATAGTTGATAAACTTATAGAGTTTCATACTTTAATTTACTATAAAATATTTCTCCTTTTTGAGTTATTTTACTTCCATATCTTCCCGAATTACAAATTATAAATTCTTCTTTTTTTAGATATTCAAATATTTTTTTTATTTTACCTTCAGTAATTTGAATATTTTTATCTAGTAATCTTTGCAAAATTAGTCCTCTACCAATACCAACATCTGATTCTTTATTTAAAATCAACAATTCTAGTATATTTAAAATATCATTTTTATTATACTTTAGTTTTAATGAGGAATTCTTATTATCTAAAGTCCTTAAGTTTGGAGGTAAGTCCTTTTCAAGTACAATATCATCACACATAATATTTAAGTAAGATGTTACATTTTGGAGTTCTCTTATATTACCTTTCCATTTATAGTTTTGTATAAGTTCTTTTGCCTCTGGTGTAATCAATAACTTTTTATTAATTAAATCTTCCATAATAATTAAGATATCTTCTTTTCTCTTCCTTAAAGGAGGTATATTTATTGGAATTGTATTTAATCTATAATATAAATCCTCTCTAAATCTACTATTATCAATCATTTGTTCTAGGTTTTTATTAGTAGCCGATATGATTCTAACATCTATGTTAATTATATCATGAGAACCAACAGGCATTATTTGTTTTTCTTGGAGAACTCTAAGTAGCTTTGTTTGTAGTTCTAAGGGCATGTCGCCAATTTCATCTAAGAATATAGTTCCATTATTTGCTAATTCAAATAATCCCTGTTTTCCTTCTTTTAGACCCCCAGTAAAAGTACCTTTATCATATCCAAATAACTGACTTTCTAGTAAGTTTTCAGGAACAGCTGCGCAATTTACTGCTATAAATGGCTGATTTTTTCTAGTTGAATTATTGTGTATAGATTGGGCTATGAGTTCTTTACCAGTTCCACTTTCACCTCTAATAAGTATACTTAAATCAGATTTAGAAACTTTTTTAGCTAAATCTATGCATTCAAGCATCTTTGGGCTATTTGTTTTTATATCTTTGAATGTATATTTCGCTATTTGCCCTTTTTCTCTTAATTTTTTAGTTAAATTTTGTTCCAGCTTTTTTATGTATGTTATTTCTTGTAAACTGTAATATGTACCCATTTTTTCATCTTTATTGTATATGTTTTTTTTATTTACATTTATATACTTTTTATCAAATATAATAACCTTGTCCAATATCTCTTTTTCACTTAATAAAACCTTTAAACTATCTATAAACACTTCTTGAATATATTTACCATAGATATCCTCTTTTATGTTTAAGATGTCTTTTACTTTACTATTATATGTATTTATTACACCATCTTTTGAAGTAAATAATATTCCATCTTTTGATAAGTTCAATATTGTATCTAATTCTTCTATCTTTAAAAACAGTTCTTTATATTTATCTTTTATACCTGTGTCTAAACTTATTATTTCTTCTGAGTATTTAACCAGATTAGACTGTATTTCTTTTGAGTCTATTTGTAATAAGTTTATTATTTCTATAAAGGTAGAAATATCTATATATCTATGACCTAAATCAAAAATATCTGAGATAGAACTAGGGACTTTTTCTGGAACTCCTGGAGTTATAGCTATCTTTATATCTTTATAATTATTTTCGTTCATATATGGAACTGGTCTAATATTAGTTACTCCAATCTTATAAAATAAGCTTATAGTCTCTAAAGTAGTTTCATCAGAATCATTTACAATTAAAGCATTTGTACCTTGTGGTAAGGATAATAAATCATATACTTTATCTTCCTTAAAAGTTCTTCTTATTACAATAACTTTTTTCTTGTCTAATATATTATTTATAATTTTTTCTAATCTTTCTACAGACATTACCAATATTACATCATCATTTATAATATCATCATTATTTATTTCATCTATAAAGTATCTGTTAATTTTTATGTAATCTCCAAAAACTAACTTTAAGTTATTTTCCAAAAAATCTATTAAATCTTTTCTGCTATCATTTACTAAAGCTACTGATTTTTTCATTGATTTCTCCTTATTTATATAATAAATAGTTTTTAATAATATTTACAGGAAGGTTATTTCCATAATCAATATATCTTATTGTATCTAAAATTGTACAAAACTTATATAATATTAACACTTAAACTATTAAACATTATTAATACTATAAAATAATTTAATTTTAATATCTTTTTTATATAACATCAATAACTTTATATCTAACCTTTTAAATTTAATAGCGTTTTATACAAAAAAGAAGGTGCCTAGATATGATTTTTTGAGAATCATACATAGAAACCTTCTTCCTTATAATTAAATCTTGTCACCAAATCCCCCTAATTGTTGCTTAAAATTCAAAATGTATGTATATTTTTCATTTCTATTCGATTAAATTATAATATACATCTAAAAAATTTATTTTAACAAATTCTATTGATAATACAATTTCATAAATATAGAATTATATTAAAATAAATAATATATGAAAATATATATGTATAAGTTTATTCTGCTTGAGTAGAATAGATTTGTCAAGATTAATTTAATTGTTATATTATCTTTTGTTAAAAATTAATCTAAATTAAAATATATAAATAGAATATTTTATACAATATATCATAAAAGGAGAATTTAATGAAAGCAGAAGAGACGAGCATATACCCAATTATTAAAAATAATTTAAATCAAGTATCCATTGTTGAATATAAAAAAGGGCAAAGATTTGTAGCATCAGATGAAGATTTGCAAGAAGTCTTTTTTATAATAGAGGGAGTTGCATTAGTAGAATGTTCCACTAGAGGAGGAAATAAATTTCTTGTTGATATTGTACCAGAAAATGAATTTATAGGTAAAATTAGTTATATATATGAACATAACTTGAAATGTGATATATTTGCAAAAACTAATATAAGATTATTTAGATTTAAAAAAGATGTATTTGATGAGTTATATCTTAAAAGAGATTTTATTGAATTATTTCACAGTAAATGTACAAGAAGAATATATGAGTTGTACAAAACTAGAATGGTAAGAGAATTATTTTCTTGTACGGAAGTTATTGCTTATTGTATCTTAAAAAAACAAGAGCATAGTATATGTAAAGCAAAGCATATTCGTAATTTTAGTGAAATTTATTCAATCAGTAGAAAAAGTAGATACCACTCCCTATTGAATTTAATTGAAAAGGGTATAATTAAAAAAATAGATAGCACATATGAAGTTTTGAATTATGATAAATTACATAGATTAGCCTTTGAAGTAAAGGAATTTTTAGAAGATAAATAGTTATTAATATTATTATTATTTAATTAAAATATAATATAATAATTTATATAAAAAATAAAAAATAGCTTCACTGAAAACTAGAAATAATTTAGCTGTTTTCAGTGATACTATTTTAAAGTATTATATACTACTAAAATACACTATTGTTATTAATCAATTTCCTTAACTATGTTAATAGCCCATTTTTTAGATAATGCTCTAGGTACCCCAAATATAAATTTTACAACTTCTTCACTGTAAGTGAGTAGAACAAGGATGAATATAGGTGCACCTTTAAATGCAGCTATAAAAGTTAAAGGAAGTGAAGCTAACCACATACATCCTAATTCTAAAAATAGAGCATATTTAGTATCTCCACCACTTCTCAAAATACCAATTATAATTAATGTATTAAATGATTTTAGAGCCATTAGTATACCCATTATAAAAAATATTTTAGTTATATCAGAAGACAAGCTATCAGAAACACTGAACATCTTTAATAATAATGGGATATTTAAAATTAAAATAACTCCAAGTATTAAACCAGCTAAAAACACTAGTATAGAAAATTTCTTAGCATATTCAATGGCTCTTTTGATATGGTCAGCACCAAGTTCATTACCAAGCATAATAGATGCACCAGATGCAATACATACAGCAGTCATTATAAAGAAGTTACCTGTACTAGTTGCTATTTGACTTGCTGCTATAGCAGATGTACCTGCTCTTGAATAAGCAACAGAATACAGGACAGTTCCAACTGCCCATGCAGAGTCATTTACAAATATAGGGAAACTCTTTGATGAAAAAGATTTGATAAAAATCTTATCGATAGCCTTTAGATTTTTCAACCCAAATTTTAATATATAGTCTTTTTTATAAAAATACACATAAGTAAGTATTAAAATTAATTCGCATATTCTTGCAATTACAGTTGCTAAAGCAGCTCCTTTTACACCTAATGCAGGAAGCCCTAAATTACCAAATATAAATCCATAATTTAAAATAACATTTGTTACAAGAGCAAATGCACTGCAAATCATACCCAACTTAGGATTCCTAACACCTCTAGAACCAGTACTAAATACTGTACTTATAGCTATCAATGGATAACTAAATACTGCGATACTAAAATAGTCTATACAAAGTCTTACAACCTCTGAATCATAAGAAAATATGTGTATTATTGGTTTTGGTGTTAGTAGAGCAGGGATAACAAATACAAAGCTTAAAGCAAGTGCTAATATACAGGTAAGACCTGTAACCTTTCTTATATTACTAATATCTTTTTTTCCATAAAACTGTGAAATAAAAACTCCAGCCCCGCCTGTAATACCAGACAGAGACATATTAAAAAGAAAGAAAAATTGGTTTGCAACTCCAACTGAAGCTACAGATACTTCACCTAAACTACTTATCATAACTGTATCTATTACATTTACAGATGTAGAAATTAAGTTTTGTATGATAATAGGTATACATAAAGATAGAAGTATCTTGTAAAACCTTTTATTTTCATCCTTTAAAGAAAACAATGCTTGCAAATAATCCTCTCCTTTTTACATAAACTCTTCCCACTCATCATATAGAGAGGAAAGTTCATTTTCTAAACTGATTTTTTCTTGACTGACTTCTTTAGCTTTCTCAGGATTAGAGTATACTTCTTCTTGACACAATAGCACATCTAATTCTTCAATTTTAAGTTCTAGTTTTTCAATTTCTTTTTCTATACTTTGCCTTTTTATCCTATTTTTCTTTTCTGATTCTCTTTGTTCTCTTTCTTTTCTTTTTTCATCTTTTATTTGAGTCCTTGTTTTTTCTTCTTTCTCTTCAACAATACTCATTTCTTGAACTTGTCTTTTCTTATCAATATAATAATCATAGTTACCTAAATATTCAGTAACTCCATCTTCATCTAAAACAAGAATCTTATCTACAACAGTATTTAGAAAATATCTATCATGTGATATTGTAAATATAGTACCATCATAATTAGTTAATGCTTCCTCAAGAACCTCTTTAGAATCAATATCTAGATGGTTAGTAGGCTCATCTAACAATAAGAAATTTGCATTTGATAATATAAGTTTAAGTATAGCCACTCTAGCTCTTTCTCCACCACTTAATGTAGAAATTTTCTTGAAAACTTCTTCATCAACAAATAAAAATGCTCCTAACATATTTCTTAAAGTGGTTTGAGTAAGATGATTATTGTTTTCCCAAATTTCATCAATTATAGTGTTATCCAAATTAAGAGTTTTTTGTTCCTGATGGAAGTAAGAAACATGGACATTAGTTCCAAATTTAATATTACCATTAATAGGTTGTAGCTCATTAGTTATTATTTTAAATAATGTAGACTTACCAATGCCATTTGCACCTATGAGAGCAACTTTCTCTCCTCTATATATGTCTAAGTTTAAATCTTTAAAAAGTATTCTTTTTCCATATCCCATAGAGACGTCTCTAATTTGAAGGACATCATTCCCACTTTGAACAGATGGAGTAAATTGTATACGAGCTTTTTTTCTATAAGCTTCTGGCTTATCTAAAACATCCACTTTATCCAATGCTTTTTCTTTGCTTCTTGCACGTTTTAGGTGCTTTTCCCGACCATACGCCTTTAGTCTTTCAATAGATTCTTCTTGTTTTTTTATTTCTTTTTGTTGGTCTTCGAATTTTTTTAGTTCTAGTTCTTTTTCTATTTTAGACAGTTCAACAAATTTAGAATAGTTACCATTATATACTCTAAGTCTTTTATTGTGAATTTCAAAAATTCTATTTACAGCTTGGTCTAAGAAATATCTATCATGAGATATTAGCATAACAGTACCTTTGTATTGTTTTAAAAATACTTCTAACCATTCTATTGCTTCAGAATCTAAGTGGTTAGTAGGCTCGTCAAGTAATAATAAAGTTGGTTTTTTAAGAAGTAATTTTCCTAAAAGAACCCTAGTTTTTTCACCACCAGAAAGTATACTTATTGGTTTATCCATATCATTGTCACTAAATCCTAATCCTTTTAAAACTCCCTTAGCTTCAGACTTATATCCATATCCATTTAAATCTGAAAATAATTCCAACTTATGTGAATATTCATCCATGATTTTTTCTAAAATTGGAGAGTTTGTTTTTGTGCTTTCCTCAGATATTTTAACTTCCAATTCTCTTAAATAGGACTCCATATCTATCAAATCTTTAAAAACTTCCAACACTTCTTCTAAAATGGTATTATCCGAATAAAAATTGGTATTTTGTTCTAAATATCCGATTTCACAATCTTTAGAAGTGTAAATATCTCCACTATCATAGCCATAAATTCCTGATATTATTTTAAATAAAGTAGTTTTTCCAGTACCATTAATGCCAATTATACCAATTTTATCGCCTTCATTTACTGTAAAACTAATATTTTCCAATATAGAATCTATACCAAAACTTTTATTTAAGTTGTTACATGACAAAACAATCATAAATTTCTACCTCCTTGAACTATCTAAAATTATAATGTTTTGATATAATATAATCAAGGTTATATGTATTAGTTTTGAAAAAGAAATATTTTATTGTGAATCAAACAAAAAAGAGGACACTTTTAGGAGGTGAAAATGTTGGGAAATAAAAATATATCAATGGCAGTTATAAGAAGGCTCCCAAAATATCATAGATATCTTGGAGACTTATTAGATAGGGATATACAAAGAATATCTTCTAAAGAATTGAGTGATATAATAGGTTTTACTGCTTCTCAAATAAGACAAGATTTGAACAACTTTGGTGGATTTGGACAACAAGGGTATGGTTATAATGTAGAGGCCCTTCATACTGAGATAGGTAAAATACTTGGATTAGACCGACCATATAATGCAGTTCTTGTAGGAGCAGGTAACTTAGGACAAGCTATAGCCAATTATGCAGGATTTAGAAAAGCTGGATTCGAGATAAAAGCTTTATTTGATGCAAATCCTAGAATGATAGGTTTAAAGATAAGAGAATTTGAAGTGTTAGATTCAGACACTTTAGAAGAGTTTATAAAAAACAATGATATAGATATTGCTGTATTATGTATACCTAAAAATGGAGCACAAGAAGTTATTAATAGAGTTGTAAAAGCTGGAATAAAAGGTGTATGGAATTTTGCACCATTAGATTTAGAAGTTCCGAAAGGTGTTATAGTTGAAAATGTAAACCTAACAGAAAGCTTATTTACTTTATCATATTTGATGAAAGAAGGAAAGTAGACAACTTAAACATATTAATAATAAGTAACTATGAAGAGTATTGAGAAAGTCAGAAGATTTAATATTAAATCATCTGGCTTTTTAAAATATTAGGATAAAAGTTTAAATAATGTATGCAAATAAATAATATTAGGGAGCGTGAGTTTTGTGGAGGAATTATGGAAAAAAGCAATTGAATTTCATGGTCATGAATGTCCAGGTTTAGCTATAGGATTTAAAGCGGCACTTGCAGCAAGAGAATATTTAGGATGTAAACAATCAGGAGATGAGGAAATTGTATGTATTTCTGAAAATGATGCATGTGGAATAGATGGTATACAAGTTGTATTAAGTTGTACAATGGGTAAAGGGAATTTGCTGCTTAGAATGACAGGGAAATCAGTATACCATTTTTTTAATAGGGAAAATGGAAAGTCTATAAGAATATATGTAAAGTCAAAACCATTTGATATGGATAGAGAAGGGTATAAAAAATACTTATTGGAAAGTGAATTTGAAGATATATTTGAAATTACAGACACAAAATTAAGACTTCCAGAAAAGGCAAGAATATTTAAGTCTCTTAAATGTGAAGTGTGTGGAGAGTTTGCACCTGAGCAATATATAAGAATTCAAGATAGTAAGAAGGTATGTCTTGATTGCTTTAGCAAATACGAAAGATTTTATGAAGAGGGAAAAGAAACATCAAATTAAAGATATTAGGTTTATACATAACAATAAAAGAGTCAAAGAAAAGGATTATATACAATACTATTAAATTTATACAATAGAAATAAATGCTTTATTTCAATGGAGTAAAGTAATGATATTTAAAAGTAAATATTATTTAATTTATATATAATAAAAAGAGACTGATTAATATTGATAAAATCAAATTAAGCCAGTCTCTTTATGAATAACCAATTATTATTCTGGTTGAGGTGCATCTACAGGACAAGCTCCTGCACAAGAACCACAGTCTATACAAGAACCAGCATCTATAACATATGCGTCGTCTCCAGCTGATATACAGCTAACAGGGCATTCAGCCTCACAAGCACCACAGCTTATACAAGCGTCAGTAATTTTATATGCCATTTTGAAATCCTCCCTTTTATATGTATTGTAATTCAATAACATTATAACAAATATTATTGAATATAACAATTAAATTAATTCTACAACAAAAACTTTATTATGATATTCTTATTTTAAAGTTTTACAATAAAGTTTAATCTGCTTATATTTTTATTTATCTTAGAGAAGTTTACCTTAAAAATAAAATTAAAGTTTAAAAGCTATGTATGGAGTACATTTAAAAATGTTATACTTTTAAAAGAGTATATTTTATTAAGAATTTATTGCTTTAAAGGAGATTTAACATGAAAAATAAGTTAGTTTACATATGTATTATGAGTTTATTGTTATTTGTAGTAGGGTGTTCTAATAATTCTGAGAAGGAAAATAACATTAAAAAAGATTCTAATAATAATCAAAGTCAGGTTGAAGAACAAAAAAGAGAGCCTGTAAAACAAGATATAACTATAAGTTTTGCTGGTGATGTAACTATGGGAAACTATAAAGGTTCATCATACTATGGTAGTTTCGACCATGAATTTGAAAGACAAGGAAAAGATTATGATTATTTTCTTAAAAATGTAAAATCTATATTTGAAAAAGATGATTTAACAGTAGTTAACTTAGAAGGTCCTCTTACTAATGCATCAAAGGCGAAAGAGAAGAAGTTTGCATTTAAAGGCAAACCAGAATATATAAACATTTTGAAGTCTGGAAGTGTAGAGGCAGTAAGTGTTGCAAATAACCATTCAGAGGATTATTTTGAAGAAGGTATGAAAGATACAAAGTTCATACTGGATGAAAATAAGATAAATTATTTTGGTTTAGGTAAAGACGCAGTAATAGATGTTAATGGAATTAAAGTAGGTTTATTGGGATATAATGGATTGTCAACTGAATACAATGAAAAAAACTTAAAACAAATGGAAGATGATATTAAAGCCATAAAGGAGAAGTCAGATGTTGTTATGGTTTATTTTCACTGGGGAATAGAACTGGAATATTCTCCAGATAAAAAACAAAAAGATTTTGCTCATTATGCAATAGATAAGGGTGCAGACCTGGTTATAGGTTCTCATCCTCATGTAGTTCAAGGGATAGAAAAGTATAAAGATAAGTATATAGCTTACAGTTTAGGAAATTTTTGTTTTGGAGGAAATAAGAATCCTTCTGATACAGATAGCTATATATATCAACAAACTTTTACCTTCTCAGATAATAAACTATCTTCAATTAAAGAGCCAAATATAATACCAACAGCAATAACATCTAGTAGTTCTAGGAATAATTATCAACCAAAAGTACTAGATGGAAGTGAGAAAGATAGAGTTTTAAATAAGCTAGAAAAAATAAGTAAAGATTTAAATAATTAAAAGTGTAAAAAAAAATAAATATATATATTTATTTTAATAATTTATATTTTGTTTTAAAGTTGGGAAAACGTGGTATTAAATAAGTAGATTTTAATAGTTAAATTATAGTCAATTGCTATAATACTATCAAATCTACTTTTTTAATATAAAAATATAAGGGGGAATTTGTAATGGCTTGTAACACTTGTAAAATGTGCGAAAGTGCGGACAAGAAATTAGAAAGTTTTGTAGCTTCAAAGGATGTTGAAACAGCATTTCATAGAACAGAAGATCAAAAGGTTAAATGTGGTTTTGGACTTCAAGGAGTCTGTTGTAGACTCTGTTCAAATGGACCATGTAGAGTAACTCCAAAATCACCAAGAGGTGTATGTGGAGCAGATGCAGATACTATAGTAGCAAGAAACTTTTTAAGAGCAGTAGCATCAGGAGCAGCTTGTTATTTACATGTGGTAGAAAATACAGCTAAGAATTTAAAAAATGTTGGAATAACTAAAGGTGTTATTAAGGGAGAAAAAACATTAAATCAATTAGCAGAGATGTTTGGAATAGAAAGTGATGAAAAATACGATAAATGTATAAAAGTAGCTGATAAAGTTATAAATGATTTATATAAATCAAGAGATGACAAGATGGAATTAGTAGAAAAAATAGCTTATGCACCTAGAGTAAAAAAATGGAAAGAGTTAGGCATAATGCCTGGTGGTGCAAAATCAGAAGTATTTGATGCAATAGTAAAATCATCAACAAACTTAAACAGTGACCCAGTAGACATGTTAGTTAACTGTTTAAATTTAGGAATATCAACAGGGTTATATGGTCTTACTCTAACGAATCTTTTAAATGATGTTATGTTAGGAGAACCAGTTATAAGAATGGCTCCTGTAGGATTTAATGTAATAGATCCAGACTACATAAATATAATGATAACAGGTCATCAACATTCAACATTTGCAAATTTCCAAGATAGATTAAAAGATGAAGATGTTATAAAGTTAGCTCAATCTGTTGGGGCAAAAGGATTTAAGTTAGTAGGATGTACATGTGTTGGTCAAGACTTACAATTAAGAGGAGAACATTATCAAGAAGTATTTGCTGGTCATGCGGGTAATAACTTTACAAGTGAAGCTGTTTTATCAACTGGAGCAATAGATATAGTTCTTTCTGAATTTAACTGTACTATACCTGGACTTGAGCCAATAGCAGATAAGTATAAAGTAAAAATGGTTTGCTTAGATGATGTTGCTAAAAAAGCAAATGCAGAATATATAGAATTAGATAGAAGTAATTTAGATGAACTTAGTAATTCATTAATACAAAAATCACTAGAATCTTATAAGGAGAGAAGAGGAAGTGTTGAAATAGATATACCAAAAGACCATGGATTTGAGCAGTCTTTAACTGGTGTAAGTGAAAAGAATTTAAAAGCATTTTTAGGAGATTCATGGAAACCTCTTATTAATTTAATTGCAGAAGGAAAAATTAAAGGGGTTGCAGCTGTTGTAGGATGTTCAAATATGACAGCAGGAGGTCATGATATAAATACTGTTGAATTGACTAAGGAGTTAATTAAAAAAGATATTATAGTACTTTCAGCAGGATGTTCTACTGGAGGATTAGAAAATGTTGGTCTTATGTCACCTGGAGCAGAAGAATTAGCAGGGGAAAACTTAAAAGAAGTATGTAAGACTTTAGGAATACCACCAGTATTAAATTTCGGGCCATGTTTAGCTATAGGTAGACTTGAAATAGTAGCAACAGAGTTAGCGGCTGAGCTTGGAATAGATTTACCACAATTACCATTAGTGCTTTCAGCTCCACAATGGTTGGAAGAACAAGCATTAGCTGATGGAGCTTTTGGACTTGCTCTTGGTTTACCTCTTCATTTAGCATTACCTCCATTTATAACAGGAGGAAAGTTAGTAACAGAGGTATTAACAGAAAAATTAAAAGACTTAACAGGAGGACATGTTATAGTGAATCCAGATCCTAAATCTTCAGCTGATCAATTAGAACAAATAATAATAGACAGAAGAAAAAATTTAGGGTTAAAGGATGTGGAATGTAATGCATAGAATTTTTATAAATAAAGATTTATGTACAGGCTGTAAAAGTTGTGTATTAGCTTGTATGTTAAAGCATAATAAAGATTATAACATGTATACTCTTGATTTAGAAAATGTAGATAATGATAGTAGAGGGCATATAGAACTAGATAGCAAACATAATAATCCAGTTCCAATTCTTTGCAGACACTGTGATGAGCCAGAATGTGCTTTAGCATGTATGAGTGGTGCAATGCATAAAGATAGTCAGAGTGGAATCGTTTCATATGATGAAGAAAAATGTGGTTCATGTTATATGTGTGTAATGTCTTGTCCATATGGATTATTAAAACCAGATGATAGAAGCAAGCAAAACATACTTAAATGTGATTTATGTAAAGATGAAGAATATCCTAGATGTGTAGCTAATTGTCCAAGTGGTGCAATTGAATTACAGAAGGAGGAAAATGATGAATTATGTAGTGTTAGGGGCTAGTGCTGCTGGTATAAATGCAGCAAAAACATTGAGAGAATTAGATAAAGATTCTAATATAGTGGTAATTTCTAAAGATGAAAATATATACTCAAGATGTATGCTACATCATGTTATATCTGAACACAGAACTTTAAAGCAAATAAACTTTGTTGATGAAGACTTTATGGAGAAAAACAACATAAACTGGATTTCAGGTAAAACGGTTAAAGGAATAGATACAGATAAAAAACTAGTTCAAATGGAAGACATCGCTGTAAATTATGATAAGCTTTTAATAGCTACAGGTGCATCTTCTGCTATTCCTCCTATAAAGAATTTAAGAGAAGGAAATTTTGTATACTCTGTAAGAAACATAGATGATATTTATAAAATAAAAGAGAAGGCAGAAAAATCAAAGAAAGTTGTTATAATAGGGGCAGGATTAGTTGGAATAGATGCTTTAATTGGTCTATTTAAATATGAACAGCTGGATATTTCAGTGGCCTTTATGGAAAAATATATTCTAGATAGACAATTAGATGAATATACAGCATCAGTATACGAAAATAAATTTAAAGAAAAAGGCGTAAAATTTTATCCAAGTGCATCAATACAAGAAATTGTTTTAGATGATAGTAAAGATGTTAAAGGTGTTGCATTTTCAAATGGAGAAATTCTTGATGCAGACATGGTAATCGTAGCTACAGGAGTGAAACCTAATGCTGACTTTTTAGATGAAACAGGAATAGAATATGATAGAGGCATAATAATAGATGATAGATGCCAAACAACGCAAAAAGATATCTATGCAGCAGGGGATGTTGTAGGTAAAAATGCTATCTGGCCTATAGCTGTAAAACAAGGAATTATAGCTGCACACAATATGGTTGGAAAAGATAAAAAGGTAGAAGATGAATTTGCTTTTAAAAATAGTATGAATTTTATGGATATACCAACCATTTCTATAGGCATGAATACACCTGTAGATGATAGTTATAAAGTATTAACTAGACATGGAAATGATTGTTATAAAAAGTTTATTTTTAAAGATAATATAATCTATGGAGCAGTTATACAAGGAGATATTTCATATGTAGGTGTATTAACTTATTTGATAAAAAATAAGGTTGAAATATCTGATTTAGAAAATAGGATATTTGATGTGTGTTATGCAGACTTCTTTAACATAAAAGAAAATGGAGAGTTTTGTTATAGTGTATAATACATAGCTGAATAGAAGCTTATAAAGAATATAATAAATAGAGCTATTTTAATATAGAGAATTTTTACTTTATAAAAATCTTTACTTAAAGATAGCTCTATTTTTATAATTAAGTTCAAAATTTGATTAATTTATAAAAATATCTATTTTGAACAAGAATACATGTAATCTCTAGTTAGAGGTAAATCATTTTTTATGCCTTTAGTGAAAAGTATTTGATGTATATCTATAATGCCAGTATTAAAAGCAGCAGCACAAGAACAAAGATATAAATCCCACATTCTTATAAATTTATCATCAAACATTTCTTTAATCTTAGGAAGATTATCATAGAAATTTTCATGCCAAGATAATAAAGTTTTTACATAATGTAATCTTAAACTTTCAACATCTATAGTATGATAGTTATAATCGCTACAAATATGTATCATTTCTCTTAAGCTAGGGATAACTCCACCTGGGAAAATATATTTTTTTATCCAAGGGTCTCCATAAGATTCTTTTAAGCCACTTATATAGTGAAGCAAAAATAATCCACTATCTTTTAGGACAGCATTTACATTTTTAATAAAAAGTTCATAGTTTTCTCTGCCAACATGTTCAAGCATACCAACGCTAACAACTCTATCAAATGTAAGGTTTGATTCTTTAAGTTCTCGATAGTCCATAAGTTTTACTTCAAGGTAATCTTGAAGATTCTCTTCTTTAATTCTAGTATTAAACTCTTTAAATTGTTCTTCGCTAAGTGTAATTCCCACACCATGAATTTTATATTTTTTTGCAGCTTCTATTAATAGAAATCCCCATCCACAACCAATATCAAGAAGACTCATACCTTCTTCTAAATTTAGTTTAGTTAATATGTGATGAACTTTATTAACCTGAGCCTCGTAAAGATTATCATTATCATCTTTAAAATATGCACAAGAATAACTAAGTGTTTTGTCTAGCCATAAACTATAAAAATCATTTCCAATGTCATAATGAGCGTGTATTTCCTTCTTTTGATGTCTCATCGAATTAGATGAATGTAGCAAATGTTTTACAGCTGAGTTATCAATACTAAATTTGTCTATTTGTTTTAGAAGTAGATTTAAGGTTAAAAATAAATCTCCTTCAATTTCAATGTCTCTATTTATATAGGCCTCTCCAAGTGCTAAAGATGTACTTTTTAATAATTCAGATTTGCTAATATCATTATTTACAATAACTTTAAATTGAGGAGAGCTATCTCCAACTAGAAATTCTTCCCCGTCTTTAAGCCTAACTAGAAATGGTGTTTCATTAAATTTTTCTAAATAGTCTTTTAAAAAATTTTTTGTAATGTTCATATTACCAGCTCCTTTTAATGTAAATCCAGTAAGTTTTCCTTGCTTTAAAGTATATTATATTCCTTTTTTTTAAAAAGTAAAATTTTTTTTGTTGATTTTTCGTTGAATCAACTTTTTACTTTATAAAGGAATCTTATCTTTTAGTATTTTATTTATTTTATAAATTTTAGTATTGGATATAATATTCAATTAGTAGTGATATAATAACTTTAATTAATAATAAAGTTTTGAAGCAATTAGTCTGAAACTATTTAATAAAGGAGATATCAAATGGAAGTATATGCTTTAGTTGGGTCAAGTGGTACAGGAAAAAGTTATAAGGCACTAGAGTTTGCATATGAAAATGACATAGATTATATAATTGATGATGGTATTTTAATATATAGAAATAAAGTTTTAGAAGGTATATCAGCAAAACAAGCAAAGACTACTGTTGAGGCAGTTAAAAGAGCTATTTTTTATAATTTAGAACATCGGCAGAAGGTTAGAGAGGTAATAGAGAAGGAAAATATAAATAAGATTCTTGTTATAGGAACTTCAAAAAAAATGATTAATCAGATTGTAGATAGATTATCAATCGGAAAAGTTTATAAATTTATAAATATTCAAGATATAAGTACTAAATATGAAATAGAAATAGCAAAACAATCTAGAAAAGAAGGAAATCATGTAATTCCTGTTCCAGCAGTTGAAATAAAAAATATGACAAGTGGTCTTAGTATAAATCCATTAAAAAGGCTTTTTAGAAAAGGAAATAATATAAATATGGTCGTTTTAGAAAAGACAATTATAAGACCTACTTTTAGTTATATTGGCAAAGTTTATATTGATGCAGATGTAATTAAACAAATAATTGAATATGAAGTGTACAACTTTGGAAGCATTGATAGAATAAATAAAATCAATATAGAGAATTGCAATAATTTTATGAATATTTTTGTAAGTATAAATATCAATGATTTAGAAATTATAAAAAAAATTGAAAGTATGCAACAGATAATAAAAAAGTCTATTGAGAGAATGACTTTAGTTAATGTACAAAAAATAGATATTAACATTCATAAAATTAAAAAAATAAACTTCCTCCCATGTTAAAAAATAAACTGAAAAAATGATATACTAATTTGCAATAAAGTGTGCTATAATTAAACTGTAAATTTAGGAAATGGTTTTTCTAAATGGAGTATACATAATTATAACGTATTTATAAGGGGGCTTTCAAATGTCAGGAAAAGATGTAAATGTCTTCGAGATGGCGCAATCTCAAGTAAAAAATGCATGTGATAAATTAGGTATGGAACCAGCAGTTTATGAATTATTAAAAGAACCTATGAGAGTTATTGAGGTTTCAATTCCAGTAAAAATGGATGACGGTTCTATAAAAACTTTTAAAGGATTTAGATCACAACATAATGATGCAGTAGGGCCAACAAAAGGTGGAATAAGATTCCATCCAAATGTTTCAAGAGACGAAGTAAAAGCTTTATCTATATGGATGACTTTCAAATGTTCTGTAACAGGTATACCATATGGTGGAGGTAAAGGTGGAATAATAGTAGATCCATCAACTTTATCTCAAGGTGAATTAGAAAGATTAAGTAGAGGATACATAGATGGAATATATAAATTAATAGGTGAAAAAGTTGACGTTCCTGCACCAGACGTAAACACTAATGGACAAATAATGTCTTGGATGGTTGATGAATATAATAAATTAACTGGACAAAGTGCTATAGGTGTTTTAACTGGTAAACCAGTTGAATTTGGTGGTTCTTTAGGAAGAACAGCTGCTACTGGATTTGGTGTTGCTGTAACTGCAAGAGAAGCTGCTGCTAAATTAGGAATAGATATGAAAAAAGCTAAATTAGCTGTTCAAGGTATAGGAAACGTTGGTTCTTACACAGTTCTTAACTGTGAAAAACTTGGTGGTACTGTTGTAGCTATGGCTGAATGGTGTAAATCAGAAGGTTCTTATGCTATATACAATGAAAATGGTTTAGATGGTCAAGCTATGTTAGATCATATGAAAGAGCATGGTAACTTATTAAACTTCCCAGGAGCTAAGAGAATATCTTTAGAAGAGTTCTGGGCTTCAGATGTTGATATAGTAATCCCAGCTGCATTAGAAAACTCTATAACTAAAGAAGTTGCTGAATCTATAAAAGCTAAATTAGTTTGTGAAGCTGCTAATGGACCAACTACTCCAGAAGCTGATGAAGTATTTGCTGAAAGAGGAATAGTTCTTACTCCAGACATATTAACTAATGCTGGTGGAGTTACAGTTTCTTACTTCGAGTGGGTACAAAACTTATATGGATACTACTGGTCAGAAGAAGAAGTAGAGCAAAAAGAAGAAGTAGCTATGGTTAAAGCATTTGAATCTATTTGGAAAATCAAAGAAGAGTACAATGTTACAATGAGAGAAGCTGCTTATATGCATTCAATTAAGAGAGTTGCTGAAGCTATGAAATTAAGAGGATGGTACTAGAATTTACTCTTAATAAATAATAGGATATAATTATTTAATATATAAAAAGGGCTGTACTATGTACAGTCCTTAAAAGTTATATGACTCAAAGTGATTTGGGTCATTTTTTATTTTGTAGAACATATTAATGTAACTTATGAAAAAAATTAAATACAATTAGAAGCAATAAAACTAAAGTTGATGCAATTAAAATTATTTACTTTCAAAACATTTACAATGTAATATTAATGGGTTTTAGATAGAGTCTATATTTATGACTTAAACTAATTCTTGTCAATTGACGTGCTAATTATGAATAAGCTATAATTAAATAAAAATAGTTTTATAAACTTAATTGAAAAAATATTAAATAAAAATAAATATATTTCTAAAATAAATATGATTTAAATAAAAGAGGTTTTGTAAAGGAAATCAAAAACTAGTTTAACTTTAGTTAAATCTCCATGTTTATATAGAATCAATACACATTGAAGTAAGATGGACATTTATTATTACATAAAAAGTCATAGAAAGAACTTAGAGAGCTAATTAAATTCAAATACAAAATACTAATAAATAAGTTAGGTGAAAATATATGGTTAATTCAATTCTAAATGGTATTTTTAGAACTGTTATAGTAAGTAGTTTAAGTATTCTTCTGATATTGATTTTCAAGAAAAATGTATTTAAAAGATTTAGTAAAAAATTTAATTATTACATATGGATGATAGTTGTTATTAAGCTGTTATTGCCCTTTACATACTATACCTTTACAATAAACATCTTGAGAAGCAAAGAAAATATCAATATTAATAATATTAATTTAGAGGGATTCAATAATATTTCAACTTTAAAGAATAGCATCTTATTGTATGCTTGGCTTATAACTGTAGTAATATATTTAATTTATAATATCTTTAAATACATAAAACTTAAAAACTTAATAAATGATTTATCCTATGATGTTGAGGATGAAGAAGTAATAAATCTTTATAAAGATATATTAAAAGAATTTAATATAACAAAAGATATAAAATTAAAATATTCTTATGAAGTTGAAACACCAGCATTTTTTGATTCATGTGTACTTTTACCACCACATGACTATAAGCTAAAAGAACTTGATTGGATTTTTAGGCATGAACTTATGCATTTCAGGAGTAAAGACCTTTGTCTAAAGTATGTAATGATATTTTTGAAAATAGTATATTGGTTTAATCCATTTGTATATATAATGGACAAACATATAGATTTAGATTGTGAACTTTATTGTGATGAAAGAGTTTTAAAGAATCGTAGTGAAGAAGAAAAACAAGATTATGCTCTAACAATTATAAATGCAATGAGAAGAGGTTCAAACATTTCAAATAAATTTGTGGCTGGATTACATAAACAATCTGATATTAGAAAAAGAGTAATGAATATGTTTAATGAAAAATATAAAAATGGTATTTTGATGGCATTAATTTTATGTTTATTATCTTCTATTACTTTTTTAAAGGTCAATTCAACTAGTATTACTAATTTAAATGTATTACCTGAAGAAGTATACTATTCAGAAACTACTAATAGAGCAATCATTGGATTTGTATCATTTACATATGCAGATGCTCCTGAAAAGGTTAGAAAAGAGCATAAAGAAAACTGTGAGAATTTAGGGAAGATTCCAAAAGATTCTGATAAAATAGAAGTTCATATAAAATTCTATAATAAATTAAAACCATAATCAAATTTAAAACAAATTATAATCAAAAAGTCACTTTTATATAAGTGACTTTTTACTTAGAATAAGTTAAAAAATTCACTATATTTCTAACTTTATAGAAGTTTTATTAAAAAATATACGATGCATAAAAACGCACAAAAAAACACATAAAACAATATTTATGCGTACTTTAGCTTCAAAAGGTACAAAATTCTTTACTTTTACAAACTCATATTATATAATGAAGTAAATAATGTATATTTAGGTGACATATTGGATAAACTAATTAATTATTATTTATTAATATAATGATACTATAAAAGTTATATAAAGAGGTTTACAAAAAAGTTACAGATAGAGCTTTTATTAATGTATTGTGTATTAGTATTTTATCCTTAGGTACTCTTCACCTACAAAATAGAATCATAAGATAATTATGGGAAAATTTTAGGAGGTTTATCGTGAAGAAAAAGATATTAATACCAGTATTTGCATCAGTTATGGCATTATCAGTAAGTTCAATTGTAAATGCAGATGAAATAAATGATTCATCTCAAAATAAAGATGATAAAACAAATACTGAATTAAATTTAGGCGAATATAAAGAAGTAAAATATAAAGTTGCAAGAATAAAAGATGGAGTAGCTATAAAGATAAGAGAAGAAGGTCAAGTTCAAAATATAGCTTATTCTGGAGATGAATTTACAGTTCTAGGAATTCAAGGAGAATGGGTTAAAGTTAAAGTTGAAGATGGCGAAGGTTGGTTAGCTACTAGATATGTAGATATATCTGAAGGGGTAGGATACACTAACGCTGATAAAGTAAACTTAAGAAAAGATAAAAGTGAAAATTCAGAAGTAATTGGAGAACTAGAAAAAGGAAGCTCTTTATTGGTTTTAGAGGAAAATGGAGATTGGTTGAAAGTTAAAGATGGAGAAACAGAAGGATATGTAAAATCATCTTATGTAACTGATAAAGCTCCAGTAATAGAAGAACCGCAAGTAGATCAAAATGTTACTCAAAATGGAGATTCTACAAACACAAATAACACTCAACAAAACAACACAAATAATAATCAACAAAATAATAATTCAAATGTGCCAACAGCTAACTCTAATGCAGTTCAAGCTGTACTTAATTTGGCTTATTCTAAGCAAGGTTGCCCATATGTTTGGGGAGCAGAAGGGCCAAATACTTTTGACTGTTCAGGATTTACACAATATGTGTACAGAAATGCAGTAGGAAAGAAGATACCAAGAACATCTAAGGCACAATCTAATTATGGACAAACTGTAAGTAAGGCAAATTTACAGCCAGGAGACTTAGTATTCTTTACAACTAATGGTTCTGGTTCTGTTAGTCATGTTGGTATATATGTAGGTGGAGGTAATATGATACATTCACCATCAACAGGAAAAACAGTTCGTGTAACTAGTATAAATTCAGCATACTATACAGCGAGATTTGTTACAGCAAAAAGAATCTTATAATCTATTTGTACTATAACAAATTGATAAATACATAAATACAAATGCTCTATATTATATTTAATTTAATCAGGAAATATAAAATGATTATATGTTAAATGCAATATAGAGTGTTTTTGTATTATCTTAAATTTTGATGTGGATTTATATTAATATTACTATTAAATAGTATTCTTTCCAGATAATGATTATTTGCGCAATACCTTGACAGGATAAGGTAAAGGTGATAAGCTACTAACAGTACAAAAATACTTTTAATTTTAGTTCAGAGAGGCTAAAAAAGGAGGACGAAAGATGTTAAAATCAAGAAATTTAATCCAACCAGAAGACTTTTCTATAGAAGAAATAGATGAAATATTAGAATTAGCTCAAAAAATAATTGACAATCCGTCAAAATATTCTCATATATGTGAAGGTAAACTATTAGCTACATTATTTTATGAACCATCAACAAGAACAAGATTAAGTTTTGAATCTGCTATGAACAGACTAGGAGGTCGTGTCGTAGGTTTTTCAGAGCCAAATTCATCATCTGCATCAAAGGGTGAAACTTTAGGTGATACGATGAGGATAGTATCTAGTTATGTTGATATAATAGCTATGAGACACCCTCAATCAGGTGCAGCTACAGAAGCATCAAAATTTACAGAAGTACCATTTATAAATGCAGGAGATGGCGGAAATCAGCATCCAACCCAAACACTTACAGATTTACTTACTATAAAATCATTAAAAGGAACTTTAGAAAATCACACAATAGGATTATGTGGTGATTTAAAATATGGAAGAACTGTACATTCTTTAGTTAAGGCTATGGCGAGATACAAAAATACTAAGTTTGTATTTATAGCACCTGAAGAACTAAAAATGCCAGACTATATAAAAGAAGCTATAAAGGGACATGCTTACTATGAAACTAATAATTTAGATGATGTTATAGGAAGTTTGGATGTTTTATATATGACTAGAATTCAACAAGAAAGATTTGAAGATAAATCAGAATACGAAAGACTAAAAAACTATTATATTTTAAATAAAGCTAAATTAGAAAAAGCATCTGAAAGTATGTTAGTAATGCATCCACTACCAAGAGTAAATGAAATAGATGTTGATGTAGATACAGATGATAGAGCTGTTTATTTTAAGCAAGCTAAATATGGAATGTTCGTTAGAATGGCATTAATAATAAAGCTTCTAGGTGTAAATGAAGGTTAGTAGTTACATTATATAATAGTGAAGTAAAGGAGATTTTGGGATGTATAAAATTCTAGAAAATATATACATAGGTGAAGATATGTATAGAATGAAAGTAAAAGGCGCTTTTGAAGGTAAGATGGGGCAATTTTATATGCTAAGAGCATGGGATACTTATCCAGTCCTTTCAAGACCTATAAGTATACATGATATAGATGAAGAAGGTATAACTTTTCTTTATAAAGTAGTAGGAGAAGGAACTCAAATTATTAGTAATCTAAAAGTAAACGATACTATAAAACTAGAGGGTCCTTATGGAAATGGATATAGTAAAGTTGATGGAAAAGTAGCTCTAGTAGGTGGTGGAATCGGTATAGCACCATTATATTTAGTTGCTAAAAACATAAAAGACTGCGATGCTTATCTTGGATTTAGAGAAGATGTTATATTAGAAAATGAATATAGAGAAGTTTGCAATGAGGTATATACAACAGTAGGAAATAAGTTTGTAACAGACATAATTGATGTAGAAAAATATGACTATATATTAACATGTGGGCCAACTCCAATGATGGAAAAATTGGTTAAAATGGTAGAAGGTACTAAAACAAGGATTATGGTGTCACTTGAAAATCATATGGCATGTGGAGTAGGAGCGTGTTTAGTATGTACATGTAAGACTACTAAAGGAAATAAAAAAACTTGCAAAGACGGTCCAGTATTTTGGGGAGAGGACGTGATTTTTAATGGCTAATTTAAACGTAAAATTTGGAAATATTGATTTTAAAAATCCAGTAATAATGGCGTCTGGGACTTTTGGATTTGGAAGAGAATATAATGAAATTTATGATATACAAAAACTTGGTGGTATAAGTAGTAAAGGTCTTACTTTAAATAAAAAACCTGGTAACAATGGTATGAGAGTTCATGAGACACCATCAGGTATGATGAACAGTGTTGGACTTGAAAATCCTGGAGTTCAAGGATTTATAGACAGTGAACTTCCTTTCTTCAGTGAGTTAGATTTAGTTAGAATTGCTAATGTTGGAGGTGGAACATTAGAAGATTATCTACTTGGGGTTAAGCTGTTAAATGATAAACCTATAGATATTATTGAATTGAACATATCTTGTCCAAATGTCAAAGCAGGAGGAATGGCTTTTGGTATAAAAAATGAAGTGGCAAGAGAAGTTGTTCGTGAGGTAAGAAACGCAACTAAACTACCTCTAGTAATAAAATTATCACCTAATGCTGAAGATATTGTGGGTATGGCAAAAGTTTGTGAAGAAGAAGGTGCTGATGGAGTATCTTTAGTTAATACTTTTAAAGCAATGGCAATTGATATAAAAAATAGAAAGCCAGTATTTGAAAATGTATATGCTGGATTATCTGGACCAGCTATAAAGCCTATAGCTCTTAGAATGGTACATGAAGTTTGTAAAAATGTAAATATACCAGTAATGGGAATGGGTGGAATAACTAAAGCTACAGATGCGATAGAATTTATAATGGCAGGAGCTACTTGTATTCAAGTTGGAACTGCAAATTTCATGAATCCTAAAATTGGGCTTGAGATAATAGATGGAATCAATGAATTTATGGATAGAGAAGGAATAAAGAATTTAGAAGAAATAAGAGGAATTATATAGGTTACAGGTATGACAAATAAGTACAATTAAAGCAAAGAATATAAATTAAAATAAATATAATTTTATAATATTTAACATGGAGGAAAAAATAATATGAGTAAAGTAGATGTAGTAGATATATTAAAGAAAAGTGATGCATTATTAGAAGGACATTTTTTATTATCTTCAGGAAAGCACAGTAACAGATATGTGCAATGTGCAAAGCTATTAAGATTTCCAGAGTATGCAGCTGAGGTATTAAATACAGTTGTTGAACAAATAAAAGATTTAGATATAGACTTAGTAGTTGGTCCAGCTATGGGTGGAGTAGTAGTTTCTTATGAGCTAGGAAGACAATTAGGAAAAGAAGCTATATTCACTGAGAGAAAAGATAATACAATGGAGTTAAGAAGAGGATTTGAAGTTAAAAAAGGTGCAAAGATAATAATTGCTGAAGATGTTGTTACTACTGGTAAGTCAACTATGGAAACAAAAAGAGTATTAGAAGCGTTAGGTGGCGAAGTTATAGGTGTCGCTTGTATAGCTGATAGAACTAATCATGACATAGGTATGCCTATATATAGTGCAATAAAACTTGATATTCAAGTTTATGAAGCTGATGAATGTCCTTTATGTAAAGAAGGAAAATTACCAGTTGTTAAACCTGGAAGTAGAGAATTTAAAGAATTAGGAATGTAATAACCAATTAATTAAATTTAACATTATTTTAGTAAATACAAATTTTTTTACTAAATAAATATCAATTTAAATATATAAATAAGATATAATAAACAGCTAGCTTTCATTTAAAAAGCTAGCTGTTTTTTGTTAAAAATATATTTACAAAACAGTAGCTGGTAGCAGTACAATATAATTATAAGATAAAAAATTATTATATATATTGGGGAGGGTTTCGGTATGAGTAATCAATTAAAGAAAAATCAAAAAAAGGTTGTATTTTTTGGTGTTGGTGCTGTTGGAGCTACCTTTGCAGAACAATTTTTAAATTCTAAATATGATTTTAAAATTCTTTGTGACCAAAAAAGAAAAAAAAGATATTTAGAAGAGGGTTTTATAATAAATGGAAAAAGATATGACTTCGATTATATAACTAAAGATGAATATAAACAAGAAGCTGATTTTATAATTATAGGTTTAAAATATAATAACCTAAAAGAAAATATAGAAGAGTTAGATGGATTAGTTGGAAAAGATACAGTACTAATGTCTTTACTAAATGGAGTTAATAGTGAAGAGATAATAGGGGAAAGATTTGGAATTGAAAAAATGGTATATTCATATGTAACAAATATAGATGCAAAAAAAATAGAAAATAATATTATACATACTACAGATGGAATAATTGTATTTGGAAATAAAGATAATAGTGAAGATAGAAAAACAGATATAATAACTGAAGTTTTTGATAGTGTAAATATAGAATATGTATTATCAAAAAATATTCAACGAGACATGTGGTGGAAATACATGGTTAATATTGGGGTGAATCAAACTTCAGCTATACTTGGCGCTTCTTATGGAGTATTTCAAGATTCTGAATATCTAAGAGAGTTAGCAAAATCTGCAATGAGAGAAGTGGTTGATATAGCTCGAGTAAAAGGTATATGCCTTACAGAAGATGATGTAGAAAATTCATTACATAGAATACTAGAACATTCAAGAGAAGGTAGAACATCAATGCTTCAGGATGTAGAGGCTCATAGACTTACAGAAGTAGATATGTTCTCTAAGAATATTTGTGAGCTTGGAAGAAAGTATAACATACCAACTCCTATAAATCAGACTTTTTTTTATATGATAAAAGTAATTGAAAGTAGATTTTAGAAAATTTTTAGAAAAAATTGAGGCTGTAAGTAAATCTGTGCAAAACAAATTTATCTACAGCTTTTTTAGTAGACATAATTGGTAAAAATGGAAGCAAACTGTCTTTTAGTAGAGTATCATGAAGCAAAAGTAAAAATCAAAGGTTTTATCAACATGGTTGTGTTCGCAGCTGTTATTCCTTCTTTAGCAAAAGTTTCTTTGACAGATTTAATCAGTCTTTTTGTACCAATTGTAGGTATGTTTGCAGTTTCTATTATTGGTATATTCCTTATGATGAAGGTGCTTCCAGGTTGGAAAATCATTGGTTCTAAACCTCTTGCTTTTGGAGTAGGATTCTGTCAGATGTTAGGATTCCCAACAACATATTTGATTTCAAATGAAGTATGTAATGCTATTGGAGAAACAGAAGAAGAAAGAACATATTTGATGTCTAAAATAATGCCTAAGCTAGTAGTTGGTGGTATGATTTCTATAGTGGTAGCTGGTATTATTGCACCAATGTTATAAATAAATTTTGTAATTGAATAGGAAGTAAGAAAAGGGATAACTATTTATTGAGGATAGGTTACAATATAAAAAGGATTCTAAAAGTCATAAAAGGCTTGTAGAATATTTTTTTATGTTAACTTAAATAATGAATATATCAAATGCGAATTAAAAAATATTTTTAATAGCTACAACTATTGGGATTACTTATTTTTATATTAAATACTATATCATAAAATAACAAAAAAATCAAGTCGAGTAATCTCTCTATTTCAGTGATATACTAGGTTTTAATAGTTTTTGATAAATATAATGTAACTAGAGGACAATCTATGTTTTTTAATTTTTTTGATTAAATTTACCTCTAGTTCAATACTTATAAGGAGAAATATTATGAATTTAAAAAAAGGATTAGATATTTTAGAAATTCCATCAAGTATATTAGGCAAAGATAAAGTTATATATATTCCAGTAATCTATACAGAAGATGAGGTAACTCTTGTTGATACTGGACTTCCAGGTCAAGGAGATTTAATAATTGATGCTCTTAATAATAGTAATACAAGTTTTAATAAATTAAAAAATATAGTAATAACTCACCATGATATAGACCATATAGGAAATATAAAATATTTAAGAGAAAAATCTAAAAATGATATAAAGGTATATGCATACAAAAGTGAAGTCAACTATATAACAGGGGAAGAAACCCCATTTAAACTTTGCATGTTAGAACAAGAAATAGATAGTCTTAATGATAAAATGCTTGATATGTTAAATGCTATGAAATTTGGATTTAAGTCATCATATACTACAGTAGATGTATCTTTAAACAATCATGAAGTTTTAAATTTAAGTGAAGAAGTAGAGGTTATACACACAGGTGGTCATACTAGGGGTCATATATGTCTTTATTTAAAAAAATCTAAAGTACTTATTGCTGGAGATTTATTAGAGATAAAAGATGGTAAACTTAGACCAGTTGATGTAATGCATAGTGATAAGCAAGAATTGATAAAAGCTATTAAAAAATTAAGTAACTATGATATAGAGGAAATAGTTTTTAGTCATGGTGGATTATATAAAAAAAACATAATAGAAACATTAAAAAATATAGTTATTGAATAATGTTACATGATTGAAAATACTATCCAGTTCTTTATGAAAAGTTTATTTAAACAATAATTAAATATGAATAGGAAAGAAACAAAAAATTTATAAATAATTACTTACTTAATATTTTGAGAATAAAAATATTACTGGAATCAGAAATTTCCAGTAATATTGAGTAAGAAAAAATATATTTACACAAATCTATAAACATTCTCAAAAAACTTATAATTTATTGTTAGCTTTAAATTATATTAATCTTTTATGCTATTTAAATTACTAAATACTTTTAACTCTTCAATGAAAATACTTGCTGCTTTTGATAAAGTTATATCTTTTGGAAAGATATATGAAAAATGTCTGTTATAGTTGCTTCCAAGTTCTATGACAGACAGTTCGTTGTTTAAAACAGGTAAGCTTGTTACGAGATTAGATACTATTGTAATTCCTAAATTATTTCTAACTGATTCTTTGACAGCATAATTACTTCCAAAGACCATCATACTTTTTGGAATAATTTCCTTAATGCTTAAAAACATATCTAAATAATCTCTAGTTCCAGAACCGTCTTCTCTAACTATCCATTTTTGATTTTGAAGCTTATCAAAACTAAAATCTTTTAATAAAGGGCTATTATACGGAAGTGCTAAAACCATCTTATCTTCAAAAAAATATTCTTGCATAAATGAGGGAGAAGAACAAGTCCCTTCAATAAGTCCAATATCTAAAATATAATCCTTAACATGAGAAGATACAATGGATGTATTTTCTATGAAAATTTCTACATCTATATCAGGATACTTTTGAGAAAATAGTGCAAGAAAATTAGGAAGAATATATTCTCCAATAGTTAAACTTGCGCCAATCTTTAAACGCCCAGTTATAGCATCTGAAACCTGATTTACATCGTGATATGTAACACTTAAAAGATTTAGTATTTCCTTGGCTCTTTTATATAATATTTGTCCACTTTCTGTAATAAAAATAGTTTTCTGTTTAATAGATCTATTTATAAGTACAACCTTAAAGTAATTTTCTAAGTTTTTAATATGTTTACTTACACTTGGTTGTGATAAATTTAGGTATTCACCAGCTTTGGTGAAGTTTTTATATTCAACAACAGCAACAAATGTTTTTAATTCTTCAAACAATTTTTTACATCTCCTTTGCATAATAAAAATTTTGTATTTTTTATCAGTTACTTACAGATAATTGTAATATATACATTAATCATTAAAATTATTAATCATTACGATATTATATATTTATTTTACTTATGGTTATTACAATTATATACTATTATTGTAAAGAAAACTATATTAATTAGAAGGTAGGTATATTATGTTAAAGAATAAAAGCAGTTTTACATTAAAGAATATAAAAGAAATATTACCTGGGTTGGTTGTATCTGTATTAGTAGGTTATATTAGTATATTTATTTCAACATTAATACCTAAAGTAGGAGCAGCATCAATTTCTATATTTTTAGGTATGTTTGTAGGAAATTTATTTTTAAATCAGAAAGTCTTTCAAAGGGGCTATAAATTTTCAGAAACAGATTTGCTATCATATTCAATAGTATTATTAGGAGCAACCCTTAGTATATCTACTCTAATAGATTTAAAAATTTCAGGTATATTGTTTATAATATTACAAATGACAATAACAATAGTATCAGCACTTTATATAGGTAAAAAGCTAGGTTTTGGTGAAAACTTTAGATTTCTTATGGCAAGTGGGAATGCAGTATGTGGTTCTTCTGCTATAGCAGCAACAGTTCCAGTAGTTAATGCTACAGACAAAGAAAAAGGAATAGCAATAACTATTGTCAATGTTACTGGTATATTTCTTATGTTTTTACTTCCAATAATATCTCAATTCTTATATAGTCATGAGCTTGTAAAAACATCAGCAATGATAGGTGGAACATTA
Source organism: Clostridioides sp. ES-S-0001-03 (assembly GCF_020676075.1). Lineage (NCBI taxonomy): Bacteria > Bacillati > Bacillota > Clostridia > Peptostreptococcales > Peptostreptococcaceae > Clostridioides > Clostridioides sp. ES-S-0001-03. The sequence goes on along the minus strand of NZ_JACVWJ010000010.1, from coordinate 28,368 downwards.
CAATCAATTGGTCAAGTTGTGGCAAGTGGAGCTATAGTTGGGGAAAATGTAAAGGATTTAGCAACTATTTTCAAAATAGTGAGAGTAATATTCTTAGTTGTAGTTGTTTTAGTATTTGGACATTTGAAAAATAAGTCTAACAGTGAAATTATTGAAGAAGAAAAAGATGAAATAAAAAAGAAAAAAATAAATATACCATGGTATGTAATTGGTTTTTTCATAACTTGTGCACTTTTTTCAATTAATATTATACCAAAAGAAGTATCTGTATTGTGCAAAGAAATAAGTAATAAATTTGAAATAATAGCACTAGCAGCAATTGGATTAAAAGTTAATGTAAAAGACTTAGTAAGACAAGGTAAAGCAGTTTCTTTATATGGTCTATTTGTAGGAACAATACAAGTTATATCAGCGATAGTTTTGATAAAAATATTTATATAGAATAGAAGTATTGATTATAATATCAATTTACTTAATCAAAATAATATGTTATTAATAACTGATAATATAAATAAAAAATGAATTCTAATAAGTGTAGATGGGTATAAGCTTATTGGAGTTCATTTTTTATTTATAGTGAAAATTTAAAGTAAAATATTATTTTACATAATAATAACATTATAAATTTTGAAATTACTTATCTTTGTGTTAAAATAAGAAAAATGCACATATCACAGTTAAGTATTTAAGTAGATAAATAAAATAAAAATATAAATATTAAGGAGATTTTTTATATGAATGTTTATGAAAAGAATAATGTAGTTATACTAGAAGGAGTAACAGATTTTGATCCAAAACATATATTTGAGTGTGGTCAATGTTTTAGATGGCATAAACAAGAAGATGGCTCATACACAGGAGTTGCAAAAGGTAGAATATTAAATGTAAAAAAAGAAGATGATAAAGTATATTTAAATAATACAAATTTAGAGGAGTTTAATAGCATTTGGTATAATTACTTTGATTTAGGGACTGATTATACAGAAATAAAAAACAATCTAAAAAGTATGGATGAATATTTAAATAAAGCTACTGAATTTGGATGGGGAATAAGAATTTTGAGACAAGATGGATGGGAAATGCTTATATCATTCATAATTTCTTCTAATAATAGAATTCCTATGATACAAAGAGCTATAGAAAACTTATCAAAAAGTTTTGGTAAATACATAGGTGAGTATGAAGGTAAAGAATACTATGCATTTCCAACACCAGAAGAGTTAAATAAAGCCTCACAAGAGGAAATAAGAGCATGTCAAACAGGTTTTAGAGACAAGTACATAAAGAGTACTACACAGGCAGTTATAGAAAATAATGATAAGGTATCTGAATATGTAAATTTAAGTACAGATGATTGTAGAAAAGAGCTTTTAAAATTTAATGGAGTAGGTCCAAAGGTATGTGATTGTATTGCGTTATTTGGTATGCAAAAATATGATTCTTTTCCAGTTGATGTGTGGGTTAAGAGAGTTATGCAAGAGTTCTACATAAATGAAGATATGAGTTTACCTAAAATGAGAACTTATGGGATTGATAAATTTGGAGAAATGTCTGGGTTTGCACAACAATATCTATTTTACTATGCAAGAGAGTTGGGTATAGGAAAATAGACTTAAGGGGGAAGGAATTATGGGAGTGATAGGCACAATATTTCTGTTCTATTTAATTATATCATATCTAGCTGGAGCCATAATTTCTGTAATTATATTACTTGAAAATAGAGATCCTGCAAAAACAATGTCTTGGTTATTGATGTTTATCATATTTCCTGGGATAGGGTTAATTATATATGCTATTTCGGGTAGAAATATTAGAAAACGAAAATTATTTAAAACTCAAAAACTAGCCAATAATATAAAAGAAAAGAAACTTTTTGATACATTAGAAAAGATAACAGAAATTGTTGAACTAGAAAAAGAATCTATAAGGCAAAATAAGCTTTTAAGAGATGAGGAAGATGGTAGCTATAGAAAAAGAGTCATAAGTATGCTACTAAAGACTGGGATGTTTCCATTTACTAAGAACAATAAAGTAGATGTTTTTGTAGATGGAAATGAAAAATTTAAGAGACTTATAGAAGATATAAGAGAAGCTAAAGACCATATTCATTTAGAGTACTTTATAATCAAAGACAGTGAAATAGGTAGGGTGTTAAAAGAAGAGCTTATAAAAAAAGCTAAGGAAGGTATTAAAATAAGAATTTTATATGATGATGTAGGGTGTTGGAGATTTTGGTTTAATAGAAAATTTTTCCGAGAAATGAGAGAAGTAGGTATAGAAATAGCAGCTTTTTTACCTACAAAATTCCCTATAATAGGAGGAAAGTTAAACTATAGGAATCATAGAAAAATTGTTGTTATTGATGGAATAATTGGATATACAGGTGGAATAAATATAGGAGATGAATATTTAGGAAAAAATGAGAAGTTTGGGTATTGGAGAGATACTCATATTAGAATTAAAGGAATTTCTGTATATATGCTTCAAATGACATTTTTGATTGATTGGTACTATACAACAAAAGAGGTTTTAGTTACTAAAAATTACTTTCCAAGTGTCGGAAATGTAGGTGAGAGTATGATACAAGTTGTAGCTAGTGGACCAGATAGTGATTGGGAAGACATTCATTATGCTTATTTTTCTGCTATATGTCAAGCTAAACAAAGTGTTTATATAGAGACTCCATATTTTATTCCAGATGAGAGTCTGCTGAAAGCTATAAAAAGTGCTGCGCTTAGTGGTGTAGATGTAAGAATAATATTTCCTAAAATTGCAGACCACAAAATAGTTAATATAGCATCTTATTCATATTTTGAAGAAATATTAAGAGCAGGTGGTAAAGTTTATTTGTATAAAAAAGGATTTATACATTCCAAAGTCGTAATAATAGATGATAAAATTGCTTCTGCAGGTACAGCAAATATGGACCTAAGAAGTTTCATGCTTAATTTTGAAGTAAATGCTTTTATCTATGATGAAGATGTTATTAAAGTAATGACAGATGATTTCTATGAAGATTTAAGTCATTGTGAAGAACTTAATTTAGAGGTATTTAAGAACAGAAATATTGTACAAAAAATTAAAGAATCTGTAGCCAGATTGTTTTCACCAATATTATAAAAAATTATTAAAAAAGGTATTGAAAATTATGTGTGATTGGTATATTATAATAATTGTTAGCACTCTAGTAGATAGAGTGATAATAAATAAAAAGTATATATATAAATCTACATATAAAAGTAGTATTAATTTAAAAATAACTAAAAACATAGGCAAACTAGTCTATACTTAATATTTTAGGAGGCGTGAATAATGAAAATAAGACCATTAGCTGACAGAGTAGTAATTAAAAAAGTGGAAGCAGAAGAAAAAACTGCAAGTGGAATAGTTTTACCAGGAGCAGCTAAAGAGCAACCTCAAATAGCTGAAGTTGTAGAAGTTGGACCAGGTGGGATAGTTGAAGGAAAAGAAGTAAAAATGGAATTAGCAGTTGGAGACAAGGTTATATTCCAAAAATATTCTGGAACAGAAGTTAAAATAGAAGGACAAGAGTATACAATACTAAGACAAAGTGATGTATTAGCTGTTATTGAATAAATATAGAATAAATTTATTAGGAGGGGTTTAAAATGGCTAAAGAAATTAAATTTTCAGAGGAAACAAGAAGAGCTTTAGAAGCTGGTGTAAATAAATTAGCAGATACAGTAAAAGTAACATTAGGACCTAAAGGAAGAAATGTTATATTAGATAAAAAATTTGGTTCTCCACTTATAACTAATGATGGTGTAACTATAGCAAAAGAAATAGAATTAGAAGATAGATTTGAAAATATGGGTGCTCAGTTAGTTAAAGAAGTAGCAACTAAAACTAATGATGTAGCTGGAGATGGTACTACAACTGCTACAGTTTTAGCACAAGCTATAATCAGAGAAGGTTTAAAAAATGTAACAGCAGGTGCTAACCCAATACTTTTAAGAAAAGGAATACAAAAAGCAGTAACAGTAGCAGTAGAAGAATTAAAAAATCAATCAAGAATAGTAGAAACACAGGAAGCTATATCTCAAGTTGCTTCTATATCTGCTGGTGATGAAGAAGTTGGAAAATTAATAGCAGAAGCTATGGAAATAGTAGGTAAAGATGGAGTTATAACTGTTGAAGAATCTCAAACTATGAATACTGAATTGGATGCTGTTGAAGGTATGCAATTTGACAGAGGATTTGTTTCTGCATATATGGTTACAGATGTAGACAAGATGGAAGCAGTTTTAAATGACCCATATATATTAATTACTGATAAAAAAATATCTAACATACAAGAGCTATTACCAGTTCTTGAACAAATAGTTCAACAAGGTAAAAAGCTACTAATAATTGCTGAAGATGTAGAAGGTGAAGCATTATCTACATTAGTTGTTAATAAATTAAGAGGAACATTTGATGTAGTAGCAGTTAAAGCTCCAGGATTTGGAGATAGAAGAAAAGAAATGCTTCAAGATATAGCTATACTTACAGGTGGTCAAGTAATATCAGAAGAATTAGGATATGATTTAAAAGAAGCTGATTTATCTATGTTAGGTAGAGCTTCATCTGTTAAAGTAACTAAAGAAAACACTACAATAGTAGATGGTTCTGGAGATAAAAAAGCTATAGAAGATAGAGTAAATCAAATCAAACATCAAGTAGAGCAAACTACTTCAGATTTTGATAGAGAAAAATTAATGGAAAGATTAGCTAAACTTGCTGGTGGAGTAGCTGTTGTAAAAGTTGGTGCTGCTACAGAGGTTGAGTTAAAAGAAAGAAAATTAAGAATAGAAGATGCTCTTAATGCAACTAGAGCTGCTGTAGAAGAAGGAATAGTAGCTGGTGGAGGAACTGCTTTTGTTAGTGTTATACCAGCAATAGGAACACTAGTTGAGAGTTTAACTGGAGAAGTTAAACTAGGTGCTCAAATAGTTAAAAAAGCATTAGAAGAACCATTAAGACAAATAGCTATAAATGCTGGTCTTGAAGGTGCTGTAATTGTACAAAATGTTGTTAACGCTGAAGCAGAAACTGGATTTGATGCTTTAAATGAAAAATATGTAAATATGATAGAAGCTGGTATAGTTGACCCAACTAAAGTTAGTAGAAGTGCTTTACAAAATGCTGCATCAATAGCAAGTACTTTCTTAACTACTGAAGCTGCTGTTGCTGACCTTCCTGAAAAAGAAGATGTAGGAATGCCAGGAATGGGTGGCGGTATGCCAGGAATGATGTAATCTTAAAATATTTAAAAATATAAATTTTAAGATAGAGAACTATTTTGACTTAGATTTTAGTATCTAAGTTGAAATAGTTCTTTTGTATATATTTAATTTTTTTGTGCATTTACAATTTTAATATATATATTTGGATAATTAGTATCTGGATTATAATAATATCTTTGAAGTTGTATTGTTATTTTTTTAGGTTATGATGTTAGATATATATTAATTAAGGTATAATTGTTGATAGAGAATAAATCAAAGTTTAAAAGGATGCGATAATATGGACTTAAGAAAATTGCTTGAACAGGTTAAAAATGAAAACATTGATATAGATGTTGCATTAGAACAATTAAAAGATTTACCCTATGAAGACCTTGGATATGCCAATATAGACCATCATAGAGAATTAAGAAATGGATATCCAGAAGTAATTTATTGTGAAGGTAAAAGTGATGAACATATTTTAGGAATTATTGATAAAATGAATCAAAAAGGTTCTAATATATTGGGGACAAGATGTAGAAAAGAAACATTTTTAAAAGTTAAAGAAATTTATAGTCATGCTGAATACGAAGAATTATCTAAAATTCTTAAAATTCAAAATCATGCTATAGAGAATATTGGAAAAGGCAAAATTGTAATTGCAACAGGAGGAACTTCTGATATACCAGTAGCAGATGAAGCATATTATACAGCTAAATTTTTAGGTAATGATGTTGATAGAATATATGATGTTGGAGTGGCTGGTATACATAGACTTTTAAATAAGAGACACAAAATAGATAGTGCTAGAGTAGTAGTAGCTGTTGCAGGAATGGAAGGTGCACTTGCAAGTGTAATTGGAGGCCTAGTTGATGTTCCAGTAATAGCTGTACCAACATCTGTTGGATATGGAGCCAATTTTGGAGGATTAGCAGCATTATTGGCTATGTTAAATAGTTGTGCATCTGGAATATCTGTTGTAAATATTGATAATGGTTTTGGAGCAGGATATTTGGCAGCTATGATAAATAAATTATAATAGGTATATTGATATAAATTAAACATAAATTATACGATGTTAATCTAATGTTTATTAGATTTTTCATTATTAAAACTGAGGAGAAATATATGAGTGAAAAAATACTTTATTTTGATATAGTAAGTGGTATATCAGGGGATATGACCCTTGCAAGCTTATTAAATTTAGGTGTACCTGAGGAAATTTTTTTGGAGGAAATTCATAAACTAAAAATGAGCGATGAATTTAATATAAATATAAGCTCAAAAAATGAAAGTGGAATATCAGGTATAACAGTAAAAGTAATTACGAAAGAAACACATATGCACAGAAATTTAGTGGATATATTTGAAATTATAGATGAAAGTGATTTAAATGAAAATGTAAAATCTAATGCTAAAAAAATATTTATGGTAATTGGAGAAGCAGAAGCAAAGGTTCATGGAACTACAATAGATAAGATACACTTCCATGAGGTAGGAGCTATAGATTCAATTGTAGATATTGTAGGAGCATCTATATTAGTTGATTTACTTTGTATAGATAAGATTTATTCTAGTACAGTATCTGTTGGTTCAGGATTTGTAAAATGTGACCATGGAGTCATGCCTGTACCTGCACCTGCAACCATGGAAATATTAAAAGGTGTACCAATCAAATTAAATAATGTAAAAGGAGAATGTACGACTCCAACAGGAGCTGCAATAATAAAAGTTCTGTGTGATGAATTTGTAGAGGATTTTGAGTTTTCTCCAATAAAAATTGGATATGGAATAGGTCATAAGAAATTTGAAGTACCTAATATGTTAAGAACAGTATTAGGAGAAAAAAAAAAGAAGAATTAATTTATGAAATTAGTGCAAATATCGATGATATGTCTTCAGAAGTATATTCTTATTTGTATGAAAAAATATTAGACGAGAAAGCGTTAGATATTTATACAGAAAGCATTTATATGAAAAAGAATAGACCTGCAACAAAAATATCGATTTTATGTAATAAAGTAGATTTAGAAAAATTTATTGAAATATTGCTTTTAGAAACTAGCACTTTTGGAGTACGATATAATGCTTACAACAGAGAAATTTTAGATAGAAAGTTTGTAAAATTAGACACAAAATATGGATTAGTTACAATAAAACTAGGGTATTACAAAGATAAATTAGTTAAAGCTACTCCAGAATATGATGAATGTAAAACTATAGCAAAAAATGAAGATATTCCTATAAAAAAAGTGTTTGCTGATATAAATTTTAGAATAAAAGAAGAATTTAGTGAAAACTTATTGACATAAGTAATAAATTTTGATAAATTAATACTCAGCTTTAATAAATAAAAGCAAACAGAAAAAAATATATAAAATATAAACTCACTCGTATATGCTCAGAGATATGGTCTGAGAGTCTCTACCAAGATACCGTAAATATCTTGACTATGAGTGAAATTATTATACCAAAAGACCTAGTTAAGTAAATGTGTAGGCTGAGTTATACTCCCTATATGTTGGCTATAAGATAAGGGGCATTTTGGAAGCCTGTATAGTAATTTCACTTTTGCTAGAAATTATGGAAGTTACTATACAGGTTTTTTGTGTAAAAAGATTTAATATAATTTAGACTGTATTGTGTTAAAATAAATATATATAAAAACTATATTATACAAGGAGAGATGGAAATTTATGAAACATGAATTAGTACTTGTAATAGATTTTGGAGGTCAATATAATCAGTTAATAGCTAGAAGAGTTAGAGAAAACAACGTATATTGTGAAATACTTCCATGTACTGCAAGCATAGAAAGAATAAAAGCAAAAAATCCTAAAGGGATAATATTTACAGGTGGGCCAAATAGTGCATACTTAGAAGATTCTCCAACAATATCAAAAGAAATATTTGAACTAGGAGTACCAATACTTGGTATATGTTATGGAGTTCAAATAATGTCTCATGTATTAGGTGGAGTTGTAAGAAAAGGCAATAAACAAGAAAAAGAATATGGAAAAACATCTATAACTTATGGAAAATCATCATTATTTGAAGGGATTACTACAAATAGTGTTTGGATGAGTCATACTGATTTAATAGAAAAGGCTCCAGAAGGATTTACTATAGTTGCAAATACTAAAGATTGTCCAGTAGCGGCTATGGAAAATGTAGAACAAAAACTATATGGAGTTCAATTCCATCCAGAAGTAGAACATTGTTTAGAGGGAGATAAGATACTTAAAAATTTCTTATACAATGTATGTGAAGTAAAAGGTGACTGGACTACAGATTCATTCATAGAAGATAAAATAAAAGAATTAAAAGAAAAAATAGGTGACAAAAAAGCTTTATGTGCTTTAAGTGGAGGTGTTGACTCTTCTGTTGCTGCAGTTCTTATTCATAGAGCAATTGGAGATAACTTGACTTGTATATTTGTTGACCATGGTTTACTTAGAAAAAATGAAGGTGACGATGTAGAAAGAATATTTAGAGAGAAATTCGATATAAATTTAATAAGAGTTAATGCAGAAGATAGATTCTTATCTAAACTAAAAGGAATTTCTGAGCCAGAAGCTAAGAGAAAGATAATAGGTGAAGAATTTATAAGAGTATTTGAAGAAGAATCAAATAAATTAGGAAAAATGGATTTCTTAGTTCAAGGAACAATTTATCCAGATGTTATAGAAAGTGGACATGGAAATGGTGCTGCTACTATAAAATCTCACCATAATGTTGGTGGAATTCCTGAAGATGTAGATTTCCAAGAAATAGTTGAGCCATTAAGAGAACTATTTAAGGATGAAGTTAGAAAAATAGGATTAGAACTTGGTATAGAAGAAGGATTAATATTTAGACATCCTTTCCCAGGGCCAGGTCTTGGAATAAGAGTTATAGGTGATGTAACTAAAGAAAAATGTGATATATTAAGAGAAGCAGATGCTGTTTATATGGACGAGCTTAGAAAAGCTGGTTTATATAGAGAAATATGGCAAGCTTTTGCAACATTACCAGATGTTAAGACTGTTGGAGTTATGGGAGATGAAAGAACATATGCTTATTTAGTTGGTTTAAGAGCAGTTACTTCTTCTGATGGAATGACTTCTGACTGGTATAAGATGCCTTATGATGTGTTAGAAAAAATTTCTAATAGAATAATTAATGAAGTTGATGGAGTAAATAGAGTAGTTTATGATATAACTTCTAAACCACCTGGAACAATAGAATGGGAATAGTAAACAAAAAAGTCACAAACCTTGTATTTTCAAGGTTTGTGACTTTTTGAAATTTGATTGTGATACTAAAATGATACTATATATTTAAATTATCTAGTTTTTGTGCAACTTCAAGCTGTTTATTCGGATATAAATGAGAATATGTATTCCAAGTTGTTTCTGCTTTTTCATGTCCAAGTCGCTCAGCTATAGTTAATATATTTATATCCATGTTTACTAATAGTGAAGCATGAGAGTGTCGCAAGTCATGCACTCTAATTCTTTTTATGTTAGACAACTTACAACATCTATCTAATTCTTTAGAAAGATAGCTTTTAGCAAATTTAAATATTCTTTCATCTTCTTTTAAATCATATAGTTTAGATAAATAGTCTTTTATATTATTATATAAGAAATGTGGGATAGGGACAATGCGTTTGCTTTTAGGTGTTTTAGGAGAAGAAATAATTTCCTCTCCATTTAATTTTATATAACTTTTATCAATTTTTATTTTGTTTTCAAACACATCTTTTGGAGTAAGAGCCATTAATTCGCCTAGCCTCAGTCCTGTCCAAAATAAAATTTCAAAAGCCAATCGAGGTTCTGACTTATTTTCAAATTCCATAAATTTTCTAAATTCGTCCAAAGTCCAAAACTGCATCTCATCAGCATTTTTTTTACCAATAGAACCTGCTAAATGAGCAGGGTTGGAAGGTAAATTATAGTACTTTACTGCATAGTTTAATATAGCAACAAGCTGATTATTTATTGTTTTTATGTACGTTTGGCTATAATCACTTTGCAATAATTCATTTTGCCATTTTCTAATGTGTTTGGCAGTAATTTCATTTATCTTTAAGTTTTCAAAAAAAGGTAATATTTTTAAATTTATTAAATATTTTTTAATATCTATTGTAGACAACTTTAGTCTTGTTGACATATCTTGCATATATTCTTCTACAAGACTTTTAAAAATCATATCTGTACTCATTGTACTTTTATTTAAAAATTCTCTTTCAAATTCTAAAGCTTCTTTTTTAGTCTTAAAACCTCGTTTAGTTTTCTTTTTCTTTTCTCCAGTAAAATCCGTGAAATAAAAGCTAGCAAACCATGTTTTTCTCTCTTCATCTTTGTAAGCAGGAATTTTAGACACCCCCTCAATTATGTTATCTTAATATTACAATTATAACATGCTATATATATATTCTAACTAGTTGTTTTGTTTTTTTCTTCTTTTTATTTCTTGAAGTTTATAATATTTACATAATTCAGTAAAATCTTCTTCTAGTGCTATAGATAAATCTAATATTGTAGATATTCCTATATCCTTATATTCCCCATTTTCCAGCTTTGATATATAACTTCTATTACGACCCATTCTTTCTGCTAGTTCTAATTGCGTCATTCTTTTCTTTTTTCTTAATTTTTTCAATATTTATTAAAATCCACCTTTTAATTATTTTTTGATTATTTTTATAATTAATAGTTTGTGTAATTTATTGTAATAAATGTTCCTCGTTAGAACATTTTTTGTTGGAAAAATGTGTTAAAATGTAAGTAAGAAAAGCACATTAAAAGCACTATAAGAATAGTGCTGAGATGCTAGAATTTAAAGAAAGAATAAATTTTATTTAAAAGCTTATAAGTATAAAGTAAATAATTTGCAAATTAAATCTAAGAATAATGTAAAAAATGCAATAAAAAAATAAAAATTAAAGTTATGAAAAATAAAGCTAGGTGACTAACTAAAAATAGAAATATACAGATAGTCTAAAATACTAGAAATAAAAAAATAGAAGTGAATTTTTAAAATCAAAACTAAAATCTCTATATTAGTCAAGTTGCAAGATAATATAAATTTATATATAATATATTTACAAAGAAAATTTTAGAAATTTTAAATATTATATTTGTTGAAATAAATACATCAAGTCTATAAGTTAAGGAATTTTTATACCATTTTTTACGAACATAAGTTCTGAAAAGGGATATAAAATATAATATTATAAAAAGAAGGTGATTGGCTAAACATTTTACATATTCAAGGGGCAAGGAATAAATATTATAAATTATAAGAGGGTGACGCAAGTGGGAGATTCAGATTGTTCTAAAATGTTGGCATTTTATGAAATTATGAAAATGTTAGAGACTATTGATGAAGCTAAATTTTATAATTGTAAAGAAGAAATAAAGTCAGAGTTTAAACATATAAAAAAAGAGGATTGAATCCTCTTTTTTTTATATGTTTTTATGCTTATTCTTTATTTTTAGTATTTTGCTCCTCCAAAAAAAGTTTTGCTATCTTTAAAGCTTTATTTTTAGAATCATCATCAAGTTCACTAAAAATATTAAGTATTTCTCTCATATCATCAGATGGATTTAATTTTTGAATAAGTTCCTTTTCTGTGATATTAGAAATATTAATCTTGATATTAGTTCTACCTAATAAATAGTCAGTTGATATATCTAAAGTATCAGCTATATGTCTCACAACATCAAGCGCTGGGCTTCTTTTACCAGTTTCATATCCGTTATAAGTATTTGCTGGTAAACTTAATTTATTAGCCATCTCTTTTTGCATTAATCCGAGTTCTTCTCTCTCTTCTCTTAATCTTTTAGAAAATATATTGCTTTCATCTTTATACATTGCAATTGTCCCCCTCTTAAAAACTATAACGAATGTAATTACTCTTATTCTACTATAAAATACGCGTTTTGTGATTTTAATTCGCAAAAAGGAAGAAAAAAACAAAAAACGTATTGACAATTCACAAAACGGAGTATATTATATAAATATAGAAACTTCAAATTGAGAATAAAAGGAGTGATATATATTGAAAAATTATATATTGAAATCTCTTAGAGTAAGACAAGGATTGAGACAAAGAGATTTAGCAAAAATATTAGGAATGAATCCCAGTACTTACTCAAGTAAAGAAAATGGCGATAGGCGATTCACAGTAAGTGAAGCAATAAAAATATCAGATTTTTTTAATACAGATTTAAGAGATATTTTTTTAAATAAATAATTCGCAAAATGTGAATGACAAGGGGTTAGATAAACATGAATAATTTAACAATAATTAATCAAAATAATCAATTTTTAGTTGAGAGTAGAGAAGTTGCAGAATTAATAGAAAAGAAGCATGATAATTTGTTAAGAGATATAAGAGGATACAAGAAGATTTTAGAGGACTCATCAAATTTGAGGAGTCAAGATTTTTTCATAGAAAGTGCTTATATAAATATTCAAAAAGAGGTGATTAGATGATAAATAAAGAGGAAGAATTGTTATTTAGAGGGATTTTAATTGGAATTTTCTATTTTTTAGGAATTGTATTTAGTAAGACCTTCTTAAAATAACAAAATTAGAGGTGATTAGATTGAAACATGAGCAAACAACGCTTCGTATACCAAATGACTTGTACAAAGCGTTGACAGATTTAAGCAATGAAATTGGGATACCTATTACATATATTATAATTTCTGCGATATGGCAATATTTATCGAATGTAAGAAGACCAATGTAAAACATAAAACAGATGTATACAATGATTAACTAGAGTGTTAACAGAAATATCATTATCTTTTGCAATTTTTTCCAACAATAATTTTAAATGTTCAGGCATTCTCAATGTAAAACGTACATTTTCCTCATTCTTGTCTGTGACACATTCAAGTCCTTCGATTATTTCATTTTTTCTTAATGTGTCATTGAGAGCATATAGAATAAGTGAAGATTTTGGGATACCAGTTTGAAATGAAATCTTTTCTAAAGTTTCATTTAGTGGTATGAATATTCTTGCTGTAATAGTGGTCATTTTGACACCTCCTTAATGACATTATACAAAAAAAGTTTGGAAAAGTCTTGGCACCGAATAGGTGCAAGAATATAATGAACATATAGACACCGAATAGGTGTCAAAAAAGTAGGAGGGGAAACATAATGGAAAAAATAAGAATGACGATAAGACTCGTTCCAAAATTAAATCAAGATGTACAAAATATAGCCAAAGAATGTGGGAAAAGTAAGAATTCCATTATTGTGGATGCATGTTGGGATTTTGTTGAGAAAATAAAAAAAGAAAATAAATTTAATATAGAAAGTGAGGAATAAACATGAATGACTTGCAAATATTTGAGAAAATGGAATTTGGTCAAATAAGAATGATTGAAATTGGTGAGAAACCATATTTTATAGCAACAGATGTAGCTAAATGTTTAGGATATACAAATACAAGTAAAGCAATAAATGACCATTGCAAGTGGGTAACAAAAAGTTATATACCTCATCCACAAAATAAAAATAAAGAATTGGAAGTAAACATAATAACAGAAAGCGATATGTATAGGTTAATTGCAAATAGTAAGCTACCAAGTGCTGAGAAATTTGAAAGCTGGGTATTTGATGAAGTCTTACCAACAATACGTAAAACTGGTGGATATATACATACAACAGAAGATATGTCAGATGATGAAATAATGGCAAGAGCATTACAAGTAGCTCAAAAGACAATAGAAAAGAAAAGTAGAGAATTAGAAGAAAAAGATAAGGTAATTCAATTACAACAACCAAAAGTACTTTTTGCTGATGCAGTAGCATCTTCTGATGATTCTATATTAGTTGGAGAACTAGCTAAATTACTTAAACAAAATGGAATTAATACAGGAGAAAAAAGATTGTTTGCATGGTTAAGAGATAATGGTTACTTAATAAAACGCAAAGGTGAGGATTATAATACACCAACTCAAAAAAGCGTGAATTTGGGAGTTATAGAAACTAAAGAAGGTACAAGAGTTCATCCAAATGGATACATAAGTGTAACTAAAACACCAAAAATCACTGGAAAGGGTCAGGTTTATTTCATTAATAAATTTAAAAGTAGCAAACAAATATCAATGTTAAGTTAGAACTTTTAAAATTAAAAATTATGGAGGTAAAGACAATGAACGAAGATATATTTTATGGTATAAAAAGTACTCTTGATGAAATAGCAGAGGTTCATATTAAAAATAAACAAGGGATATTGAAAGAAGTTGGAATGTTAATAAATGGAGAAGATAATTCTTGTATTACTCACTGTTTAGATGAAGATTTAATTAAGTTTTACATAGAAGATAAGGAAGTATTGACAATAGATAAAGATAATCACTTATTATACATGCTTGATGCACTATTTTATAACTTTCTTGATAAAAATTAAATACAGAATATTCTTAAAAAGGAGTGAGATAATTGGCTAAAAAAGCAAATAATTCGGGATATTACAAAGTCGAAGAAGTGATGCAACTTTTAGATGTAGCTGAAAGCACAGCATATAGAATAATAAGAGATTTAAACAAAGAATTACAAAAAAAAGGATACTATACTTTTGCAGGAAAAGTTCCAAAGACTTACTTAGAAGAACGATTTTTATATAAGAAACAATCAAGTAAAAAAGCTAGAGAGGGGGTGATTTAGTTGGAACTGGCAACATACAGAAATGTGCTTTTTTTACTCAAAAATGGAGAAAAGATTGCAACTATAGAGTTAAAAAAGAAGTTTTTAAGAAATAGACTTAAATTAAAAATAAGATAGGAGAGATAAGTTGAAAACAATTTATAAAAACAAAATATATAAGGTAGAGCAGGGCAAAGAGTTATATAAGATTACATACTATGACGAGCAGAGAAGTAACAAGAAGTTTAATAAAGATAAGAAAGTTAAAAGAAGTGCATTAACAAGAGATATAGAGTTAGTTAACTTGTATTTACCATCAAATTTAAAAAATAAATAAAGGAGGTAATTATGAATAAATTCGATTTAAAGAAAGTTGAAGTAGGAAATGCAGTAAAAGTAAATTGTAAAAGACTTGGTTTTGAAATCGACTGCATAGTAGTAGTAGCAACAGAAAATGAGTTGAATTTAGCTTACTACGACAAAGAAAGAGGATGTATGGAGTATCAAGCACTAATAGTAGAAGATGTTAGATATGGTGATTATGAGATTGTATTTTTAAATTAGGAGGGTTTATTATGGAAAGTTTAAACAAAGTAAAGCAAATAGTTCAAAAACAATTAGATTTAGCTGAATTAGAGATAAGCAAAAATAGTGTGCTTTATGAGGAACTTAGAAATAAAGACAGGGATTTAATAGATGATGCACACATGAGAGATTATCTAAGAGAAATAGTTGCATGGCAAAGAGCAAAGTATGCTGTTGAAAATATTTTAGAAAGTATAAATATAGAGATTAAAACAATAGAACATAAGGAAAGTGAAGATTACAAGAGATTCGAATTGTTTTTAGAAGAAATCGAAAGAGATAGACCTATAGATGTGCAGATATAAGAAAAGAGCCACTGGTAATGGCTCTAATCAAAAACAAAAAATAAAAATATTAATGTATATTATAGCACAAGGGGGAAGAAATGAAAACTAGAAATGAAATAATAAAAGATTTAGAAGATAGATTATTTTTATTAAAATTCATAGCAGTGGATGAAATAGATGCAGATGAAAGGTTTGGACAAATATCAGCCGTAGAATCTTGCATAGAAAAACATAAAAAAGATTGGACTTTAGAACAGTTTAAAAAGCATTTAAAAGATAATGAAAAAGAAAATGAATACGGAGATTATATAGATGGCTTTATGTCAGTTTTAAGAAGAAATATAAAGGATATGGAGGGGTTAGAAAATGAATAACAAGGCTTTAGAACTAGCGACATGTACTTTAGAGTCAGGTCAAATACTTGATTATACAACAGTAAAGAATTATCTAGTAAGTGGTAGTGGAAATGTAACAGACCAAGAAGTTCTAATGTTTATAGAATTGTGTAAGGCTCAGAAACTAAATCCTTTTATAAAAGAAGCATATTTAATAAAGTTTGGTAATTCACCAGCAAATATAGTAGTTGGTAAAGATGTATTTGTAAAAAGAGCAAATAAAAATCCTAAATTTGAAGGTATGAAAGCTGGGATAGTAACTGTAAATAAAAATGGAGAAGTATTTGAAAGAGAGGGCAGTTTAAAGCTACCACAAGAGGAATTAATTGGAGGATGGTGTGAAGTATCAGTAAGAGGTATGAAGTTCCCTATAAAGTCTGTAGTGTCTTTAGAAGAGTATTCAAAGAGTCAAGCTACTTGGAAGCAAATGCCTTGTGTAATGATAAGAAAATGTGCAATTGTTACAGCTTTAAGAGAAGCATTTCCAGAAGACTTACAAGGATTATATGATAGTGCAGAAATAAAGACTGTACCTGATAAATTACCTCAAAAACCTATTGAAATAGGTAAGGCAAGTCCATCACAAAAACAAGGAATACTTAAGTTAGCGTCAATGAAAGGTTTGTATGATTATGAGAATAAAAAAGATACATCAAAACTAGAGGAGTTTTGTGAAAGTAATGGATTTGATTTAAAAGAGCTAAAATTTGAGGAAGTAGATGAATTAATTGAATTACTTAGTGAATATGAACCAAAAGATGATTTTATAGATGCTGAGTTTGAGGAAGTAAAAGAGGATGAAGTAGAAACAAAAGAAGAAATTGAAAATATAGATGGTCAAGTAAGTTTAGAAGAAACTATAAATGTTGATTAAGTAGGTGAGTCACCTTGAAGGAAGATAAGTCAGTTATAGAAAAGTTAAACATATTAAGTGATGGGTACGGGTTGATACCTAAATTAGTGACTAGAGATAGGTGGTTAACTGTTGGTGCTAGAATGCTATATTCATATCTAGCTAGCTTTACAGGTGCTAGTGGTACATGTTTCCCATCTAGGGATTTAATTTGTTACGAATTAGATATATCAAAAGATACATTTACAAAATATAAAAGAGAGTTAGAGATTAGTGGATATATAAGAATTCATAAAAATAAATCTAAACAAGGTAAAATGCAAAACAATATATATGAAATTGTATTTGATAGAACTTATATAGAGGAATGTATCTCTAATAGAGGTTTAAAAGTAGATAAAAAGAAGAAAAAACCATGTCCTAAAAAACAAGACACGGAACCATATCCTAAAAATGTAGACATGGAACCATGTCCTACTTTTCCGGACACGACTCAGCCGGACACGGAAAATATGGACACTATAAGTAACAGTATTATAAGTAACAGTATTAACAGTATGTATATAGGGAAGCAACCTGTGGATAACTATTTAAAAGAATTTAAGCAGTTATATGAAGAAAATATAGGAGTGATATATCCTGTCACAGCTGAATGGTTAATTGAAATTTCTAATGAGATAGATATAAGAGTATTTAAAAGAGCAATAGAGATATGTGCTGAAAAGATGAATATGAATCCAGCGTACTTAAAAGGTATCCTTAAAAAGTGGAAGGGTGCGAATATTACTACATATGAACAACTGGAATCATATAGATTACAGCAAGAAAATAAGAAAACAAAAAAAGTGGTTAATAGCCAGTTAAGTAAAAATAAGTTTGCTAACTTTGAACAAACATTTACTAAGTATTCAGAGGATGAGCTAGACGACATTATTAAGAAAAGTCAGAAGGAGAAGTTCAGTTAAATAATCTAGGGAGTAATTATACAATATTACTTCCTAGAAGTTAAAAATATTGGAGGGATTAGAAATGATAAAATATTGTAAAGAAAAGTGGATAAAAAATAAAACAAGATTACGTGAAGCATTATTATCATCTGATTTAATTAATAATGATAGTTATTGTAGTTATGAAGATTTGGTTAAATTATCAGTAAAATATATTTTGAATGATAATATAGATGAGGATGATGAGTGGGATAGCGACAATATAAGTGAAATAAATGATGGACATTATCAAGGTACTTTATTATATTTAATACCTAAAAAAACATATCAACCTGATGAACGTGAATATCTTATGACATATGTTGGTTATGGAAGTTGTAGTGGATGTGATGTATTAGAATGTATTTTAGATAAATCAGAAGATAAAATAAAAGACTATATGCTTTTATGTAAAGATATAATATCTAATATTATAAAACCATACAATTTCGGATGGAGAGAAGATGATAAATATAATATTGTAAATAATTAGAATTAAATTTAAAGATGAAACTTGCAGGTCGAAAAAAGTTCAGATGCTGGAAGGGCTTTAAGACTTTTAATAGATAAAATGTATGAGTTAGATTCAAATAAGGGTGGAGGTATTAAAAATGATAATAATTAGAAGTCAAGATAGATTAGATTTAATGAGAGTTAATAGAATTGAAATAAGCAATAAACAAGTAGGTGCAGTGTTTGAAGAGGAATCAAATGCTAGAGAAATAGGTAGGTATAAATCAGAAGAAAGAGCTATTGAAGTATTAAACAGAATACAGGATGCTATCATTGCAGGAACTAAGTTTGACATTATAAATAAAGATGGAGTTAGGTATTACAAAGAAAAAGTGTTTGAAATGCCAGTTGAATAGGGGGTTAAGGAAATGTTGAGTAAAACAGCTAGACAGAGAGCTTCTGAAATAGCTTATCAATTAGTAAATGAAGGAATGGTATGGGGTAGTGATTTAGAGTATTTTATAAAATCACAGGTTTATAGAAGAAAAGGTTTTAAAAATGATGAACATTATTTTGAGTTTGAAGATGCAGTATTGAGCTTTGCAGAGGAAAGAATTAAAAAGAAGAATGTAGAAGTTGTTGATATAAATACAAACAGAAGAATTGGGCTAGGGAATATGTCTCAATTATCTAAAATACTGAAATGCGCACCTACTACGATTAGTTATTGTTTGAATAAAAATACTCTATATGAAGGCAAGTATGATATTAAGTATGCAAAATTAAAATGGAATGAAATATAGGAGTGACAGATGGTATTAGCAAATGTAGAGCAAGTAATTAAATTAGCTGAAAAGATATTAAATAAGAAAAAGTGTTCTGTAAATAAAGCTATTGATATAGCTATAAAAATATTGAGTAGATATGAGTATGAGGGGATGTTAGAAAAATGAAATTAAAAGATATTATAAAACTTGGAGAAAAGTATTGTTATTGTCCTAGTTGTGGCAATGACAAGATTGGAAATGATGAAGGCAAGTTAATAGTTGAAGAACACACATATTATAGAGAATGTTCTTGTGGGTTTAATATATTGATTGATGATAGGAAGGATGAGATATAATGCATATCTTAACTAGTTTACTTTTGATAGGGATTAGTTTTGTAGCAGGTAGGATTTATGAGTATAGATTGAATCTAAAAGAGATTGAAAATTGCGATAATATGGGAGGATTTAAAAATGAGTAAAGTTATACAATGTGATTTTTGTAAGAGGATATTTGAAAAATATAATGGAGAATGTATTGAGCTATATAAAAAGGATTGTAGCAAAGGAGTACTTGGGATGGATAAACACATATGCCCAACTTGTTATGAAAAATTCATTAAAGGGAAAATAGAGAAAATAGAAAATGGTAAAGGATTTAAGGATAAATTAATAGACTTTTTGTTTGAACATGAGATTTGTGACTGTTGCGCTTGTGATTGTATGTTTGTTTCTGATGACGAAAAAAAATGCAGGGCAGGAATTAGAGAATGGGTTGAAAATGAGGTGGAAGAGTAATGAACGAACTCATACAGTGCGATTTTTGTAAGAAGACAATTAATGTTGAGAAACAAAAATATTTTATTAATAAAGAAAAGGGCAATACAAGTCTACTTAGGTATATAGACATACGTATCTGTGAAGATTGTTGGAATCTTGGAATAAAAAATTATTGTAAAAATAAAGAAGGTGCTAAGAATGACTAATTTTGAAATGATAAAAAGTTTGGATGAGGATGGAATGGCTAATTTTTTTGGAAGCACAGATTGTATTTGTGAGTATTGTATATATGAGGGAGAACCTTGTGGTTATATATGTTATGAAAGCCCCGAAGGGTTCAAAGAATGGCTTTATATGGAGGCAGAAGAATAATGAATAAGATTTATATATGCAGTCCGCAAGGACTAGAAGAAGTTGAAGTATTAGAAGAAACAAAAGGTAGATATAAAGTAGGAAGGAATGGTCAATTTTTAAGAGTTATTAACAAAAATAGGTTGGATATAGAGCATTTTGATTATGTTGTTTCTTTAAGTAGAGATGTGGCTGTAAAAACTTGGAATGATAGTCTAATTAAAGAAATAGAGAGATTAAAAGGACTTTTATATACAGAAAATATCTAACAAAAACAGTTTAGAGAGTTGCAAAATGTATTTTAATATAAATTACTGTTGAAGTGTTTTGCGACTCTCAAAAACGAAATAAAGGAGGATTTAAAATGAAAAATCAAGGTAGTTTTGTACTAAATAAACTTGGAACAGTAGATGAAGTAATGAAAAAAGTTGAAATGGATGAAAAAGAAATAAATGTTTATTTAAAAGAACTAAAAGAATGTGAAAAAGCAAAAGTTTTGATTATTGGTAAAGATGGAACTGAAATTCCAATAGTTTTTAAAGATGAAATTATGAACGAATGGTTAAGAAAAGAAATTGAGATAAGTTTTGATGAATTTAAAGATGAAATTATGCAGGTTAAACAAGTATTGCTTAAAATTACAGGAGATAATTAGAAAGCTGGAAGGTGCTCATATGACTAATAAGGAAATGTGCAAGTCGAAGAATCTTGATGAAAGAGAAGTGTATAAGGAATTTGGGAAAGAGATTTGTGCTAGTTGCATAAATGATAGGGTAGATTGCGAAAGCAAAGATTGTGATACAACATATAAAAATTGGTTAGAAAAGGAGATTTAAAAATGAAAATAAATTTAAATGATATTCCAGAAGGATATAAAGTAGCTGTTATTCCTATACTTGAGGCTATAAAGAGAGCGAAAGAAGATGAAAAAGAATTAAGAGAATATTTAAAGGAAATAGAAGAGTGTAAAAAAATAAATATATCAATTGTAAGAAAAAATGGTACTAAAATACCACTTACTTTTACAAATAAGGAATTAAATATTCGCTTAAAAGAAGAAATTAAACTAGCTATTAAATGTATAAAAGAAGAAGCTGCTGAAATAAAAGAATTATTAATTAAAATGGAAAGTGAAGGAAACAAATAGTCTAGGTTTAAATAATTTAAATAGTCAAGGTAAGTTTGTGAATGAAACTAAAAGTCTATAGACTTACTTTGACTTATAAAAGGAGCAGTCGATATGGTTATTACAGAATTTAAAGTAACTTGGCAGACAACAAGAGAATGGGAAAAAGGGAACATATACAGCTCTATATTTAATGATTTAGAAGAAGCAAGAGCTTTTAAAAAAGATGAGGAAAATATAAAAGAAAATTATAATGTAAAGCTTTTAAGTAGAGCTATAGTCGAAATCGAAATAGATTAGGCAGGTGTTTTTAATGAATACTTTGATATATAAATATATAGTTAATGAACATAGAGATGAAGCAAATGAGTTAGATAGAGACTATGGAGAATTTGAAATATTCAATGGAGGTAAATGTTTTGGTGGATGTGGTAGGAATTTCTATACATTAGCTAAGTTTAAAAAAATGATAGTTACTTGTCCCCATTGTGGAAAAAAATATCAAATAAAACTTTTTAAAAATGGAAAAGTGAATATGAGAGTAATTGAGTAAATTAAGGGAAGTGATTATATGAAAAGGAGCAGTCAAAAATTATAGACTAAAACTTTTAAAGGATGTGAGCTTATGATACATGAATTACAGATAGCTTCTAGTACTTTTAAAGATGTAATTAAGAATAAAAAACAAATTGAAGTAGAGTATACAGCAGATTTTAGAGCAGGAGATACAGTTATATTCCAAGCTTTTAAAGATGGAAAATTTACAGGAATTGAAGTAAATAAAGAGATTGAGTATTTTGTTAAGCTTGGAAATGGTTATGTTGAGTTAGGAATAAAATAGAGGAGAAAACAATTGAGCAAATACAATAATAAGAAAACTATAATAGATGGAATTAAATTTGATAGTAAAGATGAAGCAGAATACTATTTATATCTTAAAGATAAGAAAGCCAAAGGAGAAATTAAAGATTTTGGACTACAACAGAAATTTGAGTTGCAACCAAAATTTAAAAAGTTTGGAGTTTCTGAAAGAGCTATTACATATACAGTTGACTTTGCGATATACAAATGGAATGGAGAAGTTGAATATATAGATGTAAAAGGGTTTGGAACTCAGCAAGGAGAGATAAAAAGAAAGATATTTGATTATAACTTTCCTGAAAAATTGACATGGGTTTCTAGGAGTAAGAAATATGGTGTAGATGGTTGGATAGAGTATAAAGAATTGAATAAGAAAAAAAGAGACGCAAAAAAGAATAAGAAGTAAATGATACAAGATTGTAGAAAATCTTGAATAAATAATTGCTAAAGAGAGGTATTAGTATGGAAGAATATATTAAAAAACTTATTGAACATAGTAAAAATGTTAAAGAATTAAAAGATAGCATGGAAAAAACAATATATGAATTAGCTGACGAGGGTATTGGGAAAAGTGGTATTGACAGTTATATGAGAATAATGGATGAAGAAATACATAAAGAAACTATGAATGTATGTAAGTGTACTAGAGAAATACTCCTTATTAAAGAGGCGGAAAATGAACAGCAGATTAAAGAAGCGGAAAAAGATGAGAGCAAAGTTGAAAGTTTTTTCAAGAAAATAGGATTGAATAATAAATAGTATTTAAAAAGAAAAAAGGAGTGCTTTCACACTCCACTTGTCAAAAATATAAAACTTTTATATACAAATATTATTATAACATAAATAATTAATAGGAGTGTGTGAGTATGTCTAAAACTAAAAAAGAGTTTTTTAATGCAACTAAGAAACAACTTTCTAATTATAAACAATTAAATACAAATATAATAAAATTAAAAAACGAAATACAAATGCTTAGAGATAATTCAGTTGGAGATTTAACAAAAGCTATAAGTTATGATAGTGTCAAAACAGGAAAAACAAACAAAACTAGTAATATGATTGAGGATGCTATTGTTAATGTATCAGACTTAATAACAGAAAAAGAAATAGAGTTATATGAGTCAGAAATAATTAAATCTACCATAGATTTAGCTATAAGGAATTTAAAACCTATACACAAGCAAATTATTGAACTTAAGTATATAGATGGCTTAATGTGGCAGGAGATAGTTGATATAGTACATTTAGAAGAAAGACAATTAAGTATAAGAGCTGGTCAAGCGATAAGTTCAATATCAATAGCATTATTTGGAAAGAAAGCATTAATAGAACAAGAACCACTTTTTGAATTGTTAGATTACAAACTAAATTAACTATAGCCACTTTTGAGTGCTGAAAATGTGCAGGTTTTTTTGTTTTAGACATGAGATAATAGTATTGTGGAAATGAAAGATTTCCCTCTCAAAATTAAATAGTTGGCTAGAGTTGGGATTATCTGCACTCTAGCCAACATATAAAGATTTTGAATGGAGTATTAAATATGAATAATTTTAATGGAGAACGTCTAAAGAAAGCTCGTATATACAGAGAAATGACAGTAGTTGAATTAGCTCAAAAAATGAAATGTGAAAGACAAGTCATTTCTATGTATGAAAATAATAAATTAAAACCTAGCGATAATATAATCAAAAGGATAGCAAAAGAATTGTATTTTCCATCTAAATTTTTTTTAGAAAAAGAAAAGAAAATTATACAGGGTTCATCTTATTTTAGAGCATTGTTGACTACAAATAAAAAATATAGAAAAAAGCAAGTTGAAAGAATGGAATTTTTATCTCAAATATATTTCTTCTTGCAAGATTATATTGAGTTTCCAACATTAAATTTACCAAACTGCTTTTATAAGACACCCGAAGAAGCTGCTCTACTTTTAAGAGAAGCTTGGGGGTTGGGATTAAAACCTATTAATAATTTAATTTATGAGGTAGAAAAACATGGAATAATTGTTACAGGATTTCCTACTTCAATAGATTATATAGATACATTTAGTCAGATGATAGATATTGAAGGAAAAACTATGTATTTGATTGGGTATTCAAACAATAACACTTCTGCTTCTAGACTAAATTTTGATATAGCTCATGAATTAGGTCATATATGCTTACATGAGTGGAGTGAAGATGTAGAAGCTTTGGAAAAACAAGAGTTTAAAGATAGGGAGTCAGAAGCTAATCGTTTTGCATCGACATTATTATTACCAGAAGAGACTTTTAAAATTGATGCTAAGAGGACTCCTTTACGTATTCCAAACTATACAGAATTGAAACGTAAATGGAAAGTTTCTATACAAGCAATGATTCGTCGTTCATATTCTTTAGGAATTATCAGCATGGATGAATATCAATCTATGATTCGTACTTTACAACATAGAGGACTAAGAAAATCAGAACCATTAGATGATGAATTGTTAACTTCTCTACCAGCATTGTTAAAAACAGCAGTTTTGATGTTATTGAATGAAAAAATATTTACTCCAAAAGAATTTATGGATGAACTTTCATTCTCCTATAACTTTAGTTTAGAGCCAAAAGAGCTAGAAAATATATTAGATTTACCAAACAATACATTAAATTCTAGTAAAATTTTGTATTTATCAGATGTGAACAGACTAGGCAGGGCATGAGGATGCTGTAAGTTCAATTCTTACTATGTTCAAACTTATTAATACACTATATGTAGATATGTTGGATTAAATCCGAATTTAATTCAAATGTCTAAAAGGGTGGGGCTTGGTAACCTCACTCAATTTGCAAGTACTGGTGTGTAATCTTAGGTTCGATTCCTAAAACTTGCTCCCTTAAATAATATGTATCCCCCACTAAAAAGACTAAGTTCGGGTAAGCTTAGTCTTTTATTTTTTTAAAGAAGGAAAATATGAGTGTTTAGTTTGAAGAGCCATCTTTGTAGGTGGCTCTTTTATTATATTTAAATTTTAAAAAGGAGGTCTTAAAATGAACAAAAGAGAAGTTGTTTATCTTAATTTAGAAGATATAAAACCTTATGCAAATAATCCTCGAAACAATGAGTATGCAGTTGAAAAAGTAGTTAATTCAATTAAAAAATTTGGTTTTAACAATCCAATCACAATTGACAAAAATAATATAATTGTTACAGGGCATACAAGGTACGAAGCATCTAAAATACTTGATTTAAAACAAGTGCCATGTATGGTTTTAGAAGATTTAACAGATGAAGAAATAAGAGCATATAGATTAGCTGACAATAAAGTTGGAGAATTTTCAGACTGGGAGTTTGATAAATTGACAAAAGAATTAGCTGAAATAGAAAATATTGATATGAGTAATTTGGGATTTAACATACACATGTTTGAAGATTTAGGAGTTATTGATGCAGATTTTATATTGGATGAAGAATTAGAAGAAAAAGAGAAAAAAGCTAAAATAGTGAAATGTCCACATTGTAATGAGGAGTTTGAAGTATAATGAGGATTTTTCTTGCTGCAACAAAAAGTGGAATGAATAAAGAATTAAGATTAGAAACAATAGAGAAATGTAAACCTTTATATATCTTAGAAACTTTTTTTAATAAAGAGAAAACATGCCTAGAAGCTTTGCAAATAGTAGGAAATGAGAATTTTTTATTAGATTCGGGTGCTTTTTCTTTTATGAATGGCACAGAAATTTCAAAAGAAGAAATGGAAAACTATATTGATAGATATATAAAGTTCATTAAAGACTATAATATAAAATATTTCTTTGAAGTTGATGTAGATGTGATTTTTGGGCTGGAACAAGTAGAAAAATGGACTAAAAAAATAGAAAGTGAAGTAGGTAGACAATGTATTCCTGTATGGCATAAAAGTCGGGGAGTAGAATACTGGAAAAAGTTATGTGCAACATATAAATATATTGCAGTTGGAGGATTTGCAATAAATGATATAAAAAAACAAGAGTATCCTTTAATACAAAAAATGGTTGAGTATGCGTATCAGAAAGGTGTAAAAGTTCATGGATTAGGATTTACTAAGACAAAGATATTAAAATCATTTAAGTTTTATAGTGTTGACAGCAGTAGTTGGACTATAGGGGCAAGTATTGGTCAGCAATTATATACATTTAAAAATGGAGATATACATATAAGAAGGTTAGAAAAAGAAGGTAATAAGAAAACTGATTTAAAAAAATTAGTAGCTCATAGCATGTGCGAGTGGGTTAAATATCAAAAATATATGGATGGAGTGAGATGGTGAAAAAGACAGAAAGAAATTTAACATTATTAAATTGTGTATTTGTAACAAGTTTAGTGGTTTCTAATATTGTTGCAGGAAAAGTCGTTGATATATTTGGGCTTGTGGTTCCTGCCGCGGTTGTAGCATATCCACTAACTTTTTTGTGCACAGACATAATTGGAGAAATATGGGGCAAAGAAGAAGCGAACAGAACAGTCAAAAGAGGTATTTTAATGCAGTTATTTAGTCTTTTATTAATTACAATCGCAATAGCCCTTCCAAGTGCAAGTTTTGCGACAGAGTATAGTAGCAACTTAAAAGTAGTATTGGGGCAGAATGTAAGATTTGTATTAGCTAGTTTAATAGCTTATATATTAGCTCAAAGTAATGATGTATTTATATTTCATAAGTTAAAAGAGCGATTTAATGGAAAACATAAGTGGCTAAGAAACAATGCTAGTACTATGTTAAGCCAACTAATAGATACGGCTATATTTATTACTATAGGCTTTTGGGGTACTGTACCAAGCCTAATAACTATGATAATGAGTCAATATGTAGTTAAATTTTTCTTAGCTTTATTAGATACTCCATTCTTTTACTTGCTGACAAGAGAGAGTAAAGAAATAAAAGTGGATAAACAAGCTTCATAATAAAAAAAAGATTCAAACGAATATAGAAATAATGAGGTGGTGGTGTGGCAAAAGCTAGAAGCCCCAACAGGGATAAAGCACTTAATTTATATATAGAACGCAATGGAAATATAACAAACAGAGAAATATCAGAAATATTAAAAGAAAATGAAAAGACTATTAGCAACTGGAAGTGTAGAGACAAATGGAATGTAGTACTACGAAAAGGTGAATGTAGTACTACAAAGAAAAGAGGGGGACAAATTGGCAATAAAAATGCTGTTGGCAATGGTGCTCCAAAAGGGAATAAAAATAGATTAAAAGATGGAATATATGAAAAAATATTCTTTAACACTCTAACAGATGAAGAAATAGAGTTGATAAAAAGTGAAAATAAAGATGAAATACACAGACTTGAATTAGAAATAAGTCTGCTTACAGTTAGAGAACACAGACATATGAAAAGAATAAAGCAGTATGAAGAAAAAGTTGATAAAATTACGCTAGAAAGCATAGATAAAAGAACTTTAAAGATAGAAGGTAATTTACTAAAAGATAATGAGCAGACACAGACAGAAACTGTTACAAGAGCAGTTTCTATATTTGAAAGAGTACAAAAGCTAGAAGCTGAACTAACTAAGATACAAAAAGAAAAAGCTAAGAACATTGAAAGATTACAGAAGTTAAAAATGGATAAAAAGAGATTTGAATTAGAAATAGACAATAACAATAAAGATGACTCAAAAACTTGGGTTGAAGCTATACAAAATATTGCAATGAAACGTGGTGTTAACAATGAATAAAGCTTTATTAACACTATTAGACTGTTATTGGGATAATCCTGTTTGGTTTGCAGAAGATATGCTAAATTTCAAAGCTGATAAGTGGCAATCTGATGTTTTAATGTCTTTAGCTCAAAATGATAAAGTATCAATTAGAAGTGGTCAAGGTGTAGGCAAAACTGGCTTAGAAAGTGTTGCAACTGTATGGTATTTAAGTACTAGACCTTTTCCGAAAGTAGTTGCTACAGCTCCAACAAGACAACAACTGTATGATGTATTGTGGGCAGAAATAGCTAAGTGGCTAAGCAATAGCAAGGTTGAGAAACTTCTTGAATGGACTAAAACAAAAGTGTATATGAAAGGTTTTGAAGAAAGATGGT